>NZ_JAMAUS010000037.1:0-1555 GCF_023714195.1 Brevibacillus sp. MER 51 | reverse complement strand
TCAGGCTGTCGAGAAAGTCGACAGCCATTTTTATTTTACTTAATTTTAAAGCGACACCGCGTTAATTTGTTATAATTCTTATAATTACATTTTATAGTAGGTGATAATTGTGCTTACCTCCAATGATAATAATCCGCAAATGCATTACGAATTTGTGTGCCTTGATGAATTGGTCCCAGAGGACCATTTATTAAGGGTCATCCAGAAACATATAGATTTCTCCTTCATCCGAGAAAAAGTACGTCAATATTATTGCGAGGATAACGGTAGACCTTCCATTGATCCTATTGTTTTATTTAAAATGATTTTCATTGGATACCTTTACGGTATCCGCTCAGAGAGGCAGCTCGAAAAAGAAATCCAGACTAATATCGCCTATCGTTGGTTTCTTGGCCTTTCTTTAACAGATCGAGTTCCAGATCACACAACAATCAGTTGGAATCGTCGAACCCGTTTTAAAAATACAAATGTTTTTCAGGAGATTTTTGATGAAATTGTGCGCTTGGCGATTCAGCATCGAATGGTCGCTGGACGTGTATTGATAAGTGATTCTACGCATCTTAAAGCAAATGCGAATAAACGAAAATTTAAGAAGCATGTCATCGAGAAAACGAGTCGTGCCTATCTCAAAGATTTAGAGGTAGCAATTAATGAAGACCGTGAGGTACATGGAAAAAAGGATTGAAGCCTAGAGAGGGCGTGAAGGAAGAAAAGGAAATCAAGATGAGTACCACTGATCCGGAAAGTGGCTACATGGTTCGAGACAGCAAGCCCGAAGGCTTTTTCTATCTCGATCACCGGACTGTCGATCATAAGTACAATATTATTACCGATGTCCATGTCACTGCTGGCAATGTCCATGATTCCGTTCCTTACATAGATAGGCTGAATCTCCAAATCGAGAAGTTTGGGTTTAAGGATACAATTGAAGCTATTGCATTAGATGCTGGTTATTTAACTACTCCAATTTGCAAGGCACTTCACGATATAAATGTATTTGCTGTCATCGGTCATCGTGCCTTTACACCTGTTAAAGGTCTTTTTGCTAAATGGCGCTTTAAATATGATCTGGAGTGCGATGTGTACACATGTCCTCAAAAACATACGCTTACTTATTCGACTACCGATCGAAACGGATACAGGATGTATAAGTCCAATAAAGAAATATGTAAAACTTGTCCAAGGCTTTCTGAGTGTACCCGATCTAAAAATCACCAAAAGGTGATAAGCAGGCACGTTTGGGAAGAGAGTAAGGAATGGGTTCGACAGAACCGTTTAAGTAAATCGGGGAAATATTTATATAGATTAAGATACCAAACCATAGAGCGAAGCTTTGCAGATGCTAAAGAACTGCATGGGCTTCGCTATTGTAGGTTACGTGGACGTGAAAATGTCCAAGAGCAGGTATTGATGACAGCAACAGTACAAAACATTAAAAGGATAGCGCTACACCTAGCGAAAGCAAGTTAGGTGCAGGCTATCCTTTTTTTCAGCACTTCGTGCTGGAACAATGCCAAAAAGAAATCCCCCAAAAGGGGGTTTCTCTTCAGTCTGA
>NZ_JAMAUS010000036.1:0-5634 GCF_023714195.1 Brevibacillus sp. MER 51 | reverse complement strand
CTTGCCATTTTACTTCTTCTGGGTAATGCACTCTTGTGCCCATTAAAGAAGCACCTCCTTAGAATCATATTTGGAATACGATTCAGGAGGTGCTTTTTCCTTGTCTCAATTTACTGGGTCACTTCAAAATTGCTGGACTCGGGATTCGTTTGTATTAGTAGCCAAAATCAAGTGTCTTGCCTGTCTCCGCATACGTCTTGATCGACGAGAGCATCATTGGCCAATTGCTGCTGGCACTTGCGTGGGAGGGATGGTCTTTTGTCCATTGATCCTGAATCAGTGTCAGTTTGGTGCAGCCGCCAACCGGCTCTAAGGTAATAGTGACGCGAGTCTGCAATTCCGCATGATTCTCGTAATAGGCAGGACCAGGATGTTCAGTGAAACTGAAAATGTGATGAGGTTCAAACTGCAAGATTTTCCCGTATACATGCACCGTGTCGTCACCGGCTTTTCCCGGACCAACGTAGGCCATCTCATCGCCTACTTGAAAAGTTGAACGGATTGTACAGCCAAAGAAAGTACTCTTTACGCCTTCATCGGAAGTAAGGACATGCCAGACCTGCTCTGGCGTAGCACCAATGTAGAAATCGAAGCGAAGATCCATCGTTTTACCCCCTGATTTTTTCATTTGGGAATTGTAATCAAGTCTCCCAACTACTACTCTTACTATAAGAAGAAATCGGTAGTGTGTATTGTAAAAACACGACAGGAGGCGCACCTTGGAAAATCAGACTGCCAAGTTCCCAAAGGGTGTACTGCATGCCATGATTGGACAGAAAAAATTTTCGCTGGCCAGATACGAGCCATCTGCTGAAATCAGCTACTTCGTGCAGCATTACTGGGTCGTCCGGTGGGATTTGCGTAAGGAACTTCCTTACTTGCAAACCGTACTGGCTCATCCCAATGTGAATCTGGTGTTTGAAAAAGGAGCGACTGGTATTTTTGGTGTAGCCCGCACGACTTCCTCGCATCTTTTAGAGGGACAAGGTCAGGTGTTCGGAGTAAAATTCAGGCCCGGAGGTTTTTATCCGTTTCTGAATGCTCCGATATCAAAGCTGAGCGGAACTTCTGCGAGTCTGGAAGCCGTATTTGGTGTTGCCACCGACCCGCTTGAGAAAGAAGTGCTAAGCCTGCCAGATGATGAGCAAATGAGGAAAAGGGTAGAAGCCTTTCTATTCGAACATTTGCCGAAGCGTGACCCGAATGTAGCGCGCATCAGTGAAATCGTCAGGATGATCCAGGCAGACCGATCCGTACTCAGGGTCGAGGATGCGGTACAGTTGACCGGTATGAACATGAGGACGATGCAGCGCTTGTTTGACCGTTATGTAGGGGTTAGCCCGAAGTCGGTTATCCAACGATACAGATTGCATGAAGCAGCCGAGCAGATTGATCAAGGAACGGTCCAAGATTGGCTGGATCTGTCTACCTCTCTAGGCTACTACGATCACTCTCACTTCATTCGAGATTTTCGAGCAATCGTCGGTGTAGCGCCGAACGAGTATCGACGAGCACAAATTTAATCATAGTGAACCCCTTCGCCTTCTGGCTGGAGGGGTTGTTTTCTTGCTGCATAATTTTTTATGTACGAGGCATACTTCATCATGATGAAACTACCATTTTTATTTCCTTTAATAGAATTTGATGTTTCAATAAAACATAATTAATTTTACTTAAAATGTCTTCAATATTACTAAAAATGCAGTATATTTGTGGAGTAGCTTTCAAGGAATCTTTACCGATAGAAAAAGAGGGGGTCAACACCGTGAAAAAAAGCGTTTTTGCAGCAATGAGTTCTATTCTGGTTCTGAGTGCGGCGCTGGCAGGCTGTGGCGGCGGCGAGAAAGCAGGCGAGCAAGGTAGCAAACCTGCTGGTGAGCAAACAAGTGGTCCTAAAGAATTGAGAATGAACATGATGTCCGAGCCACCAACTGCTGACCCTGCATTGGCTGAGGATTCTACTTCCAGTGCGGTTCTGCGTGCAACATTTGATGGTCTCACTCGTATTGGCGAAGATGGCAAGCCACATCCATCTGTAGCAGAAAAAATTGACGTATCCGAAGATGGCCTTACTTATACATTCACCCTGCGTGACAGCAAATGGAGCAATGGAGATCCAGTTACTGCAAAGGATTTTGAATTCGCTTGGAAGCGAGCGCTCAATCCGAAGACAGCATCTAACTACTCCTACCAATTGTATTACCTGAAAAATGCAGAAGAATACAACAAGGGTAAAGCAAAAGCTGATGATGTTGGCGTAAAAGCGAAAGACGATAAAACACTCGTCGTAACTTTGAAGAACCCAACACCATTCTTCTTGGAGCTGACTGCGTTCTATACGTACTACCCAGTTAACCAAAAAGTAGTGGAAGGCAGCGATAAATGGGCAGGCGAAGCAAAAACTCACGTGGGTAACGGTCCATTCAAAATGGAAACATGGGAACATAAGAGCAAATTGGTTCTCGTGAAGAGCGATACCTACTGGGATAAAGACGCTGTAAAACTCGACAAGCTCAACTTCTCCATGGTTGAAGATGCAAATACTGAGCTGTCCATGTTCGACAATGACGATTTGGATTGGTCCGGAGCGCCTCTGAGCGCACTTCCTACCGATGCGATTCCTGCATTGAAAGAATCCGGTCAAATGCAAACACGCCCGATCGCGGGTACGTACTTGTACAAATTCAATACGGAAGTTCCGCCGTTCAACAACGCGAAAATCCGTAAGGCGTTTGCTTATGCTATCGATCGTAAATCGATCATCGACAACATCACGCAAGCAAACCAAGAGCCAGCTATGGGTCTGATCCCGCCAACAATGGCAGTGGCAACAAGCCCTTACTTCAAAGACGGCGATGTAGAAGCAGCGAAAAAATTGCTGGAAGAAGGTATGAAGGAAGAAGGCATTACCAAAATGCCTACCCTGACTCTTTCCTTCAACACGTCTGAAGGTCACAAGAAAATTGCCGAAGCGATCCAAGACCAATGGAAAAAAGCACTCGGCGTAGATGTTAAGCTGGAGAACAAGGAATGGAAAGTATTCTTGGAAGATGTGAACCAAGGTAAATTCCAAATCGCACGTTCCAGCTGGACTGGTGACTACAACGATCCATACACGTTCTTGGACCTGTTCAAGGACAAAGATGGCGGCAACAACGACACGAAATGGGAAAATCCGAAGTACAAAGAGCTGCTGAACCAATCTGCTCTGGAAAAGGACCCAGAGAAACGCAAACAAATCCTGGCACAAGCAGAAGCTATTTTCATGGACGAAATGCCAGCAGCTCCAATCTACTACTACACACATTCTTATGTGAAAAAAGACAAAGTAAAAGGTGTAGTACTCGACGGTCTCGGTTTCGCAGACTGGAAATGGGCAGACATTCAATAAGAAAAAGCGCATAGCTTGTTGTGATAAAGGAAGGGTGCTACGGCACTCTTCTTTTTTTGTAAACCATTTTAAGCGAAAAGAATCGACCAGAGGATTGAAGGTGATATTAGAAATTATAAAATTATAAATTAAATTACTATTGTCATTTTACTGAATGTGGATAAAATTGGGTGAATGAAAAAAGATATCAATAAATGAGGTTTTAATCCTCACCTCTGAAAAAGCTTGATATCATGCGGTTTTTCTTAGTGGTATTGGGGTAGGAATGTTTTGGGAAATTTATTTATCGATCAATATATTTTACAATTCATTAATTCTCTTTATAAATAAATAAAAATTTATTAAATCATTCTAAAACATATTTAAAAAATATATAAAACCATGTATATTGATAAAAGATTTAGAAAAGGGGGATTACTTGTATGAAAAAGAATGTTTTCGTGGCAATGAGTTCTATCCTCGTTCTTGGCGCGGCACTCGCAGGATGCGGTGGCGGAAACCAGGCGGCACCGGCAGATAACAACGCTTCCGGAGCAAAGACAGAAAATTCTGCACCAGCTGGCTCTAAAGTACTGAAACTGAACCTGCACTCCGAGCCACCAACTGCTGACCCAGGTATCGCGGAAGATACAACTTCCAGCACCATCATCACTGCTACCTTCGAAGGTCTGACTCGCGTTGGTAAAGACGGTAAATACAATCCAGCAGCAGCAGAGAGCTACACTGTTTCTGAAGACGGTAAAAAATATACATTCAAAATTCGTGATAACAAATGGAGCAATGGCGATCCAGTATCGGCAAAAGATTTCGAATATGCTTGGAAACGCGCTCTTAATCCAAAAACAGCTTCCAACTATGCATACCAACTGTACTATGTGAAGGGTGCAGAAGCCTACAACAAAGGTAAAGGTAAAGTGGAAGACGTTGGCGTAAAAGCAATTGACGATAAAACACTCGAAGTAGAATTGACGAACCCAACTCCATTCTTCCTGGAGCTGGTTGCATTCAAAACATACTTCCCAGTTAATCCAAAAGTAGTGGAAGGCAACGATAAATGGGCTACCGATGCGAAAACAGTTATTGGTAACGGTCCATTCAAAATGGATTCTTGGGAGCACAAGAGCAAGCTCGTTGTTTCCAAAAACGATAACTACTGGGATAAAGACAACGTAAAATTGGACAAAATCGAATTCTCCATGGTAGAAGATGAGAATACAGAGCTGTCCATGTGGGAAAATGGTGAGTTGCACTGGGCAGGTGCTCCAACTTCTGCGTTGCCAACAGACGCGATCCCGGCTTTGAAAGAATCCGGCAAAATGACAACTCAGCCAATCGCGGGTACTTACTTCTATCGTTTCAACACTGAAAAACCACCGTTCAACAATGTGAAAATCCGTAAAGCGTTTGCTTATGCGATCGATCGTCAAAGCCTGATCGACAACATCCTGCAAGCTGGTCAATTGCCTGCAACAGGCTATGTACCACCAAGCATGGCGCTGAACAAAGACGGTTTCTATAAAGATAATGACATCGAAACAGCGAAGAAATTGCTCGAAGAAGGACTGAAAGAAGAGGGTCTCACCAAATTCCCGGCACTTACTCTTTCCTTCAACACTTCCGAAGGTCACAAAAAGATTGCTGAGGCAATCCAAGACCAATGGAAGAAAAACCTCGGCGTAGACGTGAAGCTTGAGAACAAAGAGTGGAAGGTTTACCTGGATGATGTACACCAAGGTAAATACCAAGTGGCTCGTGCAGGCTGGTTGGGTGACTTCAACGATCCAATCAACTTCCTGGAAATGTTCAAGGAAAAAGACGGCGGAAACAACGATACTCGTTGGGAAAATCCGAAGTACAAAGAACTCCTGAACCAATCCGCTCTGGAGCTAGACCCAGAAAAACGTAAAGCAATCCTGGCTCAGGCTGAGCAAATCCTGATGGATGAAATGCCGATTATGCCAATCTACTACTATACTCAATCTTGGGTTAAGGACGACAGAGTACAAGATGTTATCATCGATGGTCTGGGTGCTGTAGACTACAAGTACGCAGATTTCGTAGAAAAGAAATAATAGCTGTGCATGTAAAAGAAGAAAGGTGCTTTACTCACCTTTCTTCAGACTGAAGAGAAACCCCCTTTTGGGGGATTTCTTTTTGGCATTGTTCCAGCACGAAGTGCTGAAAAAAAGGATAGCCTGCACCTAACTTGCTTTCGCTAGGTGTAGCGCTATCCTTTTAATGTT
>NZ_JAMAUS010000035.1:0-8362 GCF_023714195.1 Brevibacillus sp. MER 51 | reverse complement strand
CGCCAGCGTTCGTCCTGAGCCAGGATCAAACTCTCCAATAAAGTTTGTTACTGGTTCAAAGCTGGCAAATCATTTAATGATAGACTCATTAACGCTTTCGCTGTTCAGTTTTCAAAGAGCATTTTTTCGTCCGTCTCTCTCGAGGCGACTTTTCTATCTTATCATACCGCCTAGGATTTTGCAAGATGTTTTTTTAAAAAAATCTTGTTCCGCTTGATGGCGACAATTCAATACTTTATCAAACAATGCTCAAGAAGTAAATAGCCTAATTGACTTTTCTTCTTGAAGTGTTGCTCCAATCGAAGCGACAAGGAGTATCTTATCACGTATTTTTAAACAACACAAGAGGTTTTTATAATAAAATTAAATTACTTTAAAACACATTAAAAAAAGAGGCGAATCACTCGCCTCTCTTCTTTATTGTTCCATTACTCTCACAATAGATAAATGTCGCGCTTCGACTAAGTTTACGATTTTCCCACCTGTTTCAACCATTGGTCTCGTTGGATGATTACGATCTGTAAATACGATTTTCCCAATCGTTCCATCACTTAATTCAACTAATGTTCCTACAGCGAATTGAGTGATCCCCTCCACAAATGTCCGAACAATGGTAGGATCAAGTTTCCCGAAGCTATCCTGTACTAATTGCTCCACGACTTGATAGGGAGACAACGCCTTTTGGTGCACACGGTCCGAGCTCATTGCATGATACACATCGGCCACAGCGACAATTTTACTGTATAAATGTAGTTTAGATCCAGGCAAACCTAGCGGATAGCCTGAACCATCTTCCCGCTCATGATGTTGCAAAGCCGCTAATGCTACACCTTCACTTAAACCGTGGGATGCCTTAATAATTTGGTAACCATAAACGGTATGCTTTTTCATCTCCTCGAATTCGTCTGGCGTAAGCTTCCCTGGTTTTTGCAATATCCGCCGATCAATTTTCGTTTTTCCTATATCGAGCAATGTACCCGCCAATGCGACCTGCATCCATTCTTTTTCTGGTACCTTGACCCATTTTGCAATCATATAAGAAATCATCCCAACCGCTACGGCATGCTCATAAGCATAGCTATCCATCTTTGCAAAGCGCCGAAGGGAGAGGAGAACTTGCGGTTGCTGCTGAAACTCCGTAATGATCGGCGTAACAACTTCTCTGACTTCCATAACGGGTATGTTATTGCCGCCTTGTACGCGGGTCATCAAATTTTTTAGTGTAGACACTGCTCTATCAAATGACTCCTGAAACACAGGTTTAGCTTGAGTAAACTTATCAGAAGCTTCTGGCGCCTCTACCTTAGTTGTAGGAGATTCCCCTTGGTCAGTCGAAGCCCCTCCTGAATCTTCTACTTGTACCTGCTTGATCATGAACGCTTCTAGGAATTGCACTTCTCTTTCATAGAGAGGAGTTCCTTTTGCAAAAAGAATGCCTCCCAATGCTGTAAATACGTCTTCAGCCAATTTCGCTCCAAGAGTCAGTTGTTTCACTTCCACATTGGGCAACCTGCTCACCACCCGATCCAACTTGTTAATGATATAGTATCCATTTCCCAATTTTACTTCAAACCCAAACCATTTGCAGGAAAAAAGCACTGGCCAGGACAAACTTTCTGCACTTACACGAAAAAACGCCCCACATTATGCGGGACGCTTTCGTCGCGATTTTCTTTATTCCTCTGTCGGTTCGGTAGGCTCGGTTGCTTCGACAGTCTCTCCGTCTTGCAGATCTTCGATTCCCTCTTCCACATCTTCATCTGACATGTCCTCTTCCTCAGTCGGAGGACATTTGGCGACTGATCCCACTTGCTCATTTTCAGACAAACGGATCAGTTTCACACCTTGCGTGTAACGCCCCATCACAGAAATACCTTTCATTTCTGTACGAATGATGATGCCGGAAGTGGTAATAATCATCAGATCTTCTTCAGGTTCAACGACTTTCAGCCCGACGACCGGACCGCTTCGATCCGTTACATTGTGAGTCTTAATTCCTTTACCGCCACGAGATTGAATGCGGTATTCATCGACAGGAGTCCGTTTTCCGTAACCATTCGCCGTTACAATGAGCACTTCTGCATTTGGTTTGATAACGTCCATATCGATGACATCATCATCGTCGTCAAGGGTAATCCCCTTCACACCAGTGGCGTTACGTCCCATCGTGCGTACGTCTCCCTCATTGAAACGGACGGACATGCCTTTGTGAGTACCCATAATGATTTCTTGTTGGCCATCCGTCAGACGAACACCAATCAACTCATCATCGTCGCGCAGGTTAACCGCAATTAGTCCGCCTTTGCGAATATTTTCATAGGACTCAAGCGTGGTTTTCTTAATAATCCCCTTTTTAGTCGCAAAGAACAGGTAATGTTCTTGATCAAACTCCTTCACAGGGATTACCGCACTCACCCGTTCCCCTTTTTCAATCTGAATGAGATTGATGATTGGGGTACCTTTCGCTGTCCGGCTCAGGTCAGGAATCTCGAATCCTTTTAGGCGATACACCTTCCCTTTGCTCGTGAAGAACATGATGTAATCATGCGAGTTGGTAATGTACAGATGCTCGACAAAATCGTCATCCTTGGTTCCCAACCCCTGCACGCCACGTCCACCACGTTTTTGCGAACGATAGGTGGAAACAGGCAGACGCTTGATATATCCGTCATGCGTCAGGGTGATGACCACATCTTCCTCTGGGATCAAATCTGCATCTTCGATATGATTCTCATCGAATGTAATTTCCGTGCGTCTTGCATCGCCAAACTTCTCTTTGATCTCACCCAGCTCTTCCCGGATGATCGCGTAGATTTTGCCTTCGTCCGCAAGAATAGCACGCAGTTCTGCGATTTTTACCATGAGCTCTTGGTATTCGTTCTCGATTTTTTCTCGTTCCAAACCAGTCAGGCGTTGCAGACGCATATCAAGAATGGCCTGTGCCTGCTCGTAGGACAAGGAGTAATTTTCCATGAGTCCTGTGCGAGCTTCTTCCGTGGTTTGAGAAGAACGAATCAAGCTGATAATCTCGTCAATATGATCCAATGCAATGCGCAAGCCTTCCAAGATATGAGCACGGGCTTCTGCTTGCTTGAGATCGTATTCGGTCCTTCTGCGGATAATGACACGTTGGTGCTCCAAATAGTAATAGAGCATGTCACGCAGATTCAATACACGCGGACGACTGTCAACGAGTGCCAGCATATTCACACCAAATGTAGACTGCATTTGGGTATGCTTAAACAGATTGTTCAATACAACCTTTGGAATGACGTCACGGCGCAATTCCATGACGATACGCATTCCTTTGCGGTCAGACTCGTCACGAAGGTCGGTAATGCCTTCGATTTTTTTCTCACGCACTAGCTCCGCGATTTTTTCCACGAGTCTAGCCTTGTTCACCTGATAAGGGATCTCTGTTACGATGATGCGCGGTTTGCCTTTCCCATCCTCTTCAATCTGGGTTTTGGCGCGCATAATAATGGAACCACGGCCTGTTTCATAAGCACGGCGAATACCACTGTAACCGAGAATCTCCCCTGCTGTAGGGAAGTCAGGTCCCTTGATAATCTTCATCAAATCTTGAATCGTAATATCCGGATTGTCGATCATGGCAATGACACCATCAATAACTTCCGTCAAGTTATGCGGCGGAATATTGGTAGCCATACCTACAGCAATCCCTGATGCACCATTCAAAAGCAGGTTCGGGAAACGAGAAGGCAATACAACCGGCTCTTCTTTGCGTCCGTCGTAGTTAGGAGTGAAATCGACCGTTTCTTTATCAATATCGCGCAAAAGCTCCAGCGCGAGCTTGGAAAAACGCGACTCCGTATAACGCATCGCCGCTGCCGGGTCGCCGTCTACAGAACCGAAGTTCCCTTGCCCTTCAACCAGCATGTAGCGCATGTTAAAATCTTGGGCCATACGTACCATCGCTTCATAGATGGAAGAGTCACCATGCGGATGGTAGTTCGCCATTACTTCCCCGACAACGTTTGCCGATTTACGGAACGGCTTGTCAGGAGTAAGGCCCATATCGTGCATGGCATACAAAATACGCCTGTGTACAGGCTTCAAACCATCGCGAACGTCAGGCAAAGCCCGACTGACGATAACGCTCATCGCATAGCTAATGAACGATTCTCTCATTTCGTGGCTAATATCGACTTTTGGAAACCGAGCAGTTTCTTCTGCCATAAAGGGTAAACCTCCAACTGGTTATCACAATACTTCATTATACCATATAGAAAGAGGACACGTCCAAAAAAACCAGTTGAATCAATCGATTTCCCTAATATTTCCCTCCGAATTTGGTCGTACACTCACACATTTCATATTACCCCTAAATATTCCAGCTTTGTTTCACACTGGGTCATCACACAAAACAAAAAAAGGCCCCTTTATTCTGGCGCCTAGAAGTTCATGTTTTTTTACATGTATTTATCATCATCTTTACAGCTTCACGACCATTTCCAATTCAGAGGAGCGAATCATTGTCTTTGTATCGATTAACAACCCGAACGTAATCGCGATCATCTGTACTAGTTTTCTCATGGTGTATCCCTCCGTTTATTGAATGTACTTTGATTTTACAGGGAATAGACATGTAGTCCTATCGATTTGGGTTTCAACTTCCTTACACTATTGTAAGAATCGTAGCCAAGTATGGGAAAAGTATGGGAAATGCCTACAACAACTACTTAAGTCCGTTTGAAGATGTACAATATAGTGAGAATCTACAGGTTCGCGGAGGAAACCTATGAAGACCTTTCACATTGCTATCGTAGACGATGACCTCAATATTCGTCAGATCGTCGAAGCCTATCTGCAAAAGGAAGGCTATGTTACAACTGCCGTTGAATCAGCCGAAGAGGCTATTACATTAGAGCAAGAGAATCCCCCCGATCTATGGGTATTGGACATTATGTTGCCAGGGATGAATGGCTATGAGTTTTGCCGACGTATTCGAGCTGGCTCAGAAACGCCTATTATCATGGTTTCTGCTCGCGACGAAGAAGTAGACAAAATTCTTGGACTAGAGCTAGGAAGCGACGATTATCTCACCAAACCTTTTAGCCCTCGTGAATTAGTGGCACGCGTGAATCGGGCACTCCAGCGTTGGAAACAGATGAAATCCCATACGGAAGAAACCGCTAACAGCACTCTGGTATTAGATAAGGAAAAACGTCTCGTATATTCTTTTGGGGAGGAAGTTGAGGTGACCTCGAAAGAGTTTCAGGTGCTCAGCCTTTTATCGGAGCATCCGAATCGGGCTTTTTCCCGTGATGAACTGCTCTCTCTTATATGGGGTTATGATTATTTTGGAAGTGATCGAGTGGTTGATGATCTCATTCGTCGTATCCGAAAAAAGCTGGACAAGCTCCCTCTCGAAACGGTTTGGGGCTTTGGGTATCGCCTGCGAACTTCGGAAGGATTGAAGGATGAATGAGTATCCAATTTCGCATTACGTTGATGTTCGCCCTTCTTCTCTGTCTTGTCATGGGGGTATCCGCTGTTCTGATTAATTCGTTTTTACTGGATAATTTAATTGAGCAGCAAAAGAATGAATTAAACCTAAAAGGTCGATTCTGGATTGAAAAAATGAACGAATCGAATGTAAAGATTGAAACAGAGGGAGTCGCAGAACTCGAAAAGCTTCTCGTCTCCAATCGCAAGGTAGAAGTTTTAGTCTTGGGCAAAAAGAAAAAAGTGCTCTACACATCCCTGCCTTCTTCCAATTTGAATGAGTGGATGGATGCTCTTGAGCGTAAAGCGGAGAAAAGGCAAAATCGAAACATATGGATGGTCGGAAGCGATGATTACGTGGTCGTTAACTTGCCTTTTAAAAACGACGAAAAGCAAAGACTGATTCTAGCCTCTCCTGTACGTGGACTAAAAGACATTCGTATGGAGATGACGAATAACATATTGCTCATCGTCTTGATTGGAGCTGTATCTACCATTTTGCTCAGCTTTTTTATTACACGTAGTATGGTGAAGCCACTTTATAAATTGACGAGAGAAATAAAAAAGGTTCAAGCACGGCGTTTTTCCGAGGTCCAACTCATTCCTGCACGCGGTGAAATTGCTGAGGTCTCGAATAGTGTTTACTCCATGGCACAGGAACTCGATCGTTTTCATGAAATCCAGCGGCAATTTTTACAGAATGCTTCCCACGAGCTAAAAACCCCTCTCATGTCTATTCAAGGATATGCTGAGGGAATTCGCGATGGTGTTTTTGTTGGTGCTGCTGCTGAAAAAGGTTTTGATGTCATCGTAGAGGAAACCAATCGATTAAAGCATATTGTGAATGAAATTATATTGTTGGCCAAACTTGAGGGCGAAGAGAATTTGTTCGATCCCTCATGGCATTCCGCTACTGACCTGGTGACTCGGGCCATTGAGCGCTTACACCCTTTGCAGCTCCAGCACAATGTAACGATTTCAGTACTTCCGACTAAAACCAATGACGTCGTGTACGTCGATGAAGGAAAGTTTCTTCAAGCCTTGTTGAATATCATTGGAAATGCTTTACGCCATGCCAAGGATCAGATCACGATCGAAATCAAATCAGGCAAACGTCAACTCCAAATAGAAGTACAAGATGATGGAGAGGGCATCGCGGAAGAACTTCTCCCTCATTTATTTCATCGTTTTGTGAAAGGAAAAAATGGTGATGTCGGACTGGGGCTAGCTATTTCTCGAGCAATTATCGAACGTTCGCACGGCTGTCTCCAAGCAGAAAATGGTCCACTCCACGGCGCCGTTTTCCGTATCATCCTCCCCTTGTATCCGCAGCCTGAAAACTAACGAACACCCGAGTGATCTAGTGTCTACTCGGGTGTTTTTCTTTCCATCTATATTTTTACCGCTACATGTTCCCGGAAATTTTCGCCGCGAGCGCGTTCCTTCCAATCCGCATAACCATGACAGAAGCTATCAAGCAAAATATTCCAGCAATGATAAACATGATGAAGTAACTATTCAACATGGAATAAATGACTCCTCCACCGTAGGCAGCCACAGCAGCACCTAATTGATGAGCGGCCAATATCCACCCAAACAAAATTCCTGATTGTTGTTTTCCAAAAATATCGGTTGTCAACTTAAGTGTTGGAGGAACCGTGGCTACCCAATCTAAGCCATAGAAGACAATGAATAAGCCCAAAGTAAACGTAGAAGAGGATAGCGCTGCAGGAAGCAGCATTAACGAAAATCCCCGTAAACCGTAATACCAAAACAAGAGCCAACGATTGTTAAAACGGTCCGATAGCCAACCAGACAATGTTGTTCCAATAATATCAAAGATACCTATGAGGGCGAGTAAACTTGCAGCCGTTACCGCTGGAATGCCGTACTGCATACAAGCAGCTATAAAATGAGTACCGATTAAACCATTTGTAGAGAGACCGCAAATAAAAAAGCTGCCAGCCAACAACCAGAAATCAAAGGGACGAGACCCTTTTACTAAACCATCAATAGCTGCACGAAAAGGGTTTTGCTTGCTATCCTCTATTTCTTGATCAACTTCCGTCGCACCAAATGCCTGAAGTCCCTTATCACTTGGTCGGTCACGCATCAAGATAGCCACAATCGGAACCAAAATCAGAGCTGCTATTGCAATCACCCACGATGCCGTACGCCAGCCATCTGACTCAGCCAAGCTTGCAAGTAGAGGGAGAAATACCAGCTGTCCTGTTGCACCACTCGCTGTTAATATCCCCATAACCAATCCTCGTTGCTTCACAAACCAGCGATTTGCAATCATCGCTCCCAATACGGAAGCCGTGCATCCTGATCCGAGCCCAACAACCACTCCCCAAAGTATCGTCAATTGCCAGGAGGCCTGCATCCAAGTCGTGAGGGAGGAACCCAATGCTAACAAGATAAGAGCAATGATCGTAATACGCCTTATGCCGAATCGATCCATGACTGCTGCTGCAAATGGACCCACTAATCCATATAGCAATAGGTTAATCGACAGCGCTATGGAGATAGAAGAGCGACTCCAACCAAATTCTTGTTCAACAGGAACCATAAAAACACCAGGAGCTGAGCGAATTCCAGCGCCAACCAAGAGGATAAAAAAGGTGACACCTGCAATGATCCAGGCATAGTGGAGCCGACTCGAAGAAGCTTGTTCCATAATGGCATGACTCCTTTTTCGAAATGATAGACGTCAGAAATTTCAGTTTTCAAGAAGTACAAAAAAACCATCCAAGCTGGATGGCTTCTTTTATTCCCTGAAAACTGGATCTGCATGATCAGTTGCTAAGTGTGTGGATAAGTCCTCGACCGATTAGTATTCGTCAGCTCCACGCGTTACCGCGCTTCCACACCGAACCTATCAACCTCATCG
>NZ_JAMAUS010000034.1:0-10357 GCF_023714195.1 Brevibacillus sp. MER 51 | reverse complement strand
TCCCACAGCGCAAGCTGGTAAGACCCCTCATAGACGATGAGGTTGATAGGTTCGGTGTGGAAGCGCGGTAACGCGTGGAGCTGACGAATACTAATCGGTCGAGGACTTATCCACACACTTAGCAATCATGCGTATTCAGTTTTCAGGGAATGAGATAGCCATCCGAGCAGGATGGCTTTTTTGTGTGTTTTTATTCCATGTGGGTCTTCCGTTGGCCTTTTTGCAATCATACCTCCAGCCACCAAATCCCCGCGCATTCCGGCAAAATTACTAGCTTCTCTACAACGACTTTGTCCGCAAGTTCATTCCCAAAGAAAAATCTTGCTAGCCGTTCTGCTTCTTCCAAGTCTGCAAATTGATAGTCCAAGCGAATCCATTTGTGAGAGAAACCGTATTTGCTTTCTAACAAGGAATAATACTGCGTAAGAAATTCGGGTGGATGAGGTGTTTCATATCCAGTCCCCATCGTCTCCATGATGACGATCGTGCCACCAGGACGAAGCACGCGCTTCATCTCAAGAATGATCTTTTCAAGATTGAGCTCGTTGTTGGGAACTTCAGAACTGGTGAGGTAACAGACCGTCCACCCTGCTACGATGACATCCGCGCTGTTATCTTCCGCGGGAATATTTCGATGATCCGCTACGCTGGTTTTCCAATTGGAAAGACCGGCTTGCGTCAGCTGTTGTGCATTCACTTCTAGCATAGCGGCGGAAGCATCCATAGCCAGAATGGACTTGGCATAAGGGGCAAGCACAGACGTAAGTCTACCTGAGCCAGCTCCCAGATCGATCACGTCCTGTCCTTTGATAGGGGTGATTTCTTCGATGACAGCGAGCAGACTAGATTGTCTGGAAATCATCAAATCGTACTGTTCCGCTTGAGTTTTGTAAATTTGTTCGTGGTTTGGCATCGTTTATCCTCCAGTTACTTGATCGTACTGGAAAATATGGTAAAGCCTCACGCCACGTGAAGGTCAAGAGATAGAAAAAAGGATTCCGCCTGCAAGTCTTATGAGCGACAGGGGAATCCTTCTTTTTCATTTAGGAACGCACAGAAATTAAATCTTTCGCCAGCGCTACCATCTGATCATGAAGGGTAGGATCCAGTAGATTGCTTCCGGCGTGGTACGCGAGATGATACAAGATTCCTTGATCATAGAACTCCATCTCATGGGCGTTTGTGACGATCAGATTTACTGCGTGATTTTTATCATCATATTTGTAAAAGTTATACACATAAGAGCTGTTTGTCGTAATGATATGATGATAGAAAGTGATATCGTCGGTCAATGGCTCGACGCGCATGACGTTCCCAAACGAATCCAGTCCAGAAGCAGATGGCTTCACATGGGCCAAGGGGTTTTCATCTGTCTCCGTCATACGTACGATGAAGAAGTCTTGCGTAAGAGGGACTTCGTTATCCTGCGCGTATGTCAGCTGTAGCTGGTGTCGTATTTCTTTTTCGGAGCCTGAGGAGAATGAGACGAGATAGGCCAACTCTTTTTCGACAGGAAAAGGCAGCTTCGTTTTATCCAGTTGCTTGATGCGGCTTTGGAGAGACGAAGGCAATAGCGGTGTTATTTCCTGAATACTCATCGGCTGGTAATGCGTCACGTTTTCAGGATCTTGGGTCAGTCTGTGAATTTCGCTCTGGGCAAAAACATCTCCGCCAGCTTTTACGAGACCAGTGGAAGAGGAGCAACCGCCAAGCAATAGAAACAGGCTCACTGCAAGCGAACACACAGCTTTTGGTCGAAAATTTCTCAAGGCTTTCCTCCTATTATGCCTCCGCCCCCTTCGTTTGATTGACGAGACGAAGCATTTTATTCCCGACGTTGATTGCTGCTTGAATAATGTAGCCAGTCGTAAACGACAGCACGACTGTTCCGTAATAAATCGGGCCATCTAACAGGAAGCTTGCGCTAAGAAACATGCACGCCAGCAAAATTTCTGTCCGTCTGAATGTCCACTTTAATCTTTTCGACATAACCAGTACAAATGCCTCTTGGGGAGCAGTGCACACTTGCGTACACACATACAACCCGATACCGCTGCCGATGCAAATGTTTCCGAGTGCCATGGTCAGAAGCGGCGGCAATGAACGGATAGCAGCCATGAGCCCATCGATGGACCCAATCAAATCGACAAAGACGGAGATCAGCACCATGACCAAAATGGCACCGACAGAAATATAACTGCGATCCATGAAAAGGACGATGATGACAAAGGTCAGGTTAATGGCAAACATCCAGAAGCCAATCGATATCCCGAAGTTTTGATACAGGGCAATAAACAGAGAATCATACGGGCTAAGACCAAAGGATGTAATGGTCGTCATCATGTTGATCCCGAGCGCCAAAATCAATAAGCCTACGATAAACAAGAGATATTCAAATTTTAAGCGAATCACAAAACACGACTCCTTTCATTCTACATAAGGAGAGCATAAGATGTGGAACGCTTTTCAGAGCAAGCGGAATGTGTTTTGATGTATGTAATTAGTACTGATCCGACTTCGAGGAGTAATCTGAGTGGCTAACATAAGAGAAATCGCAAAATTGGCAGGTGTATCCGTTTCAACCGTTTCCCGTGTGCTAAACAACCATCCGTACGTGAATGAGAAAAAACGCGCGGAGATTCTCAAGATTATTGAAGAACAAAATTATGTTCAAAACAGTAATGCGGTGCACCTTTCTACCGGAAAAACGATGGTCATCGGTGTGACATTGCCTCTCGTCAATAACCAATACTACAGCTCCATTATTGAAGGGATAGCAGCAGAAGCAGCCCAGCATCATTACAAGCTGATGGTGTGCCAAACGAATAACAATCCTGAGCAAGAACGCAGCGTTTTACACTTGCTCAAAAATAAAAAAATCGACGGGCTCATCATGTGTTCCAGATCCAGCTCTTGCGAAACGCTCAATGAATACGCAGGATACGGACCTATCATCACGTGTGAAGCAAATGATACCACATCTGTTTCGAGTGTTCATATCGACCACTATCAAACGTTTCTGATCGGGATGGAGTATCTGATGAAGAAGGGGCATCGCCGGATCGGGTATTGCATCGGCAGAAAGAACAGCTTTAACAGTCAGCATCGCAAACGTGCCTATTACGAAAAGCTGCATTCGATTGACGTGACACCCTCGCCTGAGTGGTCATTTGAAGAGTGTTTAACGATCCAGGACGGCAAGGATGTCGTGGGGAAATTGCTGCAATCAAAAGAGCGGCCGACAGCAATGATCGTATCGTGCAATCATATAGCGGCAGGGATCATCAAAGAATCCAGCAGATGGGGGATTCGCGTACCGGAAGACTTAGCCGTAGTCGGTTGCGATGATCAGCCAATCGGAGAATTACTAGAGATCACCACTGTATCCAGCTCCAGTATGTTGATGGGAAAATACGCATTTGAGATGCTCCATGAGCGGATTTGGGCACAGCAGTTGGATGGGAGAAAGGAAGAGAAGGAACTGTCGCCCGAATTGGTAGAGCGGCTGACGACGTAAAGCTAGAAAGATAGCACAGTTGATCAAAAAAACGCTCGGGATCTCCCGCATAATAAAGAAAAAATAGGTGAAGGAAGTCAAAGATGGACACGTACAAGCGGATTCAGGACGCGATTGATTTTGTAGAAGAGCATCTTCAGGAAGAAATGAACATCACAGATATTGCTTCACGGGCGCATTTCTCTGCGTTTCATTTTCAGCGGCTGTTTCAGGCAATCTCAGGCTTCAGCGTACAGGAGTACATTCGCAAGCGCAGGTTGTCGGAAGCTGCACTTGCGCTAAAACAGACAAGTGACAATGTGCTCGAAATTGCTGTGGCCTATCAATACCAGTCGCAGGAAGCATTGACTCGCGCTTTCGAAAAGCAGTTCGGGATTACACCTGGAAGATATCGCAAAGAAAATCATTCGCTGCCTTATCTAGCCAAGATGGACTTCTTGGCCTTTCGCCAAACGATCAAAGGAGAGATCACGATGAACAAACCGACGATCACGACATTGGATGAAATTTTAATCATTGGGCGCAGATACCGAACGAGTTTGCAGGAGGAAAAGTATTTCACGGACATCCCGGGCTTCTATCAAGCGTTTGGCAGCAATCAAGATTTTTTGCGGATTCCCAATAAAGCGGCGGCAGACATGTCGTACGGAATCTCCTGCGAATTTGAGGATGACGGTAGCTTTTCCTTTGTTGTAGGAGAGGCTGTGCATGGCTTTCCAGAAGAACTGCCTGAGGGCTTCATTTCACTTGCGCTGCCTTCGGGGAGATATGCGGAGTTCAAGGTGAACGGGGAGGTCGATCTTGTGCAAAACACACGCAGGTACATTTACGGGACGTGGTTGCCGAATTCGAATTACGAGAGAGGCGAGGGACCCGATTTCGAAGTGACAGATGTGTGGGGCTCTCGTTTCCCAGATGCGATAAAGATGAGCATCTATATTCCGCTAAAATAGCCACTGGCTCGCGAATTTTACATGACCTTCACACGCCATCCATTCCAGCTTTATACCTGTTTGCTATAGTGTAAATGTAAGAGCGAATGTACAGGAGGCGGGTAGGGTGGAAGTGCGGATTGAGCGCGTCGTAAGAGATGATTTTGCGGAAATGATTACGTTGGCGGATATGACATTACCCGATCGAATGAACTTGCATGAGCTGAAAAAGTATATGGAGCTGTTTCCTGAGCTGATTTTCAAGGCGACATACAACGGCCAGCTCATCGGTTTTAGCTGTGCCGGAATTGATATGTATCAGACGACTGGCTGGCTTCTGTTCAGCAATGTGAGCAAGGAGTTCCAAGGGCAAGGCATCGGCAAGCGGCTAATCGAAGCCAGACTGCAAGCCCTGCGCCAGTTTCCAACACTTCGTACCGTGCAGGTTACGGTGAGTGAAACGAATGCATCCTCTATTCGTGCGCTGTCTGCCTATGGCTTCCGTCTGGCTCATGCTGAGCAGGATTATTACGGGCCGGGCAAGCATCGGAATTTGATGGAGCTGCCTATTTTGCCTATGATTCAACCAGAAAAAATAGAGACTCCTATTGTGACTGCCTAAATAGAATATCTAAAGCGGAGGAGCTAAAGCCTGCCGCTTTTTTTCATAGGCTGGTATCGATATGCTGTAGGGGAAGGAAGAAGTGCATTTCCAGTCTACGCTTCGGCCTACGCCCCCAAAGGCGCTTGGACTGGAAATGCACTTCTTCCTACGGGGCTTCGGGCTCCACATCTGTTGGAAGACAACTATAATTATCCCTTGTCCTTACTCAGCAAAGCAGCTAACACCTGCTGCCCAAACGCAGTAATCTGCGTCCCTTGCTTCTTGACCCCGATGGAGACGCATCCAGAGCGGTCCAGCACGGTCAGCTTGTGTCTGATTTGGGCTTCAGTCATGGAGGGACCCTCCATTCTCGCGAGCAGGGCACTGCGTCCAATCCGTTCCTGACGCTGATAGCAATCGGACAGTACTTGCAGGATCGCCGCGTAGTCTACCAAGGAGCCTTGCCTGGATAAATACCGGATTGTATCTTCCAGCTTATCATCCCGGTGAGAGAGAAGTGGCTGAGTAGAGACATGTCCCGCAAAAAAACGCTCTGGCAAATGAGACAGCTCCACCTGATTCCCCTCTGCGATGACGACTGCATAGTGAATGAAATTTTCCAGCTCGCGAATATTGCCTGGCCAATCGTAACGGAGTAGCTGTTCCGTCACTTCTCGTGAGAAGGACAGACGCTGCTTTTTTTTCTGCAAGAAATAATCGATCAGCACCAAAATATCATCGGGACGATCACGCAGGGGCTGGATGTGCAGAGGCAGAACGTTCAGTCTGTAGTACAAATCCTCGCGAAATGTCCCTTTTTTGACCATTTCCATCAAGTTGCAATTCGTAGCCGCGATGACGCGGACATTGACTGGAATGACGCGATAGCCCCCTACGCGCATGACCTGCTTTTCCTGGAGAACGCGAAGCAATGACGCCTGAATGCTAAGCGGGGCATCCCCAATCTCGTCCAGAAAAATGGTTCCGTTGTGAGCCAGCTCGAATAGCCCCATCTTTCCGCCTTTTCGTGCCCCTGTAAAAGAACCCTCCTCGTACCCGAACAATTCGCTCTCTACCAAGCTCTCGGTCAGCCCTGCAAAATTGACGGGGACGAACGGACCGTCACGGCGTGTCGAGTGTTGATGGATGGCTTGGGCAAAAACTTCTTTCCCGGTTCCATTTTCCCCTGTAATGAGAATCGTAAAGTCACTTTCGGCAAGCTTGGTCGCGACTCGCTTGTTGGCCTGAATAGACGGGCTTTTGCCGATGATATTGTCAAACGAGTACTTGGTCATCAGTCCGAGATTGGCACTCTTCGTCCGTATTTCCTGTTCGATCTGCTGTACCTTCGTCACGTCCTGAAAGGTAATGACAGCGCCAAGAAACTGATCATCCAAGAACGTGGGAATCTTGGTAACCAAGAGGTACAAATCGCGGTATTCCAATACTTGCTTCGTTACTTCCGTGTGTGACTCGACTACTTCCAGAATAAGAAATTCGGGAATGACTTCTGCTACATTTCGCCCGATGCAAGTTGCTTCAGTCATATGCAAAATTTTCTCGGCTTCCTTGTTCAGCACAGTGATATTCCCTGCGGCATCTGTACCAATAATGCCTTCATGAACGGCATTTAAAATGGAGCTCAGCTTTTCATTCAGCTTCCGTTCATTGTGTACCGAGTTGGTCAGCTTGCGCCCGATATGGACGAAATCACTGATGAAGTCAGCCGTGTACAGGTTTGCCTTATCTGGAGACAGATCAAGCAGGCGCGAAATATCAAAGATCGTCGTCAAATCCAAAGGGCGGTGCCCCAACTCAATGACGTTTTCGAAATGAGCAGGAATCAGCTCCCTGAGCCCATGACAGACAGCGACATCTATTTGGTCTTTTTCAGGGAGCGGAGTCTCGGTATCGGGTACGTAGGGTACAAATGTCAGATGAGAGAATCCGAGATGAAACAGTAGCTCAATCGCGCCTTCTACCATTTCGATGGAGTTGGAAACAAATAGACAGCGCGTTCCTGGCGGCAAGTCCATGAGTTGATCCAATTTGTTAATGTCAATCGTACGCCTTGCTAGCAGCACGGGGATGTCTGGTTGAGGAACTGGCTGATCTTGCAAAAGACTGGTATCAGAAACAAGGATGAGATCAACTTCATCGTACACACTCGGGTGAAGCCGTTCTTGCATGTGGTTTCGAATGATGGCCAAGCGGTTTCCGAAAAAAGACGTGAGCGTGTTTGCAAACAGCAAGCTGATCGTCTCCAGCCTGGTCATCAACAAGATACATGGTTTCTGTTTTATCATGATGCGACTCCTTTATATCTGCCGAAAAGCTTTTAGATTTGGGTGAAAATATTGGATCAGATATCCGTAAAAACAACCTATATTATAACCTAAAAATCCTTAATTGTTCAGAAATGCTTAACTTTTATAACAATATGGTTTTGGCACAAATCTTGCTATACATTCGGTAGAGCAAACCGAGATACTAGAGATAGACATCAGGGAGGATGATGAATCGGATGAATCCGTTCTTATACATGGACGAGCATCGCGACGAAATAGTGCGAACATACAAAGATTTGCATCAATTGGCGGAGCCGAGCTGGCACGAGGAGAAAACGGCGAGATATTTGCGGGGACGCTTGGAGGCGGCTGGTATTGCCGTCACAGGCTTTGAGGGGCACCACGGCTTTTATGCGGAGATTCCTGGAGAGAGTGCTGAGATCGTGGCATTGCGCGCGGATATGGATGCACTTGTGCAGGAAGTGGACGGCGTGGTGAGACCGAATCACTCATGCGGACACGATGCTCACTCGACACTTGCTCTCTACAGTGCCCTGGCTATTCAAGCAAGCGGGGGGGTGCCGCCGAAAACGATGCGCTTTCTATTCCAGCCTGCTGAGGAGAAGATGGGCGGAGCCTTGCAGATGATGAAGGATGGTGCCCTTGAAGGCGTGACAAAGCTGATCGGCGTCCATCTGCGCCCGGAAATGGAAGTCGCGTATGGCAGCGCTGCTCCAGCGATTTTGCATGGATCGTCTAGCTCCATCAGGGGGACGATTACAGGTCTGCAAGCTCACGGAGCACGTCCGGCGCTCGGAAAAAATGTCATCGAAGCCGCTTCGTTTTTGGTTCAGGCGTTGCAAAACATTCGTTTGGAAGATGGATGCTCTTTTTCCGTAAAGATGACCCAATTGCAAGCAGGGGGAGAAACGGTGAATGTCATCCCTGATCGAGCGACCTTTAGCCTCGATGTACGTGCACAGTCTAATGAAGGCATGGCCGAATTACGGAGAAAAACCGAGCATGCCATGAGTCAGACAGGGGCTTTGATGGGCATGGATGTCGAGTGGGAATGGTCGGGAGTCACACCCGCTGCGGTCGCCAATGCGAGCATGATCCAAGTAGCCAAAAAGGCAATTGGGCAAGTGCTGGGTGAGGACAAAATTGCCGATATATGTGTGACGCCAGGCGGAGAGGACTTCCATTTTTACGCGATTCACCGTCCTGAGCTGGCTACCACGATGATTGGTCTGGGGTGTGGGCTCACACCTGTTCTGCATCATCCACAGATGACTTTTCAGACGGATGCCTTGATTTATGGGGCAAAAATCATGACAGCTGCGATTTATGAAGCAGCCCAACATTCTTAGAGAAGCGCTACACACGCAGGGGGTTACCTTATGACAGAGAGCAAGCAACTAAAAAAGAAAAGCTTACTTCGGCTAGACGCCTACGTCCTTTTGTTTTGCATTTTACTTCTATGTGCGTTGGCTACCTATGTGGTCCCGACAGGAGAATTTGAGCGTGTAAAAAACGGCAACGTGACGACAGTTGTCCCGGGCAGCTATCATGCGGTGGAGCCGAATCCTACAGGTTTTATCGAGTTTTTTACCGCGATCCAGACAGGGATGGTCAAAGGCGCGCCGATCATCTTCCTCGTTTTGTTTACAGGAGGGGCTTTAGCTGTTTTGGATAAGACAGGTGCACTCAACGCAGCGATTTTGACTATGGTCCGAAAACTGGGACATAGAGAGTGGCTGCTGGTTATTTTGATCACTTCCGTCTTTTCCGTACTGGGTACGTTGGGTGTGATCGTCAACTCCGTCATTGCCTTCGTTCCACTCGGCATCATGATTGCGAGAGCGATGAAAATGGATGCGATCTTCGGTGTGGCTCTGATTTATCTGGGGGTGTATGCCGGATTTAATACGACAATCGCTTTTCCGGGAACACTGGGCTTGTCCCAAGAAATTGCTGAGCTGCCGCTGTTTTCGGGTATCGGATACCGCACCATCATTTATGTTACGTTTGTGATCGTTACCATCCTGTACATCGGGCGTTACGCGCGTAAGGTTCGTCAAAACAACAGTATCTTGGAGGGTGAGCTCTTTCCTTCTGATAGTGGTTCAACCACGATGGAAGTAGACACGAAAAATGTTGATTTTACTACGCGTCACAAATTGATCCTTGCGTTTACGGGGATCGTTCTGATTGGTTTTATTGTCTGCACGATCTTGTTCAAATGGGACGTAAACGAGATGTCCGGAATCTTTATTTTTATTGCGATCGGGGTAGGCTTGCTCAACAGGATGAGTGGCAACGATATCGCCAAAACGTTCTTAAAAGGCTGTCAGGGACTGATTTATGGGGCTTTGATTGTTGGTATGGCACGTGCGGTCACGGTCATTTTGGAAGATGGGAAGTTCCTTGATACCATCGTGTACGGGCTCGCTACCGTTCTGGAGCCGCTTTCCCCGATGGCTGGGGCAATTGGGATGTTCCTCGGAAGCGCCGGGCTGCACTTCTTGATTTCGTCCGGTTCAGGTGAAGCCGTTATGTTGATGCCGTTGTTGGCACCATTGGCTGACTTGATGGGCATTACGCGCCAGGTAGCAGTCGAGGCACTGATGCTCGGAGAAGGTGTGGTCAACTGCATTAACCCGACCTCAGGTGTTCTGATGAGTATTTTGGCGATGAGTGGCATTTCTTACGGCAAGTGGCTGAAGTTCATGCTTCCACTCACAGCGGTATGGACAGTCCTCTCCATCGTATTTATCGTGATCGGGGTCCTGATTAACTGGGGCCCATATTAATCCGACATTCGATGACAAGAAAGACCTGTCCTCTGCCAGCTTTCTGATGCTAGCAAAAAATCCCCCAACGGCTACTAGTGGACTGACCCTAATTAATGAGACGTTGAAAAAGCACCTAGGCTACCTGTTTCCCATACTCGTATGGAGACAGGTAGTTCAATTTTTCCTGAATTCGATCTTGGTTATAAAAACAGATGTAATTT
>NZ_JAMAUS010000033.1:0-10890 GCF_023714195.1 Brevibacillus sp. MER 51 | reverse complement strand
TCATAAGTAGCAGCTCCTTTCGTATTGTAGCGCTCTGTCTATTGGCGTACTTGCCCTTAGTGTAGCCAGAGTAACCTACGAAGTTACGAATAGGGGCTGTCCTCGTTCATAATAACTTATGGAATACCTCTTCGAAACTTCTACGTTTGAAGCGCTCCCGCCATTCATTCCGGAGCGGACAGTCAATCCCCCTTTCGGGGCGTAGGCCGAAGCGTAGACTGGAAATACGCTTCTTCCCTCCACTACAGCCGCTTTTTACACAAAAACACACGCCAACGCAAACAAAAATCAGGAAACCTTCGCCCCTCTTTAGGCGGCAACACCTCAGACAAAATACGGATCAATTCCATGCTTGATACCTCCTTTGTCGTCGGGTATGTAAGCAGTGCACGAGGCCTACGCACCCAAATACGCCTTGACGATCGAATCGTCTGCCCTGAGAACGTCTGCCTTATTTTCCATGACGATTCGCCCTGTCTCCATTACATAGCCGCGATGAGCAAGCTTCAACGCTGCCTTGGCATTTTGTTCGATCAAAAGGATCGACGTGCCTTGCCTGTTTATTTCCCTGATGATATTCATGATCTCAACCACAATAATCGGGGCGAGCCCCATCGACGGCTCATCTAGCATCAAGAGCTTTGGACGTGCCATGAGACCGCGACAGATTGCGAGCATTTGCTGCTCGCCTCCGCTTAGTGTTCCTCCCATTTGTTCACTCCGCTCCTTCAATCGGGGGAACAGCGTGAAAGCCTGCTCAATCCCCTCTGCGATAGCGGCCTTCTCTTTTCTCTGTGTAAAACCGCCTAGCTCCAAATTTTCACGCACGGTCAAACCAGCAAAAATCCGCCTGCCTTCTGGTACATGGATGATGCCTGCCTCGACAATTTGGTGAGGGGCCCAGCCCACGAGACTCTGTCCATGAAGCAAGACGTCTCCACGGCTTGGTCGAACGATTCCGGAAATCGTTTTGAGTGTTGTGCTTTTGCCCGCACCATTGCTGCCTAGCAGTGCGACAATCTCTCCTTCATGCACGTGCAGGTCGATGCCTTTAAGCGCTTCAATTTTACCGTAAAACGAATGAATGCCGCTGATTGTCAAAAGTGGTGTCATATCGCCTCGTCCTCCTTGCCCAGGTAGGCTTCTACAACACGCGGATTGCTGAGCACATCCTCGGGAGTTCCCTCTGCGATCTTCTGTCCGTAGTCGAGGACGATTACTTTTTCCGAGATTTTTTTGATCAACCCCATATCGTGCTCGATGATCAGCACTGTCAACTCGTAATGGGTGCGGATTCGCTTGATCAAAGCAATCAGTTCTTCCTTCTCCTCATAATTCAGCCCCGCAGCAGGCTCATCAAGCAGCAACACCCGCGGCTTGGTAGCTAAGGCCCGCGCGATCTCCAAATAACGCTGAGCGCCGTACGGCAAGTTTTTCGCTATGCGCCAGCAACTGTTTTCCATCCCCACGAAACGAAGGCAGTCCCTTGCCATATCCTCGATCAACTGTTCCTCTCGGCGCTGTGCCCTAGTCTGCCATAGTGCTCCCCAGACGGTTTGGCTCGTGCGGCTGTGCATGCCTGATTTGACATTATCCAAGACAGTCAAATTCGGAAACAGCCGCAAGTTTTGAAACGTTCGCGCCATACCGAGCCGTGTGATTTGGCTTGGCTTTTTTCCCACGAGCTGGTTGCCTTCAAGAATGATCTGCCCCGCTGTCGGATGGTAAAATCCGGTGATCATGTTGAAGACGGATGTTTTCCCCGCTCCATTCGGGCCAATGATACTGCTGATCGAGCCTGGGCTGATAGCAAAAGACAAGTCGTTCACCGCTGTCAGACCGCCGAATTTAAGCGTTACATTTTTCACTGTCAAGCTTGACCTCATTACCGCTGCCCCCTTCCGTAGCTTCCTTGGTCTCGCCACGACTAGTGCCTCGTTTCATCTCATAACGGGCAGGCCACAGTCCTTGGGGGCGAAACAGCATCATGGCGACCAGCGCAGCACCGAAGATCAAATAGCGCCAATCTTCCACGGAACGCAGCAGCTCCGGCAAGGTAATGACCAGCACAGCACCCAAGAGGACGCCGGGAATGCTGCCCAAGCCTCCCAGTACTACTGCCAAAAGAATCATGATGGACTGGGTAAAGCTAAAACTGAGCGGCGCAATCGCACTCATTTTGACAGCAAAAACAGAACCAGCCAGACTCCCGATGACAGCTCCGATCGAATACGCCAACAGCTTCATATTAATCCGGTTAATGCCCATCGCCTCGGCAGCATCCTCGTCCTCACGAATATACATCCACGCCCTGCCGATGCGGGATGTGCCCAACCGTTTGACAGCCACCACCACCAAAACAGCAATGATCAAGATCAAATAGTAAAAATCGGTCTGGCCGCCAAGCACATAACTCCCAATAGAAGGACGCGGGATTCCGTAAATACCTGAAGCTGATCCGGTAATAGTAAGATTGATCGCTAAAATACGAATAATTTCCCCAAAACCGAGGGTGACGATTGCCAGGTAGTCACTGCGCAACCGAAGTGTCGGCGCCCCGATGATCACACCCACAATAGCCGCAAATGCCATGGACACAGGCAAGGTCAGCCAAAACGACCACTGATAGACCGTCATCAGAATGCCTGTTGTATAAGCACCTACGGCAAAAAAGGCGGCGTAGCCCAAGTCGAGTAATCCTGCAAAACCGACTACCACATTTAGCCCCTGGGCCAAGACAACGTAGAACAAAGCAAGCGTCGCAACATCCAGCCAGTAGTTATTGGACAGAAACGGGAGTACGCACGCGACGGCGAGGAACAGGACAACAGCGATTTTTTTTCGAGATGGCTTCATCCGCTACATCCTCTCTGTCACTTTCTCACCCATGATGCCCGTTGGCTTCAATACGAGAATCAAAATCAACAGGGAAAAGGCCACGACGTCCTTCCATGAACCGCCGAACATAAATGTTCCGGCTGTCTCCATCATCCCAAGCAACAGCCCGCCCAGCACCGCTCCCGGAATGCTGCCAATCCCGCCCAAAACCGCTGCGGTAAACGCCTTGAGCCCAATGATAAAGCCCATCATGAAATTGACGGTTCCGTAATAAGCACCTGCCATCGTGCCCGCCCCTGCTGCCAACGAAGCACCGATGAAAAAGGTCAAGCCAATGACTTTATGCACATGGATACCCATTAGTTGACAAGCCGTCTGATCGAGCGCAATCGCCCGCATAGCCTTGCCGTACAGCGAGCGATTGATGAATAAATGCAAGCCCAGCATCAAAAGTACCGAGATGATGACCAGTCCGATTTGGACATACGTGATTTTGGCCCCTAGTAGACTAATGCCGTCGTGAGAAAGCTGCAAAGGATACACTTGATACTGCGCCCCCCAAACAATCATCGAGCCATTTTCCAAAAAGAGAGAAACACCAATTGCCGTAATCAGGATAGAGAGTCGTGGAGCGAACAAGAGCGGCCGATATGCCACCCTCTCGATCCCCATCCCGATGACGCCAACAATCACCATCGTCAGCAATAAAACAATCAATATTCCCATCAAACCTGCTCCAGATGAATCTCCGCCAAACACGCTGAGCAAGGTATAGCCGACAAATGCACCGAGCATGTAGAGATCGCCATGCGCGAAGTTGAGCAGCTTGATAATGCCAAAAACCATCGTATAGCCCAAAGCGATCAAACTGTAAAAGGCACCAATAACCAGTCCGTCCGCCAGTGTTTGGACGAGAATATCCATTCCTCCACCATCCTTACTTGAGGTAATGATTGACATATACCCTACTTCGCTAACGTGAACTTGCCACCCGTCACTTTCAAAACGGCGAAGTTGGAGGTATCCAGCGTATTTTGCTCGTTGAACGAAATCGTTTGTCCAAGCGCCTTGAAATCCTTTGTTTCTTTGATTGCCTTTTTGATGGCGTCGCGATCAGTCGATTTCGCCCGTCCGATCGCATCTGCCAGCAGATTGACCGCATTGTAGCTCAACGCTGAGAAAGGACCCGGTGCCAAGTTGTTATACGCCTGCTTGTAGGCAGAAGTGAACTCCTCTGCCCCCTCGATGAATTCCGCTGTAGGGGTCGCGGTAATCAAAAGGCCTTCCGCATTGTCTGCACCTGCAATCTTGATGACATCCTCACTGAATGAGCCATCGCCTGCGAGGAACAGACCCGATACACCTTTTTGTTTAAATTGCTTAACCATCAGTCCACCAGCCGCATAATAGCCGGTAAAATACGTCGCGTCCGGCTGGAGGCCTTTTATTTTTGTGACCAGCGCGCTGAAATCTTTTTCTTCGGGGTTGATCGCTTCGTACGCGATGACTGCGCCGCCGGATTTTTCAACGGATGCTTTGGCAAAATCGGCCAAATCTTTGGCGTAGGCAGAATTGTCATGGATGAGTACGACTTTTTTCGCTTGGTTCGCTGCCATGTAATCCGCTGCGGTTTGAGCTTGATCTGGGGTTAGGCCATTAATCAAAAAGAGGGTGTCATAGCCTTGCGCGGGCAATTTGGCTGAGTTGGCTGCGGGAACGATCATGGGAATGTTGGCATTTTTGAATACACCCGATGAAGGTAGTGTCGCACCTGAGCAGTAACCACCGATGACAGCCACTACGTTTTGAGAGACCAGCTTATTGGCTGCCGTCGTCGCCATTTGTGGATCGCAGCCATCATCAGCTACTTCAATCTTCAATTTTTTTCCAATAACTCCACCGCTGTCGTTTATTTTTTTGACAGCCATTTCGATGGCGTTTCGCATATCTTTTCCATCTGTTGCGTTGTTACCAGTTACTGGTAACACTACACCAACGAGTATTTCGCTAGCATCTGCGCCTCCAGTAGAAGCTCCTTGATTGGCACATCCCGCTACAGCAAGCGAAAGAGTCAACATCACCGCGACCATCACACTTCCCCATTTTTTCATAGCCCATCCCCCATTCGAATATTATTCGATTGATGCCCATTTCCAGTCGATTGCGCCTAGACCATCCTGGAAGATTCCTTTTACCTGGTCATTCTTCACCCATGTATGCGTATAGAAGTAGATCGGCATAATCGGCATTTCGTTCATCATGATTTGCTCGGCTTCACGCAAAATTGCCTTGCGTTTTTCTGGATCACTCTCGGTTGCGGACTGATTCAGCAGCTCTTTGAATCTCGGATTTTCCCAACGCGTATCATTGTTTCCTCCGTCCTTTTCCTTGAACAGCTCCAGGAAGTTGATCGGATCGTTGAAGTCGCCCGACCAGCCGAGACGCCCAACCTGATAGTTACCCTCGTGCATGGTCTCGAGGTATACCTTCCATTCCTGATTTTCCAGCTTCACATCTGCACCAAGGTTTTGTCGCCATTGGTCCTGAATCGCTTCTGCGATCTTTTTATGTCCTTCTGATGTGTTGTAGCTAAGCTTGATCGGCGGCAGTTTAGAGATGCCCAGCTCTTTCATTCCTTCTTCTAACAGCTTTGTGGCCGTTTCTTGATCATTGTCTTTGAAATAACTGCCCGTATTGAGTCCCATTGTCGGAGGAACTGCTGCCATCGCTGGCTGCTGATTCGCTTGGAGTACGTTGTCAATCAAGATTTGACGGTTGATGGCGTAGGCAAAAGCTTTACGAATCTTCACGTTATTGAACGGAGGTTTCTCTGTATTGAACTTGTACCAGTAGGTAGCACCGACAGGCTTCACTTGCAGCTTTCCGCTATCTTTAAGCGCTGGCATCGCATCTGTTGGCAGCGAGCTTAACGGACTGCCTGCCCAGTCAATCTCGCCGTTTTCGAACATGGACAGCTCTGTATTTTCATCCTCCACCATCGAGAACTCAATCTTGTCCAGCTTGACACTCTCTTTGTCCCAGTAGTTGTCGTTTTTCACGAGGATCATTTTGCTTTTGTGTTCCCAAGACTCCATCTTAAATGGACCATTTCCTACGTGTGTTTTGGCTTCTCCAACCCATTTTTCATCGGCCTCGACTACTTTTTTATTTACCGGGAAATAAGTTTGGAAGGCGGTTAGCTCCAGAAAAAAGGGGGTTGGATTCGTCAACTCTACTTGAAGTGTCTTGTCATCCAATGCTTTTACGCCGACATCATCCAAGCTGCCGGTCCCTTTGTTCGCCTTCTCCGCATTCTTGATGTAATAGAGCTGATAGGCGTAATTGGACGCTGTCTTCGGATCGAGAGCTCGCTTCCACGCGTATTCGAAATCGTGGGCTGTTACCGATTCCCCGTTGCTCCATTTGGAGTCTCTCAGCTTGAAGGTGTATGTTTTCATATCACTCGATACTTCAATTTTCTCGGCTACTGCTTCCTCTGGCTTGCCCGATGGCCCGATGCGTGTCAGCCCATCAAAAACTGCTTTGACGATAGCAGCAGAAGTCGTGTCTTCCGCAAGTCCAGGATCACCTGTAGGAGGTTCGGAGTGAAGATTCCAGCGGAGGACTTGTGCTTTTGCTGATTCTTTCGCCGTGGCGGCAGGTGCTGGCTGCGTGCTCGACTGTCCACTCTGTGCCGCTTGCTCGGCTGGCTTCGCTGCAGGCTGTCCGCCTCCACATCCTGCCAACGCTACTCCCATGACTGCTAGACTACTCATTACTGCCAACATGCTTTTTTTCATTTGATCAACCCCCATTGTTCAGTCGTTATGCATTTGTTTTCAGAATTATCAGAATGCAAAAGGTGTGCCAAAAAATGAAGGCGGCAGTACCTTCGTTCTAGCCTTGGTTGTTGTAAACTTTTTTGTACACTGTATACCTTGTCGTGTTTCAAATCCTAGACACCGCTGTTAGACAAAAAAGCCTCAGCCCATTTACTTGGCCAAGACTTTTGTCTCTCGATTTACAAAATGATCAATTCGCGCGGTGAATGTGTCAGCACCTCATTGCCACTCTCTGTGACAATCAGATCGTCTTCGATACGGACCCCACCAAGCTCTGGGATATAAATCCCCGGCTCTACGGTCAAAATCATGCCTTCTCGGAGGACAGTCGTGCAACGTGTGGACATAAATGGCTCCTCATGAATATCGAGACCCACTCCATGCCCCATCCCATGTCCAAATCGCTCGCCATAGCCGTGCTCCGTGATGTAGTCCCGTGCGAAGGCGTCAGCCTCTTTCCCGGTAATGCCAGGACGAATGCCTGCAACAGCCCGATTGCGTGCTTCCAAAACGATCTCGTAGATGGCTTTGAGCTGTTCATCAGGAGTTCCAACAGCAACCGTACGGGTAATATCAGAGCGATACCCTTGATACAATGCACCAAAATCCATCGTGACCATATCGCCCGCTTCAATCGTTTTTTCACTCGCTACGCCATGGGGAAGTGCGGAACGATAGCCAGAAGCAATAATGATGTCAAAAGCAGAACCCGACGCCCCTTCCTTTCGCATGATCATTTCCAATTCGTTAGACACCGCGAGCTCTGTGATACCAGGACGCAGAAAAGAAGTAATATGGGAGAATGCCGCATCGGCGATTTGCGCAGCCGTTCGAATGATCGCCAGTTCTTCCTTTGTCTTTATCATCCGCAATCCTTCAATGACACCTGACGTCGGAATGAATGCTGTTTGGACCGCCTCACTATATTTACGATGCAAGGCAAACGAGACATTCTCCTCCTCAAAGCCGAGACAATTGATCCCCATCGCTTCCGCCTGGCGTGCTACTTCGCTGTAAATGGATTCTTTTGTCGGCAAATAAACGATCTCAAAGCCTGTTGCTTGTGCTTGCGCTTGGGCTGTGTAACGGAAATCTGTGAAGAGCTTGGCCTGGTCCCTTGAAATGAGGACAACTCCGTATGTACCTGTAAAGTTTGTGAGGTATCGGCGATTTTGTCCATTGGTGATCAACATCCCGTCAATCCCAAGTGAATCGAATTGCTCACGCAGTCTTGTTACTTTTTCCATCTCTGTCATCCCTCTTTTGTTTGTCATGATTGGGCTAGTTCTTTGAGAATATTCAGCAAGTATTGTGCCAGCCTGGACGATTTGACTCGCTTTCCCATGGCACGACACTTGCATTTTCATCAAGCAAGAATGAAAGGAGGCTTCATCATGGAATCGCATCTATTGATTATCTGCCGTTGTGAAGAAGTAACTCTCGCTGAATTGGAAGAGACCGCCCAAACCTACCAATGTACCGCACGCGAGCTCAAGCTACGGACCAGAGCCGGCATGGGCTGCTGCGGTGGGAGAACCTGCCGTACATTGATCGATCAGGTCATTCAGCAAGTAACTGGCCAAGCGCCTTCTCATACTGTACCTCTTGGGTACCAACCGCCTATCCGTCCTGTCTCATTTCAAACGCTTGGGGGACAACGGACATGAGTCAACGAATTGATCACCATCCGGTTCTCGGTTCACTCGGGGATAGAAAGCAGCTTCGTTTTTATTATAACGGCTCTGTCTATACGGCTTACGAAGGCGAGACGATTGCGGGAGCCCTATTGGCCGCAGGTGTCCGTACGCTTCGGGTGCATGAGGAAAAAGGAACACCGCGAGGAATTTACTGCAATATCGGTCATTGTTATGAATGTCGCGTCCATGTAGACGGTGTCCCTACCGTGCGTGCTTGTATGACGCTTGTGCAGGAAGGCATGCGAGTGAATGCGGGTTCTGTCCTTCCTACTCCCTTGAAAAAAGGAGGGCATGGTGCATGATCGATCTTCTCATCATCGGGGCTGGACCCGCGGGCTTATCCGCAGCAATTGCAAGTGCCAAGCAGGGATTGGCTGTTCGTGTAGTTGATGAGTTTTATCGTCCTGGGGGCCGCTTGCTTGGACAGCTTCACGAAGAACCAAACGGTGTGTGGTGGAATGGGCTGGATGAGGCAGCCCGGCTCACGGAAGAAGCGATTGGGCTTGGCGTAGAGATCCGTTGCGGCGTTTCCGTCTTCCATTTGACCCAATCTCAAAATGGCTGGATTGTTTCTACCACAGTGGGGGAAATGATAGCCCCGTTGCTCCTGATCGCTACGGGGGCTTCTGAAGCAGCTGTACCCGTGCCAGGGTGGACGTTACCTGGCGTGATGTCCATCGGAGCTGCTCAAGTCATGACAAACGTGCAGCGCGTGCGAGTAGGACAACGCGGAGTCGTTATTGGTATCAATATCTTATCGGTGGCGATATCCCGCGAATTGCAGTTGGCTGGAATTACGGTGGATCGAATGATTCTCCCACCTCGTACGACTGTCAGTGGCACTGCGGGGCAACCGCAAGCAGTGATGCAATCTTTATTGCGTGTCGCCCATCTTGCCCCTTCTCTGATGATTCGGCTGGGGAGCAAACTGATGGGAAATTCATGGATGCAAAAGCTGGCAGTGTCCCTCTACCCCTCCAACGGTTTTTCTATGTGGGACATCCCGATTCAACTGCGAGCAGCAGCACTGGAAATCGTCGGAACCTTTCAAGTTGAGGGTGTCCGTATCGCCCGAGTTGATGCCGATGGTTCACCAATAGCTGGAACCGAACAATTCATTCCGGCTGATTTCGTCTGTATCGCAGGCGGATTAAGTCCACTCGCTGAATTAGCGGCGATTGCCGGGTGCCCTTTTGCCTATGTTCCCTCCTTGGGTGGGCATGTCCCCTTACACAATGAGAGCATGCAAACAGCAGTCCCCGGACTCTATGTTGCTGGCAATATCACGGGAATTGAAAGTGCCAAAGTGGCAATGGCTCAAGGTACAGTCGCGGGACTTTCTATCGCAAAAGCTCGGGGAAAGCTGAAGAATGAACAACCATTATCGGATGCCATTCAACAGGTGAAAATCGTCCGCCAAAACGCAACGATTCAGTTTCATCCAGACATTGTGGCCGGGCGAGCACTGGTAGGGCAAATGACTGCAGAATGGATTGCGCACTAATTTATTCATTTAATAGGGAAAAGGCAGCCTGTTATTCCTTCACGGCAGGCTGCCTTTGTTTTTTTGAATCTACAGGAAACGTATCGTCTAGTCTAGTTTCTCTGCTTGTTCCCGATAGTAAGTAATGAGCTCAGGGTATTCCGCGATTTCTCTTTCCCCTGTCGGCGTGATCGCATACAGCCCTCGTTGCACACGGGTAAACCACCCATAATGATTTTGGATAAGAATCGACGAGGTTTTCTCCCCTGCTCCTTTACTCTTGAGTAATTTCGGCGATAACGGCCCATATTGCTGAAGCAACGTTGCAATTTGAATGCAGTTCTGCTTGTAGGCCGTCATGAGCTTGGTTTGATAACTGCCGCCAACATTGTAATCGCCGTATCTTCCCCGCATCTCTTCAATGATGCGGCTTCGCTTTTTTTGATTGAATTGCTTGCTTTTTACCCGATCAAACGGTCCAGGTGAAATATTCACTTCCATGACTGCGGACCCTCTTTTTGGAAAGGACACGAGAATGAGACCGAGCTCGAGACGTCTAACCAAGTAGCATATATCTTGCCATTTTTTCGAAAACAATTTGTATTTGGGCTTCGGGATTGCCATATAAACAAAATCGGTATAGCGTTGTCGCTTGGTGGCCTGTATGAGCAATTCCACACTTAGGTTGCGCTTAAACTCGACAATAATCAATTCCTCGCCTTTAATTGCAGTTAAATCACAATGCTTGACCTCGCCAAAAACGTCATATCCTTGCGCGACAAAATAATTCCGAATCGGTTCGTACATGTCAGCTTCATATTTTTTCTCTGCTTTTGGTTCCATGTGCTCCCCTTCTCTTATAGGAAAAAGAGCCAATCCAGTGGATTGACTCCTCTCTTCGTTATTCCTTCAAAACTGAATACGCATGATTGCTAAGAGTGTGTGGATAAGTCCTCGACCGATTAGTATTCGTCAGCTCCACGCGTTACCGCGCTTCCACACCGAACCTATCAACCTCATCGTCTATGAG
>NZ_JAMAUS010000032.1:0-17752 GCF_023714195.1 Brevibacillus sp. MER 51 | reverse complement strand
CCTTCATAAGTAGCAGCTCCTTTCGTATTGTAGCGCTCTGTCTATTGGCGTACTTGCCCTTAGTGTAGCCAGAGTAACCTACGAAGTTACGAATAGGGGCTGTCCTCGTTCATAATAACTTATGAAACCCTTCATCGAAATTTCTACGTTTGAAGCGCTCCCGCCATTTATTCCGAAGCGGACAGTCAATCCCCCAGCAGGGCGTAGGCCGAAGCGTAGACTGGAAATGCGCTTCTCCCCCACTACGGTTTCTGAATAAAAAAAAGCCCCCGAAAAATTCGAGGGCACTTGCATTTATATCAATCCAAGACGTTGGAAAATCGTATCCACATGCTTCAGGTGGTAACGATAGTCAAAGCACTCATCCAGCTCTTCCTTGGACAGTGTGGAGCTGACAGTCGCATCCTCATCGACAATCGCACGGAAGGAGCGTTGCTCTTCCCACGCCTGCATCGCACGAGGCTGTACCGTGTCATAGGCTTGCTCGCGGCTCATGCCTTTTTCAATCAGCTTGAGCATCACTTGCTGCGAGTAGATCAATCCAAAGGTACGGTCCATATTGCGCTTCATGTTCTCTGGGAACACCGTCAAGTTTTTCACGATGTTCATGAAACGGCGCAGCATGTAGTTCAATGCTTGCGTCGCATCTGGCAAAATCACGCGCTCCGCAGAGGAGTGGGAAATATCCCGCTCATGCCAGAGGGAAACATTTTCATAGGAAGTGAGCATGTGACCACGGATGACACGAGCCAGTCCGCAAATATTTTCGCTTCCGATTGGGTTGCGCTTGTGTGGCATTGCAGAAGAACCTTTTTGACCTTTGGCAAATGCTTCTTCCACCTCGCGCATTTCGCTCTTTTGCAGACCGCGAATTTCTGTTGCGAATTTCTCCAAAGAAGTTGCGATTAGTGCCAATGTCGCCATGTACTCGGCGTGGCGATCACGCTGCAAGGTTTGGGTAGAGATAGGTGCTGCAGACAGCCCCAGCTTCTCGCACACATACGCTTCCACGAACGGATCGATGTTTGCGTATGTTCCAACTGCGCCAGAGATTTTGCCGTACGCCACTTCTTTTTTCGCAGCCTGAAAACGCGCCAGGTTGCGCTTCATTTCTTCATGCCACAGGGCCAGCTTCAAGCCAAAAGTCGTAGGCTCCGCATGCACACCATGCGTTCTGCCCATGCAAACCGTATCCTTGTGCTCACGAGCTTTGTCAGCCAAAATCTCGATGAAGTCTTCGATATCCTTCTCCAAAATCTCATTAGCCTGACGCAGCAGGTATGACAGCGCAGTATCCACCACATCGGTAGAAGTCAGTCCGTAATGCACCCACTTCTTTTCTTCGCCCAAGGTTTCCGATACCGCACGGGTAAACGCCACTACATCATGGCGTGTCTCCTCTTCGATCTCATAGATTCTGTTAATGTCAAAAGTAGCTTTATCCCACAGCTTTTTCACGTCTTCCTCAGGAATGACGCCCAGCTTGGACCATGCTTCACACGCGAGAATTTCTACTTCCAGCCACGCTTTGAATTTGTTTTCTTCCGTCCAAATGGCGCGCATTTCCGGTCGGGAATAACGTTCGATCATGATAATACCTCCGATGTATTCGTCCAGATTTTCAGCTCATCAATCAGGGTGAGCGCTTCTTCTACAGTAGGGGCGAGCACATTGATATGCCCCATTTTTCGCTTGGCCTTACTCTCTGCTTTTCCGTACAAATGGAGCTTGGCTGTGCGCGGTAGCTTGTCGATCTGATCGATGACAGGCTGTAGATGCTCTCCCAAAATATTAACCATCACGACGCTCGAGAGCAACTCTGTAGATCCCAAAGGCAAATTGCAAACCGCCCGAACATGCTGCTCAAACTGCGAGGTCACACAAGCATCCATGGTAAAATGCCCGGAGTTGTGCGGTCGCGGCGCCAATTCATTGACATACAGCTGACCATCTTCAGTCAAAAACAGCTCAACTGCAATGAGCCCGACCACATCCAGCTTTTCTACAATCGTGCGAGCAATTTCTTCCGCGCGAGCGGCTACTTCAGCCGAAATACGAGCTGGAACAATGCTCAGGTGCAGGATGTTTTCCTGATGAATATTTTCTGACACAGGAAAAACAGCCAGTTCTCCCGCAGGATTGCGTGCAGCAATCACAGACAGCTCCATTTGGAATGGTACAAATTGTTCCACGATCAGCTCTGTACCTGCTTTGGACAACGTTTCATACGCCTCCGCCAGCTCTGCCTCACTTCTCAATACCCATTGTCCTTTTCCGTCATAGCCACCAGTTGCTGTCTTCATGACAGCAGGCAGCCCCAATTCACGCACGGCGTTCTGCAAATCTCCCAAGCTATTCACGACACAAAACGGAGCAACCGGGATTCCGATCTCGCGAATAGCGGTCTTTTCCCGAATTCGGTTTTGGGTGATACGCAAAAGTCGGCTTCCCTGCGGTACATAAGCGCGGCTCTCCAACACTTCAGCCACCTGCGCATCGACATTTTCAAATTCATAAGAGATGACATCACTGACCGAGGCAAGCTGCATCGCTGCTTCTACGTCATCGTAGCTGGCGACAATTTGCCGATCAGCTGTTTGGCCACATGGTGCGTCTGCTGTCGGGTCCATTGTGACAAAGCGGTAGCCCATAGCTCGTCCCGCAAGAGCAATCATCCGTCCAAGCTGTCCTCCGCCGAGTATTCCTAAGGTCGATCCTGGTTTGATTTGCTTACGGTCTTTGGTTGTCATTCGAGTTCACTAGCCTCCAGCACCTTATTGCGTACATCATCACGTCTTTGCACGAACCGCTCTTGTACGTCTGGATATTTGATCCCCAAAATTTGCGCAGCCAATAACCCTGCGTTGATGGCTCCAGCTTTTCCGATCGCAACCGTTGCCACAGGCACGCCCCCTGGCATTTGCACAATCGACAATAGCGAGTCGAGACCATTCAAGTTGGATGATTTTACCGGCACACCAATGACAGGCAACTCTGTCTTGGCAGCCACCATTCCTGGCAAATGAGCTGCCCCGCCCGCACCCGCAATAATGACTTCCAAGCCGCGACTTTTAGCAGTCTCGGCATACGTAAACATCAAGTCTGGCGTTCTGTGTGCAGACACGACCTTCTTTTCATACGGTACCTGCAATTCGTCTAAAATTACGCAAGCTTCCTTCATTGTTTCCCAGTCTGACGTACTGCCCATAATGACTCCTACCAAAGGCTGTAGCATGAACCATTCGCCCCCTACGTTTTGTAACATCAGAAGAAAACCCAACCGACTAACGGCTTTTCGCACCGCTCTCATCGCCTGGGCTATTCGAACTCGTTTTCACTCAACGTATTCAGTGTAGCAGGGAGAAAGTTTGCCTGTCAACCTCGTTTCCGAACATTTAAAAATGATCGGTTAAAAATTATTCGTGTTTGCCTTTTTCTACCCAATTGTTTGCCGCTTCGGCTTTCTCTAGCTGGACCTGAAGCCAATAATCCAAATAGGGACTGGCATCCCCCCCGGCAGCTTCAGTCAATAGCGCTGTGATTTGCTCCCCATTCGCCTGCTTGTATTGATGATCCCGTACATATTGACGCAACATCTGATGCAGTCGTTCGACTCCCCATTTTTCCTTCAAGTTCCACCACATGGCACCCGCTCGTCCGTAGACGAGGTCATTGTAGCTCCTCCAGTCTGGAAAAGCATCCACGGACGACTTTGCAGTGACTCCTTGGTTCGCATATCCTTCCGCTGCACGTGCTTGGCCTTGCCGCATCTGAATATACGCCTGTGAGCGTAGAGGGGACTTTTGCTGCAAAAATGCCATCGTCGCATAATCCGTCAGTCCCTCATCCAGCCAAGCCTCTCGCACCTCGTCGTTTCCAACCAACCCGTAAAACCATTGATGTGCCGTTTCATGCGCTACGACCGCTTCCCCCATGGCATCGCTACGGTCAAAATACTCCTGGGCAATAAAGACAAGGCTCGGGTATTCCATTCCCCCAAAGAAGCCGCCTGTCTTGACAACATCGTATTCCTTATATGGATACACCCCGAACTGTTTTCCGTAATAGTCGAGGGACTCTCTGGCAGTCTCATGTATTCGTTTTACGTTTTGCGGGTCATCACTTTTCTGCACCCATGTACGTACGATAGTTTCTCCGACCTTGCCAGATATGGGTTGGTACGTATCGTCCATGACGACAAGGGCAAAATCCCGAACGTTCCATGCGTCCACCTCATAGATCTTTTGCCGTTGCGGTCTCGTCTCGGTGATGACAGCCACGCTCTCCAATCCACTCGTAGCAAGCTGGTACCCCTCTGATAACTGCACACGCAAATGATAATTTGCCACATCCGAGTAAAAAGGATCGCCAATCGCGGAATAAGGATCAAGCCGCCAGCCTCCTGCATCCTTGACCGCCAGAATCGGCAGCCAGTTCCCCAGCCACATCGCATGATCATGGTAAGACATTCGCCCGTTGTTATAAGGAACCTCGAGCTGAAAATTCATCTCTACCACCGTCTCGACAGACGATGTTCTTCCAGGGAGAGGCACTTGTAAAAGCGCATTCGCCTTTCCCGCATACTGTACGCCAACACTTTTTCCGTTTACCCGTACAGCGCTTATCTTGATACCACCAGGCTCACGCTGTTTGCCCAGCAAAAACTCCCAGTTCTCTCCACTGAGAGCGGCATTCGCTGAAAAAGCATTGGGGTATAAATGAAAAAAAGCTTGGTCATCTGTTGGGACAAAACGAGCCGTCAGCATGCCTTTCACCACGTGGTTGTTCATATCGATCTGAACATCGGCCTTGTAAGTGATTGCAGCCTGCCTGTGAACAATCGGCACAATCTCGTGAGCATCTAAGCCAGCCTGCCCTGTCCAAGGCCGGACGGTCAAGAATACAGTCAAAACGACTCCTACTGCCAAGATGACCACCCAATGCTTCCGCCACATCGTGCTCCCCTGCCTTTGATTACTTCTTCTGGTGCTTGAGACGTTGGCGCTCCAGCCAAGCTGCTGCCTGTTCCTGCTGGGACATGTCTACTTTCAGCCAATAATCCAAGAAAGCGCCCGCATCTTCTCCCGCCATCTCAGATAGAAATGCTTCCCATTCCTTTCCGGTCACCACCTGATAACGGTACTTCTCGACGTACTGCTTCAACACGTCATGTACCCTTTCTTCTCCCCAGGCTCCCTGCAACAGCCACAGCATCGAGGACGGACGGGAATAAACGAGATCGCTATAACTCTGATTATCAGGAAATGCAGACAGCTCTTGCCAAGGGCGCAGTTCCTCTGCCACGTAATACTGAACAGAGGTGCCCTGCTCCAGCCGTCTGCGCACCCGTTCCGCTCCCACCAGCGGGTCTTGCTGAGATAAATACGAGAGCGTCACGTACTCCGTGAATCCCTCATCCAGCCATGCTTCCTTTACCTGATTATTTCCGAGCAAGCCGTAAAACCACTGGTGTGCCGTCTCATGGACAACCGTGACGATACCTGTTTCTTCACCAGAAAGGAAATGACGCCCGTCCAGAAAAACCAATGCCGGATACTCCATCCCGTTAATCGCTCCACCAGTCCTTACCACATCGAATTCGGTATATGGATAGGCACCCAATTGATGATGAAAATAGGCGAGAGACTTCGCTGCTGCTTCATGAATCTGTTCAGCAGATGCCGGATCATCTGTTTTCCGCCACCATGTTCGGACGAGAGTTTCGCCCACTTTCGTTTCCGTTCGCTGATAAGAGGCATCCATAACAACGAGGGCAAAATCCCTCACGTTTTCTGCACCGAGCTGTATCGTCTTTTCTCCCTCACCAGCAGAAACCTGTTTCGCAGCCTTGTCTGGCGCTGTGCTCGCCAGTTGATAGTCTTTTGGCAGCGTCACGTTTACCTCATAATCTGCGTTCTCACTGTAGAATGGATCACCGACAGGCTCGTATGAATCGAGATGCCAGCCTTCCTTGTCGTACACCGCAAGAACCGGGAGCCAGTTCCCCAGCCAGATTGATTGGTCATCGTACGACATCCTGCCGTCGTTTCGCGGAAGAGTCATCTCGAACTCCATCTCAATCTTTCGTAGGCCCGCCTGTCCTTCTAGCGGTACTTCGAGTATGTTCAGGTCTTTCGTCTTGTTGCCGACAACCGCGACACCATCGACCATTAGCTTTTTATTAGTGTATGTTCCAAGCGTTGGGCCATTGCCTAAAAGTTCCTCCCATAGCATGCCTTGATGCTCTTCTGTAAATACATTCGGGTAAAGATGGAGATAGGCACGAGAAGGGTCTTTTGGCCAAAAGGTAATCGTTACGGTTCCTGCCACTTCTTTCTTGATTGGATCAATTCGCACATCAGCCTGATAGAGCGGTTTACGCGTAAGCGCAGTACCCTCCTCAGCATTTACAGGCAACATCCACGTCAAAAACAATAAGCTACCACCGACCATTGAGACCCATTTCTTCACGCCATCTCCCCCTTTTCTCTACTGTACAAAAAATGGAAGAGAAAGACTATCTTTCCTCTTTACCCTGACAGCTTGTCGGACAGCCACTTTTCAACCAACTCCAAAGGAACCGGCTGTTCCGTTCCCTCTCGCATATCTCGGACGACGACCTGCCCGCTGTTCACTTCGTTTTCCCCGTAGATCAGTGCAAAAGCAAAGCCTTCCTTGTTTGCATAATCAAGTGCTTTTTTCAGCCGTCTACCTGTCAGCTCCAGCTCGACTCTAATATCGCTCTCGCGCAATCGATTGGCCAGACCAAGACTGGATGCTTCTGTCCCGAGGGGAATGACGAGCACATCGGCAGCTTTTTGTTCTTCCGTGTTGCGATTTGCCAGCGCTGCAAGAATGACATCCAATCCAAACGAAATCCCTACAGCGGGATACTCTCTTCCATCGTCCAAAAGCCGACCAATGATCTGATCGTAACGTCCCCCACTGCCGATACTAGACGTTATACTTCCATCCTGCAAAAAGATCTCATACACAATTCCTGTGTAGATCCCCAAGCCTCTTGCCAGAAATGGCGAGAAACGAAGCTCCCCGTCCACACCCGCTCCTGTTACATAGGCAAGCATTTCACGGAGCTCCCGAATCCCTTCCTGAACTAGCGGGGATGTAAAGCGCTCTGTCAACAGATCCAGTGTAATCACCCCTTCTTGCAGGAAAGAGGTAATCGCCAAAACGAGTGACTCCTCGACGTTTCGTTCCCGCAAGTCATCACGCACTCCGTCCACGCCGATTTTCTCGAGCTTATCCAGCGACAGCATGACATCCCCGGCCCGCTCTACGGGAACTCCCAGCTCCTGAAGCACCCCAGATAACAACTTGCGGTTGTTGACCTCAATGTACACGTCGAGCCCCAACCGCTTGAATGCCTCAAACGCCATACTGAGCAATTCTGCTTCAGCCAGCACCGATGTTGTTCCCACGATATCGACATCGCATTGAATAAATTCGCGCAAACGTCCGGTTTTTACTGGACCGTCCCGAAATACTTTTCCGATCTCATACCGCTTGAACGGCATTCGCATCTCAGGATTCATCCCCACTACCTTCGTCAACGGGACGGTTAAGTCATAGCGCAGACCGAGCTCTCTATCTCCTTGGTCGCTCAAGCGATACACTTCCTTCAAGATCTCATCCCCTCCGCCGTACTTGGATGCCAGCAATTCATAGTGCTGCAGCATAGGCGTTTCCAATGGTTTGCAGCCGTATGCCTCGAATACAGCCTCAAGCGTCCTTCGTATCCGGTTTCGTTGCATTTGCTCCTGCGGCATGAAATCTTTTGTCCCTTTTACCGTTTTTAATGCTTCGTTTTCCATGAGGAACACCCTTTCTTTTATCAGATACAGAAAATCAAAAAAGCCATGCAAGGCAACTTCCTGCCCGCATGGCTTCCTAAATACACCACCGCAGGCACGAAGCACAAGAAGCGCTTGCACCTGCGGAAAAATTTCCGAAGATACAAACGCTCTACGTGTGGTGATGCTGTTGAAGGAACATGTTAAGACCTTTCATGGGAATCGGTCCATCCTTCCGTGAAAAAAGATTTTTCCTATCATAGCGTAAAAAAAGCTCCCCGTCCAGTAGACGAAGAGCTTGGTTTCCAAAAAATCCTATTCGCGCAACCAGATGAAATACGCCAGGAAGACGAAGAACAGCACATACATCGCCGGATGTACTTCGCGAGCCTTGCCTTTCATTACCTTCATCACCGGATAAACGATGAAGCCCGTCGCAATACCTGTTGCAATACTGTAAGTCAATGGCATCAACAAAATGGTCAGGAATGCTGGGAACGCTTCATCCAGGTCATCCCAAGCCACTTTTGCAATGTGAGAAGCCATCAGAACACCGACGATAATGAGCGCTGGTGCTGTAACCGCAGGTGTGACAATCGCAAGAATCGGTGAGAAGAACAACGCCAGCAGGAACATAATCCCTGTGACAACTGCGGTAAATCCGGAGCGTCCGCCTGCCGCTACCCCTGCTGTCGACTCAACATAAGCTGTAGTGGTAGATGTACCGAGAACCGCACCTGCCATACCTGCAATCGCATCGGAAGCGAGTGCTTTTCCTGGCCGCGGCAAGTTGCCGTCTTCGCGGAGCAATCCAGCTTGGTTCGCTACACCCAAGAGTGTACCCGTCGCATCGAAAAAGTCCACAAACAAGAAAGTCAAAACAACAATCAGCATATTCACGGTGAACAATGCGGATGGATCACCGAGATATTGAAACGCAGCACCGAATGTAGGAGCAAGGCTCGGTGGTGCAGAAACGACTTGCTCAGGCAGATTCACCAGTCCGAAAAACATCCCGGTAATCGCTGTAATCAACATTCCGATAAAGATACCTGCATTGACTTTGCGAGAAAGCAGGATGACCGTCACGATCAAACCAAACACAGCAAGCAATGCATTTTTCGCTGCCAAAATTGCTTCCGGCTTCATGCCCTCGTGATAGAAGGTCAGATGTCCCAGTGCTACGAAGGTGGCATCATTTGCAACAATAATACCCGCGTTTTTCAAACCTATAAACGCGATAAAAAGACCAATCCCTGCTGAAACTGCGTACTTCAAGCTTTGTGGAATCGCTTTGATGATCGCTTCACGAACCCCTGTCAGGGTCAGAATCAAAAAGATCGTACAAGAAAGGAATACGCCAGCCAAAGCCTGTTGCCAAGGAATTTGCATCGTCAGAACGACGGTATAAGTGAAAAATGCGTTCAAACCCATTCCCGGAGCTTGACCGATCGGCAAACGTCCGAGAATACCCATTAACAGTGTACCGAGAGCAGCAGCCAACGCCGTTGCGGTAAAGACTGCCCCAAATTCAGGGTAGTTTGCTTTCAAATCAGGCGGCAAATCCGCACCACTGAGAATGAATGGATTGACAGCCAAGATATAGGCCATTGCCAAAAAAGTAGTGATACCTGCGATGATTTCGCGACGGTAATTGGTGCCTAGCTTGTCAAACTCGAAATACTTCCGCACCTATAAGTCCCCCCATACTAATCTTGTTGCAAAAAACAGTCTATCTGTTTTTTGCCGACCGTAAACGAAAAACGTCGAGACGTTTTTCACAAAAAAAAGGCCCGGACGCTCTTATCATGCGCCTGACCGTCAAACAAAACACTCCGGGAATAATTCCAAATATAATAACAAAATCAGATCCCGATGACATTTTGTTCGTAGCCAGGTCGTTAACGGCGACCAAGTAGAAACTCTTGAGCCATATTCTCAAGAATATACGAACCTTCCTATATTACCTACTCACATTGAGAAGTGTATCAGGTGACATAGGGAATGTCAACGAAAATACGAACGTTCATTTTTATAAAGAGTTTAATATCCGGATATTTTCTAAGAAGGCCTGTGTTATAATTCATAACCAGATGGAGGTGATCCAAAATGAACTTTATGGATGCTTGGGAACAAATAATAGCGAAGCAGGAACAAGAACGTGACCGGCTTCGAGTCAATCAAATCACAGTACGGGTCGACGATAAGAAAAAGAGCAAGCACAACGTTCATCCAAGGGAAAAGGTCATCGAATATGGCTTTGTAGAACGTGATTTGTATGATGAGAATTTATTTGGGAGGTTTGAACTCTATTTCGCCGATCGCGACACTCTTCTCCAACAAAATCGGTTTGGAGATGAAATTGCTTTTGGTGAGCTTGCAGATGAACATGCAGTTGCAACGGCAATCTTCTCCTATTTAGCGGAGCACTATTCTCAGTTTTTGGAGGAAACTCCCTTCGCTATTAGCTACAACCCTATTGCAGAAGCGTGGATAATCGAAGGAACGCTTCCTCCGGGATGGCTAGGCGGGGTCATTTATATTGCTCTTGCAAAAGAAAATGGAGAGCTTCTCATGATGTATGGAACGAGGTAATTCTGGGTCATAAAAAAAACTCCCTTTTATTCGCAAATCACGCAAATAAAAGAGAGTCATTTTTGCTCCTATTCCCACTCAATGGTTGCTGGTGGTTTGGACGTTATATCATACACAATGCGGTTTACATTGTCTACTTCATTCACGATACGCACAGAGATTTTCTCCAAAACATCCCACGGAATGCGCGCCCAGTCAGCGGTCATACCATCGATGGACGTTACCGCACGAATCCCTACTGTGTAAGAATACGTACGAACATCTCCCATTACCCCTACAGTCGTCATGTTTGGCAAAGCCGTGAAGTACTGCCAGATTTCCCGCTCGAGACCTGCCTTGGCAATCTCCTCACGCAAGATCGCATCGGATTCACGAACGATCTTCAGTTTTTCTTCCGTCACTTCACCCAAAACGCGAATGCCGAGGCCTGGTCCTGGGAATGGCTGACGCCAAACAATCTCATCTGGCAAGCCCAGCTCAGTACCCAGTTTGCGTACTTCGTCTTTGAACAATGTTTTCAATGGTTCAATCAACGTGAACTTCATGTCTTCTGGCAAACCGCCTACGTTATGGTGCGATTTGATCGTTTGGGCAGTGGCTGTCCCGCTCTCCACGATATCGGTGTACAGCGTGCCTTGTGCCAAGAAGTCCATATCTGTCAGCTTCGCTGCTTCTTCATCGAATACATAAATAAACTCGTTACCAATGATTTTGCGTTTTTGCTCTGGGTCAGATACACCTTTGAGCTTGCTCATGAAACGCTCGCGAGCATCGATCTTGATCACTTTCATGGAGAATTTCTCAGCGAATGTCTCCATTACCCCTTCTGCTTCCCCTTGGCGCAGAAGACCGTGGTCAACGAACATGCACGTCAATTGATCGCCAATCGCTTTGTGAATCAGCGCTGCTACTACGGAAGAATCCACACCGCCGCTCAACGCACACAGTACTTGCTTGTTGCCGACTGTTTCACGAATGCGAACCAGCTCGTCCTCGATGAACGTCGTCATGCTCCAAGTCGCTTCACATCCACAAATGTTGAACAGGAAGTTTCCAATGAACTCAGTACCTTTTTGGGTATGAACTACTTCTGGATGGAACTGTACGCCGTACAGCTGGCGCTCAAGGTTGCTGATCGCAGCTACCGGGCAGCTGTCGCTTACCGCATCAATGACAAATCCGGTTGGGAGCTCCACTACTTTGTCAGAGTGGCTCATCCACACGATTTCGCTTGTATCCCATTTGTCGTACAAGCTGTGTTTTTGCTGCATACGCAATTCAGCTTTTCCGTACTCGCGTTTACCCGCACGTTCTACTTTTCCGCCCGTCAAATGGCTCATCAACTGCATCCCGTAGCAAATACCCAATACAGGCAAGCCCAGATCAAAAATCGCCGGGTCTACAGTTGGTGCTCCCTCTTCGTATACGCTAGCAGGTCCGCCAGAGAAAATAACCCCTTTTGGATTCATCTCTTTAATCTTTTCAACAGGTGTATTGAACGGTATCAGTTCACTGTAAACACCCAGATCGCGGACACGGCGCGCGATCAACTGATTATACTGGCCTCCGAAATCGAGTACGACGACCATTTCCATTGACTTGTCCATCATATCCCCCTTCTCCTGTAACATACAGGACGTGCAAGTGTCGGCATGCCATGCGAAGTTGTCGCATATTTGCAAAAAAGCCGGGACTGCTATCTCCGATAAACAATACGGAGGCAACGTCCCAGCTTGTGTACACATGTGCGGTTTGCATGTACAAAAATCCGATGTGCTCTCCTCGTAGTCGCCAAATTTACGGTCTAGCGGTAGAAACTTTCAGGCCCTATTCCTGATCATTATACGAGTCTCATTGATCGTCATTCTAGCAGATGGAACGGCATTGTTCAAGGCTTCAATTGACGGATTAACCGTTCGAGTATTTGCTCTGCTATTGTTCTCGCATTTTGTTCCATTTGTTTGTAGCCATACACGGTACGTTCATACAGCTCCGTCAAATAGCGCAGGTCTTGTCGCTTGTCTGCCGGTAGGGTCATCCTGCCCACGTACTCCCGCAACGTTTCTCCTGGCTGTCTGCGCGTGTAGACTCGCTCCATCATCCGCATCAGCAGATGGTACCGATCCGGGAACTCACTGCTTCGCTCTTGATTTAGCTGCCTACGCATCCACCATAGCTGGATGTCTTGTCTGCGACGCCACGCGACAATTCCGGCCACGACAGCAACTACTGCCAATCCCGCGTTTACTTGCCATGGAATTTTAATCCCACTACCTGCTAGGTTGTCTCCCTCTTCCAGCTCATTGAAACGTCCATTTCCACGATCGATGTCTGTTTGATTCGCCATGTTTGGCAATGGAACAGGGATCTCCGGCTTTGACGTGACCAGATCATAATTAAACCGAACAGGTGACATGAATGTACTCGTCGCTTCAAAAGGAACCCAACCAATCCCCGGGAAGTATACCTCTACCCACGAGTGAGCATCCCTATTGCGCACTTCTACAGTCTCGTAGTTAAACGCATCTGTTCCCACTCGTTCACCTGGTGCGAAGCCCTTGACCCAACGTGTCGGGATGTCCAGGGTTCTAAGCATAACGGCCATCGAAGTGGAAAAATGGTCACAGTACCCTCGAAGGCTGTCAAACAGGAAGTGATCGACAAAATCCTGACCTTCAGCAGCGACTGGAACGTCTTTCGTTTCATACTTATATTTTCCACTTGAGCGCAAGTAATTCTCGATCGCTCTCACTTTGTCATAAGGAGTCTTCGCATCCTTGGTAATCGTTGCAGCGAGCTCTCTTACTCGCGGAGGCACCGAAGCTGGCACCTGCAAATAGCGCTCTTTGATATCATCCGGATAGTTCGTTCCCGCATTCGTCACGGCCTTTTCACTGACTATCGGTACTTCTGCCTCGACCTTGTATTGATTCAGTTTGAGCAAAAGCGGATTGGGGCCGTACTCTGGCCGACCGTTTTTCTCACTCAGCTGAACCAAGTTGATCTTTCCTGCCCGTACTTCGAGTTGCTGATTCATTTTGTCATAAACAACGGTTGCCTCTGGTGGAGCGTAGTTGCTCACCTTTTTCAGCTGACCTTGATAAAAGACAGTCGGAAATTGCTGCGGGCCTTTAAATTCTAAAGTAGCTTGAACCTTCTTCGTTTCAAGTCCTTGGAACAAGGTATTCTCCCATGTATAGGTTTGCGGGTCCAGGATTGACTCATACTCTCTATCGCCTTTTTCCCAGCCAACTCCCGTATACACGTCCTTGGAGTCACCACGCCAATAGCTACGCTCGTTCGTCTTTGCAATAAACACGAGTGTGTTATCTTGCAGGAAAGGACCGCCCAACCGTTCATCGTTGTTGTCGTATCCTACTTTTTTCATCACGCCAACAGGAGTATCGTTTCCTTTCCCTGTTAAAAGGGCGATCGGATCAGGCCATGACGGTCCTGACTTCGGTGCAGCATAACCGATGCCTATGCAAGCCATAATGACCAACACCGAAGCCAGGAGCGAGTTGAGCATCATTCGGCTTCTTTTCCCTGCCAGAGTTGCGATGTTCGTCATCTTCATCAGATGGCTAATGGCCAGCATCAGGAAACCAATAATCAGCGTCCGTACAACCCCTGCACTGGCATCATACGGGAGAAACGTATCCAGCACAGCCAAATACAGTTCCGTCAAAAAGACAAACCATAACCCTTGCCGTTGTTCCAGCACGAGGTACGTTAACATCGTCGCTAACAACACCAGGATGAGATCAAACATCGTATTCCGCGACAAGATCGACATGCTGGCCCAATCCTGTTGAAACGCTAACGGAAGATCATGGATCATCTGCCCGTATAATTCGCCAATCCATTCCGAGTCAAAAAACGGTTTGTCAAATAAAGTAGCATGCAAAAGCACCATTAGCCCCAGGGCCTTGATCGGCAAGGTTAACCACCGATAAGGGACCAACAAGTCAATGATAATGACTCCACCCACAATCGCATAAAACGGCCACAGAACGCTCGTATCCGTTAATGTCTGTAGAGGAATCAGCCACTCTCTTAACATCAGGAACAGAAAAAGGGCCAAGACCCATTCCCAAATCGTTGGACGCTTCCAAACGCTCATGAGTCTATGCACCTCCAATCCGTTTCCACTCTTGATCATCCATGTGGATAGACGTACATGTTACTTTGTTTGCGCCAAGCAACTGCAACGCTTGCTTTTGTTCATGCGAAATCATTGACTCGTTCTGCATGAGAAACAACTGCACCCGTCTGCCTTTTTGAGCGAGTGCTATCAAACGACTGATCAACGTTTTTTCTACATGCGGTGTAATAATAATCAAAGTAACACCTTGGGACTGCTCCAATGCTTCTCTTCCCACAATTCTTGCAAATAACTCTTGTCCTTCTGGTGCGACACGAGCTAACTGATCAAAAACTCTGAGGAAATGGGCATGGGACAAACCTGGTGGTATCGATATGCGATCTGCTTGCTTGTACACGAGGCCATAATGGTATTGATTCCGATTGGCATAAGCGATCAGACTCGCGGCTAGCTTTACCGCTGTTTCGAACAAGTGCACAGGCTTCCCATGGTAGCTCGCCTTCTCCACATCGAGGAAAAAGACAGCCTGATTCATCGCCTGATGCTCAAATTCCTTCGTTTTCAAACCCGTCCCCCGTGCGGAAGCTCGCCAATGAATTTGGCTCAACCGATCGCCCCGATGATAGTCTCTTACGCCGCGTACTGCTGCTACGTCGTCAGAGTGTCGATGGGAAACATGCACCGTCCCACTGAAGCTACCGTCACCCAGGGCCCAATGGGTCAACTCTTTGTATTTTGGATAAACGAGAAACTCCTGCGAAATCGAATAAACCTTGCGGCGCTCAAAAAATCCAAAAAAATCCCCGCCGCTCACTACACATTCATCGAGACGATAGTATCCCCGTGGTACATTGGGTATGACATAGCGAAACTCGACTTCCCTTTTGAACCACGGGAATATCAGTTGTCGATGCGGCTCATACACGCCAGCCAGCCTCGCCGGCAATGGCTCCATAACCATATTCCAGCCGAGTGGAAACCAAATTCTCCGACGCAGGCGTATCGTTACAATGACATCCTCCCCATCTTGTAGACGGTTGCGATCTAGTTCACGCTCGACTTCTAGCTTCGTGAACATGAGTACATAAGCGACAATTTCATACAGGAGAAACACCAAACTACTATAGAAAAGAAACCAGCTTGAGAAGCCACCTTGAAATTTTGCGAATACAAAAGTGACCAGGACTAATGCAATCGCCTTGAGCTTACCCCACCTTTGCTGTCTCATCTGCAATCACCGCCTTAGCTTACCGGGACACGGGTCTCAGACAAGATCATAGCCAACACCCGATCTACGGTTGCTCCTTCCAGTCTTGCTTCTGGTTTCACAATCATACGGTGTGCAAACACTACTGGAACGAGTTCCTTTACGTCATCTGGAATGACATAGTCACGTCCACGAACGAAGGCCAACGCCTGAACAGCCCGGAAAAGAGCAAGAGAACCGCGCGGGCTCACGCCTAGATAAATATGATGATGCTCACGCGTACGATGACATAGACGCACGATGTATTCTTTTATACCTTCCGATACTTTGACCGTCGATACCTGACGTTGAAGCTCCGCAAGCTCGGCAGTAGTCATAACCGGCTGAAGCTCTTCCAATGGATTCGCTGCCGAGAATCTGGACAGCATCCGCATTTCTTCCTCTACCGTTGGATATCCCAAGCTTACTTGCATGAAGAATCGGTCTAATTGAGCTTCAGGTAATGGGAAGGTCCCTTCATACTCTAATGGGTTTTGCGTAGCCATCACAAAAAACGGCTCTGCTAATCGATACGTAGCACCATCGATTGTCACCGAGCGCTCTTCCATGGCTTCCAAGAGTGCGGATTGTGTTTTCGGCGAAGTCCGGTTGATTTCGTCTGCAAGAATGACATTTGCAAAAATCGGCCCTTGACGGAACTCAAACTCCAGACTTTTTTGATTAAAGATAGCAACCCCTGTCACATCCGTTGGCAACAAATCTGGGGTAAATTGAATACGTTTAAAGTCACCGCTGATTGATTTGGACAATGCACGTACCATCATGGTCTTCCCAACGCCTGGTACATCTTCGAGCAAAACGTGACCATTCGCAAGAACAGCCGCTACCATGAGCTCAATTACAGAGCGTTTCCCAATCAGTACTTTTTCTATATTATCGATTAAACTGGCTATTGCAGGATTTACTTGTTCCAATTTGATAGGGTTCATGTTGATACAACTCCTGTTCCATGATATTCTTCCGCAGGTTTGTAACAGCTGTTCCTCCATGCTTTCAGTGTAATTCTAAAGTAATGGATGCAAATAGGAGATACAAGGGAAAAATGCTTAAAATTTGCAAAAATACACAAGTCATTATAAAAAAAAGAGTAGGATCTATTCCTACTCTTCGGTTTCATATGATATATGGCGTGCCCTGAGAGATTCGAACTCCCGACCTTTTGATTCGTAGTCAAACGCTCTATCCAGCTGAGCTAAGGGCACAAATAAATGGAGCGGACGAAGGGTCTCGAACCCTCGACCTTCGCCTTGGCAAGGCGACGCTCTACCAATTGAGCTACGTCCGCATGTTACATCTTATGAGGTTTGTACTGAGGGCAAAGCTTTCTGTCATAGTATGGTGCGGGTGAAGGGACTTGAACCCCCACGGTTGCCCGCCAGAACCTAAATCTGGTGCGTCTGCCATTCCGCCACACCCGCATTTTACTTAGAACAGAAAATGCATTACTGTTACTATCACGCAGCTTTGCTTCTTCAGCTAAAAAACTGGTGAGCCATGAAGGACTCGAACCTTCGACCCTCTGATTAAAAGTCAGATGCTCTACCAACTGAGCTAATGGCTCGCAAATGGCTGGGGTACTAGGATTTGAACCTAGGAATGACGGAGTCAAAGTCCGTTGCCTTACCGCTTGGCTATACCCCAATGGTGGTGCCGGCAATAGGACTTGAACCCACAACCCCCTGATTACAAGTCAGGTGCTCTACCAATTGAGCTATACCGGCGTTGTTGAATTTAATTAATGGTGGCTCGGGACGGAATCGAACCGCCGACACGAGGATTTTCAGTCCTCTGCTCTACCGACTGAGCTACCGAGCCATTTGTGATTGATCTTCGCCATTCTTTAAGAAAAATGGCGGAGCTGACGGGACTCGAACCCGCGACCTCCGGTGTGACAGACCGGCGTGAACTCCAACTTCACCACAGCTCCATATTTGGTTGCGGGAGCAGGATTTGAACCTGCGACCTTCGGGTTAT
>NZ_JAMAUS010000031.1:0-21040 GCF_023714195.1 Brevibacillus sp. MER 51 | reverse complement strand
AACATTAAAAGGATAGCGCTACACCTAGCGAAAGCAAGTTAGGTGCAGGCTATCCTTTTTTTCAGCACTTCGTGCTGGAACAATGCCAAAAAGAAATCCCCCAAAAGGGGGTTTCTCTTCAGTCTGACACCTCTCCCTTATGAGGAGAGGTGTTGGAGACATTAGAAGGATTGCGAAGTTTTAGGATTCGCACCGTATTGGTTGTCTCCTTGGCTGTCTTGGCACAAGAATACGATCAAAATAATAGCACCGATAAAAGGAATTAATCCAAGAAGGACCCACCAACCACTTCTTCCTGTATCGTGCAATCGGCGAACAGTTACGCCCAAACTAGGCAGTAATACTGCTAGTGAATAAATCATGCCCAAAACAGATGCTGTACCAATTAATGAGTCTACGAGAGCAATTACCAGAGATACGATGATGTTGAACAAAGTGAACATCCAATATTCTTGACGTCTAGCTCTTCCTGTAAAAGCGACGTATTTTTTCAATACGCTTGTATACCAATGCATGATAATTTCCCCCTTTCTTCTAAATTTTGACACACTTCGATATTTTATCACTAAACCAAGGGGATTAGAACCATATTCTGTTAAGTTTCCCTGATGCTATTGAATCAATTTTTGATAGGACAAAAGTAGTGGGTATTTATGAACGAGATGGAGGAAAAAGTAAGACCAAACGAGTTTTGGATGCTACTACAGGGGGAAATGACGCTTGGAACCAAAAACAGAACAAAACGTTACGCTGCATGGCTTCAACAATTTGACCAAGTCACTCAGCTTCAACATGTACGACATCTGCTACACCAAAACAAAAGCGGAACGGGAAGCGTATATCGAATACATAGATGAACAATACAATGCAGAGAGATTGACGAATATCCTGAAAAACGTGTCGGATATTATCGGCGCACATGTACTGAATGTCGCCCAACAAGATTATGTACCTCAAGGCGCGAGCGTCACTTTTCTTGTATCCGAGGGGCCGGTCGTAGAAGTCCCTAATGAATCTTATGAGGAATCTCCCGGGCCTTTACCTGAGAATGTAGTGCTACAGTTGGACAAGAGCCATATTACGGTTCATACGTACCCAGAGTACCATCCAACAGAGGGCATCAGTACATTCCGGGCTGATATCGACGTGTCGACTTGTGGCGAAATTTCTCCGCTCAAAGCACTCAATTATTTAATTCGTTCGTTTGATACAGACCTGATGACAATTGATTACAAGGTGCGGGGTTTTACCCGGGATATACATGGATACAAGCTGTTTATCGATCACGACATCAGTTCCATCCAAAATTATATTCCCGAGGAAATTAAGGACTTGTTCCACATGATTGATGTGAATGTGTACCAGGATAATATTTTCCATACCAAATGCAAACGCAGGGAATTTGATCTGAACAATTATTTGTTTGGATACACAAAGGATAGGCTGACACCGGAGGAGCAGGAGGATATTGCGAAGCAATTGCAAATAGAGATGGACGAGATTTACTATGGGAAAAATTTTGTGAATTAAGGAGGAAGCCTTCTCAGATTGAGGAGGCTTTTTTCGTAGCAGTAGTGGGGGGAAGAAGCGCATTTCCAGTCTACGCTTCGGCCTCCGCCCCGCAAGGGATTCACTGTCCGCTCCGAAATTCCCCGCCATTCATTCCTACGCTAAGTAAGGCTCCAGAGCGCTTGGAAAAGATCATCTCCCTCAAAAGACCTCCAGACATAACTGCCAAAAAGGTTTAATTCCCCGAAATAATCTTCAGCTGTTCGAAAGTCATGTGGCATGGCTTCTCCCGACCTCAACGGTTGGAGGTTTTTGCTCTTTTATCTTCTCGAAGAGTTGGATTAAGATAGTAGGCCCGAATCTCTTCCAGCGTTTTTCTAGCAGGCTGCACGAATTCGCGGTCCCAATCTTCCGGAGGGGAATCCAGCGAAATCCCCTTTTCCTGCAAGGTTCGAAACAGCTCCTTATCCGCTTGTGTAGGGATCCACCACGTGTAGACGGGATTCGTTTTGCCATTGAGCAACGATTCGAACATAAATTTCACATAGCTAGCTGTAGAGAGTTCGCCGTAATTGACGTCGAATTCAGGCTCGGGAGCCGGATAGTCCTCTGGATAGCGGAACGGGCCAAAGTGAATGGAAATACCCAGAAAGCCGACGGGTGGAATGTTGTTTCCATACCCCGGAAGGGAGAACGGCAGATCAGCTGCGAAATGCAGACGAATCATGACAGAGTTGATGAATTGCCGTTCGAAGAAACTTTCTTTTTGCCAAATGCCGAGCTCTCGTGAAAGAGTATCCCAGTGAATAATGGACGTATTGTGCGCGAGCCAGAAGGCAGACGACATCTGTTCAAACGTTTTGTAAAACTCCTCGTCGTGATCATGGAACGGATCGAGCATGTCAAACAGGCTGAAGCACCCGTGTTTTCTTCTCCATTTTTGCGCGATGATCAGAAAATCAATCAAGCGTTGGATCCGCAGCTCCGGGCTGCTCTCATTATTGGCAAACAGATATGTCGCTTCTATCAAATCAGCAGTGAAGTTGCCGTTAACAAAATCCCAGTAATTGATTTCGCCAGCTTCTACTCGTTCTTCGTTAATCCGCTTCGTATCCGTTTCCCATCGCGCAAAGGTGGCGACATCAATGCCGAAATAAAGCTCAGGCAGGAGGTCGCCAAAAATATGGAAACGATAAGGGCTGGACTGCTGGAACCAAGTTTTGATGAAGTCCAGGCGAGAAGAGGGAGATATGACTGCGGCCCGCTCCACATAGTTCGCTTTGGCAACCGTTGACTCGAATTCCTCAACGGATGAGGCGATTGCCACGAAAGGGGCCGCTGAGGTCAAGAAGTCCACGCCGTCTTCATCGTTGTCGTATTGCACAATGATGTGCTGGAAGGTTGCCTCAGCCAAGGGAGATAAAACGAGCTGATTCCAACGGTGCGCGGTTGTATCGTCTATGGCGCCGATGACGACGACAGGTTTGTCCGGTTCCCCGCGAAAAGAAATAGAAGCCCCGTTTTGGACGACGATCTTGTTTTGGCAGCGTACGTTGATGGATGTACCTGCTTCAAAGCTGATGGAGGTCCCAGCAGCTATGATGGCATCCTCTGGTCCGATCATGTACGGACCATTTTCTGCGGAAAATTCCTCCGATTGTTGGATGATTCCCGATAGGCGTTTGTACTTATCCACATGCAGTTGGTAGGTGTGCTGCGGGTCTGGATCAGGTCCAATCGTCAGCTGCACGTAGTAAAGGCCATCTTCCTCCGGAAAAAACGGAAGGATGATGGGGGCGTTCGGACTATATTCGGCTTCTGCAAGTTTTGTTCGATGGATGTCATAGATTCTGATGGTAGTCAAAGGATGCGTCAGGTTACTCATATGGATTTCAATAGCGTCTGTAGAAGCAAGAAAGAGCTTGTACATCTCCACCTTAGCTTCAAGGTTAGGAGAAGCTTTTCGGATGCGTTTGTCCGTTTCCAAAATCAATGTATACGAGCTGACGGTCATGTAAAACAGGCTCCTATCAAAATGGTGTAGGTATAATGGAATAGTCCACTGGTAATTGACGCCTGAATATGGAAAAAGTTTTGAGTTTTGCAGGGTCTTTTAGTCTAGGAAATAAGAAAAAGGATAGGGGTCAGATGAGTTCTGACGATCCTATCCTTTGTTTCTTCCATTATAGATGTTCTTATTTTCCACCAGCCTGCGCGAGCATTTCGATCATTTCTTTGTGGCCATGCTTCTTCGCATGTCCGAGAGGCGTCACACCATCGTGATCAGCGAGATTGACATTGGCATTGTGCTCGATCAGCAGCTTCACGATTTCCTGATGCTTCTTGCCACCATCGCCCAAAATCACTGCTTCCAAGAGATCGGTCCAGCCCAATCTGTTGACATGATCAATGTTGACATCGGAGGTGGTGAGCAGTTCCTTGACGATCTCGACATGTCCACGATCAGCCGCAGGAATCAAGGCCGTTCCGCCAAAACGGTTCGTAATGGTAGTGTCGGCACCTGCTGCTATCGAGGCTTTTACGAATGCGAGCTGGCCTGCTGCGCTAGCGAAGAGCAGGGGATTGTCTAAGTTGTTGTCTCGGATGTTGACGTTGGCTCCGCGTTCAACCAACAAGTTGAAAACGTCTAGTTGAACAGAGTGGATCGCGATCATTGCAGAGGTCCGGCCCCTACTATCGGTGGCGTCAATATCCGCGCCTTCTGCAAGCAGCCTCTCAATCGCTGCTTTGTCTCCTTGACTGGTTGCTGTCAATAAGGCTTGATTCAGCTTATCCATTTCAACTTTCACCGCCCGGGTTGCTTGCTGCTCGCCACTCGTCAGGATGGTATTCCAATTCATTTCACACCCTGACAGAATAACGACGGCGGTCAAAAGACCTGCATACAGCACAGCGAGCCCACACCTTTCTTTTGATTTGGATACCTGCATCACACAAAAGAGGTAGTTCATAAAGTCAGTTTTTGAACACTTACAAAGACTACTCGACTGTCAGCTCGGCAGAAGATTTGCCAGCCCAATCGCCGACAGGTGTTACCGTGTATGTGGTACCTGCTTTCAGTTTACCATCTTGCTGGATGTCAAACACGCCTGTGGTACCTTTGCGGCTGGAATATTTGTACGTCGCCAGCAGTTTTTCTCCGTCTGCACTAGTGAGTTCTACGCTGCGTCCGGAGAACAGCTCGTCACCCGGGTCCTCTGTGAGGGAAACGGTGATAGAAGTCTCACTAACTGCTTTGGCTTCGCTAATTTCGAGCGGAGCGATTTCTTTTGCGACGAAGGTTGGATTTGCGATATTCGCCCAGTCGGACGTAATGGTGTACGTAACGCCTGGAGTCAGGACTTGGCCTTCTGGGAGACGGAATTTAATTTCTTGCTTGCCGTCTGTTGATTGTGTGAATGGCACGTACTTCGCTACGATTGGTTGTCCGCCTTCCGGTGTAATGATCACTTGTCTTGCTTGCATGGAAGAAATGATTTGATACGTTTTGCCGTCTGCACTGTTGTTTTGATCCAGCACCAATGCATTTGCACCGCGCCCTCCACTGTAGGCAGAGATGACATATCCATAATCAATGACACCATTTGCTCGCAGGGACTCGACTTCAAACGTGTCGTTTGTTACTTGTCGCACTTCTGTCATGTCGATCTTGGTTGCGTTACCTGCGAATGTGCCCGCCTTTTTCCCTTTGTATGTCAGGGTGTAGGTGGTTCCTGGCTTTTGAACCGAGGTCGGCACGATGTAGGTATTGGTAGAACCTGTTTTCAGGCGTGGCATATTGGTCAGTGTCAGCCCATCGCTAAAGACAAAGTCTTCTTTTGCTTTGGCAAATGCTTCGTTTTCTGCTGTCAACGGAGCGTCGAACGTCACAATCAATGTAATTTCGTTCAAGGATTGTACGCTCGTGATGGTTGCTTTATCGGAAGGGATTGCCTGGCGAGCCACATTCAACAGATAAGCGGCTTCACCGCGCGTAACGTTGCTGTCTGCGGAGAAGAAGCGTTCCGCCCAGTAGTTAACCGACTTCACATCACGTTTGAGCGCTTTTGCGACGATTTGCACGAATTCAGCATCTGTTACGGTTCCGCGTGGATCAAATTGGCCATCTTTTGCTTGCATGATATCGAGGGATACCAGATCAACCGCGTATTTATAGAACCAGTCATTTGCTTTCACATCCGTAAACGTTACGGATTTATCTGTTTTGCCGCCTTGCAAGCCAAAGGTGTGTGCGACCATTTTTGCCAGCTCGGCACGCGTAACTTGATTGTGAATGTTACTGCCTTGCATAACTTTCAGCTTGGAGAGTTCAGTAACGGCTTGTTGAATTTCTTGTGCATTCAGGGGAGTGGAAGCCGCTTGTACGTTTAATGCAGCGTAAGGAAGGGATGCTGTGCCCATAATAGTTGCGAGCATCATGATCGCGATTTTATTGGAAAACTTTTTCATCAGTTGGTCCTCCTTTAGATTGGTTGAATGGGTGTTGCTTGACTACTTGTAGAATAGTCGAGAGACCTAAACTGCCAAGAAACAAGAGATTAATAGAATCTAAAAAGGTTCTTAAAAAAAGATAAACTGACCTTTATTGAAAAAAATCCTCCAGCTTTGACGTGGAGCGGAAAATCCGTCCTCGTTTTCACTGAAGGTTTTTGTGATGATTATGGTATTCACGTTTACGCTTAGACAGTAAATCGGTAACCGGCACCCCAGACAGTCTCTATGTACTGCGGATTGGATGGATCGACTTCGATTTTTTCCCGCAGCTTGCGAATATGCACCGTAACGGTCGCGATATCTCCGCTGGAATCCATGCCCCAGATTCGTTCGAACAGCTCATTTTTATTAAAAACCCGATTCGGGTGAGTCGCTAGAAATTCAAGCAGATTGAATTCTCTTGTCGTGAAAATAACTTCCTGATTGCGTACATAGACTCTCCGCGATACTTTGTCGATGACGAGACCGCGAATGTGAATTTCTGCGTTCGTTGGTTGAGTTTGTCGGGCTGTCAAACGCTCGTATCTTGTCAGATGGGCTTTGGCTCTGGCTACTAATTCGCTGGGACTAAACGGCTTTGTAATATAGTCATCGGCACCGAGATTAAAGGCGCGGATTTTATCGATCTCTTCTTTTTTGGCGGAGACGATCAGGATTGGCACTTCCTTGACTTGTCTGATCTGGCTGCACAATTCGAAGCCGTCCATGCCCGGAAGCTGCAAATCAACGATGATCAAACTGTAGTCGCCATTGATGGCAAGCGGCAAGCCTTCGCTGCCGGAGTGGCATAAATCGACCTGAAAGCCGTTCAGTTCAAAATAATCCCGCTCCAGTTGAGCGATGGTCGTCTCATCTTCAATGATGAGGATGCGTGAAGACATGGGAATGTGCACCTCCTATTGTTTGTGGGTACGTTTTAACGTAAAGAACAGGCTGGTACCTACACCTTGCTTGCTCTCCACCCAGATTCTGCCGCCGTGACCCTCGACGATCTGGCGCGCGATGGACAGTCCGAGACCACTACCGCCCGTGGAAGAATTACGGGATTGCTCCACTCGATAAAATCGTTCGAACAGGTGAGGAATGGCTTCCTGCGGAATACCGGTGCCGTTGTCTTTTATTTCAATGGTGGCCCAATGAGGGTCTGCTTGAACCGAGACGCAGATGATTTTTTCAGGTTTATCCATGTATTTTTGTGAGTTGCCAATGATGTTTAAGACGGTGCGCTTGATTTTTTCCAGATCGGCGATGACCAGGGTGCCTTCTGCTGCGCGTTGATTCCACTGAATCGTGATGCCCTTCTTTTCCAAATCGTAGTGCAGCTCGTCGATGCAGTCATCCAAAAACCGCACGATATCTACATGTTCAAATGTAAAGGGCACTTGCTTCAGATCGAGCTTGGAGTAGAGAAACAGCTCATCGACGAGCAAGTCGAGGTCTACTGCCTTGGAGTAAATGATATTGACGTACTTGTCCATTTTCTCCGGGGTATCAGCTACGCCATCACGGATTCCCTCGATGTAGCCTTTGATATTGGTAATCGGTGTCCGTAAATCATGCGAGATGTTGGAAATCAACTCTTTGCGGCTTTCTTCGTCCGCAAGGCGCAGTCGCACCGATTCCTGCAATCGTTTGCGCATGTTTTCGAAAGCTTCGTTCAGTTGTCCAATCTCGTCTTTCGTGTACAGATGGAGCTCAAAGTCCAGATTGCCTTCCTTGATGTTCTCAGCCGAATTGCGCAGTAAATCGAGCGGTTTTACGACGCTGCGAGTAATCCAGCGGTACAACAGGACGTTTGCGATGACAATGACGCCGAGGAGGAGGAACACGAGCATCGGCAGCAGTTTGCGGATAACCTCACCAAATGGACTGCGTTCGCGGATCACAAAGACACTGCCTTTTGCGCCATCTGAAAACTTGAAGTCAAACTTGGCATACGCATAAAATCTTTCGCCGATGTTGAACGTGTTGCGAATCTGGTTGTTGTTCAAGTCATAGGGCGGCAAGCTGTTTTCTAGCTCGGGCTGATTGATGGTTGGAGAGGTAAAGACTTGATTGCTCTCTCTGCGGACATACAGGCCGGCCCGTACCGTTTTGAGCTTGAAATCGTAATCGGCAAGCAGCTCCTGATTTTGCAACTGATCCGGCTCATTCTTGGCGAGATATTTCAATTCAAGGAAAATATTCTCTTCTTGTTCTGTCAGCGGATTGAGCTGATAATGCACTTTATAAAAATCGCGAAAGCTGTTGAAATCGCCTGTCGCCGCAATCGTAAACAGGCTGGCGGCTACAAAAAACGTCAGCAAGCTGATGACTAGCATCCCTGTGTAAGAGAGCAGCAGCTTGATACGGATGGACATTGGACTCACCTGCTTTCAATAGGGTGAAAATTTATACGCAAGATGACAAGTCCATTATATACAAGACGTCCAGTTGGTAAAGCAGATTTACTTGGAACTCTGTCAAAATCAGTTATACTAGCAAGTAAGAAAACGAGAGCTTTGTATGAATGGGAAGGACGGGGATATTCGTGAAAGTAGCCATTGCACAACTGACAGCGACGATGGATAAGACGCAAAATTTGCAAAAAGCAGCCGATTACATTGCCAAAGCAAAGGCAGCAGGGGCAGATTTTGTAATCTTGCCTGAAATGTACAGCGCACCTGCCACGCCAAAGTCGGGAGTAACCCCAGCGGAGGTAGCGGAAAAGCTGGATGGTCCATTTGTGTCCGGCTTGGCAGAGCTCGCTTCGGAGCACGGAGTTTATGTGGTTTGTGGTGTGTTCGAATCCATCGAGGGTGATGAAAATCGTGCCTACAATACGACTGTTTTTCTAGGACGTGATGGACAGCTGCTGCATGCGTACCGCAAGACACATTTATACGATGCCTTTTCCTACACAGAATCGGACTTCATCGCGCCTGGGGATAATCCGTATCAAGTGGTTGAAACGGAATTCGGCAAAATCGGGCTGATGGTATGTTATGAGGTGCGCTTCCCGGAAATCGCGAGACAGTTTGCGCTCCAGGGTGCCGATATTTTGTTTGTGCCAGCAGGCTGGGTAGCGGGAGCGATGAAAGAGGATCACTGGGAGACGCTGGTTCGTGCGCGTGCCATTGAAAACACAATGTTTGTATGTGCGGCTGACCAGGTCGGAAATATTTTTGCCGGACGCAGCATGTTCGTCGATCCGATGGGTGTCGTGATAGCGAGTGCAGGGGAAGAAGAAACGTTATTGATCGCAGAACTGGATGTAAGTCGGATTGAGCGAGTACGGGGCAAATTGCCAAGCGTAGCCAACCGCCGAGCGGAACTGTATACCAATTAAATGCCTATGCACACTTTCTCTTTTGTTCAATATGATGGTAACAGATAATCAGTCATTATTTTGGCCCTTATGTAAGCGTCACCATCATGAGAGAGGGAGTGTGTACGAATGTTCTGGTTCGTATGGGCTGTCGTCGGTGTGGTTGTTTGGTGGGCAATGAGCTTGATCTGTACAGGAAAAGCGGCAGGATCAGGCTGGTGGGCTTCGCTCATTGCTGCTCTTTTGGGTAGCTGGCTGGGCGATTTGGTACTGGGTGATTGGCTGTGGATGTGGGCCGGCTTCAACGTCATTGCCGGAGCCATTGGTGCGGTCGTCATCACTTGGTTGTGGTGTTTGGTGGTGAAGCAGCTGAAATAAGCGAAACGATGGCGTATTACTAACGAACCAGGGATCGTCCAAATGGGCGGTTCTTGGTTTTTTTATGCGGAGCTGTAGTGGAGAGAAGAATATTTCCAGTCTAGGCTCCAGGCTCCGTCCTGCTGAGGGTTAAGACTGCCCGCTCCGAATGGATTCGCGGGGAAACGCAAAAGTGGTAGCCGCTACGTCGTATAGGCACGTTGCGTTTCTATTTCCCGCTAATCCCTTCTCCGCTCGGTAGGACTTCACAAGTCGCTACGTCTGGAAATATTCTTCTCTGTCGTAACCGATGGCATTTCTTCATTCTGTTAAATCTCTAAAAGCCCGTTTAAACAAGAAAAGCTCGTAGAGGAAACAGGAGAAATAAGCGAAGATCTTAGGGACGCCGACCGAGACGCAATGCAAAAAGCGAAACACGCTCTTAAGCGTCCACCTCTGAAATAACTTCGAGGAAGAGACCACTTTGGACGCGGTTTCGCTTTTTGCATGGAGTCGTGCAGAAGGGTCCCGCAGGGGGTGGCCCCAGAATCTGAGCGTTTTCTCCTGTTTCCTCCCCACCACCGCAGCCGGACATTATGTACCTCTGTAAGACAGTTTGGAATAATATAAAAACAATTCTTACTTGACCAGTAGGGATTGTTGGTAATATAACTATATCTATACCGAATACAATAATGAGAGGTACATAAAACGAAAGGGAGGGGAATATATGTCGACGTTATTGATCATTGTAAACATTGTTTTATTGCTCTTATTCATTGCTGGATTGTATGCCATGCAAAAGAAGCATATTTCTTTTTCCAAGCGGGTATTTGTCGGTCTCGGACTCGGGATTTTATTTGGACTCATTTTGCAATACGTATACGGAGCCAAATCGGATGTACTCAAATCCACTATCGAATGGTACAACATTGTAGGTAAAGGCTATGTGAAACTGCTTCAAATGATCGTAATGCCACTAGTATTCATCTCTATTTTATCGGCTTTCACCAAAATGAAACTAACCAATAACATTGGGAAAATCAGTACGCTGATTATCGGACTTTTGGTAGGGACGACTGCTGTCGCGGCAGCGATCGGGATTTCGACTACCTTGGCATTTAATCTCGACGGGGCACAATTCCAGCAAGGGGATGCGGAATCTGCTCGGATCGAACAGGTGGAGCAGCGCTTGGGTGATATCGAGAACTTGAGCATGCCGGCGAAAATCCTGGAACTGCTTCCAGCCAATCCTTTCCTCGACCTGACTGGAGACCGGGCGACTTCTACAATTGCTGTTGTGATTTTCTCCGCGATTATCGGTGTAGCGTATTTAGGGGTAAAGCGCAAAAATCCGGAGCAAGCTGAATTGTTTGCGAAAATCGTCGATGCATTCCATACGATCACTATGCGTATCGTGACATTGATCTTGCGCCTGACGCCATATGGTGTACTGGCAATCATGATCAGAGTCGCAGCTACCAGCGATTACAATGCCATCTGGCAGCTGGGCAAGTTCGTTGTCGCATCGTATGTGGCGCTGATCATCATGTTTATCGTTCATTTGCTGCTGTTGACGTTTGCAGGATTGAATCCAATCACCTATGTGAAAAAAGCATTCCCTGTCCTGACGTTCGCTTTCACTTCGCGTACGAGCGCGGGCGCGTTGCCACTGAATGTAAAAACGCAGCAAAGCATGGGGGTTCCTGAGGGAATTGCCAACTTCGCAGGCTCCTTTGGGCTCTCCATCGGACAAAACGGCTGCGCCGGTACGTATCCAGCCATGTTGGCTGTCATGGTAGCACCTGTCGCAGGAATTGATCCGTTGACACCATCGTTCATCCTGACACTGATCGCAGTTGTGGCACTCAGCTCCTTCGGGGTTGCAGGTGTAGGTGGCGGGGCGACCTTTGCAGCACTGCTCGTCTTGTCCACGATGAATTTGCCAATTGCCATTGTCGGTCTGCTCATCTCCGTTGAGCCGTTGATTGACATGGGCCGCACAGCACTAAACGTAAGCGGCAGCATGACGTCCGGTCTCTTGACGAGCAGAGTGACAAAAGAGCTGGATACCAATGCTTACCACGGAACCGACCAAAAAACGCTGACTGTGTAATTGTAAATGTAATAAAACAGGCTGTACCGTCTATTGCGACAGGTACAGCCTGTTTTGTTTTGATTTATGTGGTTTCAAGAATCTCGTGTATACAAAGGCTACGGAGAGGAAGAGAAAAACGGAGCGACCGGAGGCCTTGGCGCGCCTACCCAGTCGGAACGGAAAAAAGCGGTACACGCTTGTCGACCAACCTCTTCGCTGAGAAGCTTCCGCCCATCGGGTGGCTTTTGGTCGACGTACCGCTTTTTGGAGTGGAGACGGACATCTCCGCTTCCTTGTTGGCGTGCCACGAACGGAGGAAGCCCGTTTTTCTCTTCCCCACCACTATGTTCGCACAAACCAAAGATGTTTTCATTCCCTACGGATTAACCGAGGTGTACTTAAAGTAAGCGCCGCCCAGCGGGAAGATGATGAAATCCTTCACCTTGTCGTTTTTCACATAAGGGCTTCCACGGAAGTTGATTGGAGCCAGCGGCATTTCTTCCATAAGAATCGTCTCTGCTTCGAGCAGAATTTTTTTGCGCGCGTCCAGATTAGGCTCGTTGTAACTCTTATCGATCAGCTCTTTAAACTTGGCATTTTCCCAATCCGGGTGGTTGTTTCCGCCTGTTTTATCACGGAACATCTCCAGGAAGTTGATCGGGTCGTTGAAGTCTGCGCCCCATTGGAAGCGGATCATGTCAAAGTTCGCCTGCGATCTCATGTCGCGGTACACCTTCAGCTCCGCCGTGTACAGCTTCACGTTGACACCGAGTGCCTTTTTCCACTGATCTTGCAGGGCTTCTGCCAGTTTTTTGTTGGTATCATTTGTGTCAAAGGTGTAGGTAACGGTCGGGAAGGTCGAGAGTCCGAGCTCCTTCATACCTTCTTCCAGTAATGCTTTTGCTTTCGCCTGGTCTTCTTTAAAGTAGCCGTCTGGCTTTAATCCCATGGAAGTCGGTACCCAACCATAGGCGGCTGGAACACCCGTCTGCAAAATATTGTCGATGATTTCCTGACGGTTGATGGCATACGCGAAGGCTTGGCGAATTTTTTTGTTATTGAACGGTGGTTTGTTTGTATTAAAAACAACGGATTGCGTGCCCGGATTATCCGCGACCATCAGCTTGCCAGCATCTTTGAGTGTAGGGATTGCGTCGGTCGGAAGAGTGGAGGCAGGATAGCCGCCCCAGTCGATGTCGCCATTTTCGAACATCGAGAACGCTGTATTGTTGTCCTCGATCATAGCGATTTCAATCCGGTCGAGCTTGACGTTGTCTTTGTCCCAGTAGTTCGGGTTTTTCGTAAAGACGATTCTGCTTTTGTGCTCCCACGTGTCCATGATGAAGGGACCATTTCCCACGATGGTTTTCGCTTCATTCGCCCATTTCGGGTTTCCTTCCAGTGTTTTTTGATGCAACGGGAAGAGGGTCGGGAAGAAGGTTAGTTCACGGAAAAACGGAGTCGGGGCCTTTAGGTTAAATTCGACGGTGTAGTCATCTACAGCTTTGACGCCTACATCCTCTGCTTTGCCTTTCCCCGTATTGTACTCCTCTCCTCCTTTAATGTAGTAAAGTTGATAGGCGTACTCGGACGCTGTTTTCGGATCGAGATTGCGCTTGATCGCATAGACGAAATCATGGGCGGTGACAGGATCTCCGTTGCTCCATTTGGCGTCCTTGCGAATTTTGAAGGTATAGTTCATGTAATCCGGCGAGTTGGTGAAGCTCTCAGCCGTAGCATTGACGAGTTGTCCGTTCAGGTCATAGCTGGTCAAACCCTCAAAGGCAGCGTAAATCATGTCAAACGAATCCGCGTCGACGGCGATCCCAGGGTCCATCGAAGGAGGCTCGCTGTTAATGCTCCATTTTAACACCATCGGCTCTGTTTTTGTCGCTTCTGCAGGTGTAGTGGAGCCAGTGGTTTCAGCAGGTGCGGAAGAGTTCGAGCACCCCGCTAGTACCCCGAAAAGCAAGGTAAGACAGGTTGCAATTGCCAGTCCCTTTTTCATAAATACCCCCCTTAAAATGATAGAAAACGTATATTCAGAATATTTGCTGGGGGTTTCGATAGCAAAGAAATTTTTTTAGTTTCTCGATAAAAAATATTTACTTAGATTATTGATTGATAGGAATACTGATAGGGAGTTAATTGATTTTTCTTAAAAATTTACTCATTTTAAAAGATGTGGTATATTTTGGTAGATACTAATGATAGGAGAGGTGGGAATCACTATGTTCAAGAAAATGGTTTTTTCAGCATTAAGTGTAGCCGTATTTTCTGCAGTACTAACGTCTCCGATTCAAGCCACTAGTGTTGGTGAGCGGAAAGAACATTCATCCATTTCTGCCAGATGGAGCTCAGATGAGGAATGGATTCGAAAATCTGCTCCTGTCCCGGCAGGTTGGGTCGTCATCCGTGAAGATCTAGGTTCCAAGCTCATTAAAAATACAGCAGGTGCTCCATATGGTACAGAATTAAGAGTTAGCAAATATTCTCCCGTTCCAGCAGGATGGGTAGTTTTACGAGATGAAGTAGCTGGTCGGGTGATCAAATATGTAATAGGAGCATCTTACCGCACCGAGTTCAATGTGACTAAGTTCTCACCGATTCCAACTGGATGGGTTGTATCGCGAGAAAACTATGATAGCAAAACGATCATGAATGTCGTTGGAGCTCCTTATGGAACCGTATTATTAGTAAGCAAATATTCCCCTGTTCCTCCAGGATGGGTTTACGAGGGACAAGTGGCTGCTGGCATGTACATTAAAAACTTGAATCGTTAGTAGTCGTATTCAAATAAATAAAGTTCGAACTGATGGTTAAGGGGTATACATAGCCATCAGTTCTTTTTTTCGTTCAGCAACACATTTGGCATTCGATGGACAAAGAGAACCGTACATGATATGAATGAGGAAAAGGTGTCTATCATAAACAAGTAGGAGAAAACTTCCTTATGTATAGAATCGGTGTTGTAGGACCGCTTCCTTCGGTGGAACGGATACTGGCGGTCGCGAATGAGTTTGAGCATGAAATCGAATTTGTCCCCTTTCGTTATGAAGACGTGCGTGAAGTGAGCAAAATCGTCCGGGAGCATCATCCGGAGTTAAACGGATGGTTTTTCTCAGGGCCGGTTCCGTTTACCATCGCCAAAAACGTGCTCACCCCGGATGCCAATATCGTCTATTGCCCGCCGAACGGTTCGAATTTGTATCGCTGCTTCATTCAGATGTCGATTGACCAAAATACAGCCGTGAACCGTGTTTCCATCGATATGATTGAGTCGGAGGGGACGCATTTACGAGAGTCGATGTCGGAGCTGGACATACCGGACGAGGAGATTTACGTTACTACGTACGACGAGCATTTTGACCTCGATGCGATCATGCAGTTTCATATATCGCTGTGGCGTGAAGGCAAGACACAAGGAGCATTCACCACGTTTTCTGTGGTTGAACATGCGCTGCGCGAGGAAGGTATTCCTGTCTATCGTGTCCTGATGACGAAAATGGAGATTCGTCAGGCGATGAAAATCGTCATTGAAAAGGTGAAAAGCTCCTATTTCAAGGACACACAAATCGGGGTAGAAATCATTGAGCTGGAACAGTTTGACAAAATTCCTGAGCGGGCCAGCACGCGCTTTTACTTGCAGCATCTGGAGCTGAAGATCAGACAAATTCTGCTTGCACTCTGCGATCGGCTGGACGGCTCCCTGTTGGCAAATGGCAACGGACGCTACCAGATTTTTAGTTCGCGTGGTGCGATACAACGAGAAATTGAAATGCTCCGACAAACAGTGGAACAGCTCTCTTTGGAGGCAGAGGTTCCGGTTGCAGTAGGTGTGGGCTTTGGGGATACAGCTTTTTCTGCGGAAAACAATGCGCGAAAAGCAATCCAGCATGCAAAAGAACGACCGGGGGCGGGCATTGTCGTCGTACAGGATAATGGCGTCATGATGGAATCGGTGGGAGAAACAGAGGAGCTCGCCTATTCATTCCGCTCCAGTGATCGCGAGTTGTTGGAGAAGCTAAACCGGGCCAATGTAAGTGTCAAATCGTATCACAAGCTGCGTGCGCTGGTTCAGCGTATGGGCTGGAAGTCGTTTTCGACGACGGATATCGCTTCGCAACTGTCGATGACGGTACGAAATGCCCAGCGGATCATGGGGAGCTTGTGCGAAGTGGATTTGGCCGAGTTCAGCGGGGAAGAGCAGCAGGCTGTGCGTGGGCGTCCGAAGAAGCTTTATCAGTTAAAGAAATGAAAGCACCCGACGAGAGGTTTCGGGTGTTTTTTCATGTCATGGGGCTGCAATGGAGAGAAGAATATTTCCAGACTAGGCTCCAGGCTCCGTCCTGCTGGGGGGTAAAGACTGTGCGCTCCAAAGGGATTCGCGGGGAAACGCAAAAGTGGTAGCCGCTACGTAGCGCGAGCACGTTGCGTTTCTTTTGCCCACGAACCCCTTCTCCGCTCGGTAGGACTCCACAAGTTGCTACGTCTGGAAATATTCTTCTCTGTCGTAACTGATGATATTTCTTCATTCATATAAATCTTTAAAAGCTCGTTTAAACATGGAAAGCTCGTAGAGGAAACAGGAGAAATAAGCGAAGATCTTAGGGACACCGACCGAGACGCAATGCAAAAAGCGAAACACGCTTTTAAGCGTCCACCTCTGAAACACATCCTGATTGGACCACTTTGGACGCGGTTTCGTTTTTTGCATTGCGTCGGGCAGTCAATCCCCCAGCGAGTGGCCCTAGAATCTGAGCGTTTTCTCCTGTTTCCTCCCCACCACAACAGCGAGACGAAATTTTTTTATTTTTCAATAAGTCTAACAACTTCTATTGAAAAAACGGAGAGGTAACTATATAATTCAATTAAACGAAAATGTCTTTTAATATTCGTATATGTTTGTAAGGGTTTACATTTACCAGTCTTCTCATATTTTTAGAGCTTGCCTATCGGACCTGGGCATGGAAAAAGACATGCTCCAGAGTTAACAGGAGGAATTGAACGATGTTGGATCTGGTTTCGTTGCGAAGAGATTTTCATAGACATCCAGAGGTGGGTTTTACGGAGTTCCGTACCGCTTCCAAGGTAGTAGAGATTTTGACGTCCCTCGGCTATGAGGTCATATACGGACAAGAAGCAATCGATGGAGATTCCCGTCGGGGCTTGCCCTCCGAGGCGGTTCTCGAGGAAACATATCAAAGAGCTTTGCGTGACGGTGCAAACCCGGCGATCGCTGAAAAAATGCGCGGTGGCTATACAGCAGTGATCGGTGTAAAGAAAGGGAAGGCACCTGGACCAACGGTTGCTTTCCGTTTTGACATGGATGCACTGCCTGTATTGGAAAGTAGGGAGCAAGACCATTTTCCACAAGCGAATGGCTTCCGCTCCCACTATGAAGGCAACATGCATGCCTGCGCTCACGACGGTCATACCACGATTGGCTTGGGACTGGCAGAAGCGCTTGCAGCAGGAGATTTTTCCGGCACGCTCAAACTGATCTTTCAACCAGCCGAAGAAGGTGTTCGCGGTGCATACGCAATCGTGGAGAAAGGTCATTTGGACGATGTTGATTATATTTTCTGCAACCATTTGGGTGTCAATGTACCGCTGGGTGAGGTACACGGCGGTTCCTATGGATTTTTGGCTACCACGAAAATGATGGCGCATTTCTACGGTGTTTCTTCTCATGCTGGTGCGTCGCCAGAGCAAGGGAAAAATGCATTGCTCGGAGCGGCTACTGCCCTGTTGAACATTCATGCGATTCCCCGCTTCAGCACGGGTGATACGAGAATCAATGTGGGTGTGTTAGAAGGCGGAACAGCAGCGAACATCATTCCGGCCTATGCCAAGATGGTTGTGGAGACTCGCTCCATTACCGAAGAAGTAAATGAAGAAGTAGAAAACCGCGTGCGCAACATTATCGCGCATAGTGCCGCTATGCATGAGCTCGATTACAAGATCGAAGTCGTCGGGGGAGCAATCCCGATCAGCTACGATGTGGAGATGGCAGAACTGGCACTGGAAGAAGCCCGGCAAGTAGAAGGCTTCCATTCCTTTAAGCACGGCGAGTACAACTCGATGGGCAGTGAAGATGCCAGCTTTATGATTAAACGCGTTCAGGATCGTGGCGGAAAAGGAACGTATATGGCAATCGGTACGGATATCCCGGCGCCTCACCACCATCCGAAGTTCGATATACAAGAAGAGATTTTGCCACGCAGCGTAGCGCTTTTGAACCGAATTGCCAGACGATTGCTGACGTAAAAAACGTTCCTACCTGAGCGAAAAAGCATGTGGACAACGAGGTCAGAGGAGGATGTTTGCGAATGCATACCGAGCGAATTGCAGTAATGATTGAGAAAAAACGAGATGCCTTCATCAAGGTGAGCGACCAGATTTGGGACTTTGCGGAGACGCGTTTTGAAGAGTACCAATCGGCTGAACTGCTGGCTCAAACACTCGAAGGAGAGGGCTTCAAGGTTGAACGCGGTGTAGGTGGGATCAAAACAGCTTTCATCGGAAGCTTTGGCAGCGGAAATCCCGTCGTGGCGATTTTGGGCGAGTTCGATGCACTGTCGGGCATGAGCCAGAAAAAAGGTCAAACTACGGAAGAGCCTCTCGTAGCGGGGGCAAACGGCCATGGCTGCGGACATAACTTGCTCGGTACCGCTTCTCTTGCGGCAGCCGTTGCCGTGAAAGAGTACATGGAAGAGAACAACATGACAGGGACAGTTCGTTATTACGGCTGCCCAGGTGAAGAAGGCGGCTCCGGGAAAGCGTTCATGGCACGAGCAGGATTGTTTGACGACGTGGACTTCGCACTTTGCTGGCACCCAATGGGGTATAACAGTATCATGTCCATCGATTCACTTGCGAACTATCAAATTTACTTCAAGTTTAGAGGAAAAAGCGCCCATGCGGCAGCAAGTCCACATCTCGGTCGAAGCGCATTGGATGCGGTGGAATTGATGAACGTCGGCGTGAACTACTTGCGCGAGCACATCATCCCGGAAGCGCGTGTGCATTATGCCATCACGAACGCCGGCGGCTTGTCGCCAAATGTAGTTCAACCAAAAGCCGAGGTACTGTACCTCATACGTGCGCCAAAGGTTGATCAAGTACAGGAGATTTACGAACGCGTATGCAAAATTGCCCAAGGCGCTGCGCTCATGACCGAAACAGAGGTAGAGATCGTATTCGACAAAGCGTGCTCAAATCTGGTGCAAAACAAGCTGCTCGAAGAGGTCATGTACAAAAACTTCAAGGAGCTTGGCGTCCCTGTACATGATGAAGCGGAACTGCAATTGGCAAAAGAAATGCGCGCGACGCTGTCCAAGCAGGAACTCGCTACTTCGGAAAAACAGTCACCGGACATGCCTGCCCCAGACATGGTGACATGGCTCAATCCATACGACGGATCAAAAATCCCGCTGAACGGCTCCACAGATGTAGGGGATGTGAGCTGGATTACGCCAACTGCGCAATGCACAACTGCGTGCTATATAAACGGCTCCACCCTGCACTCCTGGCAATGGGTGTCCCTCGGTGCGACATCCATGGCACATAAAGGGATGCTGCATGCGGGGAAAGTCATGGCTTCTACAGCTATTGACATGCTGAAAAACCCAGAGCTGATTGAACAGGCAAAAGCTGAGCTGAAACAGCGTCTGGGCGGTCAAGCGTATGAGTGCCCGATTCCAGAGGGTGTTATGCCTTCTGTAAAAAAATAAGAGACACACGGAAATAACACACCGACGACTTCCGAGCGATCAGAGGTCGTCTTTTTTGTTCAAGAGCAAGGACTTCATGTAAAATAGCCAAAAGGAGTTGCGAAAATCAGATGAAAGCCCTGCTCATGTTGTCTTACGCCTCACTGCAATCAATCGATGATATACTGCCCTTTTATACCCATCTGTTTCACGGCAAAGTTCCTTCGCCGGATACGTTGAAGGCTGCCAAGACACGCTTTCAATCAATTGGCGTTGCAGATCCGCTTGGTTCGGTAACAGCTCGGCAAGCGCTGGCCTTGGAGCGGCGGTTGAATCAAACTGGAGGCGGCGAGCGAATCAAAGTCTATCAAGCTACGAAGCATACGTCTCCTTTTGTGCACGAGACGGTTCAACAAATGGTCGCAGACGGTGTTACTGAGTTGTACGCGTTTCCGACGTCCCCCTTGTATTCGAGAACGGGAACAGCAGCCTATTATCAAAGTGTCCGAAAAGCGCTCGAAGCTAGCGGTGCAAACATTCCGGTTGTGGAAATCAATCATTGGCACCGCTATCCGGGGATTGCAGAAGCGATCAGTCTTCGTCTACGAACGGCACTGCAATGGCTCTCCGTGGAGAACCGTTCCGAAGCGACTGTGTTGTTTACAGCCCACAGTCAACCGGGGGTGCCAGAAGTGAACAACGAGTTCATCCAAGCTTTTAAAGAATTGGCTGAAGAGGTCGCCATGCGAGCTGATTGCAAGAAGTGGCAACTCGCTTACCGAAGCGCAGGACCGGCCCCGCAGAAATGGTTAGGACCAGATGTGCTTGCAATGATTGAAAAAGTGCCTGAGTCAGGCGGCAAGGCAGTCGTTGTCTGTGACTTGCTGTCTTTGACTGAAAATGTAGAGGCGATTTTCGATTGCAGAATCCATTGCCGGGTGAAAGCAGAAGCTTGCGGGCTGGAGTTTGTCTCCACTGAATTTCTGAATGATTCGGCTGACTATATGGACGCTCTCGTGGAGATGATTCGTGATAGAATGGAACTGTCCGAAGAGAGGAAGAGTTGATATTCTTTCTCTTCTTTAATAGTTGTAGCGTGAAAATCTATTGACGGAGAAAATAAAGTTGGAGACTCGTGGGGCATCCCTTTGCTATTAGACGGGCTTCCAGTCTTTGTTTTATCTGTAGTCAGACGGAGGCATCTCCTGCTTCTCTTATGATGTAGCCTTCTTCTATAACTAATTACCAAATATTGCATTTGATCAAACGAACCGCTCATGTTATATTAAAAATCCGCCTTCCAAAAAGAGCGGAACAAAATGAAACACACCAATTATTACCTGTTGATTTTCAGTAATGATACATGGTATATTGTGAATCTAGCGCTTTTGAAGTGCTAGTGAAAATGCTCTTTGAAAACTGAACAGCGAAAGCGTTAATGAGTCTATCATGAAATGATTTGCCAGCTTTGAACCAGTAACAAACTTTATTGGAGAGTTTGATCCTGGCTCAGGACGAACGCTGGCGGCGTGCCTAATA
>NZ_JAMAUS010000030.1:0-23551 GCF_023714195.1 Brevibacillus sp. MER 51 | reverse complement strand
AAAATTACATCTGTTTTTATAACCAAGATCGAATTCAGGAAAAATTGAACTACCTGTCTCCATACGAGTATGGGAAACAGGTAGCCTAGGTGCTTTTTCAACGTCTCATTAATTAGGGTCAGTCCACCTGTAAAGGCGTCGTCAGAAAGGGATTTTTTGTTGAATCATTTATGGTGCATAATCGCCATCGTAGCTGACCAATGATACGTTTTTCACACCTTCTACCTCTGAAATATCCTGAACAAATGCCGTATTATCTCCCTTGATTTTTACTTCTACAATCAATTCCACCATCTCTTTGTTGACTGTCTTTGATTTCAGGGTGTATTTTAGCTTGTTCAGCTGGTATTTGATCCCGTCATTGGCTTGATCCTGATAAGTAATAATGAGCAGATAGGCAACATCTCTCATTTGCCGCTTGGATAATACGACAATGACAGCCGCCACCACCAGAGAGCCCAGGACGGAAACCGGGTATACACCTGCTCCCGTCGCAATACCTACCGAGATCGACCAAAACATGAAGACAATATCCAGCGGGTCTTTGATGGCGGTACGGAACCGCACAATGCTCAACGCACCAACCATCCCGAGAGAGAGCACGATATTCGTACTAATCGTCATGATAATCAGGCAAGTAAGCATTGCCATGACCACCAGCGTGATGTTAAAGGTGTGCGTATAGACGACGCCACGAAACGTTTTCTTGTAAATATAGTAGATAAACAAACCAAGCAATCCCGACAACACAAGACCTATGATGGTATCGATGATCGAGATGCTGGCGAATTGGTCCATTTTTAAGACACTTTTTTTGATGATATCTTGAAAATTAATCGTATTGGTCGTGTCCATAGTTTCTCGACTTCTCCTCACACTAAAGATTATAGTACTTTTTGGTTTCCTCTCTGCAAATGACATATTTGGAGATAGCCGACCGCTGATTACTCAGGTTTTGCAGCAAATGTCTAATATTGAATGGCAGGAATTGATCGTACTTCACTTCCATGATCATCATGGGCTGATGAATCGCTCTGACCATCATGATGTGTTCGTCAAAAATATCAAGCGTATTGACGTTTGCCTTCAAGTACTTATCAAACGTGATTCGGACATTCCCTTCTCTCACCAAATACGCCTCTCGAACATAATCCGTAATGACACGAGGCCGAAACAGATGATTCTTGCACGACAAATAAAAATCTCGCAGCACAGCGCTTTCCGTCTCCCGCAGAAACTCAACATCGCCTGCGAAAATTCGTTCATACTCATCTCGCGTAATCGACGCTGATTCTTTGCAAATGTATCCGCCAAACTTGCTCTTTCGCTCCATCTTGATGACCGCATCACTTTTGTTGTAAATGCGGATGCGATACTTTTTTCTTTGAAAAACCCCGTAGTTTTTTTCATAGAGAGCCGTGTCGTGATAGTCATCAAAATACAGGCTGCGAATATGATAGCCTTCCTCACTTACAGAATGGGGGTCAGGAGTCGCGATCAGACGCAATTTCTGCCGGAGTGGCTCATAATGGGTCAGCCGAAGATAATACTTCAACTCATGCCGCAATCGCTTGTTGCCTAGCTGGATGCCCGTGCTCTGTATTCCTTTCATTTCAACACAAACTCCTTCACCCCGTGATAAATCGCATCCTCCGGCTCTACTCTGTCAAATGCCGTCTGTGTGTTCCCTTTGCTGTCCCGGACAATCACCCTCCAGAAAAAGCGACCTTTTCCCGGATCGTTTATCGTGTATTGGACTCCTGTCAGTCCCTTTGCCTGCGCGTGTATCTTCGTAAATGCAGGGTCGTAACTGACAGCAAAATCGTAGGTCAGATCGTCTCCTTGCAGGTCATAGGAATGGTCCCAGGAAAAAATGAGCTTGTCTCCTTCTTTTCTTGGATCTCCCATAAAAAAGGGCATTGGATTCTCTTGGCGCTCATAGTATCTCTTTTTGTTTCGCTCCGGTTCACCAGAGAGAAGTGCTTGCTCATTGTGAAAATAGGAGACATCCAACGGCAAATTATATAAATCAGGTTGTTGCAGAACGTATTTGCTCACAATCGGATAATAGCTCTTCAAGTATTTTTCCGTTTGCTCTTTCGTAATGATCTTGCTGACTTCCTCAACCTTTTCGTTTAGCGCCTTGATGTTTTCCGGGTCTTTGAAGATGCGGCGATGCAGGTTCGACACCCAGTAGTTGGAGAGACCAAACTGCCATTGACCGAGCCCTTTTTCTGGACTGCGCTTGAGCTCTTCTTCGAAAAATCCCCATGTTGAGTCATAGTCCCACGGGAGGAAATACCATTTGTTCGAGTTGTTTGGACTGTATAAATAAAAATTGTGAACAGCCGTATCGTGATTCCCCATCAACAGGTTGGCTGCCATCCATGTATAATAGTTCTCCCGATCAAAATGCTTGTCCAAAAAGTCCTGCGTATTCATTGCAGGATTATGGAGATCCTCCAGCATGGCAATGAGCTTTTCATGGTTCTCGCTGCCTTTGATCTCCAGAATTTTTTCAAATGCTTTCTTGTCGTAGGTAGGATCGGTTGCCAGCTTGATCTGATCCTCGTAGCGATGGAACTCGAAATCAATTGCCTTGTACAAGTTTCCGTTCCGGTCCAACCCGTGCGCCTGCAAAAATGTTTTGTTTGGCTGTTCAATTTGAGTAAACAAACCGTAATCAACAAAGTCCCGGTCTGGATTTTTTTTGGTCAAATCCTTGATTTTTACTTGAACGAACTGCGTCCGCAAGCTAGTCATATTCGGCATCTGCTCGAAATAATCAAAGCTTAGCTTTTGTCGAACACGCGTCATGTCAGACTTGTGCTTGCTTAAGTTGATGTTGCGCTGATCCCGCCAATATCCGGCACTTTCGAACAAACGGATTTTGTACGATTTTTGTTCCGCTCTCCTGCTCGATTCCCCTCGTAGCTCAATCGTTCCGTTTGCTCTCGTCTCTCCAAAACCAAAGTAGCCCTGGGTCGGCCCCTCCGCCGTCCCTTCCTGCATAATGACTTTGGCCTGGAGATCTTCTCCCTTTTCATTCCGTCCGCTAGGAGCCAGATTGAGTTCCGTAAAGGTGGTTGTCTTCAGTTTGGAATTTTCTTCGTTGACTACCGTCACATACAAATGGACGATGCTCCCATCCACATCCTGATCGTATACGCTTCTATTCTCAATCAGTCCCTCATTCATCTGTTGAGTTGGTGCCACCTGGCTCGTTGCTGCCGGGGTATCTGACACTGGCTGTTCAGGTACATTCTGTGTACAACCAGTCGATACAACTCCTAATGCTACGAGCAGGCTCAGTATGAATCGTTTTTTCTTCACCCTAAGTCCTCCCCAATCCATCAGTCCCCATCTATTCCATTCGCTTTCCTTTGACAAAGAGCGGCTGTAGGCAATAGGTGTAATAATCGATATTTTTCAGGTAATAGATCAGCCTGCCGAGACCAGCTACCAGACCAAGAAACGAAGCAATAAAAAATGAAAAACCGTAGTTCTGAAGGGGCAGCATCGCTATGGTGATGACAACCGTACTGATGAGAAATAAGGTCGTCACCGCAAGCGCTCCCTTCCGATCGTCAAAATAGAGCAGCATCAGCACGATCACAAACATAACAGCGTACAGGTATCCTGCGATAACTAGGATGTTGTACCGCTCCATCTGCTCGGACGTAAAACCGATGTGCGGAAGCAGCGTAATTCCCAGAGCCAATGCAACAAAGGAAAAGAACAGCTGCACTTCCATCATGAAGCTGAGTTCTTGCATCAATGTTTGGACCATGTCAGTTTTTGCCCGCTTGATATCCTGCACCGAGCCTGTGCCCAATATCGTCCCGTAATACGCTCGATACTTCTCATAAAAAGCGGTCTCTACAGATACAACAAACATGACCATCGTAGGCAATATGCTCAAGGAAGCGTAGAAAGCAGGCACGTCATAAAACGGCGCAATCACGTAAGTATCCGCCACAACTTCTTGAAGCGGACTCCCCAGCCAGTAAATAAAATGGTGCACATAAAAGCCGAGAGAGCAAAAGAGACCCACGCCCAGCAGACTTGGGTATTTTTTCACGTACTTCACGAAATCAAAGTAGTTCCTCTCCCGCTTCGGGAAATAGCTCTCCAAATGAATCATCGACAGAACGATCATGATAAAAAAGCCAAGATCCAAAGAAATCAGCATTGCGATTCCTTTTTCCAATTCAGTCAGATTCACCAGAAAAAACGCAGCCAGAAGCGTAACGGCAACAGCCGCCAAATACCCGCGAATAATTCGCATATAATCCTTTAATGCGGACAAATAGGCGGATTGCAGCCATACAACGATCAGTTCCACAAAAAGAAGGTAGGCTACGAGCTTAAAGCCAGACGGCAAAGGAGCCAGCCAATAAAAAGCGCCGCCGAGAATTCCCCCCAAGCCCAGGCAAACAGCCATAACTCCGTACAAAGAAGCAATGATGTCGTTATACTCGCGCAAGTATATTTTGTCTGCAATATAGCGAGAAATGACCATGGAAAAACCGCAGGTAACCAACAGTGAAAACACAAACGCATAAACAACAGCTGCTAAAAAAGACATCCTCTCCAAATAGCTGACATTCAATTGAAGAAGGACCTGCTGTAGCACCGTGATCATGACCATACAAATCAGCATCGGTCCGACTGTGACCAGCGAAGAAAATGCATACGCCTTCACACTGGACAAATACCCTTTATTCCGAAACATTTTCTTCAGTTCAAAGCCAATGCCCGCCATATTTCTTACACCTCGTATTTCCGATACATATTGCGATATCCCGCCAAGAAGTTCTCATGTGTGTAAATATCCGATACTCTTTGGAAACCGCATCTGCCCATACGCCGTCTCAATGGCTCGTTTTGACACAACGTAATGATCGCTTGGGCAATTTGGGTAAAATGCATGACGGGTACCGTTATCCCTGCGTTGCCATAGTTGTCACCATTGCCGTACAACAATTCCCGACAGCTTCCCACATCCGTTGTGACGAAGGGCTTTCTGCATGCCATTCCTTCCAAAATAACGAGCGGTTGGCCTTCACTAATGCTGGTCAAAACAAGCATGTCCATTTTTCCGAGATACTCTTTTACATTGACCGCACCCGTAAACGTAACATCCTCCAGTTGCAGGCTGTCGACCAATTGCAGGCATTCTGTGTAGTACTCCTCATCTTCATCCGTCGGGCCCATGATAACAAAGCGTGCGTGTGGTACTTGCTCTTTGACGAGTCCGAAGCTATGCAGCATTGTTTTAATATCCTTGATAGGTACCACGCGGACAACAGCACCAATGGTGATTGTGTCGTTCTTTTTTTCCTCCACGATGTCAGCATAATCACTCACTTTTACACCGTTCGGGATCACGGATACTTTGGAAGGATCACACCCTAGCTCGATCTGAATTTCCTTGTTTCGTTCAAATAACGTGATTACCTCATCCGCGTAGGAGTAGGCACATGCAGAAAGATTATGAAAGTAGTCGATCCAAATATCCTTAAAGTGACCCTTGATCCAGTTTGCCTTGATAATTTCTTCTTCCCGCTCGCGTGTATAGATTCCATGCTCCGTCAGCAAAAACGGCTTTGCATGCAGATACTTCCCAAGACTCCCTGCTACACCGCCATATCCCGTGCACACACTGTGATACAAATCCGCTTGCGGCATGCCGTTTTGAATGACCAGGCATAGCGGCAAGACCATCGAACGAATCATCCAGATCATTTCGGTAAAAGGGATTTGCGGATATTTTTGTTCGCAAAGCCGCTGGATAACCTCGAAAAAGTCCTTGCTTGTAAGCAACTCAGCTACGGATGGCACCTTACTCCCCGACAACACGGAAAAAAGAGCACGCCAGTCACCCTTGCTCCCATCAAGCAACGAAAGCAACGCTTGCCGCTCATCCTCAGTAAGACCCAGACGCTTGCCCGGTGCAGCCTCTTCTTTCAGATAGGCATCCAGAAATACCTCTTTGATTTCCACCACATTCGAGGGGAGCTGGTAGACGTATTTTCCCTTGTTTTTCCCTTCTGCTCCAATTGCATAAATGATGAACTCATGCTCTGGCATGCTAGTGATTAAGGAATGAATCCAGCTAGAAACACCCCCCGTGATAAAAGGGTAAGATCCTTCGGCAATCAGACAAATTTTCATCGCTTACTCTTCCAGTCCTATTTCAAATTTGGCACCCGTTGCATGCACGAGATAGGCACCTTCCTCTATTTTTTCTACCGTACAATTGACCAAGCTCGTCATTTTTTTGTTTGTCCGCAAGATGTAATACATTTCGCCGGAGAAATTGTTCATGTAGCCTGTTATTTTTTTATCCGTATGCGTGATATACACATCCGTCTGCACATAGCTCTCAAGACTTGCTGCAGCTTCGGAAGCAGTCTGACTACGTAACCATGGATACTGCTGGTAAAGTTCTTCCAGCATGAGTTGAAAGTCTTTTACCAATTCCGGCCACGACTTGTTATTGCTTCGCCCCTTGTCCAACACATCGTCTGGATGAACAAAATGAGAAAAAACACCAATGGATGTGATCGCATTCGTTATGTACCAATCATGAATGTCTGTGCGACTGTATCCGGAGGTAATACGTGGCAACTCTATCATGCCATCATCAGCCACGGAAAACTCCTGGATGTATTCGTGTGTACTGTCTGATTCCGCATACAAGGAGGCAATGACCCTCAGATCAGGGAAGGATTCTTTCAGCGCTCGACGCCCTTCCTCTCCCATCACGTTGGAAGGCGGAACGTACACCTGTATGTCATACGACGAGAAAACCTTCTTGATATAATCGTCCAGGTACGCAAGCGACTCAGCCATGCTTGCTTCATCAGGCCAAGCCTTATACTCGTAATGGCTCGCCGTCGCCTGATCGGTTACCAGCGATTGATGGTTGTATCCATGGATGCCCAATTCGCCACCCAATTTCAACAAGTCCCTGCCGTACGTGATCAGATTGTTTGAATCCGTTCCTTCCTCATCAGTGAAGGGCGGGGCAACCCGGTTATTGTAGGTTTTGATAATAGCTCCCGTGTAGGTCACATCGTAATCGGCAGCAAGCTTGATCATGTCCGGCCACCACACATCCCGATAGAAGCTGGGAATATCTTTGTGGTACTCGCGGTAAATACTCGGCTCGATCCCCTGACGAAAAGGGGCCGGAAAATCGTCAATATACATGATTTTCATATTGAAAATGGGGTACATGAAATCTTGATTCAGTGAACTGATGCCACCAGCAATCAGTCCTCTGTTCATTGCAGATTGCATATTCGTCCCGTTATAGACCATGACCTTTCCCTGTCCATACTGGGTCTCCCATAACAGTGGCATATTGTCGGCAGAAACAGCGTGAACCTTCGCTTGCCTATCCAGCTCTACGGGAATCGAGGAATTCACAATGGAATCTGCGCCAATTTTTGCATCTTCTCCTTTGATCAAGAGATTGGATGTCATCTGAATGCCGTTTGTCACGATAGGGTAATTGATGGAATTGATCCCCAGTTTTCGGTATATGCGGTACAAGCTGTCATTGTATTCAGGCATACGTGAAAAGAACACATTTCCACCATTGTGCGCATATTGCATCATCGCATCCAGATTGGCTATCATGCCGAGATTTTCTATGGTGACAATGACCGTCATGTATTGGGGATCGGGCTTCGAGAACTGCTTAACGTCAGCGAGATCGTACTCCTTTTTCATATACCGCAGCACTTGCTCCACATTCCTCGCGATTGCCATGCTGCTCTCATCCTTGGAATCATGCAGAATGAGGAATCTCTCCCTTGCTAGCTTGGCAATTTCCTCCTGACCGATCGCGTTTTGCTTCGGCTCGTCATTCTGTATTTGCGAGCCTCCTGACTTATTATTGCTCACCTGAAGGATGAACTGAGATCGGGTAGCTTCTATGGTGATCCCCAGAATCGCCACAAAGATCAGAATGATGTAGATGTTTTTTTTCACGGGAATATCGCTGGACCTCGACCTGCTCCATTCTCTGTCATTTTCCCTGTCTCTTTTCCTTCTCATGTTCCTTGTCATTCTCATTTTGTATCGCTCATCTCTGTCAAATTCGGACCTGTTTCCTGTGCAGCAGCGACTTCCCCCCATGTGCTGTCTTGCTCAACATCCTCCAAAGTGCTCCAATAGCGGATCATCATCAGCGTGGCGTGGGATATTTTAACCGACGAACTTTTTAACCGATTCATTTCAGCCACAAACCCTGCGTAGTCTCTGAGCGTAAAGAAGCGCTTTAGCGACATGACATATGGCTGCTCGCTTTCCGGATGATACTCATGAAACAATTGACAGTATTGTGCGGCTGATTCATAGGACTGGTTCACCAGCTCGCAATTGATCTTGTCCACAAAATAGCTTTCTTCTTCCTGATAAATGCCCAATAATGATTCGAGAACAAATGAATACGTGTAGCTGTATTTCACATAGGTGCGTTGATCAATGAGTGAACTGTCCAGATACTTCTTCAATACATCTGCGTAGGCGCGTAAAACCCCAAGATCCTGCTTGTTCTCCTCATATTTCACTGATAAATCCTGCAGTTGGAGCTGAAGGTTGCGCTGCATTTCCGTTAGAGCGGCTGCCGCGTAGTGAACCGTTTCCGAATCCTCGTTTTGCAAGGCTGTCTCCAATGTACCGATCTGCCAAATGGTCTGCTCTTTCAAAACATCGATCAGCATCTTTCGGCGTGTGCCAGTGTCGTTCAAAAACAAAATGTCCTCAACCGGTACGATGTTCATTTCCTTTTCCATGTCCGCTCTTCGGAAAATATTCGATCCCTCAGCTAGTTTCAGCAAATCGCTCTCTAGCATCAGTTCATTCACATTCTTTTTCGATGTTCGTTTGAATGCATCCGTAATCCCCAATAACAGGAGGCCAAAAACGGGAAGAAAGCCAACAACAAGCATTCGCATAATAAGCACCTGCCTGTTCTTGCCCCGGCTTTGTATCCAACTGTAACCAACAGACACCAAGACATGGAGGAGGACTAGATTAAGCATAGGCGCCATCCTTCAGCCAGAAGCGATCCTGGTCTTTTTCCTGCACAATTCTCGATGCAATACCGAGTCTACCAAGCCTATCAATCACGATACGGGCTTCTTGCTCGTTGGAATTGGAGAGAATGATATAGACATCTCCGGCTTCGTCCATTCCCATATAATCTGCTTCGCGAAGAGAACTGGCGACATAGGTAGAAAGGGTATGATGATCCATTTGCGCAGAATCCACTGCCAGGAGGGTAAAGTCAGTGTTCAACTGTTGTTTGGCATCCCTTTTGTTCTTCACCATTGCTGAAAAATAAGCAGGAATCAGGATAGAGGTATCTTCCAGGTAGCGGTCCTTTTGTGTGGAATTTAAGTATCGGAGAGAACGGGACAAAGCGGATGAGATCAATTGAACGGCGACTTGGAAGAGGTTTTGGGTGTACATTGTAAAATTTTCAAATCCGAGCTGTTGCAATGTGACCACGGCAACCATTTTTCCCTTGTCAAAAATAGGGGCTGCCATAAGAGGCATGTCGTGACGCAGCTCTTTATTCACGATGATCTTCTTCATTGTCATTAATTCAGTAAGATAAGCATGCTCACTCATTTTCAGCGAGCGTGGCAGATCAAAACCCGCTTTATTCGATTTGGCCATCAATCGCAAGAAGGAACCATTTTGATTCATCGTATAAATTGCGATCTCATCGGACTTCATGATTCTTTCCAGTACCTTGACCGATTTCTGCAATACGCGCTCAGGCTCGAGGCTGTCCAACTCTTTGGTGATGCTGTAGATTTTCCCGAAGCTGTCTTCCGAATTGACGATCTGCTGCTGCAATTCTTGCTTTACCATCAGGACATCGTTATAAATGTCTTTTAAAAAATCATATTTGTCTTCCAGGGCTTGCTTTTGCAGCTCCTTGGACAGTACGTCCCTGTTGCGTTTATCGATCGAATAGCCCACAGCAATCCCGATAATAAAATAGACAGCGATATGAAACAGAACATTTGCGTCATACAAAAGCGATACGACATCGCGTCCGTTATGCAGGCTTTCCCCGATAAAAAGTCCACAAGCCAGGATAACAGACAAGAGGGATTGCTTCGTTCCGTAAACGGCGCCAATCAACACGATGTAAATCAGCTTGAGATCAAAGACACCGCTATTAACCGTTCCAACTGTGGCGAAAATCACCAGAAGAAACGCAAGAATGTTCTCTATGTACGGCCTTGCATCCCATGAACGTAGCCAAAGGATCGTTTTCTTCCCTTCGCTCTCTTGCTCTTGTTCTTTCTCTGCGATGCTCTCTTGATACCACTGCGCCGTTTTTTCCAGCCCCTCCGCCAATGAATACATCGGGATCCAATCTAGTCTTCTCTTTGCCCTCGTATTGTCCAAAACCGACTTTTCTACGTCTCCTGGGCGTTTTTCCCTTCGCACTATTCCCTGGAGCTGCTGATTCTCCCCAAGAATGTCAATCAGCTCATTAATGCTGCTTTCCTGATTGGTAGACAAATTCATCACACTGGTATCATCCGTGGTAACGGAACGAAAAATGGCGTCAGCTACATCCTCTACATAAATAAAATCTCTCGTTTGGCTGCCATCCCCGTGCAAAACAATTTCTTTTCCATGGTTGATCTGAGTTAAAAAAGTAGAGATGACGCCGCCTTCCCCTACTGCACTCTGTCTGGGGCCATACACATTCGCCAAGCGAAAGGCTACCGTTCGCAAGCCGTACATTTCCGTCCATTTACGGCAATACATTTCACCGATGTGCTTATTTATTCCATAAACAGACACCGGATCACACGCTGAATCTTCGTGTAACGGTGTATTTTCACTCATGCCGTAAACGGCGGCTGATGACGCAAAAATAAATTTGGACACGCCATATTTGCTTGATAGCTTCAGCATATTCACGAGTCCAAGAATGTTCGTATTCGTATCCAGCAAAGGGTCTTCCATGGATGCAGCAACACTGACTTGGGCCGCTAAATGTATGACAACATCGAACCTGTTGCTTTTAAATACTTCATCACATTTTTTATCCGCTACATCCAGCTCGTATGCCTTATGCGGAAATGTGACGTTCCTCTGATTGCCTGAGCTGAGATTGTCGAGGATGAAAACTTTATACCCTTCCTTATAAAATCTCTCCGCGACAAAAGAACCAATGAACCCATAACCACCTGTGATCAAAACTTTCATACTAACACCTCAGCTATTTGTTTCACCTGTCTATCCCCACGACGAACATCTACCCCTGTTCCCAGCAATTTTTGCACAGCCCATTCGATGCGCTCCAGCTGCAGTGGCTTCGCTATGAAATCCCGCGCACCTGCCTGAAGCGCCTTTATGACGGTATCGTGCCTAGACACTGCTGAGCAAATAATGATCTTGGCATCCTTGTCCAACTCCATGATTTTGCGTGAAGCAGTCAAACCGTTCATGCCGGGCATGGTAATATCCATCGTAACGAGTGATGGTTTGTACAAGCAGTAATTTCTCACAGCCTCCTCTCCCGAAGCAGCTTCCGCAACAACGTGGAGTCCTAACGTCTCAAATATGTTGCGCAACACATGTCTCGTAAAAGCCGTATCATCAACAATCAGAATGCTATTCATCCAAAAACGCTGTCTCCCATCCTATCCATCTATCTCTTTCGGACTATTTTATTATAGTAATATATTCCTATTACCAATACCAACCAAAACTATTGCCTCTTACTCTTCGTTTTCATAGGCACAAAGCCCCTCTATCCGCAGCTTTCCCCATTCTACTAGGATCATCTCAACAATTTCTGAACAAGAGAAAAAAGAAGAGCAGGGACAGTTACCTATACGGCAGCTTATCTCTGTTCTTCACTGCTTGGCCTCATTGATCAAAAGCTGTCCCTGAACCTACTGCAAACTCGGGAACTGCTCCATATCCCCCATCGCATTCACCTGGAATCCGTTTCCAGTAAATGTTGCACAGCCCATTCAATTCTCTCGAACTGCAAGGGTTTTGCGATAAAATCACGCGCACCTGCCTGATCGCTTTGATGACAGTATCGCGTCGTGTAACTGCGGAGCATATAATAATCTTCGCATTCTTATCCAGCTCCATGATTTTTCGGGAGGCAACCAAACCGTTCATGCCCGGCATCGTAATATCCATTATGACGAGTGACGGTCGATACAAACAATAATTTCTAACAGCCTCCTCCCCTGAATCAGCTTCTGCAACTACCTCAACACCTAATTTCTCAAACATGTTACGCAGCACAAGTCTCGTAAACGCTGTATCATCAACAATTAAAATGCTATTCATTCAAAATGTTTTCTCCCATCTTTTATACCACGACTTTCGAACTATCATAAAGAGGGTTTACTATACGCAAAAACGACGTAATCTGATCATTTTCTACATTCTACCGGGGACATCTAAACAACTTCTGAACAGATGAATATCGTCAAAAGTAGAAAACAGGCACAAATAAAAAGACCGAAGCATCCGCTTCGGCCCAACTCACTCTACTATTTGGTTCTCTTTTCTCTACCAAGCCGCAATACAACTGTCCTTACGTTCTAAGATTGTTCTTTTGTTCCCTTTTACCAAGAAAATCTTTAGCAAGCGCGAGGTACCACGCAACTATTTCCATAAAAGCAAGGATCACAAACCATGCCCATATTTCCCCTTGGGTAAGGCCGTACAACAGGTTATCAATTTCTGTACCAGAACCGCGCGTCAAAGACTGCAAAAAGAATACAATTGGACCGAAAATAGAAAAAAATAGAGTGATCATCGAAAAAAGGGTACGCCGTTTTCGAATTAGATACACAATACTCCTAATTATCGTTATGAGAATAAATATATAATAAACATACCACACCCATGGAGCCCTCCTTTCCTTAGTCCAGCCCCAGAATGTTTCCTTACCAAGCCGCAATACTGCTATCCGCGCGCATATCCGTACCACCGCTTAGCACACCATTTTCATCACGCCAAATGATTTGACCACGTCCGAAGTAATTGCCGAGCTGCGCCCATTTGATCGTATGGCCCCTGCGCTCCAAAGCTTGTGCCAAATGCTCCGGGAAATGACGCTCCAGCTCCACTGTTTTGCCTTCCACCCACTGCCAGCGCGGCGCATCGAGTGAAGCTTGCGGATTCAGCTGGAAGTCGACCGTGTTCATGACCACTTGCACATGTCCTTGTGGCTGCATGAAGCCGCCCATTACACCGAATGGCCCCACTGCTTTTCCATCCTTCGTCAAGAAGCCCGGGATTATGGTGTGGAACGTTTTTTTGCCGGGCTCCAAGCAATTGTCATGAGCAGGGTCCAGCGAGAAGGTATGACCGCGGTTTTGCATGGCGATTCCTGTCCCCGGCACAACTACCCCGGAACCAAAGCCCATGTAGTTGCTTTGGATAAAGGAAACCATATTGCCCTCACCGTCAGCAGTCGCTAAATAGACCGTACCGCTCATTTTCGGCTGACCCGGCTCTGGCGTCAAGGCTTCATGACCAATCAGTGCACGGCGAGTAGCAGCGTATTCCTCTGACAACAGCGCTTCCTTGGAAACTTTCATTTTGCTCTCTTCCGTGATGTATTTCAATCCATCCACAAATGCCAGCTTCATCGCTTCGATTTGCTTGTGATACGTTTCTGTTGTGTCTTTTGCGTCAAAATCAAAGCCTTTCAGAATGTTCAGGGCCATCAGGCCGATCATCCCTTGCCCATTCGGCGGTATCTCCCACACATCGTAGCCACGGTAGTTGACTCCGATCGGCTTCACCCATTCCGGCTCATAGGCAGCTAGGTCTTCTTTGCGCAAATAGCCGCCGCACTCACGGGAGAACGCGTCGATCTTGTCTGCCAGCTCTCCGCGATAGAAGCTCTCTGCATTTGTTTCCGCGATTTGACGCAGCGTCTTCGCATGACCCAGCGACTTCCAGATGGCGCCCGCTTTTGGCACTTTGCCATCTGGCGTAAAGGTGGAGAACCAATGCGCGAACTCTTCCCCTTTGCATTGCTGGGAAAACTTTTTGTGTGCGGCATTCCAATTATGCGCCAATGTGGGCGATACAGGATAGCCATTCTCCGCATAATCAATCGCTGGCTGCAAAACCTCTGTCAGCGGAAGGCGTCCGAAACGCTTGGACAAAGTTGCCCACGCAGCAGGTGCGCCCGGTACAGTGACAGGCGTCCAGCCGTAGGTCGGCATTTCATCAAGACCTTTTGCTTTTAGTATCTCGATGGAGATTCCTTGTGGAGCAGGCCCGCTTGCATTCAATCCATGCAGCTCGTCTTTGATCCACACGAGGGCAAATGCGTCTCCCCCGATGCCGTTCGAGGTCGGTTCTACTACAGTCAGGCACGCAGCCGTTGCAATCGCCGCATCCACCGCATTTCCGCCCTTTTTCAATATATCGAGGCCAGCTTGTGCCGCCAGTGGCTGCGAGGTCGCCACCATGCCGTTCTTGGCAAAAGTCGTCACACGCTTCGATGCGTATGGGTATTCCATTGCGTCAAAATTAACCATGGTTTTTGCCTCCTTCGTTTAGCCGATTCTTCTGGTTTGAGTCAACATAGTGGAGGAGAAGAAAAAGCACAGTTCTCTTCAACTCTGACACGCCAGCAAGGGGGAGTGACTGGCCGTCTCCACTTCAAAAAAGGGACCGTCGAGCCAAAGCCACCCTACGGGCGAAAGTTTCTCAAGGAAGAAATGTTCGACAAGCGGGTCCCCTTTTTGAAGTTCCGACTGGGTAGGCGTTGTCAAGGTCTACGAGCCCTGTGCTTTTTCTTCTTACCAGCTTACGTAAACTTATCTAGCCGATGAAAACAAACCCGTACGCCATTGCTCCCAAAATGACAAATGCGGGATGGACCTTCCACGTTTCGAGCAGAAGGTAGGATGCCACTGTCAAAATCCCCGTTTGCATCCAGCCAATGCCTTCGACTGCGCCCAGTAAGAATTGATACGTCATCGTTCCGAGCAAGACTGTAACAACTGGCCGTACCGATTGAGTCATCGCTTTTACTTGTGGAGCACTGCGGAATAAATTAATAAAACCCATCAATAAGACCATAGCGATCGCTGTCGGAGCGACCGTTGCAAATAATGCGACTACTGCGCCCGGTACGCCCGCTATCTGATAGCCAATGTATCCAGCGAGCTTGGTCGCGATTGGGCTGGGCAGCGCATTTGCTACCGCAAGCACTTCTCCGAATTCCTGTACACTCATCCACTGGTAATGGTCAACCACTTCATTTTGGATCAAAGGGATGCTCGGTGGTCCTCCCCCGTACCCCAAAATGTTGGAGATGAAAAAGGCCCAAAATAATTGCAGGTAGATCATGCTACTCCCTCCTTGCCGTCCTTGTCCTTGCGCTTGCGGACAGACCAAGTAGAGTAGGCAAATGAAACGGCAAGCGCAATCCCTACTACAATGCCCGGATGCCAATCAAGGAAGAGCAACGCAACGAGTGAAAGGGCGAGGGAAAGACTCACACCTGCTTTGCTGGATGCTCCCTTCCACCCCTTTGAAAGGAATTCCCAAGTAAGGACGCCTGTCATGACTGCGATTACCGGACCGATTGCTTCGATCATGCCGTATACACCCGGCGCATCCTTCCATTGATATATCACTTTCAGCAAACCGATCATCACAAGCACGATTGGCATCACGACTGCGATGTTTGCCACCAATGCACCCTTCCAGCCTTTTACCCGATAGCCGATAAATGCGGCCAGCTTGGTCGCAATGGGCCCTGGAAGAGCGTTGCCGAGCGCCAGATTGTCGGAAAAGTCCTCATCTGTCACCCATTTGTACTTTTTCACACATTCGGTGTAAAAGAGGGGAACCATAGTAGGTCCTCCTCCAAATCCAAAGATTCCGATGCGGAAAAAGGCGAGAAATAATTGCCAGTAAATCATAGCTGTACCTCCGTCCTTGCCTAGCTAGCAAAAAAGTTCACCCGATTGCACCAACTGACAGGATACCAGTTGGCCTTGCTAACGGATAAAGTTGTACTTGGACTTCAGTATTTTCAATTCGTTAATCACATTCGTTTTGGAGATGCCCGGAATCTTGTGAAGCTTTTTGAGCAAAAATTGGGATAATTCTTCATTGCTTGTTACGAGAATCTGTGTGAAAAGCTGATATTCACCAGAAGTAAGTACGATGAGCCTGATCTCTACGGTTTCCGTTAACGCAGCAACCACATCGTCCAGCTTTTCCGCATCCACAGCCACTTGAATCATCGCCTGTACGTGAAACCCTGCTTTGACTGGATTAACAATACCGACCAGACTCAGGGCACCTTCGTCCTGTAATTGCTGAACGCGCATGCGGATCGTCTTTTCTGTAACCCCGAGGTCCTTCGCAATCTGAGTAAACGGTAAGCGCGCATTTCCTTGCAAGGCTCGAATGATCCCGTAGTCGATGTCATCTAATTCAGGATAAAGTGATCTTCGGAAAGTTTCCTCCATACAAACACACCTTTATTCGTCTTTTTCAAACAATATTCAACCTTATCACAGCTCAATATTAGAAAATTCGGTCGAATTCCATGATGATTGTTGTTACTATAATACGATTTTCGACACAATGCAATACTTTTACAAAAAATTCCATATTAAAACCTATTCTTACTATAAATAAAGCAAAGAAAAAGAGCCTGCTCCGCAGGAGAGGCTCTCGATTAATATTCGATACGGTCCAGAGATTGAGACCATGCTTCAAATGGGCTCCGTCTATTCGCAAGATTGATTCTCTGAAAAGGAATACTCCGTTCTTCAAGAGGAAGAACAATCTGCTCATAAATAAACTGATCATCAAAACCGACATGCGCCGCATCTTCTTTCGTGCAAGCATAATAGACATTGCGCGGTCTGGCCCAATAGATGGCTCCCAGACACATCGGACACGGCTCACAGCTTGTATACAGGTCGCAATCGTTTAATTGAAAGGTTTCGAGATAACGACATGCTTCTCGAATCGCTTGGATTTCGGCATGTGCCGTAGGGTCATTGCTCGCCGTCACTTCATTGCGTCCTCGCCCGATTACTTGCCCGTCCTTCACGACAATGGCTCCAAATGGTCCGCCTGTTTTATCACGGACATTTTCAAACGCAATCTGTACGGCTTGCCTCATCCACGTCTCTCGTTCCATCCACTTGCCCCCTCGCATCCTTCTCCTTTTATCCTATGTCCTTGCTCGTCTGGACATGCTGGAAAAAGTCACTAGCGGTTCATTGATTGCTTTAAATGGAACAAGTAACGGTTTCGAATGATCCAGAAATACACCCCTTGAACAACGACGAAGCTGCATAGGACAATCGCGGTCGGTTTGACCACAGACGCGACAAGGATGAGCTTCAACAAGCTTTGCAGGGACACGAACGCCACCATGCTGTGAATAATGGCCACCACAATCGGCACGAAGAACAGCAGGGCAACCTGAGTCGTGACGATCCGCGTCAGCTCCGCATCCGTGAGTCCAATCTTGGAAAGCGCTCCATAATGCCGTTTGTCGTATTCCAAATCCGTGTACAGACGGAAGTAGAGAAAGCTTGCTGCGGCTACGAAGAACAACACACCCACAAACAACCCGATAAAGAGTCCCATGTTCGCCATTTGTTTCATGGTGTGGTAGTAGGGTGCACGAGCTGAAAACGAATAATTATCTTCGTCATGACGAATATCTTCCTGAAGCTTGAGACTAAGATCCTGCGTTTCCTTCCATCTTGGCACCTCGTACACAAAGCGCTCTTCTTCCTTCATTTTCGGAAGCTGGTCATACACCTGATTCGGTACGACAACCAATCGCTTAAATTCAATCCCTCTGATCAATGGAGTCATATTCGTATCTGTTTTGACTGCGAGCTGTGCCTTCCCTACTTGCAGTGTTTTGCTCGCTACCGAATCACCAATCCAATTGAGCAGTACGAAGGCCTCTTTATTCGTCATTTCGAGTACAGTCGAATTGGAAGCTACGGCCAGCCGGTTATAGTCAGACAGCTTGACTACTCCGACCCTTTCCTCCTGAACCAGTTCTGGCAAAACTCGCATAGCCACTTGATATTTTTCGAAGGAAAAGCCATTTTGCTGCAAGCTCGTTTCAATTAAAGACAGATGCTTCGCTCTCTCGGCATCGCTTTCTTTGGACTGGTATTCAAACGCAAACGGGTGTGTTTTCATCACCGTGATCTGAATCGACCCAGCCAAAGCTGCCAGCGTGCCAATCGCACAAAAAGCAACAGTAGAGACGATGCTGACTAAAAAGAACATCCGTGCATTATCCTTCATCCGATAGGCCAGATCAGAGAGCGTCAAGAGATTCGTACGTTTCCAATAAAAAGTTCGACGCTTCTTCAGAAAATCGATGAAGATGACGCTCAGCTGAGTAAACAACAAGTACGTTCCTACAGTCGTCAGCGCAATGACCGGAAGCATCAATACGAGCACATTCACGCCGTCAGCAGTGAGGGCTAAGGCATAGCTCATGCCCAACAAAGCTACCGCGACCAGAGACAGCACTAACGATGCCCTCGGCTCACGCTTAGGCCGACCGCTTCCTTGCAACAGATCCAACAGACTGCGGCTTCGCAGCAAGAGGACCGTAAATAGCGAAATGGCTGCATACAAGATGAGAAACGCCACCACTGTCAAACCGATCGCTTTCCACGGGAAGTAAAACCCGAGTGCTTTTACAGCAAGCAAAAATCCGGCGAATTGGAAAAACAGCTTGGCGAGAACTAGTCCGAGGCCAATCCCAATGGCAATCGAGACGATGCCAATCAGCATGTTTTCCATAAAAATCAGCGTGTTCCGCTGTAGCGGTGTCATGCCCTGGATAAAAAGGATGCCGAACTCCTTCTCCCTCTTTTTCAGAAAAGCACCGACACAATAAAAGAGAAAAAAGAAAGAGAACAGAAAAATGACGTACTCAGCCGCCATCATCCCAGTAGCTACGGATTCATGAATCTCCTGCCCGATAATTTCCGGATGAAAAATGAACATCGCATAGACGAAAAAAATGAGGACAGAAAAAACGCTACTCATGAAGAATGCAGCGTACATACGCTTATTTCGTACAACATTATTACACGCGAATTGTCGAAAGGTCATAGGTGTTCCCTCCCAAAAACGACAATGAGTCAATAATTTTCTGGAAGAATACCTGTCGACTCTCACCACGATACATCTCGTTATGGAGCTGGCCGTCTTTAATAAAAATCACCCGATGGCAATAGCTGGCAGCCAAAGCATCATGCGTCACCATCATCATGGTGGTATTATCTCTCTTATTGATCGCTTCCAGTGTCTCCATCACATTGCGCGAAGACTTGGAATCAAGATTTCCTGTCGGCTCGTCAGCGAGCAAAAGCGACGGGGAATGAATGATCGCCCTGGCAATTGCCGTTCGTTGGCGTTGCCCCCCTGATACCTCGAAGGTCCGCTTTTCCAATATGTCCTGAATCCCTAGCTTCTCCGCAACACTTTGCAGCTTTTCTTCCATGACCGAGACTTTCTCATTGTCCAGCGTCAGCGGCAACACGATATTTTCCCCAATCGTCAACGTGTCCAAGAGATTAAAATCTTGAAATACAAAGCCGAGCTCACGGCGACGAAACAGAGCGAGTTTATCTTTTTTTAAATGATGCGGATTCGTACCGTTCAAAAGAACCGCACCTGAGGTTGGTGTATCAATAGTGGAGATCATGTTTAATAGCGTAGTCTTGCCACTGCCTGAGGGGCCCATAATACCGACGAATTCGCCCTTGCGAATCGAAAAATCGATATCGGTCAACGCGCGGTAGGTTACCTTGCCCCCGTATATTTTACTCAAGCTATTTACAGCAAGCATTTCCATGCGCTATTCCCCTTTCTTGCACTTCCAAATTCAAGTGCATTCAAAAAGTCGTCTTTTCAGCACCGAGAAAGAGGCGAGAACCTGCAAAAGGAGGAGCGGACTGTAGGAACCTACATGAGCACCGGACTTTAAAGGTGAACGCCTCTTTCGATGTCGAATCAGCTTTCTTAATTACTTCGTGATCAAAAGACGACTTTTTGAACTACCTCTTCAACTATACGAAAGTGCGCATAGTGCAACTATCGAATTAACTTTCAGCTACCTTACTTTCTTGTAAGGTTGGGACGACAGCAGACAAGACAATACGCACGGTTGTCCCCTCGCCCACTTCTGATTCCATTTCCACCCCATGATGGAGCCGCCCGCAAATTTCTTTCACCAAATATAGCCCCATCCCGGTGGACTCAGGGTATTTGCGCCCGTTTTCGCCCGTAAAATATGGCTTGAACACGCGGCGAATATCTTCGGCAGGAATCCCGATTCCATAATCCTGCACTTCCAGTATGGCATGTGCTCCGCGTTCATACGCACGAATAGTGACCTTGTTGCTTTTCCCTGCTGAATAACGAACGGCATTCGTCAACAATTGGTTGAGGACAAAAGCGAGCCACTTGTCGTCCGATTCCACTCGCCAATTTTCATCCACTTTTACCTCTGGATACACTTGGTTGCGAATAAACAGCCGTTTATTTTCAGCCAACACATTCTGCACCAAGGAACGCAGCGTTACGGGCTCGATCAGGAAGTCCTGTTCAAATCGGTCGAGGCGAGCTATGTACAGTACCGTTTCCAGTCCACGCTTGATTCGGTCCACTTCTTCACGGACGCTCTCAGCTGTTGGATCGTCTTCATTTTGCAGCAACAGATGAATGACCGAAATCGGCGTCTTCATCTGATGAACCCACTGCTGGATAAAGGTCGTATGATCCCGCTGCTTGTTTTCATAGGCATGGAGCTGTTCTTTGTAGAGTCGGTACTGCTCCTGACTGATGTCATCCATCGCGCGACACAACGGTGAATTCCCGTATGTCTGGGTCAGCTCTTCTAATGACTCTACCGGCTTGCTCAGTCGCTGATAGATTGTGCGGTGAGACAAGTAACGAATGGCGAGAAAAGCCCCCGCGAAAAAAACAGATAAAAACATGACATAGATCATCAATGATTCATTCCAGTACCCATCCATCGCAAAAATCATAATCAATAAGATCAATTGGATGAGAAAAAACGCTGCGAATGGCCATTGATCTCGAAGGAACAGCTTCATTGCCCCTCCTCCCAAGTCGCACGCAAGCGATAACCGGAACCGCGAACAGTCTCGACAGCTCCCTCTAGGCCTAAGTCCTTCAGCTTGCCGCGCACGCGTGTGATATAGACATTTAGCGTGTTTTCATCGACAAACTGTTCATCCCACAGCTTTTCTAGCAAACGCTCACGGCTGACGACGCGCGGATGTTGATTCATCAAGGCTTCGAGCAGTAACGCTTCCTTTTTGCTCAGCTCGATTTTGGTATCGTTCATGGACAGCTCCATTCGCTCCAAAAATAGCTTGAGCCCCGCTACTTCAACCGTACGCTCCCCTTCTTGCGGAGCATATTGTCCGTAAGCCCGACGCAGTTGACTGCGGATTTTGGCCAAAACCACGTCGTAGTCGAACGGCTTTGTGATATAGTCATCGGCCCCATTCTCCAAGGCCATCACTTGGTCCATTTTACTTTCTCGCGCAGAGATGAACAGGATCGGGCAGTTGGACTCCTGGCGCATTTGCCGGCACCAATAAAATCCGTCAAATTTCGGTAGATTCACATCCAACAGAACCAGGTCAGGGCGGGATTGGGTAAATACCTCCATGACTCTATCGAAATGTTCAACATTGACTGTTTGGAATCCGTATTTTTCCAGTTGCTCTTGCAGCAGCTGGTTGATTTTCGGGTCGTCTTCTACAATCATAATTGTGGACATCACTCATACTCCTCTCGTCTTGAGTCTCCTCCATTTTATTCTTTACTATACCATTAGAAAACGAGACTACGCCAAGCCTTTAGCGTTTCTCGTGCTTAGAAGTCGAATGAAAAAAAGACTTGTACGTTGCTATAGTGGAGGGGAGGAAACAGGAGAAAACGCTCAGCTTCTAGGGCCACCCCCCAGGGGATTGACTGCACGACTCCATGCAAAAAGCGAAACCTCGTCCAAAGTGGTCCTTTCAGGATGTGTTTCAGAGGTGGACGCTTAAGGGCGTGTTTCGCTTTTTTCATTGCGTCTCGGTCGGTGTCCCTAAGATCTTCGCTTATTTCTCCTGTTTCCTCTACGAGCTTTCCGTGTTAATCGGTTTTTAAATACCTTAAAAGAATGTAAGAATGCCATCAGTAACGACAGAGAAGAATATTTCCAGGCGTAGCGACTTGTGGAGTCCTACCGAGCGGAGAAGGGATTCGCGGGCAAAAGAAACGCAACCGTGCCCGAGCCCCGAAGCGGCTACCACTTTTGCGTTTCCCCGCGAATCCCTTCGGAGCGGACAGTCTCATCCCCCAGAGGGACGAAGCCTGGAGCCTAGCCTGGAAATATTCTTTTCTCCACTACAGCCACATAGCAAAAAAGGAAGGACTGTTGTCCCCCCTTTATGCTTGAGCATCCATCAATTGCTGGAGCTTCTTGATCCCGCGGAAGTGCAGGATTTTCACCGAAGCCTCTGTCTTGCCCAAGATTTCCGCGATCTCATTCATTCGCAAATCTCCGAGATAGCGCAGAGCGATCACATTGCGCTGATCCTTTGTCAGCGTGTGCACCTTATCCCATAAACCCTCGGTTGTCTCCTGATTCAGAAGGCACTCCTCCGGCAACCTATCTGTTGCGACCATATTGCTAAATGTGTCCTGATCCACCGGACTCTCCCGCTTCTTGCGCATGTAGTCAATCAACGCATTATGCGCAATTCGGAAAATCCAGGCGCCAAAAGGATGGCGGCCATCGTACTGTTCAAGCTTGGAGTACACCTTGATAAACACAGTCGTTGTCAGGTCTTCCACATCCCAGATGTTTTTTACCCGGTAGCGGAAATAGCGATATATTTTAGCAGAGTAATCTTCGTAAATTTGTTGGTGACTTAATTTTGGATACATGATTGCTGTTGTCATAATCGATCTCCCGTTTCGTGATCCGTATGAATTGATTTCATTGTACGGTCGAAACGAAGCAGGAACCATCGAGTTATATTTCAGGAAGCTTACACTTTTGTAAGGTACTTATGGGCTCGTTGTAAGCTCGCACAAGTAGGTACGGAAGAGGTTTCATTTCGGTTACAACTTTCAAAAGAAATCTTTAAAAATTTCTTAAGGAATTGTTTAAGTTGTCTTTAAAACCGTTTTTGCGTGTCATTTCAAAGCAGTTTTCATGCTACATGGTGTGTCTGCTTAGTAGCACTTTCACACTTTGAATTCACTTTCAAGCAATTTTTAAAAAACTGCGCAGGAGAAGCGCATTTCCAGTCCAAGCGCCTCTGGAGCCCACCCCAGCTTCGGAATAAATGGCGGGGAATTTCAGCTTCACTGATATGAACGAGGACTGTCAATAGCATGACGGCCCCGTTTTTTCTTTTTTCTTGTTGCTTTATATGGAGAGGCGGGCGTGGTAGACTGCTCTGTT
>NZ_JAMAUS010000002.1:0-576668 GCF_023714195.1 Brevibacillus sp. MER 51 | reverse complement strand
ATATTGTCGCCTCATGGCGAAAGGAAAGCCAGGCGGAAAAGCAGTGACAGCTGTTGCACGTGAATTGTTGGGTTTTATTTGGGCGATCACTCGACAAATGGAACAAGCGTCATAAAAAGTTAACCTAGAATCAAGCAGTGAAGATAGGGCTCGAAGGCAAAAGGAAGAACCGGTAGGGAGAAACCACGTGCTTTACTTGCACACTTGTTTAAAAACAACTATGTGCGTCATAAGTTTGTGGAAGCTCCCCCGAACGGAGAGATAAAATGTGAGAACCCACGGATATCAGACTGCTCACCGTCGAAAAGTTTTTGCCTTCGTGCCGTGTCTTTACCCATTCTTGTTGCTTGACATGGAGCCTCTGCGGGCATGATTTTTGCGTAAAACGCGGTGGGTTTCTTTACGCTGACCGCAACAGAGCAGTCTACCACGCCCGCCTCTCCATATAAAGCAACAAGAAAAAAGAAAAAACGGGGCCGTCATGCTATTGACAGTCCTCGTTCATATCAGTGAAGCTGAAATTCCCCGCCATTTTTTCCGAAGCTGGGTTGGGCTCCAGAGGCGCTTGGACTGGAAATGCACTTCTTCCGGCGTAGCTTTTGTAAGTATTTTGAAAGCCGTCTCATGATGAGAAAGATTGCTTCTTGACCATACTGACTTTCATTTCAAATCGATTCAGTGGAACACATCCACGAAGTACAACAATGAAATGATTTTACGATTTTTCTGTTATTTCCCTTCAAATAGATGAAAAAAATAGACAAAAGCAACGCCAAAGAAGCGTGTTTCCAGTCATAGCGCCTCTGGAGCCCGACCAAGCGGAGGGATGAATGACAGAAGCGTTTTTAGCTTCAACGTGCGAATACTTCATCGAGGCAACCACTTTTGAAGCAGCTCCCGTCATTTATACCGGAGCGGACAGTCTTCACCCCCTTGCGGGGCGTAGGCCGAAGCGAAGACTGGAAACGCGCTTCTCCACCGAAGCAACGGTATCGAATATATTTTCGGACTTTTTAATCTATACAAAATTAAATAAAAGTAAAAATATTATAAATTGATGTAAAGATGCTGAAAGGTTCGGTTGAAAATCTGCCGTATAATGCAAATAAGAAATACATTCAGAATTTTCGACAGTATTCTACAGGGGGTAGACACAAATGAAGAAAACACGCATGGTCGGTTCCTTGTTGTCTCTGACATTGACGGTTAGTGTTGCGTTGACTGGATGTGGTGGTGCGAGCTCGGAGCAATCCGGTTCGACGAATAATACTGCTGCAGAAGCTCCGAAAGAAGGGGGAACCCTGATTATAGCCCGCAAAGCAGACGCCAACAATTTGGACCCGCATTTCATCTCCAATATTCCTTCGGCAAACTATGTGTACGGAAAAGTCTATGAGAGCTTGGTTTCTCGCGATAAAAACGGCGAGTACAAGCCTACACTAGCCACTGAATGGAAACAGCTCGATGACTTGACATGGGAGTTTAAGCTCCGTGAGGGCGTTACGTTCCACGATGGTACACCTTTTACAGCAGACGCTGTGAAAAAGACGTTCGAACGTGTACTCGATCCAAAGGTTGCATCACCGCGTGCATCCAACTTTTCCATGATCAAAGAAATCAAGATCGTGGATGACAAGACTGTACATTTCGTGCTGGAGTATCCGTTTGCACCGCTGCTCTCCATCTTGGCTAGCTCAGAAGGAAGCATCATCAGCCCGAAAGCGATCGCCGAGCATTCCGATACATTGGCGAAGCAGCCTGTGGGAACCGGTCCTTTCAAATTTACATCGTGGGCACCGGGTCAAGATATGAAGCTCACGAAAAATGATACCTACTGGGGTGAAAAACCAAAGGTAGATGAAGTATTGTATAAGGTCGTTCCAGAAGATACGACCCGTGTAGCCATGATTGAAGCAGGCGAAGCGCACATTGGCGACCAGCTTCCTGTAACGGAAGTAGAGCGTGCACAGGCATCTCCTGGGATGAACATGGTGCGTGCAGAAGGCTTGGGTGTGGATTATATCGGCTTTAACGTACAGAAGAAGCCATTTGATGATGTACGTGTACGTCAAGCTGTCGCGCATGCTATCGAAAAGCAAGCCATTGTACAAGGAGTATACAACAATGTAGGAACACAAGCAGTTTCCTCTATGTCGCCAAAAGTAATCGGCTTCACCCCGAATCTCCAGGATTACTCGTATGATGTCAATGCAGCAAAAGCACTGCTCGCAGAAGCAGGTTACCCGAACGGCTTCAAGACGTCCATTGTGACAGATGATCGTAAAGAGCGCATGAACGTAGCTGAAGTCATCCAGTCACAGTTGAAAGGCATCGGCATTGATTTGGAGATCAAAGTAATGGAATACGGTGCCTACCTGGAGCACACAGACAATGGTGAGCATGCGATGTTCATCGGGGGTTGGGGCAATGCAACAGGGGATGGCGACTACAACCAGTACAATGTTTTCCACAGCACATCGAAAGGCAGCGCAGGTAACATGGCGTTCTACAACAATCCAGAGGTAGACAAGCTGATTGAAGAAGGACGTCGCGAAAAAGATCCGCAAAAACGCAATGAAATTTATGCAAAGCTGCAAGAAATCGAGCTGAAGGAAGTACCGATCCTTCCAATCCGCACGATTGACCATGTGGCGGTTACATCCAAGAATGTAAATGGCTTCTGGCTGAGCCCAGTTGGCTACTTGATGCTGGATGACGTATCGATCAACTAACGATCAACTAACGGTGATAGAAGGGATGGCGTTTGTCGCTGTCCCTTCTTTCGTCAATAGAAAGGAATTCAAGCTCTGGACCGGGAATGTAACTTGGGGAAGAGAAATGCTCAAGAGACAAGTCATGGGGTGGAAAACATGCAGGAAGAGCAGCTAGACATATTTGATGAAGCAGGGCGGCACATCGGGGTAGAAGCGCGTAGCGAAGTACATCGGTTGGGGCTGTGGCACCAAACCTTTCACTGTTGGATTTATCGCGTAGTAAATGACCAGATCGAAATGTTGTTCCAAAAAAGACATCCACAAAAGGATACTTGTCCGGATCTGCTCGACATTACCTCTGCCGGTCATCTTCTCGCTTCAGAACAGCCATGTGACGGCGTGCGGGAATTGGAGGAGGAGTTGGGCTTGTCCGTGAGCTTTGAGGAATTGGACAAGCTAGGCGTGATTCGTGATGTAATGGTTGCCCCCTCCATTATTGATAAGGAAATGTGCCACACATTTTTGTATGAATGCGATCAACCCTTACGCGAGTATCGTGTACAAGAAGAAGAAGTCACAGGGCTGTTTTGGGTCAGTCTGCATGAGCTAGAGCGGTTGTTTGCGGGCGAGATCGGGCAGATGACGGTGAATGGATTTTTGCTAACGGAAAATGGTGAACCTAAAGATACAACGATGATTGCGGCCAAAGCTGACTTTGTACCACATGAAGTGCATTATTACCAGAAGGTGTTTGCAGCAGTGAAACTACGCTCAGCCAATCGAATGCCCTGATCGGAAAAACAATGCCTCGCTTGTTATTTGACAAGACGAGGTTTTTCGTTAGTGGAGAAAGATGGTTCTCTCATGTGATATACTAAACAATGCTTTTTCACTGCTCGCGATCATGCATACATAGAGAGAGGAGATCGAGATGAGACTTCAGATTATGATTGCCCTAATGCTCTCGACATTCCTTGCTGCGATGGAAGGAACGATTGTGAGTACAGCAGTACCGCGCATTACGAGCGATTTGGCAGGCTTTGAACAGGTGAGCTGGGTATACGCCATCTACATGCTTGCCACTGCCGTATCTGCCCCCATTTACGGCAAGCTGGCTGATTTATTTGGCCGAAAAAACGTATTGTTAATCGGAATCGGCATCTTTTTGCTAGGTTCTACGCTCTGTGGAGTAGCGACTTCGATGTGGCAGCTCATTGTTTTTCGTGCCATTCAAGGCTTGGGTGCAGGTTCAGTCATGCCCATTACGATGACCATTATCGGTGACTTGTACACGGAGCAGACTGCCAGAGCAAAAGCCCAGGGCTGGATTAGTGCTGTATGGGGACTTTCCGGTGTGGCAGGTCCGTTGGTCGGAGGGTTTTTGGTCGATACGCTGACGTGGCGTTATATCTTTTTTCTTAACTTGCCTTTTGGACTTGTATCGTTTTTCATGCTCATCTTTTTGTACAAGGAAAAGCTTGCCGTCAAAGAAAAGCGCCATATCGATTATCCGGGCGCGCTTATTTTTTCGGTCGGAACCATCGCTTTGTTGTATGCCTTGTTAACAGGCAGTCAAAATCAATCCTGGACCAGTCCAGTGACGATTTCCTTGATCGTATTTGCTTTGGTGACCTATTTGGTGTTTGTAACGGTGGAGAAGAAATCGCCTGAGCCGCTGATTCCGCTTACGCTTTTTACCAATCGAAATGTAACCATGATCAATCTGCTGACGCTCTTGACCAATGGAATTGTAATCAGCATGGTGGTGTACTTGCCGATCTGGAGCCAGGGAGTCTTGGGAGAAAGTGCGACGATGGCTGGCTTTGTCCTGACACCGATGCCGGTTTGCTGGACAATCGGCTCTATCCTTGCCGGGAACTTGTTAGGAAAGCTGCGAGCGGAACAGTTGTTTATCGCGGGGACAGCCGTTCTGACGGTAGCGACAACGTTGTTGAGCTTCCTTTCCGCTCACTCAGCGGGATACCTCATTTATGTGGCTGTGGGCTCAATTGGTTTGGGAATGGGACTCATTTCCCCGATCGTTATGGTAAAAATTCAATCGTCTGTTGCAGTCGACAAGAGGGGAACTGCCATTGCTCTCAATACATTCACGGGTACATTTAGCCAAACCTTCGGGGCTGCTGTATTCGGAATGTTGTTCAACATGGTAACTGTAGCAAGTGGTCATACGAATTTAGGGGCCTCGTTTGAACACGGATCGGTCCCTGTGGCACAGCTGGCACAAATCCGGGACTTATTGGCTAGTGGTGTTCATGTGGTTTTCACAGGCACTTTAGTGCTTGCGATAGGCAGCTTTATTCTGACGCTTTTGATCGCAAAAGGGAATCGAGTCAAGCAGACACACTAATTCGAAGACGTCCGCCAAGTGCGGACGTTTTTTAATATTTGGTTACAGTTTTCCAAAAAATACAAACTTCGTATTGCCAGCGGTTACATTCATCGATACTATTTTCCTAGATGCCCAATTTCTTGCAGACAGGAGTGCATGAGACGATGGAGGAGATTCGCCCGGTTTCAATTGACGATATCGATGAGGTCGTTAGGATTGCAGCGATGAGCTACCCTGGAAGCAATCTTCTGGGTACAGATAGCAGACAGCGTTTTGCGGACCGTGTAAAAGAAACGATCGAAAACGACCCACACGTCAGCTACCACGGCTGCTATCGGGATGGACGACTAGTGGGAATTATGAAATGGTACGATTTCCCTATGAATGTTCACGGTACACCGCTCTTGACTGGCGGGATTGGGCTGGTCGCCGTAGACCTTTTGCATAAAAAGGAAAAGGTCGCCATGTCGATGCTACAAGGTTTTCTTTCCAGCTACCGGGAACGGGGAATCTCGCTGGTCTCTCTCTATCCGTTTCGTGTTGATTTTTACAAGCAAATGGGGTTTGGAATAGGAACCAAGGTTCACCAATACAAATTCAAACCGTCCAGCCTGCCGTTTGTAGGAAAGGACAAAATCGTTTATATAGGAAAAGAGGACAAAGAAGAACTGTCTGCTTGCTATCATCGCATCGCCCGTCAAACCCATGGTATGATCAAGCGAACAGACCGAGAGTGGGACAGACTCCTCGATGTCCCGGAAATGATTGTTGTCGGCTACAAAAAGGAAGGGAGATTAGGCGGCTATCTCGCTTTCCAGTTCCAGAGCGCTCATGAAAAAAATAAACTCGTCAACAACATAGAAGTAAGAGAGCTTCAATATGAGAGCCGCGAAGCATTTGCCCAACTGCTCTCTTTCCTGCGGAGTCAGGCCGATCAGATTCAACGGATCGAGTTCACGACACCGGACGAAGATTTTCACTTGTTGCTCTCTGATCCGGGCAATGGAACGGATTCGCTGTTGTGGAGCATTTATCATGAGAGCCATGCATCAGGAGTCGGTCTGATGTATCGGATCATTGATGTTCCAGGATTTTTCCGTCAGCTCTCCCACCACCGTTTTGGTTCGGAAACAGTGAATGTAAAGCTGACGATCCGCGATTCGTTCCTGCCCGAGAATGAAGGAACATGGCTCATCAAGTTTGTCGATGGACGTCCGGAAGTAGGAGAGGCAGCGGAGTCAGACGTTTCGGTGCAGCTCGATATTGCCGATTTTTCTTCACTCGTGATGGGGGTAGTAACTGCCCGCAAGCTGTATCAATACGGCCAGTTAGAGCTGGATACTACACAGAAGCTTCCCATTTTGGATAGGCTGTTTGCAGTTTCCGAGAAGCCGAGAAGTGTGACAACCTTCTAAAAAGAAGATTCGTCACGTTTTTGACACATTTGGTTATCTTATTTTGCTTCCTCCCATATGTTGTTAGTAAATGGGAGGAGGCAGGTTTTATGATCTTTTTAACACTCGTTATCTTTTTTGCGTTTCTTTTGATTGTTTGGGTGGTCGTTAGGCTCCTCTTCCGGCTTGAAAAGCATGATTCCATCACACATGATGAGAGGGAATTATGGAATCGCTTTCAGGTGAAAGAGCAGGAGATCAAATACCGAAAGCCCAAAAAATAAAAAGAAAGGCGCCAAAGTGACAGGCGCTCTTTCTTTTGCGTGTTACCCCACTATGAGAAGAGAAAGAAGGAGAAAACAATGCCGGGTAGATCAGAGGGGCATCAACGTGAATTTTTTCGCTTACGACTAGAATACGCCCTCTGTGCAGACATGACCATTGTGCTGGTCAAAGGGAAGACCATGGAGATTGGGAGCACGCAGGTTTTGATCGAGGATATTGGGGCAGGTGGACTTCGTTTTCTCTCTCATCTCAAAATGCCAGCAAATGACCAGCTCGTTCTGCAGTTTGCGACGGAATTGTGCGGACAGGCTCTGAAAATGTACGGCCACGTAGTTCGCACGATTCCGTGGGAAACGGACTATTACGAATACGCTGTACGGTTTACGATGGAAGAGGAACAACATCTGGAGATTAATCGCTTGGTAAACCGACTGGCGATCCGCTATCGGCAAAAACGCACAGCAACAGAAGGACGTTTCTTTAAAGGTGATCGCCAGGCATTTTTAAAAGAGTTGGCCCAAGCAAGTCTTTCGATGCGAGCCAGTGAAGCATAGACAATAAGGCTTTCTGTTGTGCAATACACAATGGGGAGCTTTTTTGTTTGACATAAAATAAACGCAGTGATAAGTTATCTATAATAAGTCAAACGAATAAAGGTTGTGTTTATAGATGGGTCTACATGAAGCATTTTGGAGCGCTTCTCTTCAAGAATGGAAGCAAGGTTACATCGAACAAGATGAACATTTCATGTGTTTGCTCTGTGGGGAACAGGTGGAGAAAGGAATCATTTATCCGGTGGAGGGGGTCCTGTACGAAGCGTCCCGCTTTATGCGCCATCATATCGAGGTTGCGCACGGTTCTGTCTTTACCCATCTGAGCCAGTTGGATAAACGATTGACGGGCTTGTCTGATCATCAAGTTAATTTGCTTCGCCTTTTTTACCAAGGAAAGACAGACGCCGAGGTTCAATCTGAAATGGGGATCGGCAGTGCATCAACGATCCGTAATCACCGCTTTGCACTCAAGGAAAAAGAACGTCAGGCCAAGGTATTTCTGGTCATGATGGAATTATTGCATGAAGCGGATAAAAATCAATCGTCCAATGATGCCAAATCAAGCAAGCAAAAGAACACCTCGAAAGATGGCGATGCCGCTGAGTATGTCGCGATCGTAAAGAAATTCCTGCCAAATGGATTATCAGGTCGATTAGAGCGCTTCCCGCGCAAGCAAAAGCATAAACTCATCCTACTCGAAGAGATTTCTAAAAAATTTGAGCTCGATCGTATCTACACCGAGCGGGAAGTAAATGAGATTTTGGAAGGTCTCTATGACGATTATGTGACCTTGCGGAGATATTTAGTCGATGTGGGTTTGATGGATAGACAGGCGGACGGCAGTCAATATTGGCGGATCGCTGTGGAAAATGAAGGAGAGGAGCGGGGGGCGCAGCAGATGAATCGCAAGCAAGAGCTCAAGCAGATGTACAAGGAAGTAGAAACCGATGCAGGCGTTTATCAAATAAAAAACAAGCAAAATGGCAAAGTCTTCATCGCCAGAACGAATAACCTAAAAACGATCAACGGTAGAAAGTTCATGCTTCAGCATGGCTCGCATCCGAATCGTGAACTGCAAAAAGACTGGGATAAATACGGTTCGGACGCTTTCGAAATCGAAGTGCTAGAGAAGGTTGAAAAGAAAGACCATCCGTATTTTGATCTGAAGGATGCCCTGGAAAAACTCGAAGATAAGTGGATGAAAAAGCTGGCGCCATATGGTGATCGAGGCTATCACGTGCAAAAGGATCCGTCCTAGTCTCGTCCATCACCCAGCATGCGGAAGCGCTCCAAGTGATCCCACAGACCTTCCTTTTGCAAGATCTGGATTTGCTTTTCGCCAAGTAAATCAAAATGCGGGAAGGGTGCACGGTTATGAATGTAGACGGGATCGAGTCCGTTGGCAAGGCACCAGTCTGTCAGTAACGAATAATTGGCACAGCCTACTTTTGTAACGGTTTTGATGCCAGGAAACCGTGGGTCCAGCCAATAATGCGTGAGAAATGCCAATTCGCCTCGACTAACGGCTTGCTTCCAACGGTTCAGTTCGTCTCGTGTAATCCCAAATGCCACTCTACCTCATCCTTTACAAAGCGGTCGTGTTTCTCACTCATTAATAGCATGGAATGGTATAAACGTCAAAAAGACAGTTCTCCTCGGGGATAGCCGACGAAAACTGTCTTTTTGTAATTGGTCGCTTACCGAACTCCTGTTGGAAGCTGAGGCGGGATGTAATTCAACTCTTCATCCGCCGTGATGTAATCGGTGTTGACCATGAGGAGCAAATAGCGTTTGCCGGTTTGCGGATCGCTGATAATGATGTGGTCCCGGCCAGCTGTTTCGAGGACACCACGGAAAATTTTAGCGTTCCATTGGCTGTTGTTTTCAAATGTTTGGTACACTGTAATGACTTTGCCTCGGTTCAGGCGAAGGATGTTTTCGATGTACGATTCTTCCAGTACTTGCCCAGGGGTAATGGGCATTCCGGGAATCAAGGATCCGCTTGGTTGCATCGGAACCAGTTGAGGTTGCTGCTGCTGAATCATCTGCTGTTGTTGCTGAGGTATGCCGTATGGATACTGTGCGGATGGGTACATGTCGTAGCCGTATTGTTGTTGAGGGAAACCAGTGTAAGGCATTTGTTGACTCATGATGAACTCTCTCCTTTATCTATCTAATCCTTTTAATAGACGCGTGGACAATCTGCTGGTGTTGGAACGAAGAAGCAGTGTGCCTTATAGCGACCGGAGTTTTGTTGATCCCACCAGGTAGCTGGACAGTTTCCGGCAGGCCGGTAAAACCATAATGCGTTGCTAGCCGGACGGGTCTTTTCGCCATTGACTGCGCGCTGTGCCAATCGTCTTTCTTTATCTCTGGTCCGTTGATAGAAATACGGCTTTTGGACCGCTTCGAATCCTCCCGGAGATTGATAGACCATGTCACGCATGCTGCGAATGTTTTTGAAGTCAAGGCAGTTACCTAAAATCCGATTTACCCCAACGTTGCCAACCATCAACATGCCCAACTCACCTTCACCCTCAGCCTCAGCTCGAATCAGTCTGGCAAGCATATCGACATCTTTGGAGTTCGCTTTGATGACGGCCATTGCTTCACCTCCTTCCCCAAAAATCACAATAACAATATATGGGCGAATAATAGATTGGTGATTGGCCCGATAAATTTTTCATCAAGTTGACGTTTACGTAAACGGCAGTTACAATCATGTTGTTCGGTAAATTTTGAATTTTACAAATGTAAGTAAGGGGCGCTGGACATGAGCAGAGAAGGAATACAGAAGGAAGAATCGTGGACCATCTCTGATCTTGCTCAACAATTAGATGTCAGCACCAGAACGATTCGGTACTACGAAGAGCTCGGCTTGATTTTCCCTAGTCGGACAGAGAAGGGAAGCAGGTACTACAACCGCAAGGATCGTGCGAGGCTGCGACTCATTCTGCGAGGGAAGCGCTTCGGATTTTCGTTGGATCAGATTCGCGAGATGATTGAGCTGTTCGACGAGGACCGTACAGGTCGGGCGCAGCTTTTGCGAACGATTGAGTACGGCAACCAAAAGCTGGCTGAGATCGACGAGAAAATCATGGAACTCCGACAACTGAGAGAAGACATTCTCGTCTACAAGCAAAACTTTGAACAAAAATTGCTTGAAGAAAATGAGGAGGAGAAACGATGAACGTATCAGCTCTGCTCGCAGCAAACGGAAGGAAATACCCTGACAAGCCCGCTCTGGTTGCAGGGGATGTGGAGGTCAGCTATTCCCAGTGGGATACACGCTCTACGCAGTGGGCTTGCTATTTGCGAGAGCTTGGCATCGAGCAAGGGGATCGGGTCGTCATGCTGATGCCCAATTGTCCGGAGTTTGCCATTTTTTACGTCGCCGTCATTCGCAGTGGTGCCCTCGTCGTGCCGATCAATGCACGCTCAACCCAAGAAGAAGTACGACATATATGTGATCATGCCGGAGCAAAGGCACTTCTTGTTCACGATGCCCTCGTGCCTATCGTCAATGAGTGGGTCCTCCAAACGCCGAAACTTGTAGCAATCAAAACAGGCAGGAGCCAAGGGAATTGGCATGGCATTGCTGACTGGGATGCCAATGATCTGTCTTTAGATAAAATGGATACGCTTTCCTCACAGCCTTATTTGGTGAACATGAATGAAGATAGCGAAGTCAGCATCCTCTATACATCTGGTACGACTGGACGCCCTAAAGGGGTGCTTTATACACATAGAAGCTTGTTGACTGTCGCGAAAATGATGTCGATTGAACTGACGATGACACATCGTTCCCGAATTTTACATTTGATGCCGCTGAGTCATTCGGCTCCCCTCCATCTCTTTTTCATTGCAGGGCTCATGCTTGGCGCCACCCAGGTAATGGCCCTGACCTTCTCGCCGCAGCTTCTTTTGGATTTGGTGCAGCAGCATCGGATTACGCATTTCTTCGGTGCGCCAGTAGCGTATTTGCTGACGATGAAGCATCCCGAGTTTGCGGCGTACGATCTGTCTTCCATCGAATATTGGATGTATGGCGGTGCTCCACTGTCCAAAGAGATGGCTTCGCTCATGGAAAAAGCTTATGGACGCGATAAACTGGCGTGCGTCTACGGCTTGACAGAGGCCGGGCCGACCGGAATGTGTCTTTTGCACAGAGAGCATCCGGACAAAATCGGCAGTATAGGCAATCGTGGTGTATTGTTCGTCGAAATGGAGGTCGTAGACGAGCGAGGAGAGCGATGCGCCAGTGGCGAAGTGGGCGAAATTCGCTTGCGCGGAGAAGGGACAATGAAAAGTTACTACAACAATCCAGAGGCTACAGCAGAAACCATACGCGATGGCTGGGTGTACACTGGTGATATTGCACGCGTGGATGAGGATGGATTTTTGTGGATGATTGATCGCAAAAAAGACGTGATGATCACGGGTGGGGTAAACGTCTATCCCAAAGAAATCGAGCAGTTGTTGGAGCGTCATCCGTGGATTGGCGAGGTAGCTGTTGTGGGTTTGCCGCATCTGGAGTGGGGCGAGACGGTTACAGCGTATGTGGTCCTGAAATCAGGAGTCGATACCAATCGAGATTGGCTAGAGGAAATCCAAAGCTTTTTGCGCGGTCATCTCGCTGATTACAAGCTCCCCCGACAGGTAAATATCGTTCCTGCACTGCCGCGGAATACGAGCGGAAAAGTCCTGAAGCATGTATTGCGTGATGTCCGTTCCCAAAAGGAAGTGGAGCTGAGATGAGTGATTTGCAAACGAGAATCGATCAGCGAACTTACAGCGACAACATCCCGCACCCGCGTACGTCACAGGGGGAAAACTTTTTCAAAGCAGATCCCAACCTCGATTACTTGCTGGAACGTTATCTCCCTGGTTCCATGCATGAATGGGCCAGACAGCAGTTGAGCTGGCTAGGTGCGCAAGTGGCAGGACCCATCGACGAGCGTGCCGCCCATACGGACAGAGAAGGCAAGCCAAGATTGCGCAAGTACAATCGGCTGGGCGAGGATATTTCCGAGATTATTACCAATGAAGGCTATAAGGAAACAGTAGCAGAGGTTTACGGAGCAGGCATCGTCAGCTATTTGTATCAAGACATTCCCGAGTTGGGGAGAAAAGCGCCGTACAGCTATTCTTTTTTCATGGGCTATCTCGTGAGCCAGTCTGAGCCGGGGTTCTATTGCCCTGTTACTTTGTCGATGTCAGCCGCTTATTTACTTGATCGCTATGGCAGCGAAGAACAAAAGGAGCAGTACCTGACAGGACTGACCTCTCGTGATCGCACTCGCTTGTATGAAGGAGCTACGTGGCTGACCGAGAGACAGGGAGGCTCGGATGTCGGTGCGAATTTGACTATAGCAGAGCCAGTAGCAGGTCGGCCGGGTGTGTACCGATTGACAGGAGAAAAGTTTTTTGCGAGCAATGCTGGAGCATTTGTTGCGACTGTTTTGGCGAGAATCGATGAGGAGAAACCGGGGACAAAAGGGCTCGGACTGTTTTTGGTGCCATGGGTGAAGCCTGACAACGAACGCAATCACATCCAGGTTCGCCGCTTGAAAGAGAAGCTGGGAGTCAACGCCGTACCATCTGCAGAGATTCTGTTGAACGGGGCAGAGGGTTATTTGATCGGGGAGCCACAGAACGGCTTCAAGTACATGGCAGAAGCACTGAACCTCTCGCGCATTTGCAACGCGATTGCTTCGATTGGGATCATGCGTCGGGCCTTTTACGAAGCGAGGTATTACGCCGAGCAACGTCGTGCATTCGGGAAGCCAATCGATCAGTATCCGATGGTAAAAGAAATGCTGGTGAGCCTCTTATTGGATACGGAGGTCAGCACAGGCGCGGTGTTTGATATGATTGCTGTCTATGATCGCTTGCAGTCTCATTCCGCGAGCAAAGAGGATAACGCGCTTGCTCGTCTACTGATTCCTTTGCTGAAATACCGTACAGGGGAGGAGGCCGTCGAATCGACCCATACCGCGATTGAAATTCATGGCGGTAACGGATATATCGAGGAATACGTGACGCCGCGTCTGTTGCGGGATGCCCAAGTTTTGACCGTATGGGAAGGGACCTCGAATATACTCGCACTCGATATTTTGCGTGTGATGCAAAAAGAAAACAGCCACGAAGTGTTTAGCCAATTGCTTCGGGAGCGCATAGCTGGGTGGAAGCATGCCTTTTCACAGCCGTACGCTGAGCTGATTCGGACAGAACTGGTCATTCTCGAGGAAAATATCGCCTATCTCATGCAACAGACCCATGATTATGTAACGTACAAATTAAAAACGCTCGCAGACCATATGGTAGACTTGTACACCTTATCATGCATCGTCAGTGAAGCAGAGGATCAGGTAACACGTATGGGAAATGCGCGCAAATACATTTTGGCAAGACTGTATGCCAAAAAGCATTTCCAATCACCAGAAAAGCGGGGGGTTCAATCCGATTCTTTGCTGGACGTACAGTTCTTCACCCAACTGGTGGAGTATCAGTTTGTCAGCGTAGAAGAGTGGGCCCAACAATCCGTGATTGTTCCGACCCGATAATCAAAAAGCGCCTTTAGACCACTTGTTGAGGTGGCTAAGGCGCTTTTGAATTTTACGCATACCGCTTGCGGCGTATGCTCCAAATAAACCAGATCGCAGCTACCAGTGTTGCAACCGCCAGCAGAGTGATCTCAAAGTATTCATCGATCAGGACCTTTGCGTGTTTCCCGTATAAAAAAAACAAGGTGCCAATCAGATAAAACTTCAATCCTCGCCCGACGATCGCATAAAACATGAGCTTGGTCAGCGAGTAATTGAATACGCCAGAGAGCACAGTGAAAACCTTGAAAGGAATGGGGGTAAAAGCTCCGATCAGTACGGCAGCATCCCCGTTTTTTGCGAATTTTTCCGTCGCTACGATAACCCATTTTTCAGGGAGAATCTTGTGCAAAAGTGGTTTTCCCAGCCATCTCCCCAACAAAAACCCGATGGGAGCGCCGAGGACGGAAGCAGTAAAGGCTACTGTCGCAAACTGAATCGCTGAGCCTGGATCGAGCAGACTCATCGCAATTTGCATAAAAAACGGAGGAATCGGACTGATAAAAGAGTCCAAAAATGCCATGGCAGCGAGTCCCCACATCCCATATTGCATGAATAGCTGTGTGATATGTTCGAGCATGAGCATCTCCTTGTGAGGTTTTTTCTATTGTAGCCATCTTATGCCACTTTGTCCAAAGAAAGACCACAACGGAAGTTAAACGTCGGGAGGGAAAATAAGGATTTAGGACGAATGACCCATCATTCAATTTCCAAAAAATCCCGATTATAAGTGGGTACGGAATGTCATTACGAAAGGGAAATTTTTAATTGAAGATGCCATTATCTATCAAAGTCATTCAAGGGTTTATACTGTTGCAAGTCATCGTATTGGGGGGCCTCTATTTTGTGGTTTCACAGGCAGATCCGATGAACTTGAGCCACTGGGCCAGTAAAATGGTTTTCAGCGTGGTGACGATGCCGGAAGATATGTTAGATCAAAGCTACGTGTTGGGAAGAATGCAAGGAAGATTAATGTTTCCACTGATCATCACTACTTTATTGTTCATCTTTATACAGATGAAGTTACTAAAATCGTCGATTGTCTGCATAAGTTTGGCGATTTTACTTGATATAAGCAATGGAACTTTTTTGATCGCCATCTTGTATATAACCCTTCTTTTGGTTGTGACCCACAACAAACAATCGAAGATATATTTTAAGCGGGATCATCATGAAGTTGCGCAGACGGTTTCAAAATAAAAAATGAGTGATCCAGTGAGCTGATCCTAAGTCGAATATTGGTAATGAAGTCCTTGCTTTTTCATTGACGCTAGGAAAGATTATCCACTAAAATGTAGGGAAACAGGACAAACATCATGGGAGGAACCAATGAAAACATTGGGTTCGGGAAAAGTCGTTTTCTATGCGCCAAACGGTACTACTCTGCAATTATCAGGGGAAATTGATGTACGTGGGGATCGGATATCTATAACTGAAATCATCTATTTTAATGGTAAACCAAACGGAGCGCGCGAAACGAATTTGCCACTCGCGCAATCAGTGATTTACTGGGAGCCAGAAGTGTACGAACAGATCGGATATGAAGAAGAATAAGAATCATTGCGATTCCAGACCCTGTCTCTTGCAGGGTTTTTTCGCGTATCGCAGTGTATCTGCCAGCACCTCGGGCTATAGCCGATGTCCTGGTATTGTGTTATGATGTGGGATGGAATTTACGTATGGTACAAGGAGTGATCCTTATGATCGATTCTATATTAGAACGAGCACTCGCAGGTGAACGACTGGGTCTCGAAGACGGTCTGGCTTTGTTTGCGAGCAATGAAATCGAAAAGATCGGACATTACGCCAATCTGGTCATGCAGAAGCATCATCCAGAACCGATTGCGACCTTTGTCATCAGTCGCAACGTCAATTACACGAATGTATGTGATACCTATTGCCGTTTTTGTGCCTTTTACCGTCCCCCTGGCTCTTCAGAAGGATATGTTCTTCCCAGAGAGACTATTTTCCAAAAAATTCAGGAGACCGTTGATGTAGGCGGTACGGAAATCTTGATGCAAGGCGGCACCAATCCCGATCTGAAGCTGGATTATTACACCGACCTCTTGCGTGCAATCAAAGAGCGCTTCCCGCAGATTACGATGCACTCTTTGTCTGTGGCGGAAGTGATGAAAATCGCGGAAGTTTCCAACATGTCTGTCGAGGAAGTGCTGAAAGAGCTAAAGGCAGCAGGTCTCGATTCCTTGCCGGGAGCGGGTGGCGAAATCCTCGATGATCGTACACGTCGGAAGATTTCCCGATTGAAAGGCTCTTGGACTGACTGGATTGATACCCAAAAAGCAGCACACCGTGCAGGCTTGCCTGGTACTGCTACCATGGTTATTGGTTTTGGAGAAGAGATGGAAGAGCGCGTACTTTCTCTGTTGCGCATCCGCGAAGCACAAGATGAAACAGGCGGCTTCAAAGCCTTTATCGTCTGGACCTTCCAACCGGACAACACCAACATGAAGGCTGTCAACAACACGCCAGAGGAATACTTGAAAACACTGGCAATCAGCCGTCTCATGCTGGATAATATCGAAAACTTCCAATCTTCCTGGGTGACGATGGGCCCGCATTACGGTCAGCTTTCTCTCTCTTACGGAGCGAACGATTTCGGCCAAACGATGATGGAAGAAAACGTTGTTTCCGCAGCGGCATGTACGTACAAGGTCAACACGAACCAAATTTTGGAACTCATTCGCGGCGCAGGCAAAATTCCTGCACAGCGCAACACACAGTATGACATTCTCCGTGTTTTCAAAGACGGTGAAATGGCAGAACGTGATTTTGTCATGCAAAACTAATAAACGAAAAAACGCTTCTCTGCCCCTCCTTACAAAGGGGATTTGGCAGGGAAGCGTTTTTGGGTTTTTAATCAGGAACTTTTTACCTGCAACCTTCCCTGAGTTTCCAACCGTTTAAAAGTATATCGCTCCTGACGGGACATATACTGTAACTACAATGGCGGTTGGGGGGATGGTTATGCAGACGTTTCGCGTATTGCTGGAGAATGTCCCTGAGCATTGTGACACGTATCGGACTATCGTAAATGAGATGACGGAGCGGGTTAACACTGCACCGGTGCGCATTACATACAGGGAGCAAGAAGAGAATGGATACCTCTTGTTCTACTTTCAAAGCTGGTGTGAGAGTGAGTATGACGCGCAGACCATCGAATGGGCGAGAGCCTTCGTTGCTCTTACATTAGCCGAATGGGTCATTCAGGTGAAGGAACCGAAAATTATGGAAGAAATGGCCACTGACTTACTCGCAGCCGAACAGATGGAAACCGAGTGGGCGGAGATTTTCCCTTATATTCAACGCATGTGCCAAGAAATTGAGCTAGATGGCAGGGAACTGTTAACGGCGACAACACGCAAGGCAAACGTATATCGCAAAGTTTTCACCTATCTGGAGTCGGAGCGAACGATCAACGTTTTGGGTTTCGTCCGGTTTCGATTGCAGGAGCACTGGAACGAGCTATTCGAACTCGTGGAAACTGGTATTGATGAATATCTGGAAGACAAGCAATATCAAGAGTTTGTCGAGCTGTTGCGCTATTTCATTGCTGTACAGGAAACCAAGCAGGAAATCGTTCATGTCGTTCCTAGTGTGGACAAACCTTTCCATCTTTATGATAAAAAAGGGGATCGTCTTTGGCTTGAACAGTTGGATACCGTTCTGAACATGGACGAACAAAAATACAGGGACGAAGATTATTTGGTCAGTGCTTTGGTTACACTGGCTCCTGAGAGTATCGTGCTCCATTTGGCTTCGGAAAAGCCTGGGCTTGTACAGACGATCCGCAGTATTTTTGACGGTCGGCTTATTACTTGCCACTCTTGTTCGCTTTGCCTATCCGAGAGACGTGTACTTGACGGGAATAATCCCTCTAAACTATAATAGCAACAACAACTTTACATTGCTTATAAATACGATGAGAAGGACACGGACAATAGTAAGGACGCTTTAGAGAGGCGGGTCACAGGCTGGAAGCTCGCTGCGTACTGTTATTGATCTACCACCTTCGAGTAGCTGCCGGGAACGAAGCATAGGCTTTTACTATCGGTATGCCGGTTAAATACCGTTACATGGAATGAGGAGTCTGTTTTTGTGAACAGACTTGAAGTAGGGTGGTACCGCGAGAACACACTCGTCCCTTTTTGGGGATGAGTGTTTTTTTATTTTCTCAACCAAACAAGATACAGGAAGGAAGAATCCACAGTGGCACAAATTCATGTTACTTTCCCAGATGGAGCCGTTCGTCAATACGACGCTGGGATTACGATCGAGGACATCGCAGGCTCCATTAGCTCTAGCCTGAAGAAAAAAGCAGTAGCTGGTAAAAAAGATGGCAAGGTTGTCGATCTGTACACAGAACTCACAGATGACGCAGCGATTGAAATCGTTACCCTCGATTCTGCTGACGGATTGGAAGTATACCGCCACAGTACAGCTCACTTGCTCGCTCAAGCGGTAAAACGCATTTACGGCGCTGAAGTGAAGTTTGGAATCGGTCCTGTGATCGAAGATGGCTTCTACTACGACATGGATATTCCGGTTTCCCTTTCCCCAGAGGATTTGGGCAAAATCGAGGCGGAAATGGAAAAAATCGTGAAGGAAGACCTGCCGATTCGCCGCAAAGTCGTAAGCCGCGAAGAAGCAACTGCGATTTTCCAAGAACTGAACGATCACCTGAAGCTGGAACTGATTCGCGACCTGCCAGAGGATGCGACTATTACGCTGTATGAGCAAGGCGAATTTTTCGACCTCTGTCGTGGACCGCACTTGCCGTCTACTGGCTACATCAAAGCATTCAAGCTGATGAGCGTGGCAGGTGCATACTGGCGCGGAAAAGCAGAAAACCAAGTTCTGCAACGCGTATACGGTACAGCTTGGCCGAAAAAAGCAGACATGGATGAATATCTGCACTTCATCGAAGAAGCGAAAAAGCGCGATCACCGCAAATTGGGGAAAGAACTGGGCTTGTTCATGTTCTCCGAGGAAGCACCGGGTATGCCGTTCTATCTGCCAAAAGGCTTCACTGTTCGCAACGAGCTGGAGCAATTCTCCCGCCGTCTGCAACAATTGGCACAATACACAGAAGTGCGCTCTCCTTTCCTCATGAACGAGCGTCTCTGGAAAGAATCCGGTCACTGGGATCACTACAAAGAGAACATGTACTTCTCTGAAGTAGACAACGCGACTTACGCCTTGAAGCCAATGAACTGCCCAGGTCACATGCTGATCTATAAAAACGAGATGCACTCTTACCGCGACCTGCCGATCCGTTACTCCGAGTTCGGGCAAGTTCACCGCCATGAGTACTCTGGAGCCCTGAATGGAATGCTGCGGGTGCGCACCTTCTGCCAGGATGACGCGCACGTATTTGTCCGTCCAGATCAGATCGCGAGCGAAATCAAAGGCATGATCACTTTGATTGACAGCATCTACAAGGTATTTGGTTTCGAATACAGTGTGGCTCTATCCACTCGTCCGGAAGATTCCATGGGCTCTGATGAGCTGTGGGAAGCAGCGGAAAGCTCTCTGAAAACAGTGTTGGAAGAGCTCGGTATGGCCTATGAAATCAAAGACGGAGACGGTGCGTTCTACGGACCGAAGATCGACTTCCAAATTACCGACGCGCTGAAACGCCGTCACCAATGTGGAACGATCCAACTGGACTTCCAAATGCCTGAGAAATTTGACCTGACTTATGTTGGTCAAGACAACGAGAAGCACCGTCCGGTTGTCTTGCACCGTGCGATGTACGGCTCCATGGAGCGTTTCATTGGTATCCTGATCGAGCACTACGCAGGTGCATTCCCGATTTGGCTGACACCAATCCAAGCACGCATCATGAACATCAGTGAAGTGCACATGCCATATGCAGAACAAGTAAGAGAAAAACTGCAACAAGCTGGCATTCGTGTAGAGCTGGATGGCCGCAATGAGAAAATCGGCTACAAAATCCGTGAAGCACAAGTTGAAAAAATCCCGTACATGCTGGTCATCGGTGAAAAAGAGGTGGCTGACGGTACACTGTCCGTCCGCAAACGCGGAGTGGGCGATGAAGGCGCGATGACAGTGGATGCATTTGTTGAAAAAATCCGCGCTGAAATCAATGAAATGAAGTAATAGCACATAGAAGTAGAGCCGCCCTGAATTTTCGGGCGGCTTTTTTTATTATACGTTTACTTGGAAAAAAGAACGGGAAAAGGATGTAGGGTAAAAAGTTTATATGGACATCAAGAAGAACTGCGGGGGATACGTATGCGGGTAAGCATCAAGCAAAGACTGATAGCAGCATTTCTTGCCATTATTTTAATCCCGATTGGAGTGATCAGCTCATTTGTATATGTCAATATGGAGGAGCGAATCCAAACTTATTTTATTGAATCCTCGACAAAAGAAGTGGCTCAGGTAGACAACGCGATTAACTTGTATTTCGACTCGATTCGTGAAAACGTAAACCTGATAGCAGGCAGTCCCTTGCTAAAGCGTGCAGATAACACTATTACGACGTATATGGATAAACCGACCAAAACCAAACATACCCCATTGCAAAATGGCGGGGTAGAGGCGGCTATTTTTCAAGATTTCCTTCGATTTGTAGATTCTCATCCGAATACTGCATTTATTTATTTAGCGACCAAATACGGAGGATATATACAATGGCCGACAGATGATGTCATTCCGAATTACGATCCGCGTACAAGGGATTGGTACAAAAAACCAATGGAGAATCCCGGAAAAGTGATCACGACAGATCCGTATCTCTATTTGGGGGATAACAGCATCGTGATCAGTAACGTGACGACATTAAAGGATGACAAGGGTGAGCCACTGGGCGTTGTTGGACTGGATGTGAATTTAAAAGGGCTTACCGATATTTTGAAAGAAATTAAGATTGGGAAAACGGGTTACCTCATGCTGGTTGGCAAAGACGGAACGATTTTGGCTAATCCGAAGAACCCTGAGCTCAATTCGAAAAACCTGAAAGAGACGCAAATTCCTGAATTGGCTGCTATCGCTGAGAATACCTCCAGCAGCTTTGCAGTCACGATGAACGATACCGAGTATTTGGCGAACGTCTTTACTTCCGAAAAAACCGGTTGGAAATATATTTCGTTTATTGAAAGAGCTGAGCTCTCTGCTGAAGCCCATCAAATCGGTTTGATCATCGGGGCGTTAAGCATTTTGTTTGCTTTACTAGCGGTTGTCGCTTCCGTTCTTTTCTCGCACAAATTCACCAAGCCATTGCTTGTTATCGGTAACCAGATTGCGCAGATCGGTCGTGGTGACTTTACCGGGGAATTGCCCAAAAACCTTTTGGAAAGAAAAGACGAAATCGGCATGCTTGGTCAGAGCATTCAGGTGATGCAAGTATCCATCCAAGGACTCATTCGAGAAGTCCAAAAAGCGGTTAACACCCTCTCTACTTCGTCAGACAACATATCGGTTCGCTTGGCGGACAATGTAGATACTACGAACAAGATTTCTACTACGATACAGGAAGTAGCGAGCGGGGCGCAAAATCAGCTCAGGGGTACGGAAGAATCCGCAAGAGCGATGGAAGAAATGTCGATCGGCATCCAACGCGTGGCGGAGACCACCTCCATCATCTCGGAATCATCTACGAGTACCGCGGATGAAGCGCAGCTAGGAAACCAGTCCATCCAAAAGGCTATCCAGCAAATGGACTCCATCCGTGGCTCTGTGGAACATTCCGTATCCGTCGTCAAGCAATTGGGGGAGCGTTCCAAAGAAATTGTGCAAATCATTGATGTGATTACGGGAATTGCTTCCCAAACGAATCTGCTTGCTCTCAACGCAGCCATCGAGGCTGCTCGTGCGGGAGAGCATGGACGAGGTTTTGCTGTCGTAGCAGATGAAGTGAGAAAACTCGCTGAACAGTCTGATGAATCTGCTCGTCAAATCGCCAACCTCATTCAGGAGATCCAAGCAGATACGAACATGGCAGTCAACTCGATGGACTCCGTCAATCAAGATGTGCAGGTTGGATTGTCAACCGTACTGGAGTCAGGAGAAGCCTTCCAACGGATCTTACAAGAAATTCAACAGATAACCGATCAAATTCAGGAGGTTTCTGCTGTCTCTGAACAGATGTCCGCCGGATCGGAACAAGTAGCAGCATCTGTGGACGAGACTGCCCAAATTGCAAGGATTTCAGCCCACAATGCTGAAAATCTGGCGGCTTCCTCCAAAGGTCAGTTGGCCACTATGGAAGAGTTTGCGGTTTCCTTTGAATCCTTGAATCAGATGGCTCGCGAACTGGAAAGAATGATTACCAAATTTAAGATATAAGAATGCATAACGGGAAGAGTACGAATGTCGGGAGGAATTCGTACTCTTTTTTTTGCAAAGTGGACCCATTTATGACAGAATGTGCGGTTTGCGTTTGAAAATTTGGCGATTTCGATTTAAGATAATAGACTGGTACTAAGTCGAAATGCGATATGATGAAGATGAAGGAAAAAAGTCGTCTTATAGATTAAAGGAGAGTGAACAGCAATGCCAGATAAAGTGCTTGATTTACGGAACCGTCCTCTCCGAGATTTACGAATATCTGTCACCGATAAATGTAATTTTCGTTGCCGTTATTGCATGCCTGCCGAAATTTTTGGACCGAATTTTGAATTTTTGCCGCAAAGCAAGTTGCTGACCTTTGAGGAAATTACCCGTTTGACCCAGATCTTTACTTCGCTTGGAGTCGGGAAAATCCGCATTACCGGCGGAGAGCCATTAATGCGCAGAAATTTGCCTGAATTGATTCGAATGATCCGTGAGGTAGAAGGCGTTCAAGATATTGCGATGACGACCAATGGTTCTCTCTTGTCCCGTCATGCGCAAGCGCTAAAAGAAGCAGGTCTGGATCGGGTCACGGTCAGCCTGGACAGCTTGGATAATGAGCGCTTTGGGATGTTGAATGGAAGAGGCTATCAGGTCGATGCCGTGCTGGATGGGATTCGTGTTGCAGCAGATGCCGGGCTTTCGATCAAGATCAACATGGTGGTACAGCGCGGAGTCAATGATCAAGATATTTTGCCGATGGCACGGTACTTCCGTGAGCAAGGGCATACCCTTCGATTTATTGAATTCATGGATGTGGGAAACAGTAACGGCTGGCGGCTGGATCAAGTCGTACCTTCCCGTGAAATTGTGCGTATGATCCATGAAGAGATGCCGTTGGTAGCGACAGAAGCGAACTACTACGGAGAGGTGGCTTCCCGCTATCGTTATGAGGGATCGGACCAGGAAATCGGGTTGATTTCATCGGTGACCCAAGCCTTTTGCTCCACTTGTACGCGGGCTCGCCTGTCGGCAGAAGGGAAATTGTACAATTGTCTCTTCGCTTCATCCGGAGATGATTTGCGCGAACCAGTCCGCGATGGACGCACGGATGAAGAGATTCGCGAGCTGATACGTGCGATTTGGGAGCGGCGTGATGTGCGCTACTCGGAGGAACGACTAAGTGAAACGCCTGGTCTCGCCAAGCGTGAAAAGGTCGAAATGTCCCATATCGGGGGATAAATAGGTATTAGCCTTGACAAAACCCAAGCTATCCTGTAATATAAATTGCGTGTATAAACACTTCATACTTCGAGAACAAGCAGAGGCGCCCAGCTTCTCACCTGGGTCGACGTCGTATACGACTGTTGACAGGTAACTCTTACGCAAAGATCCTCGGATCTGATGAAATTGCTTAGGTGAGATATGTGCGGGCGCAGAATGCGTTCGCACATTTTTGTTCCTTCTCGAAATTGACGGGGGTGGCAAGTATTAGCAAGGATCAAATGTTAATTAACGAAGCGATCCGTGCCCGTGAAGTCCGTTTAATCGGTGCTGACGGGAGCCAATTGGGAGTCGTACCTTTTAGGGAAGCATTGCGCATTGCCCAGGAAGCTGAATTGGATCTGGTAAACGTTGCTCCTACAGCCAAGCCGCCTGTATGCCGTATCATGGACTATGGAAAGTTCAAATACGAGCAGGCGAAAAAGGAAAAAGAAGCGCGTAAAAACCAGAAGATCATCGAGCTGAAAGAAGTGCGTTTTTCTTCTAACATCGAGGAACACGATTTTCAAACAAAGCTTCGCAACGTCCGCAAGTTCTTGGAGGATCAACACAAGGTGAAGTGTACGATCCGTTTCCGTGGACGTGAAATCACCCACTCCGAAATTGGACTAGGCGTTATGGAACGTGTAGCTGCCCAGTGTGAAGATCTCGCTACGCCTGAGCGCAAGCCGAAGATCGAGGGCCGCAGCATGATCATGATTCTGGCTCCGAAAGCGGAAAAGTAAGATAGTAGTTTAGACAGGAGGATTTTTCAGATGCCTAAAATGAAAACCAACAAGGCTGCTGCGAAACGTTTCAAAAAGACTGGAAGCGGCCAATTGAAGCGCGACCGCGCATTTGGTAGCCACTTGTTCGCTAACAAATCGACTAAGCAAAAGCGCCACCTGCGCAAAGCTGCACTCGTTTCCAAAGGCGATCAAAAACGTATGGAGCAAATGCTCACTTACCTGTAAGTTTTTCTTTATTACACACCATTACGCAGCATGAGCTCCCTAAGCGCCTAGCAGTAGGCCGCCATGCTGGAAAGACCAGGAGGAGTTTAGTATGCCAAGAGTAAAAGGTGGCATTGTTACACGCCGTCGTCATAAGAAAATCCTGAAGCTGGCGAAAGGATACTTCGGTTCCAAACATCGCCTGTTTAAATCCGCTAATGCGCAGGTAATGAAATCCCTGCTGTATGCATACCGCGATCGTCGTCAAAAGAAACGTGATTTCCGCAAATTGTGGATCACTCGTATCAACGCACAAGCTCGCATGAACGGCCTGTCCTACAGCCGTTTGATGCACGGCCTGAAAGTTGCTGGCATCGAAGTTAACCGCAAAATGCTGGCTGACTTGGCTGTTAACGACAAAGCTGCGTTCAACGAACTGGCAACAGTTGCAAAAGGCAAACTGAACGCTTAATTTTTGAAAAGAAGAGTCGATCTGCCCGATTAAGGGCAAGGTCGGCTTTTTTTGTTGTAGTCAGAGCGCAAAATCAAACGAATAGCATCCTACACCTGTCCACACGCTATCAATCTTCTCCTCATATCTTATAGCAAAGATAGAAGGAGGTGAGTGGCATGGCGGAATTACGAGTAAGCCTATGGGCAGGCAGAAACTTTGAAGCTCGTCGTATTCGTTTTCGCAGACGTGGGGTAGCAGTCAGACAGTGTCAAGCGCTTGAATTCAATGACGTACTGTCGAGTTTTCGATTGCGAGCAGGGAATAATGGCCGAGTGACACTCGTTCTGTTTTCAGGAACCGCTTATCAGGGGGATTTTCGTGTTTTCCGGGGGAATCGCGATATTGCCAACCTTGGTAATTTCGACTTCAACAATCGTACCTCGTCGTTTATTTTTGTGGGACGCAATCTGACTACTTCGCAAATCAGAGAGATTCAACGGACGAGAACGGCACCGAGAAACGTGGTAGAAATCAGAACGTAGGAAAAGGAAGTATGAGTCAAAAGAAAAAACAACCGAGCTCACATTCGGTTGTTTTTTTCTATTTCTATTCAACAAATGATTCGCTGACGAATAGCGTCTGCCACGCCTTGTGCGCGATTTTGCACACCGAGCTTTTTTAAGGCGGACTTGATGTAATCCTGCACGGTAAATTCACTAATTCCCATCCAGTTCGCCATCTCTTTAACGCTTTCGCCCCATGACATCCGCTGCATGACTTCGACTTCTCGGCGTGAGAGCTTGACGGTTTTAGGGCGAAGGGAGTCGGTTGTCAATACTTTGCCCAGCATTGAACAGTATGCGCTCAAAGATTGTAGCAACTGATGATTGATGCCAGAACAGCCATCCTGATGCCAGGAAATACCAGCATATCCGAGAACGTTAGGCCCATAGCTGATAGGGAGAATGAGCGCATAGGGGGCACCGTACACTAAATGGGGCGGGAACTGACGAATCGCCTCAGAATCTAGCAGGATAGCTCTCTGTTCACGGATCGCCTGCTGGATAAGGGGCATATTGCGCATGTCCACCCGTATATTTCGAATGGAGCATAACTCTTGGTCAAGGATCGACCATAGTCCCTCACCCATTTGACTGAGCGTCGAGTAATTGCACAGAATGGCTCCCATGAAAGGAAAGAGCTCCACGAAGCCGCGTACAGCAAGCACCAGTTTCTCCTCGTAATATGCCGTTTCTTCGATCCGATTGATGTACATGTTCAGCTCTGGACTGACCATGGAGTGATTGCCACCTCCATTTGAGTGATGGACACCCCCTGATTTTTGGGGATATGAACGACCGTTCAGCCTGACCTATAATCAACCTACAGCGCCTTCATTTTATCAAACCGCCGATCGGAACGTAAAGAATGTGAATGGTATAAATTGACATTTTTATGACTTCTTTCATTCGTTCGAAATAGAAGGCGTATGAGAAAAAAGAAAGGTTGGATGGGGATGAGGAATGGTTTTGTTTCGACCAGCCAAAAAGGATTGAATCAGGAGCTACTGCCGTACCAGTTGTATCAAAAAGCGAAGAGATACGGCATTTGGAACCCGCAGGACATTGATTTTACGCAAGACCGCGAAGATTACGCGAAGATGAATCCGGAGCAGAAGGAAGAAACCTTGGGAAGGATTGCTGGTTTTCTGGGTGGGGAAGAGGCAGTCACCCTCGATCTTTTGCCTTTGATCATGGTCATTGCCGAGGAAGGGCGCTTGGAGGAAGAAATGTATTTGACGACCTTCCTCTTTGAAGAGGCCAAGCATACGGAGTTTTTCCGGTTGGTTCTCGACAACATCGGCGAGTCAGGAGACTTGCATCATTTTCACGATGATGTGTACAAGCGAATTTTCCATGAGATCTTGCCAAATGCACTCAATCGTCTATTGACGGATAAATCCCCCGAAGCTATCGCAGAAGCATCTACTGTCTACAACATGTTTGTAGAAGGCGTGCTCGCAGAGACAGGCTACTATGCGTTTTATGAAGCACTCAGTAAAACGGGGCTCATGCCTGGTTTAATGCAAGGAATTGGCTATTTGAAGACAGACGAATCGCGGCACATCAGCTACGGAACATTCCTGTTGCAGCGGTTGATCTGTGAGCATCCCCATATTTACGATGTCATTGCCAAAAAGATGGATGAGCTGGCTCCGATGGCAAGTCATCTGTACGACTGGATGGATGACCCACAAGGGGTGAGTGCATTCGGAGTGAAGGTTGCTGATTTGCAGCAGTTTGCGAAAAAGCAATTGAGTGTGCGTATGGAGGTACTTGCCCGAGCAAAAGGGCAGACGATTGAAGAACTGTATAAGCATACAAGAACAACGATCGATGTATAAGAAAAACGATCGAATGTATTCGAGTCGTTGCTTACAGAACTGGGCTATGGTCCTAAAGCGGAATCCGCCCAAGGTCTGAGAAGAAAACAACCTCCCGTCTGTGTTAGACAGCCTGGCTGATCCCTTACAATAAAGCCATAAGAGGAAAACATTGGATAGGGAGAGAGATCAAAATGAGAAAACAAAAGTGGATGATGATGGGAATTACAGCAGTTGTTTGTTCGGCGATGGTCGTGCCAGGGGCGTTTGCCAAAGAGAAAGATGACGCACATTCCGTGACGAATTCTTTCTTCGCCCCTGCTCCGTACACGACGGCTCCAGTAGTTCAGAAAACAGATGACGTGACCGGCACGCAAAAAACAGGAAGTGCATTCATTTTCGCTCCAAATGTAAACGAAAAAGAAGAAAACTAACGGGATTCAAGCATCCGTACAGGATGCTTTTTTCTTTTGCAAAAAACGATTCCGTCTCAAGTCTGAAAAAAAAACAATCTTTCGTCCGTGTCGAGCAGACTCCCCATTGCCATACAATAAAAAGCGTTACAGGAAAATATTGGATAGGGAGAGAGACATAGATGAGAAAACCAAAATGGATGATGATGGGTGTAACAGCAGTTGTTTGTTCAGCATTGCTCGTGCCAGGAGCGTTTGCAAAAGAAAAGGATGATTCTTACACCGTAACTCCTTCTCTGATAACCCCAGGTTCATACGCCGTACCAACGGTTCAAAAAATGGAGGCAAAAAACACGCAACAAATCGGTGCCTCTTTTACTTTCGCTCCCGCGGTAAACGAAAAAGAGGAAAAATAAAGCAGCAGAAAGCTGTCAGACCCTGTCTGGCGGCTTTTTTTCTGTGAAAAGCGTCTCAACCAAACGGTCATGATGTTTGGTTTGGGCGAGTTGGATATAGGTGGACGATGCGCCACTTTCAGTCACTAGGCATATGATGGTGGGTGAATCCTAGCAAGAGAGGAGCTTCGCTGATGAACAATCGCCAGAAAATGGCGGATGAGGAATTACAGGAATGGGCAAGCCGACTGGAAGTTCAAGCACCGCAGGATGTGCTAGTGAACGCCGTGGAAAACTATGCAGCCGGTCTGATCCTAGCTGCCAGCTTTGGCGCTGAAGATGTCGTTTTAATCGACATGCTGCACAAATTGGCCCCCACGATTCCTGTATTTTACCTCGATACCAACATTCATTTTGCTGAAACGTATGATACGCGTGACACACTGCAAGCTAGATACGGCACAACATTTATTCAAGTACAGCCACAGTTGTCGTTAGCCGAGCAGGCAGAAAAACACGGAGAAAAACTGTGGGAAAGAGAACCGAATCTTTGTTGCGAGATTCGGAAGGTGGAGCCGTTAAAGCGCGTCCTGTCCAACTATCAGGCGTGGATTACAGGCATTCGCCGCGAGCAATCACCTACCCGAGCGAATACCAAAAAAGTGGAGTGGGACGAAAAATTCAACCTGGTTAAATTCAATCCGCTAGCAGATTGGACGGAGGCCCAGGTGTGGGAATATATCCATGCAAATGATGTCCCTTACAATCCATTGCACGACCGAAACTATCCAAGCATTGGCTGCCGAGTATGCACGCGCGCTGTCCTGCCTGGCCAAGATTCTCGGTCGGGACGGTGGGCTGGCTTTGAAAAGACCGAATGCGGTCTGCACAAATGAACAGCGCAGGAGGGAAAGATGTGAAGCAAACGATCTTGCGGCACGGGATCAAAAAAGCCGTTATCGTGGACAAATGGACCCTGTCGGACATCGAATGTCTTGCCATCGGAGCATTTTCACCGTTGACTGGATTCATGGAAGAGGCGGATTACCACACTGTCGTGGAAACGATGCGTCTGACCAATGGAGCGGTTTGGCCGTTGCCGGTGACATTGGCTGTCGATGCAGATGAGCACGACGATCTTGTGCCTGGCGACAGTATTCTGTTACGCGGGGAAGATGGAGTGGATTATGCGATTTTGCGGGTGAAAAGCTGCTTTGTGCCAGATAAAATGCGGGAGGCAGAACTCGTTTTTCGCACGGTAGATCTCGCTCACCCCGGTGTGAAAAAGCTGTTTGAAAAGCCAAACCTATACGTGGGTGGGCCTGTAGAAATCCTGCAAAAGCCACAGCCTGAGCGGTTCTCTGATTTTTATTTGACGCCGGCAGAAACCAGAAAAAGGTTTCGAGAAAATGGTTGGAAAACGGTGGTTGGTTTTCAAACGCGCAATCCGGTTCACCGGGCACATGAATATATTCAAAAGGCAGCATTGGAGATTGTCGATGGCCTTTTTCTCAACCCATTGATGGGGGAAACGAAATCAGACGATGTTCCAGCACAAGTGCGAATGAAAAGCTATCTCGCCCTTTTGGAAAATTACTATCCACACAACCGTGTATTGCTAGGTGCTTTTCCGGCTGCTATGCGATATGCGGGTCCGCGTGAGGCGGTCTTCCACGCCTTGGTGCGAAAAAATTACGGTTGTACGCATTTTATCGTCGGCCGCGATCACGCAGGGGTAGGCGATTATTACGGCACGTATGATGCGCAGCACATCTTTTCCGAGTTTGCGCCAGGCGAGCTCGGTATCCAGCTGCTCTTTTTTGAACACAGCTTTTACTGCAAGGCATGCCAAGGGATGGGGACGACCAAAACGTGCCCGCATGACAGAGACTCGCATATGACCTTATCGGGAACAAAAGTGAGGGAAATGTTGAGAAACGGGATCACGCCACCTCCGGAATTTACACGTCCGGAAGTCGCAGCGATTTTGATAGAAGGATTGAAATCCCCGCAATAAAGTGGAACCCAAAAAACAGGAGAGGGACGGCAATGCTGTCCTTTTTCCGTTGTGAAAAACTGGACAAGTTTTCTAGTTTCTGGTGAAAAAATGTATCCGCTTTCAAGCAAAAACCGCGCTGTAAAGCCATTTCCAACTGAGCATTCGTTCGGACGAAAGTCCAGTAAAATCTTTTTGTTTTCGTTGACACCCCCTAGGTGCCTAGCTATAATCAGACGTAACACTTTATTCTGACAACAACAATATTGAAAATATTGTTTAAATAGCAGGCTATGACGAGGATGGTGCACGTTTCCCCTTTTACAGAGAGCCCTGATGCTGAGAAATGGGTATTGGGTACGTCGCATTGCTCACCTCCGAGCCGTTTAGCTGAAACTTGTTTTACAAGTAGTAGGCCAAACCGCTTAACACCCGTTAACGTGTTACAGTCCACATTTGCTGTGACTGGCTGAGATCGGCTGACCGTGAGGCGCCGATAAAGTTGGGTGGTACCGCGAACCCTTTCGCCCCAAAAGACATGGAAATAAAACCGTGTCGGGGCGAAAGGGTTTTTCTATGTGTCTATAGTTATTTTCAATACCTGTTGGAATTGGGAGGAGGAGAGATCAATGAGTGTTGAAATGGCCGAATTGCAGAAAAAGAACGGCATTCCACCGATTCAGTTCGGGGAAGAAGTGACAGGAGCAGAAACACTGCTGCGCTGTCTGATCCTGGAGGAAGTCGAATACATTTTCGGCTATCCGGGTGGTGCGGTGCTCCCTATTTATGACTCCCTGTACGGGAGCTACTTCAAGCACATTTTGACCCGCCACGAGCAAGGTGCTATCCACGCTGCTGACGGATATGCCCGAGCGACTGGCAAACCGGGCGTATGTATCGCCACTTCTGGTCCAGGAGCAACGAACCTCGTAACGGGAATTGCAACCGCTCAGATGGACTCGGTTCCGCTGGTCTGCATCACGGGTAACGTGGCACAGTCTCTGATTGGTACCGACGCGTTCCAAGAGGCGAACATTACAGGAATTACTATCCCGATTACAAAGCATAGCTACTTTGTCCGCGACATTCGCGATCTCCCGCGGATAGTGAAGGAAGCTTTTCACATCGCGACAACCGGTCGTCCGGGCCCCGTATTGATCGACATTCCAAAAGACGTCGCCAATGCGAAGGCACCATTTACCTACCCGGATAAAGTGGAGATTCGCGGCTACCGAGCATCACTCGTACCGAGTGACGAAGAAGTACAAGAGTTTGTCAAAGCTGTTAGCGAAGCGAAGCGTCCAGTCATTTTGGCGGGCGGGGGAATCATTGCAGCTCAAGCAGAGAAAGAATTGCGCGACTTTGCTGAAAAAACACGCATTCCGGTGATCAACACCTTCATGGGATTGGGCGGTTTCCCTGGAACACACGAGCTGTCGCTAGCAATGCCAGGGATGCACGGAAATTACACAGCCAACCAAGCGCTCTTGAATGCGGATTGTGTCATTGGTCTGGGAGCACGCTTTGATGACCGGATCACGATGGGACGCACGAAGGAGTTCGCACCAAAAGCCCGTATCGTACACGTCGACATTGATCCAGCAGAGCTGGGGAAAAACGTAGACACAGCCGTCACAGTAGCGGGCGACGTGAAGAGCACGCTGGCAAAAGCAATTCCACTCGCAAAAGCTTGTGATTCGGAAGCGTGGATCAGCCAGTTAAAAGAGTGGAAAGAACAATATCCGTACAAGTACAAAAAAGATGGCGACGTATTGAAGCCACAAGCAGTCATTGAACTCTTGTACAACTCCACAGATGGGGAAGCGATTGTCACAACAGACGTTGGACAACACCAGATGTGGACAGCTCAATACTATAAGTTCAAGCACCCGCGCTCCTTTATCTCTTCCGGTGGTCTCGGCACGATGGGCTTTGGCTTCCCGGCAGCAATTGGCGCACAGATCGCTCACCCGGATCGAACGGTAATCTCCGTCGTAGGGGATGGTGGATTCCAGATGACCAACCAGGAGCTGGCAATCGTCTCCCAGTACAACATTCCGGTTAAAGTAGCGATTGTGAACAACCAGTGCTTGGGTATGGTACGTCAATGGCAGGAGCTCTTCTACGATAATCGCTACAGCCAAATCGATCTGACATGCAGCCCGGATTTTGTCAAACTGGCGGAAGCATATGGCGTAAAAGGCTTGCGAGCAAGCACGCCAGAGGAAGCAGAAGCAGTTTGGGCAGAGGCGCTTGCGCATGATGGACCAGTCGTGGTGGACTTCCGAGTTGCGCAGGAAGAAAACGTATATCCGATGGTTGCATCAGGCAACACACTAGATCAGATGGAATTGGGGGACGATTAGGATGCAGCAACATACCATTTCCGTACTCGTCAACGACCAACCAGGCGTTTTGACCAGAGTGGCGACACTGTTCGGCCAACGCGGCTTCAACATCGACAGCATTACGGTGGGGGGCACGGAAGAACAGGGGCTTTCCCGGATGATCATTACAACCGGGGGAGATGACCGCCAAATCAATCAGCTCATGAAGCAATTGCACAAGCTGATCGATGTCATCTCGGTGACGAATCTCAGTGAGAACCCTTTTGTATCACGGGAACTGGCGCTGATTAAGGTGACGGCATCGCCCAGCCAGCTGGCAGAGTTAAATGGAATTGTCGAGCCGTTCCGTGCCGCGATCGTCGATGTGGGCCCCAGCTCACTGATCGTGCAAGTAACGGGTGACACCGAGAAGATTGATGCGCTGCTCGTACTATTACAAAGCTACGGCGTTATTGAACTGACAAGAACAGGTTCAGTAGCGATGGCGCGCAGTATTGTTCCAGCAACAGCCGCAGCAACGGTTTAAATTTCCAAATTTCAGAATAAAAATTCAAACTAAACTTTTTTAGGGAGGCTACACAAATGGTAAAAATGTATTATGAAGCGGACGTAAAACAAGAGGTACTGCGTGGGAAAACAATCGCAATCATCGGTTACGGTAGCCAAGGTCATGCACAAGCACAAAACCTGCGCGACAGCGGTTATAAAGTAGTGGTGGGTCTTCGTCCAGGGAAGTCTTGGGATGTGGCAGCAAAAGACGGTTTTGAAGTTTTGACTGTAGCAGAAGCAACCAAACGCGCTGACGTGGTTCAAATCCTGATGCCAGATGAGCGCCAAGCACAAGTATATCGCGACGAGATCGCTCCAAACCTGAAATCCGGCGCTGCACTGTGCTTCTCTCACGGATTCAACATCCACTACGCGCAAATCGTGCCACCAGCTGATGTAGACGTAATCATGGCAGCTCCAAAAAGCCCGGGGCACCTGGTTCGCCGCGTATACCAAGAAGGCTTCGGCGTACCTGGTTTGATCGCCGTGTACCAAGATGCAACTGGCAACGCGAAAGATCTCGCACTCGCCTACTCCAGCGGTATCGGTTGCACAAAAGCTGGCGTAATCGAAACCTCTTTCCGTGAAGAGACAGAAACTGACCTGTTCGGTGAGCAAGCAGTATTGTGCGGTGGCGCAAGCGAGCTGGTAAAAGCAGGCTTCGATACATTGGTGGAAGCAGGGTATGCTCCTGAGATCGCCTACTTCGAGTGCTTGCATGAACTGAAGCTGATCGTTGATCTGATGTACGAGGGTGGCTTGGCTCGTATGCGCTACTCCATCAGTGACACTGCTGAGTACGGTGACTACAGCACAGGTCGTCGAATCATCACAGACGAAACGCGCAAAGAAATGAAAAAAGTACTGGCTGAAATCCAAGACGGTACATTCGCTCGCAATTGGATCTTGGAAAACCAAGCAAACCGTCCTGGCTTCACTTCCCGTCGCCGTCTGGAGTCCGAGCATGGCATCGAGGTAGTAGGGGAGCAACTGCGCAGCATGATGTCTTGGATCAACAAAGATACGAAAAAAGAAGAAGTGAAAATCGGTCAATAAATAGGTGTGTAAAAAACGCATATATAATGTAGGGAAAAATGTGGAGGTGAAAAGTTCATGCGGACCATTGAGATTTTTGATACGACACTGCGCGATGGGGAGCAGTCTCCGGGCGTCAATATTAGCACGAACGAAAAGGTGGAGATCGCCCTTCAACTCGAGAAGCTGGGCGTAAACAAAATTGAGGCGGGCTTCGCTGCTGCCTCCCCAGGTGACCAAAAGTCTGTGGCCGAAGTTGCAAAACGGGTGAAGAATGCAACCGTCGTCAGTCTGGCTCGTGCTGTAAAAGACGACATGGATAAGGCATACGAAGCGCTTCGCAACGCACAAAACGCTTCCCTCCACGTCTTTCTCGCAACATCTCCGATTCACCGTCAGTTCAAGCTGAACATGAGCAAGGAAGAAGTCCTTGCTCGGGCGGTGGAAGCGGTCACCTATGCGAAAAAGTATTTTACGGAAGTTCAGTTTTCCGCAGAGGATGCGGCGCGTACCGAGATTGACTTTTTGGCAGAGGTTGTAGAGGCAGTCATCAAGGCAGGGGCTACCACGGTAAATATTCCAGATACGGTTGGCTACATGACGCCGTATCAATACGGAAACATTTTCCGCGAGCTGAAAAAACGCGTCCCTTCTACTGATCTGATTCGCCTGAGCTGCCATTGCCACGATGACCTCGGGATGGCAGTCGCCAACAGTCTCGCTGCTGTCGAGGGTGGAGCTACGCAAGTGGAGGGCACCATCAATGGAATCGGAGAGCGCGCTGGAAATGCTGCTCTGGAAGAAGTGGCGCTTGCGTTGGAGACGCGCAAGGATTACTACCAGGCAACGACCAAGCTGAATTTGAAGGAAATCGCACGGACCAGCCAGCTGGTGAGCCGTTTGACGGGGATGATCGTGCCAGGAAATAAAGCAGTCGTGGGTGCAAATGCTTTTGCGCACGAGTCCGGTATTCACCAGGATGGTGTGTTAAAAGAGGTCACTACGTACGAAATTATCCGTCCGGAATCGGTCGGCTTCAAGTCAAACAAACTGGTTCTCGGCAAGCATTCTGGCCGCCATGCTTTCAAAGAAAAGTTGGTTGATCTGGGTTATCACTTGGAGCAAGAAGAGGTAAACGCAGCGTTTGCAGCATTCAAAGTATTGTGCGACAAGAAGAAAGAAATCACGGATGACGACATCCTCGCATTGGTCGACTCCAAGATGGTTCGCGGACCTGAAGCGTTCCAGCTGGAATCCGTGCAGCTCGCTTACGGCAACATTTCCGTTCCGACAGCGAGTGTGCGGCTGGTTCGTGCCGACGGATCGGTATGCGAAGAAGCCGCATGTGGAAATGGATCGGTTGATTCTATCTACAAAGCGATTGACCGCGCTACCGGAGAGGAAGTCACCCTTGTCGATTACAAAATCCTTTCTGTTACCCACGGGCAAGATGCGTTGGGTGAAGTGTTCGTACGACTTCAACAGGACGATCTGATCGTAACAGGACGCGGTGTGAGTACGGATGTGCTGGAAGCAAGCGCCATTGCCTATATACGGGCAGTCAACAAGATCATGGAGCGCCGAGGCGAGCCTACGCCTGTCAGTGCAACGATATAAAGATAGGGTCAAATGTGGATAGGATCATAGGAACCAGCAGCGTTCGGAAACCATTACGTATAGAAAAGCGGGATAAACGATGAAGAAAAATTATCGCATCGCCGTTCTTCCTGGAGACGGTATTGGACCAGAAATCATGCAGGAAGCGGTCAAAGTCCTTACACTCGTAGGGGAACTTGAAGGTGTCACTTTTACATGTGAAGAAGGCCGGATCGGTGGTATCGCAATCGATACAGATGGAACACCGTTGCCAGAAGAAACGGTAACGCTGGCAAAGCAAGCGGATGCTGTGCTCTTGGGAGCCGTTGGCGGACCGAAGTGGGACCAGAATCCTGGGCATCTTCGTCCGGAAACAGGGCTGCTGGGCATTCGCAAAGCACTCGGTTTGTTTGCAAATATTCGCCCAGCTACCATGCACAGCTCTCTGGTGGAAGCGTCCACCCTCAAGCCAGAAGTTGTTTCTGGCGTTGACTTGATCGTTGTACGTGAACTGACCGGTGGGATTTATTTCGGTGAGAAAAAACGTTATGACGGTCCGAACGGAGAAGTCGCAGAAGATCAGTGCATCTATCATGAAGCGGAAGTCGAGCGAATCATTCGAGTAGGCTTCGACATTGCGCGCAAACGCCAAAAGCGTCTCGTATCTGTAGATAAGGCAAACGTCCTCGAAAGCTCCCGCCTCTGGCGCAAGGTAGCCGAGCGAGTAGCGGCTGACTATCCAGATGTAGAGCTGTCTCACCAGTTGGTAGACTCTTGCGCGATGCAGCTCGTGCGTGATCCAAAACAGTTTGACGTCATCGTGACGGAAAACATGTTTGGCGACATCTTGAGTGATCAGGCAGCGATGCTGACTGGTTCGATTGGAATGCTGTCCTCGGCGAGTCTGGCAGCAGGCAGCTTTGGCTTGTATGAACCGGTTCATGGCTCTGCCCCTGACATTGCTGGAAAAGGCATTGCCAATCCACTGGCAACCATTCTGTCCGTAGCGATGATGCTTCGTCTTTCTCTCGGAATGGATGAAGCGGCAGCAGCTGTGGAAAACGCAGTTTGGTCCGTGCTGGAAGCAGGGCATCGCACTGGCGATATCGCCGCAGACAGAAGCAAAGCGATTGGTACAATCGAGATGGGCCAACTGGTACGCGACGAGCTGTCCAAACAGTGGCAAAAACAATAAATCATACACAAAACGAAACCCTGCCAAAATCCTTTCGGTGCTTTGGCAGGGTTTTCTCCATGTTTATACGGCTTATCCGATGGTGATCCGCCCTTTTGGATAGCGGAAGTACTCCTTTTGTTTGCGCTGTGCGAGGGCAAAGGCAATCGTGAGGGGCCCGAGCCGACCAGCAAACATCGTTAATATGATCAGCGTTTTCCCGATCGGAGTCAGATGAGGGGTCAGTCCCATAGAGAGTCCGGTCGTAGCAAAAGCGGAAGTAACCTCGAATAGGATCATCTCAAAGCGTGCTCCTGTCTCGGTAATCGAGAGGACCATCGTCATGACAAGCACAATGAACAGGGCAATCATGGTCAGTGTCAGCGATTTGTAGACCATGTGTGGCAGGATGCGTTGCCGGAAGAAGATGACATCTTCTTTTCCTTTAATTTGGGCAATAACAGCGCCAATCAGTGTGGCAAAGGTCGTCGTCTTGATACCGCCTCCCGTCGAGCCAGGAGAAGCACCGATGAACATTAGGATAATAAGGAGGAAAAGCGACGACTGATACATATCCCCGATATTCAATGTGTTGGAACCTGCCGTACGGGGTGTAACCGATTGATAGAAGGAGCCCAGCACTTTGCCCATCATGGATAGGGGCTGCAACGTTTTGGGATTGTTGTACTCCAAAATAAAAATAAGCACTGTCCCTGCCGTAATCAAAAGACCGGTTGTTGTCAGTACGACTTTCGTATGTAATGACAAGCGGCGGTTATGACGATAATCGTATATCTCGCTGACAACGATGAAACCAATACCGCCAAGTATGATCATCAGACAGACGACGAGATTGACGAGCGGGTCCTCCACATAGGCTGTCAAGCTGGCGAACTCGCCCATCAGGTCAAAACCAGCGTTGTTAAAGTTAGAAATCGCATGGAAAAAGCCGAAGTAGATCGCTTTTTTCAAAGGAAAGTCAAAGGCAAAACGAATAGAGAGAAGCACTCCACCTATAAACTCAGTAAGGGCAGTAAAAACCAGAATCATTTTGGCTAATCGTACGACACCTTCTATCGACATCTGATTCAGCGATTCTTGCAGGATGAGCCGTTCACGCAGTGAGATTCTTTTACGCATAATCAGTGCGAAAAAGGTAGCGAACGTCATAAATCCGAGACCGCCAATTTGGATGAGCGACAAAATGACGAGTTGACCAAAGGTAGTGAAAGTCGTTCCAGTATCGACGACAACCAAGCCTGTTACACATGTAGCAGAGGTGGCTGTAAACAGAGCGTCAAGCCAATGCAGACCAACTCCATCAACTGTAGCGACCGGGAGTGTCAAAAGCAGCGCTCCCAAGAAGATAATCAAGGCAAACCCAAGAACCAGCGTTTTTGGTGGATCAAGGTGAAGCTTTTCTACGATTTTTTTAATCATAGCAGGTTATACCTCGGCTTTTTTCGAGTCTAGTGAAAAGGAAAAGAGGGGAAATCTATCTCTTAGTATGGCATTTCCCTTGGAAAACTTACCGAAGAAGAGCAGCACCCAATCGGTGAAGCCAATGTTTCAACTCTCGTTCTTCCAGTGGAGCGAGTGGGAAACGGACAGCCGGGCAGCGCAGAATATCGGCAGGCTCATCGGCTACGCGAAAAGCATGACCGCCAGTCAGCTCGAGACCTTCCTCTCGCAGAATAGCGACGACTCTCTCTTCTTGTTCAGTTGCTCTTGCGGTTGGCGTGCCCCATTTTATCCACGTATTTAAGCCCCCTGAAATAGGGTACATTCGTGCATGATCAGGGAGTGCCTGGCGTTTTTCCTGCCACAGTCGCAGGAAGCGGGTCTGGAACAGAGCACGACGATCCGTTAGAAACTCTTCATAAAACCACGGATCATCGAGGAGTCGAACAGCGGATTCCACGACGAGCAAGGATGGCTCTGCTCCTGTCATGGAAACAAGCTGACTATAGCGCTCCAACTCGTCATCCGATAAATCAGAAGGAAGCATCAGTACGCCCAATTGTAAATCGCGAGCCAACGTTTTGGACAACGAATGCAGATAGTAGACCTCCACTGGGCTTTTTGCCTGCGCAGCCATCTGGTACAAAGGAACACTCGGTTCTTCAAACCAGAGGTCGCCATAATGGTCGTTTTCCACAAGACGTACGTTGTGGCTCTGCGCCCATTCGAGCAAATCTTCCTTTCGTTTCAACGAATAGCTGATACCGGTAGGAAATTGATAATGCGGGTTAATCAAAAGCCAATTCGCAGGGTAATGCTCCTGCTCTTCCGTGAGAGCTTGAATGCAAACGCCTTCTTCATCCATGCGAATCGGGCGAACGGTAATTCCGCACTGGCTCAACAGTCGAAGAAATACGGGATAGCTGTACTCCTCTACATAGACGACATCACGTGCACTCATGACACGCTGCGCAAGAAAGGCGAAGCCGCTCGTGCTTCTATTAAAAAGCAGGAGGCGCTCAGGTGAGTGAGGAAGCCCCCGGCGGCCGAGGTGATCAGCAAAAACCTTGGCAGCTTGTGTACGTCTGATTTTCTTTTGGGCGGACGGTTCATCCAATACAGTCAGACTCTCATAAAAAGCACCACGCAATCGCTTCACCAGCTCTTCGCTTGGACGAGGAGAGGAATCAGCCAGGGAAGCGATCGGAATATCTGTGAGCGGGAGGCGATTTTCCAAACGCGCTTCTTTAGCAAGCTGCGTCAAGTAATAACCTTTGCCGTGCACAGCTTCCAGCCAGCCTTCCAACGCAAGATGATCGTATGCTTTTTTGACTGTCTCCAACGAGCAACCACTAATTGTTTTCATATCTCGCAGCGATATCAATTGTTGTCCATCTACAAGAAAGGCACCACGCAAAATCGCTGTTTTCAATTGTTCAGCGAGTTGTACATAGATCGGTGTGTGCGATTGTTTGTGGAAATGAAAAGAAAAATACGGTCGCTCTGGCATTCGCGCACGCCTCCTTGTCTGTCGAAAAAATAGCAGTCATCAGCATTATATAGGAAAGCGAAGCATCTCGGGTATAGGGAGTGAAGAAATTGTTTCAGGAACGACGAGGGTACTGGAAACCCGAACATGGTATCATGAGAAAAGATATATATTGAAGAAATGAGGAAAATACGGATGAGTACGCAGGAACACAAGGCGCTATCGCCCAAGCAAGTCATATGCATGGTCATTACCGTTTCCGATACCCGGACAGAGGATACAGATAAAAGCGGACAATTGATGAAGCAGCTTCTGACTGAAGCCGGTCACAGCGTAGCGCTCTATCAAATAGTAAAGGACGAGCCTGTACAGGTCATTGCTGCGATCGAAGCGGGAATTGCACATGACGACGTTCAAGTCATTCTTCTCAATGGCGGTACTGGCATTTCGCCCCGAGATAACACCTTTGAGGCTGTTTCTGGCTTACTCGATAAGGAAATGCCGGGATTTGGCGAGCTGTTTCGGATGTTGAGCTTTACCGAAGACATCGGTTCGGCTGCGATGCTCAGTCGTGCGATTGCAGGGACGCGGAAAGGGAAAATGATTTTTTCCACGCCAGGCTCGACAGGTGCGGTGCGACTGGCGATGAATCGGTTGATCGTGCCGGAGCTGGGGCATGTGGTGCGCGAATTAAACCGTTAACGATTTGCCGTTACTAGCCTCGTATGGTACTGTTACGAAAGGAAAAAGATCGGTCAGACCTGAACCATCGATTGCAGATGGTTTTTTGGTGCCGAATTTTGCAAGGAGAGTAGACCCATCCATGAAGATTTTACTATCGACCTTAAACGCCAAGTTTATTCACTCCTCACTCGCTTTGCGTTATTTGCGAAGCTATGCTCAGGAAGCATTTCCTTCGATTGAGCTGGTGGAGTATACCATCAACGATGTGACGTTAAATATAGTAGCAGATATACACAAGCGCAAGCCCGATGTCGTTGCATTTTCCTGTTATATCTGGAACATTCGCGAGACGCTCAGTGTCATGCGCACGCTGAAAAAGATTTGCCCGGATGTTCCGATTATCCTCGGCGGACCAGAAGTGACCTATGACGCGGACGAATGGATGAAGAAGCATCCTGAAATCGATGTCATCTGCATTGGTGAAGGAGAGCAGACCTTCTTGGAGCTTTTGCAGGTGTATCAGGAATCATTGCAAACCAAGCAGCCTCCACGCCTGCGAGATGTCGCCGGAATCGCTTATCGCGAAGACGAGTACGTACGTTTTTCCATGCCGCGTGCGCAAGTTGAAGAGATGGACAGCATTCCTTCCCCTTACGCGGATCATCTGGACGAGCTGAACAACCGCGTCGTCTATTTTGAGGCATCTCGTGGCTGTCCGTTCAAATGTCAATACTGTCTGTCTTCGATTGAAGACGGCGTACGCTATTTCAGTCTCGAACGAGTAAAAGAAGATCTCATGCGTTTGATCAATCACGGCGTCAAAACGATCAAGTTCGTGGATCGAACGTTTAACATCAATAAGAAATATGCCTTGGAAATCTTTCAGTTTTTGATCGATAACCACAATGGAACGATCTTTCAATTCGAGATCACGGCAGACATTTTGCGCGCGGACGTACTCGACTTCTTGACAGAGAACGCACCTCCAGGCATTTTCCGCTTCGAGATTGGGGTTCAGTCCACGAATGATGAGACCAACCGCCTTGTTCAGCGGATTCAGCGCTTCGATCGCCTTGCGCGTACAGTGACACAGATCAAGGATTCGAAAAAAATCGATCAGCATTTGGATTTGATCGCTGGTTTGCCTGAGGAAGATTATGCGTCCTTCCGCAAAACCTTCAACGACGTGTTTGGTCTGCGCCCGGAGGAGCTTCAGCTTGGCTTTTTGAAAATGCTGCGCGGGACAGGTGTTCGTGCGCGTGCGGCTAATCATGGCTATATTTTTATGGATGAGGCTCCTTACGAAATTTTGGGGAACAACGTCCTTTCCTTTGATGACATGCAAAAAATCAAGCGTGTAGAAGACATTCTGGAAAAGTACTGGAATGCGCACCGGATGGATTATACAGTGGAATGGTTGTTGGCAAATCAATTCGAAACGGCTTTCGACTTTTTCCAGGCATTTGGCGATTATTGGGAAAGTCAAGGCTGGAGCCGTATTGGTCATCAATTAGAGGATTTGTTCGTGCGTTTGCAGAAGTTTTTGCAATTCCAGCAAGTGGAAGGTATGGGTCATGTACTTAGCATGATGAAATTCGATTTCCTGCGCAACCAGAAGCATCGTCCCCGCAAGCTGTGGTGGGAGGATGTTATGGACAAGGAAGAGATGCAACAGACGTTTGCTGTGCTAACTGAGCAGCGTGAGCGACTCCGCGATGATTTTGCGGCACATGCAGCATTGGAAAAAGATTATTTCAAACACACGCTGACTGCCAAGGTGACCTTTGACATTGAAAAATGGATGGAGACCGGTGAGCTTGTCGAGGGAGATTTTATACTCGTCGTGTATTATCCGTACAAAGATGAAGAGCAAAATGCTTTTGCTGTCGTCAAGCAGGATGTCCAAGTAGCAGGCTAAATGACCGGATGAGCAGATGGGATGGGAGGAGGAGACGCAGATGAATGCAAGCGCGTATACGGAGGCTGTCGAGGAACGGTTGCGTGCACATGGTGATTCGACTGTGGCTGGCCCCATGGCGCAGTACATGAAAAATCATTTTTCTTTTCTGGGGATCAAATCACCACAGCGCAAAGAACTGACCAAACAAATCTTTCGTGATTATGGCGCACCCGAAAATTGGGAGCAGGTCGTTCGTTCCTTGTGGGATTTGCCAGCGCGAGAGTACCAGTATGTAGCGCTTGACGTACTCGAGAAGTCCAAAAAGCGTCTCACCCCTGACCATCTCCCGTTCGTTGTCGAACTCATTACGACAAAATCGTGGTGGGATACCGTAGATTATTTGGCTTCTCATACAACAGGCAAATTGTTCGCCTTGCATCCCGAACTGATTGTATCGAATACGACAGCTTGGATGAATGGAACCAACATGTGGCTGCAACGTACAGCGATTTTATTTCAACTCTCGTACAAGGACAAGACAGATCAGCGGTTGCTCTTTTCCTTGGTGGAAAGAAGCTCGGATTCCAAAGAGTTTTTTATTCAGAAGGCAATTGGCTGGGCGTTGAGAGAGTATGCGAAAACAAATCCCAAAGCCGTACGTGAATTTGTAGAAGCGACTCCACTTGCGAGTTTGTCCAGGCGTGAAGCGCTCAAGCATCTATCAGGATAGAGTCGCTTGTTGTATCTGTGCTTGATAAAATACGTACATCTATTGCAAAATAAACAAGTACCATTTTTGAGGTTCATAACGTAATACATAGAGTCAGATATCGTGCGATGCCATAGCTGCTAGTATGTCAAGAAATGACCGCACTGTGGCAAGGATAGGGGATTTTGCCTCATGGAAGTCGACCTGCTAATGTCCATCATAGAGCAATACGGCTACGTAGCGATTTTTTTCATGCTTTGGCTTGGGATTGTAGGTTTGCCGATTCCCGATGAGCTGGTTGTCGCTACAGGAGGATTTCTTGCCTCCATTGGCGTGTTAAACCCTTGGTATTCTTTTTTGGCGGGATATTTAGGGGTTGCCTCCGGATTGACGATTGGCTTTTTACTTGGAAAGTACTTTGGGAAACCGATATTGCAATGGCTGTGCAAAACCGAGAAAATGAGGAACGCGGTGAATCGATCAACGGGCTTGCTGGAGAAGTATGGAACTACTGCCCTCTGCATCAGCTACCTATTTCCGGTTGTCCGCCATGTCGTACCTTATTTGGTCGGCCTGGGCGGTATGACGTTCCGGCGATATGCGATGCTGTCATATCCGATCGGGTTGGTTTGGACCATCGCCTTTTACTTTCTCGGCCATGTATTCGGTAATAACGTGGAAGCTATTATCGAAGTCATCCGTAAATACGGTTTCTACGCTTTGCTGGTGATCGTGGTTGTATTGGCTGTGGTATTCTTTGTACGCAAGCAGTTTATGGGAAATCGGGCATATCGGGCAAAAGGAGAATAACAAATGTACCATGAACAATTAGCTGCCCACCGCCGCAATTTCGTGTTGGTGCTCGTGATTAGCTGGGCCCTCCTCATGGCAGGATACTTCAATTCAAATGTCTGGGTGCTGGCTGGAGGAGCTTTACTGCTGAATGGCTATGCTTATTACCTGATGCAGGCAGACAAGCGTCTGGCTAAAGAAAAAGGTTTTCGGGTTCCGGAACTGAGCCTTTTGTTGGTCGCATTTTTAGGAGGAGGGATTGGTGCGCTGGAGGGTATGCTCATTCAACGGCATAAGACGAAGCATACCTCTTTTCGCATCCTGCTCCCGCTCTTTTGCATCGCGCAAATCTTCCTAGTCATTTGGGTAATACAACTATATTTGGATAAGAATCTCGTGTCGTAGGGGCACGGGATTTTCTTTTTGAAAATGTGATTCTCTTGTTTGAAAATTCAGCCTATAATAAGGGTAACGATAGAACAAGCTGAGGAGGTAGCTATGTCTCAATCAAGCCCCTTGACGAAAACGTACGCACAGCAACTGGATGCACAGGACGAACTCGCGAGCTATCGCGAAGAGTTTTATCTGCTTTCGAGTCTGTATTTGGATGGTAACTCGCTTGGCCTCATGTCAAAAAGAGCGGAAAAGAGCGTCATGGATATGATGCAGTCTTGGAAGGAACTGGGTGTGGAAGGCTGGACAACGGGTACTCATCCGTGGTTTTTCTTTTCGGAGAAATTGGCAGAGATGAGCGCAGCACTTGTAGGGGCAAACCCCGAGGAAGTGATCGTCACGGGCTCTACGACGATCAACCTGCATCAGCTGGCAGCTACCTTCTATCATCCGGTTGGGAAGAGGACGAAGGTTGTTGCCACTGAACTGGATTTTCCTACCGATATATACGCACTCCAGAGTCAAATGAAGCTCCATGGGCTGGACCCGGAAGAGCATTTGGTTCGGGTAGCGTCAAGAGATGGTCGTCTGATCGAAGAAGAGGATATTATCGATGCGATGACGGATGAAGTAGCACTGGTTGTCCTCCCTACTGTCCTGTATCGCAGCGGCCAGTTGCTCGATATTGAACGCTTGACAGCAGCCGCGCATGAGAGAGGCATTCTGATTGGGTTTGACGGATGTCACTCTGTAGGAGCGATCCCGCATTCCTTCAGCAAATGGGAAGTGGACTTTGCCTACTGGTGCAACTACAAATATGTAAATGCAGGGCCTGGAAGCGTGGGTAGCCTATATGTAAACCGCAAGCATTTTGGCAGAACTCCTGGATTGGCGGGATGGTTCAGCTCGAAAAAGGATAAGCAATTTGACATGGACCATACGCTGGATGCATGTGAAAGTGCGGGCGCGTACCAGATCGGTACCCCACATATGCTGAGTCTCGCCCCACTGCTTGGTTCTTTGGAAATGTTCCAGGAGGTGTCCGTGGAAAAGCTTCGTGCCAAGTCGCTCAGCTTAACGCGGTTCATGATGGATTTGATCGAGGTGGAGCTAGCCGACATGGGTTTTACGATTGCGAACCCACAGCAGGATGATCGTCGGGGTGGGCATGTCAGCCTTGAGCACGACGAGGCCATACGTATATGCAAGGCATTGAAGGAAGCGGGCATAATTCCTGACTTCCGTGCCCCAAACATCATCCGGTTAGCCCCCGTTGCTTTCTATACGACTTATACAGAGGTTTGGGAAAGTGTCCAGATCTTAAAAACGATCATGTTAGAGAAGAGCTACGAAAAATTTGAAAACAAGCGCGAGGTGGTTGCGTAACAGGTCCGACTTAGGTTGGACCTGTTTTTCTTTTGTAATACGCCTTTTACGGGATTTTCTTTCCATTATTGGGCACACTATCCGTACCTGTAGACAGTCTACATTCCATGGATAAGGGTGAGCAGCTTGAGCCAGTTTTTTCAAGCATGGAAAAAAAGAAAAGAAGCCCTCCAGTCAAAAGCGTTGGAGCAGCACTCCGACAAGAGCATGGAAAGCGTGTCCGATGTTGCGCTCACAACAAATTTGGAAGAAAACATCCAATTGATTCAAGCGCAGTTTGGAAAGTGTGACGATCTTGTCGTTCGTCGATTTCAAACGAAGACGAAGGCTCAAGCCGCTATCGTTTTTATAGATGGCATGGTGGATCGCAATGTCATCAGTGATTTTATTATTCGCTATATGACGACTCCTGATATCACCTATAATGATCCGGCGACAAATGAGCTGGATTTGACAGACAAACTGAGGCAGATCGTCCGAAATATTTTGTCTGGATGCGCGGTACTGATCATTGATGGGTGTCAAAATGCTTACTTGAATAATACGAGAGGTTGGGACAGGCGTTCGGTCGAAGAGCCTCAGACGGAATCAGTCGTACGAGGGCCACGCGATGGTTTTTGTGAGACATTGTGCGTGAATTCAGCCCTGATCCGTTTTCGTTTGAAGGACCCCAATCTCAGAGTGCGTCATATGGTTGTCGGTGAACGAACACAGACTGACGTTTACATCATGTACATCGAGGGTCTTGCGTATCCTCCGATGGTGGAGGAAGTGATTGCGCGAATAGAGAGTAATGTTCGTGTGGATTCTGTGCTGGAGAGCGGGTACATCGAACAAATGATCCAGGATCGGAGATGGTCCCCCTTCCCGCAAATTCAAAATACGGAGCGCCCTGACAAAGTAGTGGCCAATCTTTTGGAAGGGAAAGTAGGCATTCTGGTAGATGGTACTCCGTTCGGATTGATTGCTCCGGCTGTGTTTTCACAGTTTTATCAGAGTCCAGAGGATTATTACGAGCGATTTTATATCGCGACCTTAATTCGTTTCATTCGGATTATCAGTATCAGCATCGCTTTGTTGCTACCTTCTCTATATATCGCTTTTAGTTCATTTCATCCAGAGATGATCCCTTCTCGACTGGTCATTGCGATGGCGGCAGGGCGATCTACCGTTCCATTCCCTTCTTTAGTCGAAGCTCTGTTTATGGAGTTGGCCATTGAGATATTGAGGGAAGCGAGTGTGAGGCTGCCGGGGCCAATCGGTCCTACGATCGGGATTGTTGGAGCACTCGTGGTCGGGGAAGCAGCGGTAACGGCCGGGCTTGTCAGTCCTGTCATGGTGATTATCGTGGCTGTGACGACAATCGGCTCGTTCGCATCTCCGAGTTACAGTGCGGCGATTGCCATTCGGATGCTACGCTTTCCGGTTATGATTCTGGCAGGAATGTTTGGCCTATACGGTATTATGCTGTTTTTGATTGTCATCCTCATTCATTTGTCTTCACTGAAATCGTTTGGAGTACCCTATATGAGCCCGCTTAGTCCGCTCAACCTGAATGGAATGAAGGACTTGTTCTTACGGGCACCCTATCACATGATGAAAAAAAGACCGATGATGTTTCATGTTCAGGATAAAATCCGGATCAGAGAGGAGGAGAACCAGAAATGAACAGGAGGGAGGGGCACAGCTGGCACCATAATCTATCGATGTGGCAGCAAATTTGTCTAATGACAAGTACCTTAATCGGTGTCGGCGTTTTGACCCTTCCTCGCACAACCAGTTCGAAATTATTTGAGGCAGGCTGGATCGCTCCTCTGATTGGCTCAGCAGGTGCCTATGTCTCCTTATGGTTAATTGTCAAATTGAGCAAGCGCTATCCAGGTGAAACCTTTATTGAATATAGTCATAAGGTGTGGGGATCTGCCAAACGGCCTTGGGTGGGCAAAGTTTTCAGCCTCCCCTGGATTTGTATCTATCTGGTATACCTGTATTTCTCCACGGCCGTCGTTTCGCGTGTATTTGGTGAAGTGGTTGTGACTTCCGTTCTTTTACAGACTCCGTTGGAAGTTATACTCATGTCAATGTTTTTATTGATACTATTTTTGTGCATGCATGAGGTGGAAGTAGTAGCACGAGTGAACGAGCTGCTGTTTCCTTTTATTATCTTTCCACTTCTTTTTATCGCGATTGCGTCGTTCCAAAAGGCGGAAATTGGGAATCTCCTGCCGATTAATCATGTGTCAATCCGTTCAATGGTAGCAGGAGTGTACGAAGGAATTTATTCCTATTCTGGTTTTGAAATTATGTTCGTCTTTTTCGCCTATGCGCAACAAAACACGAACAGGGAATTGGCGGGACTTTACAGTTTATTAATTGCAGCATCACTCTACATGTTAATTGTGGTTGCTGGTATTTCAGTGTTTGGTTACGAAGAGCTACAGAGGGTGACGTGGCCGACACTAGAATTGGTCAAGACGACGCAGGTGCCTGGATTGATCTTGGAACGATTGGAATCCGCTTTTTTGGCAGTGTGGGTATCGGCTGTTTTTACTACGGTAGCCAATGCGTATTACGTTGTTGTTTATTCATTGAGACAGTTGTTTCGCAAGGGAATCAGATTTCAAAGAATCGTGGCTACAGTCCTTCTCATCCCTTTATTCTTCTTTGCCCTCATTCCACAAAACATCACGGAAGTATTTAGGGTGGCGTCGTTGCTGGGATTGTCTAGCCTGGTCATTAATTTGCTGATCCCTGCTGTTTACTGGGGAGCAATCCTCATTCGTGACATGGTGACCCGACGAGAGGGGCGGAATATCGATGGGTAAATCTCTTAGATACTTCGCTTTGTTGATCATTTCTACCATCCTGCTGACAGGGTGCTGGGACAGACGTGAATTGGAAGAACGCGCATCGGTGTTGGCCATTGCGATAGATCAGGATGAAGAAAATGAAAATCTGTACAAAATGACCGTCCAAATCCCGATTCCCATCAAAATCGCGGGTAGTAGTGGGAAGGGCGGAGGAAATAATGCAGATGCCGTGAAAATCATGAGCGTGACAGGAAGAACGGTGACGGATGCTTCCAATAACTTGCAAATGCGGATGAACCAGCGATTGTTTCTTGGACATACCCGTATTCTTGCCATAAGTGAGGAGATCGCTAAAAAGGGAATTCAAGACATCATGGATAGTTTTCGTCGCGAACCGCAAATACGACGACTACTATGGCCGATCGTCGTGAAGGGTAAAGCGTCCACCTTGCTGGAAATCAAACCGAGAATCGAGCCGATTCCAGTTGTCTATATGATGGGGCTGATCGAAAATGGCATGAAATTAGGAAGAATTCCAGACCAAACGTTGGGCGACTATTTCAATCAGACCTCTAATCTAACCATGGAGCCGTTTTTGAATTATGTAGAGGCAAGAAAGAACGAGGTGAGCTGGAAAGGGGTTGCTGTTTTTCGGGGACACAAGATGGTGGGGATACTGGATCACATACAGTCATGGGTATTGCTTCAGCTGCGTAATGAAAAACCAGGTGGAGACATTGTCATTCCGTTGCCGAAAACCAAGAACGGATATGTGAGTTTTCGTCCGCATTTCGCAAAAAAAAAGGTGATCATTCACAAATCCTCCTCCGCTACCTATCATTGCGAGCTTCAAGGAGATATTGTCGAACTCACAGAAGACCTGAAAATTCCTGCTGAGCAATTCATCGTACAAATGCAAGCGCTTATTCAAAAAGAAATGGAAAACCGCGCAAAAAAACTATTGCAGCAATTACAAAAGCAGTACAATAGCGACATTTTGAAGCTGGGCCTTACACTGCGTGCGAAGCATTACCAAGACTACTGGAAAACTCACAACTGGAAGAAAGATTTCAAGGATTTTCCCATTCGCGTTACATACACAATCAAGCTGCGCCGTCTTGGTATGGAAATGCAATAGGAGAGCGATCACTGTGGAGAATCAGAAACGTAATTTTGGTACCTGGCAACTGACAAGCATTATGGTCAGTTCGATGATCGGGGTGGGTATCCTCGTCATCCCGAGAACAGCAACCCAACTTCTTCATCAAATGGGGTGGGTGGGACCCATTGTAGGTGGTTTCATAGCGTCCATGGCTGTAGCGGCTATTGTTTATTTAGGCAACCAGTTTCCCGGTCTTACCTTTGTCGAATTTATGCCGAAGATATTTGGGGTTGCCATCGGTACCCTGTGTATATCTCTCTTCATTCTCTATCAGTTCCTCAATGCGGGAATCACAGCCAGATTGTTCGGGGAAGTCGTCGTGACCTCCGTATTACCGCAAACGCCACTGGAAGTAATAATCATCACGCTGCTGTTGTTGGTCGTGTTTCTTTGTTGTCATGAGATTGAAGTTGTGGCAAGGGTAAATGAGCTGTTGATTCCTTTCCTCCTGTTGCCGTCTCTCTTGATTCCGCTCGTCTCCTTCATGAACGCAGATTGGTACAATTTATTGCCATTCCGATTCGAGTCATGGACAAATGTCATGAAAACGGGTCTGAATACGTATACGCTTTATACCGGATATGAGTTGTTAATGGTTTATTTTGCCTTCGCTATTCCCGGGGCAAGGCTAGGGGTAGCCAGCATGACAGGTATGAGTTTTGCTCTTGTCATTTATGTGATCACAGTTGTCGCAGGCATTACTGTATTTGGCTATGAAGAATTGCAGAGGCTGGTGTGGCCTACGCTTGAACTGGTCAAGGTAACGCAGAAAACCGGCTGGTTTTTGGAGCGTTTTGAGTCCGCCTTTCTCGCGATTTGGGTTGCTTCTGTATTTACAACGATCGGGAATATGCTGTACGCGACGATTTTTTCATTGCGGCGCTTGTTTCACAAAGGCATTCGTTTTCAGCAAATCACCGCGATTGTGATCATGGTGCCCCTTTTTTTCCTGACATTAGTGCCGCAAAATATAGTGGAGCTGTTTTCTTTTACACAGTATTTGACAAACATAGGATATTTGATCACCATCATCATCCCTATCTTGCTGGCAATCACCCAATTCATGCGCAATCAGTTCAACAAAGGTCGAGAAGTGAACAATGAAAAGGGAGGGACGTAATAGCCCCTCCCTTTGAAGCATGTTTGTTCGAAAGAAGAAATGGTTAGATCGGCTTTTCGGCTTGTTCAGGCAAGTGTTCCGCGATAGTCGTAATCATGGATTGGCGTGAGGAAGCATCGCTGTTTTGCCACAGAACTTCAAACAAAACACCTAACCCCGGCAGTGTCTTCTCCTGACCGCTGGCGATGGCATCACTGATGGTCTCTTCCACTGCGTTTGGATCTGAGCCTTGCATTTTGTACATGATCGCTTGACGTAAATTGAGTGAGGCAATGTTCATGACCGTGCTTGCACCTCTCTTTTGAGAATGAATTCAAGAAATAGTATTTGTAAACGCTGATTTGTGCATACCATGCTTTTCGTACAAAACGTTCATGACCGTTTTGTGGGGGATGTTTTGGTTGTGCTATAATGCTTGTTATTGGTAAGTTCCGTAAAGGGGAAGATTAACATGTCCAAGCAATTTGCCATTATCGGGATGGGACGTTTTGGTTCTAGCGTGGCGAGAACGCTGTACGAGATGGATTATGAAGTGATGGGTATAGATGAGAACGAGGAGCGTATTAACGAAAATATTCAATACGTAACGCACGCGGTAGCAGCGGATTCTACGGATGAACGCGCCTTGAAGGAAATCGGCATCCGCAATTTTGACGTAGTCGTTGTGGCCATTGGGGTCGATATTCAGGCGAGTATACTGACGGTATTGACGCTGAAAGACTTGGGTGTCAAAAAGATCGTGGCAAAAGCACAGAATGAGCGTCATGGACAAGTATTGTACAAAGTGGGAGCTGACCGTGTCGTATTCCCTGAGCGTGACATGGGAGTTCGGGTCGCCCACAATCTGATCTCTTCGAATGTACTTGACTTTATTGAGCTGGCAGAGGATTACAGCGTGGCCGAGGTAGTCGTGTCGTCCAAGCTGGTCGGTCAAAACTTGCGGCAACTGGATATTCGGAAAAAATACGAGGTCAACGTTATTGCCATCAAAAGCGGAGATAAATTCAACATCGCTCCTAGCCCGGATGAAGTCATCCAATACGGCGACGTGCTTGTGGTGATCGGGAACAACAAAGACTTACGCGAATTTGAGGAGCGGGCATAGGTTTATGACAAATGAAATCATTACTTCGGTACAAAACCCACTGGTAAAGCGATTGCACCAGTTGCTGTCACGAAAAGGACGGGAAGAGCAGCAGCGTTTTCTCGTGGAAGGGGCGCATCTGGTAGAAGAGGCGTTAAAAAGCGGGGCGGAGGTAGTCACGGTGATTTACGATCAGCAGCGTGACATGGACCCTGCTTGTCAGCGTGCTCTGGCTAATCATCCGGAAGCTGTTCAGGTCATTGCTGCATCAGAGGCAGTGCTGGCGAAGCTGTCCGAAACGAAGTCACCGCAAGGAATTGTGGCCGAAGTGAAAAAAACAGCAGCAGATTGGGCAAAATGGGTAGATCAGAAGAGAGAGGAACAAGGAAGCTTGCTACTCCTCTTTTTGGACGAAATACAAGACCCGGGCAACCTCGGCACGATTTTGCGCACAGCAGAAGCGGCTGCAGTCGATGGTGTCGTACTGGGGAATGGCAGTGTCGATATTTACAATGGAAAAGTGGTACGGGCAACAATGGGGGCACTGTTCCGCATCCCGGTCTTTACGCAATCGTTAGCTGACACGGCTGATGAATGGAAGGCAAAGGGAGGGAGAGTTCTCATCTCTTCTTTGGAGCAAAACAGTGTTTCCTATGACGAGGCTGATTATGCTGGTCTGACAGCACTGGTTATCGGCAATGAGGGAAGAGGCGTCTCCAAAGAGATGTTTGCCAAAGCTGATCAATTCGTCCACATTCCGCTTTACGGCGGAGCAGAGTCACTGAATGCGGCAGTCGCGGCAGGAATATTTGTCTATGAGGCACAGCGCAAAAGAAAAGATCGGCATGTCTAGCCGATCTTTTGCTCGTTCTTTTTCTCTTTATATTCTTCACGCGCGAGCTGCCATTGATCTTGCGCCATCCGGATAATGCCGCTCTCGATGGTGTGGTTGCGAAACGCGAGTGCTTTGCCGAAATACTTGATGGCTAAATCATACTTTTCGAGCCTGCGATAGAGCTCACCAATCAAGTACAGCAAGCGGACTTCGGTCATTTCCTTGTCACCGCGTGTATAGTCAGAATGAATATACGATTGTTCATATTCTTCCACGGCCATATCGATAAAGCGCATTTCTTCCGCGACATTTTTCTCGAATCGATAAAGCCATGCAAGGCGCAAATACAGACCGGCTTTTACAGAATGGGGCTGATCCGTTATTTCAGCTGCGTAAATGGCAAGCTTGTAGCTGACAATGGCTTCTGGTACATGGCGAACTTTGCCAAAATCTTTTGGCTTCCATTTCGAGGAGATTTGTTCATCCACAATCTGCTTTTGCCAGGGGGCGAGCTTGTCCCGGAATTGATCCGTAAAAGCAAAGCCGCATTCAGGGCAGACATTGACGGTATATATAATGGGATTTAAAGATTGCTCTTTAAAAGTGGTATAAAAATCGCTGTCGCGATGGAGCATCGTCAACGTGCCGCTTCTGATTCTTTTGGTCGAAAAGGTCGCTTGGCAATGGCGGCAGATACTTGTCTTATCGTAAAGGGCGGAAACATTATCAATCATGTCAAAATCCCCTTTCGAATGGGTAACATACACATGAAAACACTCTCTGGATATGTAACATTTGTGGAATTGAAAGTTCTCTCTTGTTGCGCTATAATTTTCCTTACGTCATAATTATAACGTAAAGCGATGACGGAGACTAGTACGCAGGACCTATCTGTTTTTCAGGGAGAAGATGTCACAGACTGCGAGCATCTTAAACATGATAGCTGCCGAATTCACTCCAAAGCCGCACTCTGAACCGCTTTTCGCGCAGTAGGAGCAGCCGGGTCATACCCGTTACCAATGATCTGAAGTGAGACAAATGTCTCTTTCCACTAGTGATATTGTCATGGATTTGTCACAGGGCGGAAGCGAATTGTCTAACAAGGGTGGTACCGCGAGAAAAAAGTAACTCGTCCCTTTTTGAGGGGCGGGTTTTTCTTTTTCCAAAACAGAAATAAAGGAGCGATTCGAAGTGCAAACTCGGTTGCAAGAAATGAAAGAGTCCGCACTGGGCCAAATCAGCCAAGTGACAGAAGCCGCACAACTTCAGGATTTGCGCGTCAAATACCTGGGGAAAAAGGGTGAGTTGACAGAACTGCTTCGCGGCATGGGCGGCTTGTCCCCAGAAGAGCGTCCAGTTGTCGGTCAGCTGGTAAACGAAGTAAGGGAAGCGCTCGAGGCAGCGTTCTCTGGCAAACAAAAAGCATTTGAAGAGGCAGCTCTCTTTGCCAAGCTTTCTTCTCAAACGATCGATGTAACACTGCCAGGACGTCCAGTACCAGCAGGCACCATGCACCCGCTTTCTCGGATCATTGAAGAGATCGAAGACATCTTCATCGGTCTGGGTTTTGAGGTGGCAGAAGGTCCTGAGGTAGAAATGGACCACTTCAACTTCGAAATGCTGAACCTGCCAAAAGATCACCCGGCACGCGATATGCAAGATACGTTCTACGTCACGGAAGAGCTACTGCTCCGTACGCAGACATCTCCTGTGCAAGCACGTACGATGTTGAAAAAAGAAGGCAAGACTCCACTCAAAATGATCTGTCCGGGTAAAGTGTATCGCCGCGATGATGACGATGCGACACACTCCCACCAATTCACGCAGATCGAGGGTCTCGTGATTGATAAAAAAATCGGGATGAGTGACTTGAAAGGTACCCTCTTGACGTTTGCCCGTCAAATGTTTGGAGAAAACCAGCAAATTCGTCTGCGCCCAAGCTTCTTCCCGTTCACGGAGCCTTCCGTAGAAGTAGACCTGCAATGCTTCAACTGCGGTGGTCACGGTTGCCGTGTATGTAAGCAAACGGGTTGGATCGAGATTTTGGGTGCTGGTATGGTACATCCGCGCGTACTGGAAATGGCCGGTTACAATCCTGAGGAAGTCAGCGGCTTTGCATTCGGAATGGGTGTAGAACGAATTGCGATGCTCAAATACGCGGTAGAGGACATCCGCCATTTTTATACCAACGACGTTCGTTTCCTGCGTCAGTTCAATCGAGGCTAGAGAGGAGAGGCAAAGATGAAGGTATCATACCAATGGTTATCTGAATACGTCGATCTGAGTGGAACGACGCCCCAGGAGCTGGCTGAAAAGCTGACTCGCAGCGGGATTGAAGTAGACGCAGTTGAATCGCGCAACGCAGGTGTATCTGGTGTTGTGATCGGTTATGTAAAAGAACGCAGCAAGCATCCGGACGCTGACCGTCTCAACGTATGCGTCGTTGATGCAGGACAAGGAGAAGACCTGCAAATCGTTTGTGGAGCAGCGAACGTAGACAAGGGACAAAAAGTTCTCGTCGCCCTGATCGGTGCGAAGCTCCCAGGTGGTCTAAACATCAAGCGTTCCAAGCTGCGCGGTGTAGAATCCCAAGGGATGATCTGCTCTGCAAAAGAATTGGGTTTAAACGACAAGCTTCTGGCAAAAGATCAGCAAGAGGGCATTATGGTTCTGCCAGCGGATGCAGAAATCGGTATGGATGCCGTTTCGTACCTCGGCTTGGATGACTATGTGCTGGAATTGGGATTGACGCCGAACCGTTCGGATTGCTTGAGCATGCTGGGGGTTGCTTACGAGGTAGCCGCTATTTTGGGTAAAGAAGTGGTATTCCCACAAATCGAGCTGACCGAAAACGGTGGCGACAACCCGGTCCAGGTTAAGATCGAAGCGACGAACGAAAGCCATCAATACCACGGTCGTCACTTCACCAACGCCAAAATCGCGACATCTCCGCAATGGATGAAAAATCGCCTGATGGCAGCGGGAGTTCGTCCGATCAACAACGTGGTAGACGTGACCAACTATGTCCTGCTCGAGTACGGTCAGCCACTGCATGCTTTCGATGCGACACAGGTAGCTGATCGCTCTATTGTCGTTCGACTGGCAAACGAGGGCGAAAAGCTCGTGACATTGGATGATCAAGAGCGCACGCTGGATGAGCAAACCTTGCTGATTGCCGACCAGACCAAAGGCTTGGCGATCGCAGGGGTCATGGGCGGAGCTAACTCCGAAATCACTGATGAGACGAGTGAAATCATTCTCGAAGCAGCTTGGTTCACACCAAAAACAGTGCGCCGTACAGCTCGTATGCTCGGCATGCGTACAGAAGGCTGCGTACGTTGGGAAAAAGGCGTTGACCAAGCGCGTGTGCAGGAAGCGGGAGAGCGCGCTGCTGCGCTGATTCAGCAATTGTCCGGCGCAACAGTATCCAAAGGAATCAGCTCTGCTGTTGTAAGCAAAGCTGCGCCTGCTGTTGTTTCAGTTACACTTGCAAAAATCAATCAGCATCTCGGAACCGACATGTCGGCTTCTGATGTATCGCCGATTTTCGAGCGTCTGCAATTCCCGTATGAAGTAGCGGGCGACAAATGGACGGTAACCGTTCCAACGAGACGTGGCGACATTACGCTGCCAGAGGATTTGGTGGAAGAGGTTGCTCGTCTGTACGGCTACGACAACATTCCGACCAGCTTGCCTTCTGGTTCGACCACACAAGGACAGTTGACAAAAGAGCAGCAATTGCGCCGTACGATCCGTCATCATTTGATTGGTACCGGTATGAATGAAGCGATTTCCTATGCACTGGTTCATCCAGATCGTGTCGAGGCAGTAGCGGGTCTGCATCAGGAAAAAGTAAACCCTGTTGCGCTCATGATGCCAATGAGTGAAGATCATAGCGTTCTGCGCACGAGCTTGATTCCAAGCCTCTTGGAAACAGTGGCATACAATAAAAACCGTCAAAACCACGATGTTGCGATTTTCGAATTGGGCCGGGTGTTCTTGACAAAAGAAGAAACGCTCACACAGCTTCCAGAAGAGCGTCTGTATGTAGCAGGTGCGTTGACTGGACAACTGCTCGCACAAAACTGGATGGGCGCCAAACAGCCTGTTGATTTCTTCCAAACAAAAGGGATTGTGGAATCACTTTTCGCTCGTTTGGGTATCCAAGCTGCCGAGTACAAAGCTGTCCAGGACATCGCAGGTATGCACCCAGGACGTACCGCAGAAGTATGGGTAGCGGAAAAACGTCTGGGCTATCTGGGGCAAGTTCATCCGGGCACAGAAAAAGCTTATGATCTGTCCGAAACGTACGTATTCCAGTTTGATGTAGCTGCTTTGATTGATGTAGCTGCCGAGGTAGGCCATTACAATCAGCTGCCAAAATCCCCGGCTGTAACGCGTGACTTGGCTCTCGTTGTCGATCGCAGTGTAGCTGCTGGTGCATTGGAAGCAACGATTCGTGAAGCGGCAGGCGAACTGCTTGAGTCCGTAACCCTATTCGATGTATACATGGGTGAACGTATTGCTCAAGATAAGAAGAGCATGGCATTTGCCCTGGTATTCCGTCACGCCGAGCGTACCTTGCAGGACGAAGAGATTCAACAAGTGACTACTGCTGTTATTGACGCCTTGAAAAACAAAACTGGTGCTGAACTGCGCATGTAACACAGCTTGACGAACTCTGACATTTTCAGTAACCTAAAAAAGGATAATGTAGAGCAAAGGTCGCAGTAGGGAGGTACCTCTCGTGCAAGGTGATGGGAAAAATCGTTTGACGGTGGACATCTTTGGCCAACAATACCGGCTCAGTGGCAAGGCAAGTGTCAATCACATACGCATGGTGGCCGGTTTCGTTGATGACAAGATGAACGAAATCGCAAACGGCAACCATCGACTGGATACTGCCAAAATTGCCGTACTTTCTGCAGTCAATATTGCGGATGAATACTTCCGCTTGCGTCAGGAGTACGAAGAACTGCTGAAAATCATTCAGGAAGAGGCAAAGGCTAAACCGATAGATTAAGGAAAAGAGGGGCTTAAGTGCCTCTCTTTTTACGTTTTGGGTAAAATGAGAAGAGCCACCCCATTTTTAAAGGGATGGCTCTTTGGTGTATTCTGCCTATGTCTCCTGCTTGTTCCTGGCATCTCCATTGCGCAAATCCATATGGGTTTTGATCGGGATAAACAAGTCGATGATCCCGATCATTAAGGAAGCCAGAAGCGCGCCAAGAATCGTTACGCGGAAGCCAGAGACGATGAACTGAGTGAGATAAATCACGACGGCACTGACCAAGAAGCCGATAATACCACGATTGTACGGCGAAATTCGATCTCCGAAAATGGCTTCTACGGCCCAGCCAATTAGTGCAATGACAACGGCCGCGAGCAGAGCTGTCCAAAAACTGCTAACCGAAAAGCCGGGGACCAGAAAGCCGACAAACATCAGGACTACGGCAGCGACGATAAAGCGGACGATATGGCGCATGATCGTCATGTGTACTCCTCCTTTAGGGTTGTTTCACCTTTCATTCTCTCACGCAAAGAGTGGAACTATGCCAAGCGAAGACGTGTAAATTTATCCTTCGCCCGTGGTTCCTTTCCGGTGCAATCCGGGCCCAAGTTTTCTAAGCTTCGCTGCCATGCTATAATGGGGAGATCGTAATGATTGCCGGTATAGACCGTCGCTCCCGCCCGCACGGTACAACGGTCGCCGCTGGATAAAGAAGGAGGAGCACAGTGGAACAACGGGTTTTAAAGACGTTAGAATACGATAAAATAGTCGCCCTGTTGATTGACAAGGCATCTTGCACATATGGAAAAGAAAAAGCATCAGAGCTGGTTCCTTTTTTACGCTTGGATGAAGTCATAACCGCTCAGCAAGGGACTGAACAAGCTGCAACTGTGTTACGCCTAAAGGGCAGCGTGCCTCTCGGTGGCATTCGCGATATCCGTGGTCCCGTACAACGCGCCAGATTGAATGCTATGCTGGCCCCGATGGAATTGCTAGATATCGCCAGCACCGTTATGGCCGGACGCAGACTCAAAACGTTTTTGCTCGATATGTGTGAAGATCACGAACTGCCATTATTGCAACAGCAGGCAGAGCGTATTGAGGGCCTGCGCGAGTTGGAAACCGAAATTCGCCGCTGTATTGATGAAAACGGCGATATTTTGGACAGCGCGAGTCTTGAACTCCGACAGGTACGTCAGGAAATTAGACAACTCGAGTCGCGCATTCGCGAAAAACTCGATCAAATGACACGCTCGTCTACTTACCAAAAAATGCTGATGGAAAACATCGTTACAATTCGTGGGGATCGTTTCGTCATTCCGGTAAAGCAAGAGTATCGTTCTGTATTTGGTGGAATTGTTCATGATCAGTCGGCATCTGGGGCGACGCTCTTTATCGAGCCGGAAGTGATCGTCGAGATGAACAACAAGCTTCGCGAGCTTCGCTTGCGAGAGGAACGTGAAGTAGAGCGCATTCTGTACGTGTTGACGGAGCAAGTATCCTTTGCGGTAGAGGCTTTGGTCGAGAATACAGAAGCACTGACAGAGCTCGATTTTATGTTTGCCAAGGCTCAGCTTGCCTGGAGCATGAAGGCGATTTGTCCACGCATCAATGATCGCGGCTACGTAAACATGCGAAAAGCGCGTCATCCACTTATTCCACGAGAAGTTGTCGTTCCTGTAGATGTGGAGCTAGGCGGAGAGTATCAGGCGATTGTTGTGACAGGTCCGAATACAGGGGGGAAAACCGTTTCCCTCAAAACAATCGGACTGCTGTCCTTGATGACGATGGCGGGCTTGCATATTCCGGCAGAGGAAGAGAGCGAGATGACTGTTTTCTCCTCCGTTTTTGCCGATATCGGGGATGAGCAATCCATCGAGCAGAGCCTGTCTACATTCTCGAGCCATATGACCAATATTATTCAAATCTTGGCGAAAATGGACGACAAGAGCTTGGTGTTGTTTGACGAGCTAGGCGCAGGAACAGACCCGACAGAGGGTGCTGCTTTGGCCATGTCCATCATTGACCATGTGATTGATTCCGGTGCGAGATTGGTTGCAACGACTCACTACAGTGAATTGAAGGCGTATGCCTACGATAGACCCGAGGTCATCAACGCCAGCGTAGAATTTGACGTACAGACGCTGCGTCCTACTTATCGCTTGCTCATCGGGGTGCCGGGCCGATCCAACGCGTTTGCTATCGCAAGACGTCTGGGATTGCCGGAACACATCATTGATGTAGCGCGCGGCTCGATCAGTGAGGAAGACAATCAGGTCGAGAGCATGATCGCTTCGCTGGAGCGTAACCGCAAGTCGGCGGAAGCAGACAGGTTGGCGGCAAAAGCGGCACGCGAGGAAGCAGAAGTGCTCCGTAGACAGCTGGAAGAAGAGCGCGCGCAATTTGCGGAAGAGAAGAACAAACGAATGGAGCGGGCAGAGGACGAAGCGCGAATTGCCGTCCAACTCGCAAAAGAAGAAGCGGAAACGATCATTCGCGAGCTGCGCGAAATGATGGCAGAAGGCATGGAAATCAAGGAGCATCGTCTCATCGATGCGAAGAAGCGCTTGGGCAATGCCGTTCTTGAGCTGGAGAAGGAAAAGGTGAAGAAGCCGGCAAAAGCAGTTCGCGCTACGCAGATCAAGGTGGGCGACGAAGTAATGGTGACGAGCTTCGGACAAAAAGGAACCGTGCTGGAAAAGGTAAATAATGAAGAATTCCTCGTGCAGATCGGAATCATGAAAATGAAAGTGAAGCGCGATGATATGCATGTACAAAATTCGATCCAGCAAAAACCGCAAGCAGCTCCGTATACCTCTGTGAAGCGTCGCAGTGACAATATCAAGATGGATCTCGACTTGCGCGGCTACAACGTTGAGGACAGCATTCGGGAAATCGATCAGTTTTTAGATGATGCACTGTTGGCAGGCTTGCACTCGGTTTCCATTATTCACGGACACGGGACAGGGGTACTGCGCAAAGGCGTGCACGAGTATTTGAGAAACCATCGTAATGTAAAATCCTTCCGCTTAGGTGGTCAAGGAGAAGGCGGCGTAGGTGCTACCATTGCCGAATTGAAATAAGAGGTCGGGAGGGACATATGGAAAGCCTTCTACACAATCCATATTTTGCAACTGCAGCTTATTTTACTGTGTCTGGACTGGCGATGGTTTTATTCTTAGCCATTTTTGAACTGGTGACGCGTTATCGTGTTTGGGAAGAATTGAAGCGTGGGAACATGGCAGTAGCAATGGCAACGGGCGGGAAAATTTTTGGGATCGCGAACGTTTTCCGTTATTCCATTCAGGCGCATTTGTCTTTGGGCGAAGCGCTGATTTGGGCGACCTTCGGATTTTTCTTGTTGTTGTCTGCTTACTTCATTTTTGAATTCATGACCCCTACGTTTAATGTTGATCAGGAAATTGCAAAAGATAACAGGGCCATTGGTTTTATTGCGATGGTCCTGTCCATCGGTTTTTCGTATATCATAGGGGCATCCTTGCCTCGTTAGACGGGTTGAACGATATTTCAAACGAGAGTATAATTTGATTTGGCGAAAGAGTACCAAACTATTCTGCCCAATCAACGTCCTTTTTACGAAAAAGAGGACAAGCCAAGATTGTATGGGGGAGGAACAGCCTTGGAAACGTTGTACAAGGTCCTCATCGGATTGTGTGTGCTTTTTATCGCTGCAGGTGTTTACTACCTGTCCTAAAAATATAACGCAAGTTGGCCGCGTGACTTCTACAGTCATACGGACCTTACTTGGAGAATGTGAAAGAGGAGATACGCAATGACTCAACCTGTACGCGTAGCTGTTGTGGGATTGGGGTTTGTAGGCTTGCCGTTGGCGCTTACCTATGCCATGAAAGGAGCAAACGTCATCGGTATTGACGTCTTACCGCATGTCGTCGATGAGATCAATGCGGCACATTCCCATCACCTGGAGTCCTATCAGGGGAAAACGTTGCCAGAGATCCTCAAAGAGCAGATTGAAGCAAAACGTTTCCGTGCAACGTCCTCCTACGAGGAAGCGGCGGCGGAAGTCCATAATTATATTGTAACAGTCGGATTGCCTGTTCATAACGGTGATCCTGATCTCGGACCGCTGAAAAGCTGTGCGCAATCGCTTGGTCGTGTACTGAAAAAAGGCGATACCATCATGATCCGCAGTACCGTCGTACCAGGAACGACAGAAGACGTGATTCTGCCGATTTTGGAGGAAACAAGCGGTCTTGTTGCGGGTGTCGATTTCTACCTGACATATTGCTCGGAGCGAATTGCAGAAGGGCGCGCTTTTGAAGAGTTCATCCACATGCCGCTCGTTTTGGGAGGCATCAACGAGCAAAGCGCCGAAAAAGGAAAAGAGTTGCTGTCCTTCATCAGCGAGACAGACATCACGATCACGGATATCCGCGTAGTCGAGACAGCAAAAGTCATCGAGAACATCCAGCGTGATGTAAACATTGCGATGGTACAGGAATTTGCTCGTTTCTCCGAGGCATTTGGCATCGATACGTTCGAGTTGATCAAGGTTGCCAATACGCACACGCGTGTAAACCTGTTATCGCCAGGACCGGGTGTAGGCGGCTTCTGCTTGCCGAATGCACTGTACTACTTGCAGCCTAAGGCACGTGAATTGGAAGTAAACCTGCCGATTCTGCAATTGGCTCGCAACACGAATGATGCAGTCCCTGATGTTTTGATCGGAATGCTCGAGCAAGCCTTGAAAAATAATGGCAAGACATTGGCAGGAAGCCGCGTAGCTGTATTGGGAATGGCGATGAAAGACTTTTCCAATGACGACCGCGTAAGCCCTGTCCATGACCTGATTAAGCTGCTCATGGCAAAAGGAGTAGACGTTCGATCCTACGATCCGGCTGTTCCGACTGTGTATGATCACAAGGTTGACAGTTTGGACAAAGCAGTGAATGGAGCAGATGCGTTGTTCTTGACTGCTGTACAAAAGGAATTTGCTGAGGCAGATTGGGCTCATGTTGCTGAAAAGATGGCTGACGCACCGATCCTCTTCGACACGAAGAACCGCATCCCGCGTGACCTTGCTAGCAAGGCGACTGTGGTGCGCATTTAATTCTTGAACAAGTTCCACTGATTTGAATGCCAAAACCTCTCTAAACGCACGTAAAAGCGTTTGGAGAGGTTTTTTTCATAAAGTAGTGAACCATATTGAATGTGAGAGCCAATACAAGGTGTATACAATTTCAGGGGGCCCTCCGATGAATGATCAAATGTTAGAACTGTGGCTGGACCGTTTGCGTGATGGAGATCAAGAAGCTTTTGAGGTGATCTACAGCATGACGCGGACAAAAATTTACGGTACCGTAGCAGCCATGGTCACGAATAAAGAAGATGTTCATGATATTGTAAGCGAAATTTACTATCAGCTATGGAGATCACTGCCTGCTTATGATCGCAAGCGTCCGTTTCTGTTCTGGGTGAATGGGATTGTCATTAGACAGGTGAAAAACTGGCGAAGACAGATTTGGAGAAGATTCCGTCTGTTAGAACGAAAACAGAGCTTGGAAGAAGAGAAACATGTCGAAACGCCGGATGAGCCAATGCTTGCGATGGAATCTGCCACAGAGATGCAGCAAGCAATCCAAATGCTGCCGTTCAAGCTGCGGATCGTCGTCATTTATCGGTATTACTACGATTATACGTACGACCAGATTGCCGAACTGCTGCAAATACCTGTGGGGACAGCAAAATCGAGAAATCATCTGGCATTAAAGCGAATCCGCGAGTGGATTGACGTTGAATGGAATGAGGAGGAACTCCAAACATGTCTATCGAAAAAATCATAAAACAGTCTCTCACCAAACAAATAGACGAGACCACGATCCCTGATGAACTCGATCAGCGCGTAAGGCAGTCCTTTCATCGCTATCACGAAAAAAAGGAGACTGTAACGATGAAGAAAAAATTAGTTATGATGGGATTAATTGCTGCTATTATACTGCCGACTGGAGTATATGCGGCTTTAAATGGAACCTCTTATTTTGCAGACAATCCAAAAGACTTGAACAAGTTGGTGGGTGAAGGGGTTAAGCGAGCAGCGGCAGAAGGATTGTCCATTCCGATCGATCAAAAAATTACCGATCAGGGGATTACAATTCATTTTACGGAAGTGTATGCGGAAGATAGCAAGGTTCTGTTGCACTATCGCATTGAACAACAAAATGGAGAACTGGTGCCTTTCGAATTCGATACGACAGGTTTAGATGTGGTAGGCGAAGCAAATGGCAATCCCGTGTACCAGGAAAAAGGCTTGGAAGGTACAAGTGTTCTAAACTTTTTCGGAACCAAAGAGGATACTATGCCTTTCTACTTAACAGATGAATCCGGTAAGGAACTAGAGGTAGGAATAGCCGATCATAACAAGCCAGAGGGCGTTCTTGCCTTCACCTCGCATGAATCCAAGCTACCACAACCACTCACCTTAAATATCGATGTGAACCGGATCGGCAAAACAAAGGGCAACTGGAAGGGACAGTTTATTGTGGACCAGAGCAAAGCCAAAGAAGCAACAGAGGCTGCGAAGTAGGAGAAAAAAATTCGGTCACGTATAATAAGCCTCGTAAATGGCAATAGTAACCGAGGTAAGACAATATTTCAAATGTCATGTAAGGGTTACATGCTAGGAGGCAAAAATGGAACGTGGAAGAGTAAAGTGGTTCAACAGTGAAAAAGGTTTCGGTTTTATCGAGCGTGATGGTGGAGATGACGTATTCGTCCATTTCTCCGCAATTCAGGGCGAAGGGTACAAATCCTTGGACGAAGGGCAAGAGGTTGAGTTTGACGTAGAAAACGGTCAACGCGGTCCTCAAGCGACGAACGTTCGGAAATTATAAAAGCTGAAACGACAAGCAGACTCAGATGATGGGTCTGCTTTTTTATTTGGTTGAGGAGTAGCTGTAGTGGGGAAAGAAGTGAATTTCCAGTCTACGCTTCAGCCTACGCCATACTGAGGGAGGGACTGTCCGCTTCGGAATGCGAACAAAAGTGCATTTTTTGCAACTCCACACCATTTGTCCAACACGCTTTGTCCGTCTTTCGCATTTACATGTAATAGTCTCATGTAAAGGAATGAACTGCACATGTCTCGTCGGAAAGATAAGCTGACTGTCATTTACCAAAAGGGTAAAAAGCGAATGGTCGTGAAGACGTTTTTGCACGAAACCAGTAGGGTGGTTGTTGTACTGAATACGCAGTTTACGAACGCCCCAAACACGACTCAAATTGCCAGCGGAGCAGGACGAAGTAGTGCTGCCGGTAATGATGCAGCCATCGATTCAGCCAACACACTGCAACAACAGAGCGTGGGAGCTGGTGGAATTGCGCGAAATCGGGGAATGGCCGGCAAGCAATCGGAGTATCGTGGTCACCATAAGGGCAAAAAGAAAAACGGAAAAGAAGCCATTGTGGTGATAAACGACCAGGTAGTCAAGCTGGCAAGACGCCTTGCAAATGCTTCCGCCACACAAGTAGCAGGTGGGGGTGGCACATACAGTACAGGTGGCACAAATGCTGCGATTGAAAGCTCCAACACGAAGCAACAGCACGCTGTTGGAGGCGGGCCAGGCTCTCGGGCTTCCAATCGAGGAATGAACAACAGGCAAAAGGTGAAAGCGAAGGCAAAAGCAAGAAAGGGAAAAAGAGGATTTCGGTCACGTGTAGCGCGGAAACGGAAGAATGGGCGCGCTTGAAAAATCTCCCGTCAAAATGGAGAACGGAAGAGCTGATTTCAAGCCCTTCCGTTCCTCCCTTCTCTTATTAAAAAAATTCAGCACCCGACGCCAGGTTCAGCATGGCGCGCATTGTTTTGTACATATCTTGCGGATTGGCTGCATTGTAATAAACCGTGTTTGTTGCTGTTTCGTAGCGCGTGCCCGGGACAATTGCGGCCATCTCGGCTTGTCCTGCATGCGAGAATTCCATTGCCAGCTCTACAGGTACAGCTGTACGGAATGGCTGGATGTTGTTCCGGTTGCGCAAGGCATTGGCCGTCTTGCGCTTCAGTTCAGCGGTCGCTTCTTCACGCGAGAGACAGATCGCAGCTGTGCGGGATACCGCTTCCTTCACGATCGCTGTTTGGATGCCCGGAATTAGTTCCTGTGCTTCGACGGCAATGAGATTATCACCAGACACCATGACAACAGGAACGTTGTGCATGCCCGCAATCGCGGCGTTAAAGCCGAACTCACCCACTACTTGTCCGTTGATATACATATTGTGAACCACCCCGGACATCGTATGACTGAGCACGCCAGGAATTCCTTGGCGGGTATGATAGCCGATAAACATCGCTGCATCAAAGCTCTCATCGATTCCCTGCATCATCGATGAATCGCGTGGAGAACCTGCCAACAGTCTCGCTTTCGGATGGAGCTTTTCCCAGAGAATGTTGTTCATGGTGTTGTGGCTGTCTGCTACCACAATTTCCGTTACGCCAGACTCAAGTGCAGCTTCAATAACTGCATTGGCATCATCTGTCATAAACTGGCGGCCACGCTGATAGTTAACCCCCGAAGCCGGATTAATATAGCTCGTATCGACAATGCCTGAAATGCCTTCCATATCTACCGAAAGAAATAGTTTCATCTCATTTTCACCCTTTCTGTCTGGTGCAGCTTGGTATACAAAATAGTTCCAATTCATATGTAACCAGATTGATCATGAGTAGGCAACCATAAAAACAGATTCTTCAAACAAATCATATGAAAAAAGCACGATGCCCGCTGTTCGCGTTTCACCGTGCCTTTCGTCATTTCAGTAACGTACGATAAAGAGCAACAATTTGTTCGGTCATGAGTTGAATGGTAAAAGTGGATTCTACTTTGTTCAGCGCGTTTTGCACCATGGTCTCACGCAATTGTGGTGAAGTCCAAAGCCGTTCCATTGCCTGCGCCAACAATGCGGGATTTCCCGGTTCAACGATCAGCCCCGTTTCGCCATCGAAAACAAACTCTTTCACACCGCCGACACTGCTTGCTACGACAGGAACCTCCGAAGCCATCGCCTCGATAATCGTATAGCCTAGCCCTTCGTACAAGGAAGAGTGGACAAAGCCATCTAAGGCATGCAAGCACGCTGGAATATCTTGCCGAAATCCAGCAAAGCGAACACGTGATTCCAGTCCCAATTCTTTTACCTTGGCTTCGAGCGCAGCACGTTCAGAGCCGTCCCCGATCAACACGAGGTAAGGAGTCTCTTTCTTGTCCGCCACAAGCGTATGAAAAGCATCGAGCAGAATCGGGAGACCTTTTACGGGAACAAAGCGAGCTGCTGTCCCGAACAAAAAGGCGTCCTCTGGTATGTTCCATTCCGCACGCAGTCGATTGCGGTCATTTTCCCGTAAATGGTTTTGCCGATAAGGCTTCATGTCCATTCCGTTATAAATCACGCTAATGTCAGACGAGCGCACACCCTGCCCCCGCAAAATATCGGCAATCGCACCACTGATCGCGATATAATGACGGTTCCAATGTCTCGTGCTCATTTCCATTATGCTGACAATGGCATAGGCCAAAGAGCTTGTATAATCATAACGAAGTGAGCTGTGAACGGTGGTCAGCAAAGGAACCTTCATACCGAGAGCTGCCAGTCGGGAAAAGAAATTGGCTTTAATCCCATGCGTATGAATAATCGCTGGTTGGAATGTGGAAAAGGCAGTCCGCAGAGCCTGCAGCAATCGTAAGTCAAAACGTCCGAACTGATTCAGTGTAATGACCTGGATGCCTGATTCCCGCAACTTACTCGCGAAGAGAGAATCATAGAAGCATACGACCGCGACTTCCACTTCGTCGACTGGAAAAGTAGTGACCAAATTGAGAATATGTTGTTCAGCACCGCCAAATTCCCCCCCGCCAATCACGTGGAGGACTCGTAATTTGCTCATCTGAATTCACCCGAATCGTAATTAAAAAACCTCAGCTGAGGTATGTACATGGAGGCACGACCGAATAGAGGCGGTGTACCGAAAAAAAGGACGATCATTTGTAAACAAAGCCATTTTCACTATAGCAGATGCCTGCTAGATTCGCAATAAGACAGCACTTATGGTATCGTTGATGATGGAAAATTGAAATGGAGAAGGACGGTTACGTAAATGAATACGCACAACGTGTTGATCATATGCTACATATTTCCTCCAATTGGTGGAGGCGGCGTGCCAAGACCGTTGAAAATGGCCAAATATTTGGGGGAGTTTGGCTGGAATGTCCATGTGCTGACAGTAGATCCTGCTTATCATGCGACGCTTGATCCATCCCTTTTGGCACAGCTGCCGAGTGATGTCACTATTCACCGTGCGAAGGAGTGGCAGTTGCTGCCGAATCGAGGGGGACAAGCCGCATCAGCAAGTGCCAATACAGCGTCCGCACCATCACAGCCGTCATTTAAGGCGAAGGTAAAAAAGCAGGTCGTCCATGTGCTGAAAAAAGTAAAGCCATACTTGTTGATTCCAGACGACCAAATCCTGTGGATGCCGAATGCGCTCAAGCTGGGGCGGGAAATAATGCGCCGTGAAAAGATCGACGTGATTTTTTCCACATCGGGACCGGTGACGAATCACTTGATTGCGAAAAAGCTTTCCCGTGAGTTTGGCTGCAAATGGGTAGCGGATTTCCGTGACCCGTGGACGCAAAATATGCACACCTCTGGCATCGAATGGCGAGAGCGCATGGAAGAGCGAATGGAGGAGGCGGTGATGTCCCAAGCGGATGCGATCACGACCGTTACTGCGACCTTCGCCTATAATTTTCGCGAGAAGCACCAGAACCGTATCAAGCGAATGGAGCTGATCTACAATGGGTTTGATCAGGCTGATTTTCAAGGGTTGGCTCCGAGTCATGCTGTTCCGGAAAAGTTTCATGCGGTGTACGCAGGTATTTTGTATCAAAAGCGCAATCCACGCCTCCTCCTGCAAGCCATCCGGGAACTCATCGATGAAAAAGCAGTAGACCGAAATGATCTCTTGCTCAGCTTTGCCGGGGTGTTCGATTATCCGGGGTATTCCGAAAATCGCGATTGTGTGGAAGCATTGGGACTGGGTGACATCATTCGTGTGTTGGGGAACCTGCCGCATAAAGAAGCGCTCGGACTGATGAAAGGCGCCAATGCCCTCTTGCTGATCGGGGATGTGTCCGCTGACGCCGGAGCGTATATTCCGGGCAAGCTCTACGAATACATGGGGATTGGCAACCCGATCCTAGCTCTGAACAAAAGAGGCGAAGCGACAGAGATTATTGAAGATTTCCGTCTCGGACAAGTAGCCGATCCAGAGCAAAAAGATGAGATCAAGCAAGCATACCTGAAGCTGTACCAGGAGTGGAAAGCGCAAGGACAAACGGGTAGCGAGGAACGCGGAGCAGATTTTGCAGAGCGTGTGAAACCTTATGAGCGCCGCGAACAGGCGAAGCAACTGGCGCAATTGATGGATGAACTGGTGAAAAAATAGTACGGCATCGCCCCGGAGCCAATGAAGGCTGCGGGGTTTTCTTCGTGTGGCAGGCATACTTCTTTCGTTTCAAAATAAAAGGACCTGACGATGTTCGCCAGGTCCTGATTCGTACCGATTTGTCTGCTGCCAAGCTAAGGTAGCAGGCTTTTTTAGTACAGTAAATATTTCTCTATTTCTTCCGGTTCCTTAATGTGAATGCCACCAGTATCACCGTATTTAAACAGGTTGAACATCACTTGCTGGTCCATCGTTCCGGCTTCAGGAAGCGGGAGAATGATCCAGGTCTCGTACTGGTGGATCAGACGGTCTTCCTTGCCGAACCAAAACGTTGTTTTGATCGTGGATTCCTTCAAGATGTAATCCAGATCAGGGCGTTCTCCCAATTGCTTTTTCAATGGTTCAAACAGTGGGCTTTGGCTATTTTTCAGCCATTCTGCTCCTGTCATTTTCAATTGGAACGGAACGCTGACTACACCGATAGCTTTTTCCTCAGGCAATTGGACAGCCTTGTCCATGAAAGGCAGCCAGTCCTCGAAGCCCTTCAATACGTCGAAGGCAAGTGGCTCCTCTGGAGCGGTCACGAACTGCTCATTCGCCTTGATATAGCGCTTGTCGTTAATTCGATAGTACGAATACGGCTGGGCCGCGATGCGTGCATCCACATTGTAGCCTTTCCCGTTGATGACAGCTCCATTGAACATACTCGTCGTGGTACGAGACAGGATTGTGTTTTTCACATAACCTTTATACCAGTAAGTCTGTGCCTCTTCATTCGTTTTGCCCTTTTCCAGGGCTGTTTTCAACCACTCGGCCCCTGACTCGGTTTGGACCGTTGTCGTTTGATCCGGCTTCTGGTCAAAATTGGTAGTGGCAAAAGCCTTCGTCCCTGATTCATACGTGCAGCCACCGAGCAGGGAGGCTGTGCAGATGGCAGCGAGCAATGCCCATGCTTTCGTCGCTTTACGCATGGCGAAACCTCCTTACGACTCCGTATCCCAAGAGTCCCACGAATAGCGCGATTGTGAGTCCGAGTACCGGAATGTTGTGCTGCTTAAACACGAGAATACGATGCGTATTGTACATGTTGGCCACAATTTCGTTTTCTTTGTCTCCATCGATATCGCCGATTTGCACATTGATCAGCGGCATGTAAATGCGCCAGGTTTGTTTCAAGCCCTCTGGCGTGTAGTCATAGCCAGACAAATAGCGAGTATCTGTGGTACTGACCCAGCTTTTCGCTTTGGCTACGATCTCAGGCTTGGCGTTGTTACCAATCGTAGCAAAGTTGGAGAAGCGGAAGCTCTTATCGTGGTCACCGCTTGCCCACAAAATTTCCCACGTACCGTCTGCTTTTGGTTTCAAGATGTACGAAGGTTTGCCTGCCACGAGCAGCTCATCGACCTTGTCGTTGTCGATATCGGCAGGAATGAACTCACCAGTTGCCAATTCGGCCTGTTTGCGTGTCAGTGTGTACGATTCTGTCAGTGTACCATCTGGCTCTACAGACAGTACACTCAGGTGCTCGCCCATGACAACGATTCCTTCGCGGCCATCCGGCAGCATCATGGTGGTCATCAGCTTGGTTGCTTTTGTCGTGCCGCCAAAAGGCTTGCCGTCGTAGTTGCCTGTCAGCATACCATCCTTGATGTGTAGATCCGTGTACTTGGAACCCAATGTTTGTCGTACGTCCATACTGCCTGCGTTATCCGCCAGTTGGTTTGCGATGTTCTCCATATCAAGCATAAACGCACGATACGGTGCCGTTCCGATTTGCATCATGCCTTCCGCATATGGTTGGCGTTGGACATTCGGTACCAATTGACCGTCTTTCATCGTGTAATACGGGAAGCCCGGATAATCGGTCGGCAATTTTTCCTGGATGATCTTCATGGTTTCTGCCGGAATCTGATCATTCGGCATCCGTACCATTTGACCATCTTTCCAGGTCAGGACGTAAAGAGAAACAGGTTCCGCCTGCAAATGGCGCAGCTTCTCCGCCATTGCTTTTTTCTCTTCTTCCGTCTCTGGCTTTTCAATTTTTTCCGGCAGTGGAAGCTCCTCGGCATTGCCGTACGTGATGATCTCCATACTGCCATCGCCATTGACGTCATGCAGCGCGATCGGGAAGTAATCCACCCAATCGCCGTTGTACAAACGGTCAGATTCGTATGTCACGGTAAAGTGGCTCAGTGCAGTCAGCGTATCTCTGTTGAACGTCACATTCGCCAAGAGGGCGATCAGAACCAACGAGCCGACTGCACGCCAGTTGAGGCGTCCATACCATTTCACGAGAAGCGCAATCACGATGACTGCGATTGCTCCACCGATCAACAGAGCAGCAGTCGTTTTCACATCGACGCGTGTCAGTGCCCGATCCAGGAGCAAGAAGCCGATGGTAAACACAAGCACTTGACGTCGCTCCGACGGATGCACCACGAAGTAGCAAAAAGCTAGCAGTGGCAGGAAAATGAGTACAGCAATCCACGTTAAATCAAGGAACGCTGGTTTTACGAGCAAATGGTAAATCAGAAACAGGGCAATGGCGTACAGCGCCCAGCTTATCGTTTCGAGAATAGGATTCCGGCGCATGTGCTCACCACCTTTTGTTTTGTGTCTGGTCGACGAATAATGCGCAGAGGAAGCCGCCAAACAGCCAGAAATAGAGTGCCATGAACGGCACCTCGAAAATGTTTTCCACGAGGTTATGAGTAGCTACCGCGATTAATCCGCCCAGCAGTCCGAGAATCGCGAAAAAGTGTGGCGAACCCTGGATGTTGCGGATAAGCCCAGCTCCGTATTTGAACATACTGATCACGGTTCCGATCAACAGGATGATCCCGATCAGACCGTATTCCGCCAAACTTTTAAAGAAGTAGCTGTCTGAATAAATGGTACCGAAATGGCGAGCTGCAACTGCTCCGCCGTGATGACCGAGTCCGACACCGAACAATGGCTCGATACGCATATTGTCATATGCTTTTCCCCAGCGCCCGATGCGTCCACCTTCACTGCTAGATTCGAAGTATTCAGGTGTAAACAGCGTGAAAATGCGATCTTTTACTTTTCCGACAAGCGGAACTGAATCAGGAACGAAGAACAGGGCTACAACCCCGATAATCCCTGCGATCACCAAATATCCTGCTACTCGTTTGTTCCAGATGTAGAAGCAAACGAACACGGCAAAGGCAAGAGCGAACCAGGCACCGCGGGACCCGGTTAATAGCAAAGCAAGCACGGTGGTCAGTGCAACAATGGCCCAAATCAATTTTTGCTTGAGAGTAGTAGCTGTCATGAACAGACCAGCGGCAATCGGTGTAACCAACGCCATATAGCTGCCCAATACGTTCGGGCTCGTTACGAAGGAGAATGCACGCGTTGTAACGGCTTCCCCTTCCTGTACCCAAGATTCAGGGGTTTTAACGCCTATGATGACTTGCAAGACACCGTACAGTGCCGCTACGAAACCAACCAGCACAAGTCCCTTCATGAACTTGTCCAAGTCTTCCATCGACTTCAGTAAATAGAAGCCCATGAAAAAGGCGAGGATGTACTGGTAGACGGAACGGAATCCTTCCACAGTCGCTTCCCAGTTCGCCATGTCAGTCACCATGATGGCAATTCCGAGGACGAAAAAGGCTCCAAGCCAATGTTTGATTCCAGGCATCGTCCGATTTGACTGTAAAAACGCAACGAACGTAAACAGCATCAGAACGATAAGCAGTGCTTCATCCCACAAAGAAGATATGACTGGAATCGGTAGAATCTGTCGCAAGACGTAATCGATTACGGGATAGGCCAACAGCAAATACAACCACGTAGATGATTGGCTTCCCCACTTCAACACGGTTTCTCTCATTTTTATTGTAGTCCTCCTACAGGTAGGGATTAACCTACCTATTATAATGAATCTGACAACCCGGTAGCAAGCCGGGGGGAAAGAGGTTGGTAGGAACGGTAGAAATAAGATATGATAACTAGGTAGTTTGAGGGGTTAGAATCAAGCCTGGAACGTAGGGTTTCAAATAGGGATAGGAGAAAAGTGGACATGAGTTTGTTAAAAATTGCTTCCATGATTGTCGTGCTGACTCTCGTTGGAAGGCTTCTGGGCTTTTTTCGCAGTGTGTATGTATCCAACTTGTACGGTACTGGCATGGAGGCAGATGCGTTTAATATCGCGGCAACGATCCCGCTGACGCTGTTCTTGGTCATACCGGGAGCGGTCAATGCTGTACTGATTCCGACCATGCGCGGCATGATGGAAAAAGGAGAGCGGACGACTGACTTATATCAGAAGATGCTCACGATCATTTTGGGTATATTCGTTGCTCTCTCTGCTTTAGGGGTTGTCTTTTCTTACCAGCTGGCTGCGATGTTTGGACTGACGGGTGAGAAGCTGGAGCTCACGGCTAGCATGCTGCAATGGATGTGGCCATCAGCTATTTTCATCGGGTTAACGGGGCTTTGGTCGAGTATTTGCAATGCTCACCAACATTTCTTTACACCGACGCTCGGCACGGTAGTCAATGGAGCTTTGGTGATTGTCAGCATGTATGTGCTCGTTCCGATGTATGGTTCCATTGGATTGGCAATGGCTACGACAATCGGTTACTTGGCTGCACTGCTGCCGATTCTCCCTACCTTGCGAGGATTCGGCTATCAGCAGCACTTCTCCTTTGCTTGGCGTGAGGACGCAGCTCTCAAAGGCATGGGCGAGCGCGTCATTCCGATTTTAATTGGTGCGGTGGTTGCTCAGGCGACTACATTTTTGGAGCGAGGCTTCGCGGAAGGGCTTGGAACGGGTGTCGTTTCCGCTCTCGCCAACGCGAACCAGATCATGCAATTGCCTCTGGCTATTTTTGTCGGGGCGTTTACGCTGCCGTTATTCCCGCTGTTGGCTAGTCATGTCAAGCGGGGGGAAATGACGGAGATGAAGCAAATCCTGCAAAAGGGACTTGCCTATCTTCTCATTTTGCTACTGCCCGTGACGGTTGGACTTGCGCTATACGCAGAGCCAATCATCCGACTAGCTTTTGAGCGTGGTGCGTTCGATGAGCATTCTGTCGCTTTGACAGCGTGGGCACTGCCGTTTTACGGCGTGGGGCTTTTCTTTTTAGCGTCGAGAGACTTGCTGACTCGCGCCTTTTATGCACTGGAAAACACGAAGACACCCGTTATGATCGGGGCGATTGGGATCGGTGTGTATGCCCTTGCCAACTGGTTGCTCATTCCCTTGCTTGGTCATGGCGGAATTGCTCTTGCCAATGCGGTATCGGCTATCAGTCAAGCGCTCCTGCTGTTCATTTTGCTATGGAGGGCAGTAGGCAGCCCTGTACGAGCGAATTTCCTCATGACCACGGGGAAAACCATTCTGGGCTGCGCAGTCATGGCTGGTGCTATTTTGTTCGTCGATCCATGGTTATCCGTATTGCCTGTCTGGTTGTACCTGCCGCTAGGAATTATGGGCGCAGCTCTTTTATATCTTGTCGTGCTCATTTTGGTTCGCGAGCCAATTGTGTCAGAACTGCTGCAAAAAGTACGCAAGCGGTCTACTCCAGCGGGAGGGCGCTCGTAAGCGGGAATTCCCTGATGGCATAGCGGGTCTTACCCGAGCTTGCGGGGGGAATGGTTTCCACGTAAGAAACGTGGATGCTGACCTGGCCTAATGCCGCGCGAATTCCTTCCAAAAGCTTGGCTTCATCAGCAGGCAAAAAACGTTCGGGCTCCTTCACCAGTCGCAGGCTCAGTCGCTCCGGATCATGCTGGACGATCTGAAAGGTGCGGAAGCTGTCCATATTCCGCACGATGTGATTAAAATAATGTCCGTGCACGTACCGTCCGTTGAGCGATAGGAACATGTCGTCTTCTCTGCCATCAATCGAGGCAAGAAGTGGAAAAGGGAGATTGCAAGAGCAGGTTGAATCGGAAAGCGCGACGACATCTCCTAATTGGTAGCGCAGGCGAGGCATGACGGTATTGTGCAAGTCTGTGACGAGCAGTGCTCCCGGGTGCCCTTTGTGGACGGGAATATGCGTAAGAGGATCGACTACCTCCAAATAACAGTTCCCGGAAAAGGCATGCATGCTCCCAGCCGTGCATTGGTAGGCGATAATTCCGCCGTCACGAGCGCCGTACTCATTCACAACAGGCGCATCAAAAGCCTGGGCAATTGTTTGCCGCTGGTGCTCGTGCAGGCTTTCTGCTGTAGAGACCACGGCTTTGAGCGGGATTCCGAGCGTCATGCCCCGTCGTAGCATCATCATGGCGAGGGTATGCAACGCGGAGGCGTACCCGTATAAATAGGCTGGACGGAATTCCCGGATGAGGCGCAGGTTTGCTTCCAAATGACTTTCGTCCAATTCATAGGCAGAAATCATCATGCGGTTTTTCAACCAGCGTTCCTTCCAGCGGTAGCGGCGAGCTTGCTGGGCGTTTAATTCGAGAGGAGAGCCCCAGATCATCACACATGGGTCTCCAATGCGAATGCCGTACCAGGATAGCCCCAACCAGCGCGCAGCTTCATACCGCTCGACCGTTTGACGATCAAGATAAAAATGGGTAGGTTCACCTGTGGAGCCTCCCGTACGATTTCCAATGAGCCTGCATGTTTGGAGGCCCTGGCTCAAATATTGATCAGCGTTTTGCCGAAAGTGTGCTTTGGTCAGAACAGGAATACGCTGCAAAAAACGTTCAGGCATCTCGCGCATTTTGCTCCAGTCTGGGGCGAAGGCAGTGTAAGCTGGTACGTTTTGTATCGCATGATCGAGTAGCTTCACCAGCTTTTCTCGCTGCTGCACGTTAAGAGCTTCGGCAGATAGACGCTGAGTTGCTTGCAATTCTTTCATGTAAGGACGGATGCGATTTCCTTTCAAGGCCTCCATTAACGGCCACTGTACATGGCGGATCAAAAATCCGGTTGTGGGCATATTTCCCCCTCCTACTCACTGATCACACAGGCAAACGATTAAAAAAAATCAATGCAATCTGTTTTTCACCAGTATTCCTGCGAAATTCCATCGATATACCTGTTTGCTGGAAGAGGGAAATGATAGTAGGATAGAGAGTGGGTTCATGTCGATTGGTGCTGCCTTACGGGTATCCAGTCAAAGAGACGAATAAAGGAGTTACCCATGTTGAAAAAAAGTCATTTTCTCGCGGGAGCGTTGATCTTAGCCATAGCGGGGATTTTGTCAAAAGTTATCGGGATGTTTTACCGAATTCCGCTTCAAGAGATAGTAGGCGACAGAGGTCTCGGACTCTATCAGGAAGTATATCCTCTCTACCTGACCTTTCTCATTTTGGCGACAGCAGGTGTGCCAGTAGCATTGTCGAGAGTGATTGCAGAGGCATTGGCTGAAGGAAAACAAGGCTCTATTGGACAAATTTTGGCCCGTAGCATGGTTATGATGGGCGCCATCGGACTTATCTTGTTTGCGCTCCTGTACGTCAGCTCCCCACTTATCGCAAAGCTCATGGGGAATCCGCATTTGATTGAACCGATTCGAGCGATTTCCATGTCGCTGCTGTTCGTTCCTTTGATTGCGGTTATTCGCGGCTTTTTCTACGGCCATCAAAAAATGTTGTTTGTCGGACTCTCGCAAATTGTGGAGCAGACCTTGCGTGTCGTATTTATTTTGGTAGCTTCCCTGTATCTCGTGTCACTCGGTGAAGATACGGATACCGTGATTACCGGAGTCAACTTCGGTACGATGATCAGTACGTTTTTGAGTCTCGGGTTTCTAGCATTACTCATGTGGCTCCACAACCGGAAAAATTCCGTGTTTAGCGGGGCAGAGTGGGGGCGTCTTACTTGGTGGTATGATCGTGCCTTCTTCGCCTCGATGTGGCGAATTGCCTGGCCAATTTGTATCAGCGCCTTAGTTATCCCGATTTTCAGCCTGACGGATTCCTTTCTGGCGATTAACATCTTCCGCTACATATGGAATGTGGACGGCTTGACGGCGGATACGTGGTTTGGCATTTACAGCAGGGGAGGACCACTTCTGCAAATGGCGAGCTTGTTCGGATCGTCGATTGCTCTCTCGATCGTCCCTGCCATTGCCGAAGCAATCAGACAAAAGGATCAGGAACGGATTACGACCTTGACCAAGCTCTCACTGCGCTTTGCTTGGCTAATCGGTCTGCCTGCCGGGCTGGGACTGACAGCTGTAGCTGAAGGGGCGAATTTGGCGTTGTATGGTGATATGGAAGGCACGCGTGCAATGGCGATTTTAGGAATCACAGCGATCCCGCTTTCCTTGTTGCTTGCTACAAACGGCATTTTGCAAGGGATCGGCAAAGAAAAAATCCCTGCGCGTCATCTGCTTTATGGTGTCATTGTAAAAGTACTGGCAACACTCGTGTTTACCTCGATGTTCGGTATGGATGGATTGTCCCTGTCTTGGCTGGTTGCTACTGCATTTGTCTGCGTACTGAATATGCGAGCCATCAACCGTTACGTATCGATTCCGATTAACTGGCGCTTCGATACCATTTATCCGTTACTGGTGGCTAACCTCATGCTCATTCTGGCTTGGGGAGCGACAGAGGCAGTTGATTTCCTGTTCAGGGGAAGAGAGCCAGTGCGCATTTTGGGAGCGATAGAGACCGTCGCTGGAGTCGGTGTAGGGCTCATCGTCTACCTGGGACTGCTCATCCTCATTCCACTTATTGAAGACAAGGAGCTGGACTGGCTGCCAGGCGGAAACAAGCTGCGCGCCTTTATCCAGTTCATTCGGAGAAAGCAGGCCTCCTCGTTAAAGTCCAATACGAATAACGATTAATCCAATCATAAAACCCCTTTCTCCACAAACGGAGGAAGGGGTTTTATGTGATCTTTCTTATTTCGCTTTTTGATAAACACATACGACCATTTTTACGAAAAATTCACGGGTAGCAGGCAATTTCGCCAAGGCCTGCAACTGATTGCGCAACGGAATCTCTCGCTGGTAAACCGCAGGCTGTACCACGCCTTGTTGAATTTTTCGAAACCGTTTGATCGTCATGCGATTGATGTACGAGATCGTATCTCTGCCATCAGGGAGCTTGTCGAAGCGAAATGCAATCCGGTCAGAACCGTCTGGCAAGTCGCTAACTAGCTTTTTATAGGCGTCAATCAAGGCCTGCTCCGAAAAGAGGGCATGGACCCAAGGAATGCCGATCGCATCTGACAAATGAGCACCGTATGGATGATAATACGGCGGAAAATTGATGTAGAGATGCCCGCCAGGCTTCAAGACCCGAAAGCATTCCTCCAGCGTCTTTTCCGGTTCGCCAACGTGCTCCATCGCATCATTCATGATGATCGTATCGAACGTGTTGTCCGGGAAGTCCATTCTTGCGGCATCACCAGTCATGAACGAGACGAGATGATCCAGTCCCTTTTTCTTTGCGAATGCATTTCCTTCCTCCGCGTAGTGGGGGACGATATCGATGCCGATCATTTTTTTCGGTCCATAGGTGGCGTAATAGCAGGTTTTGCCCCCGCCGCCACAGCCGATGTCCAAAACTGTTTTGTCACGGAACATTTGCTCCTGTGAATGGAAGGGGAGGAAAAACTGAATGGTTTGATCCCCTTTTTGAAATTGCCATTCGGTATAGCTCATTTCCCCGTTGTTTGCCAGGTTGAAAGGGTGAACGGGGAGAGGAAATAATCGATTTAAACGAAGTAACACTTGTGAAGAAAAGGACATGATGTCCTCCTTTCCAGGTCAGCCTTATTTACGCAGCGCCTGCAAAACAAGTTCACTGCTTTTGGATGCTTCGATCGCTAACAGATGGGAATGCTTCGTTACTACATCAATTTCGTGATCGAGGTTGTCCAGTTTTTCAGCGAGCAAGGTCAAAAGTGTAGTTTCATCGAGTTGAGTAATATGACCAGCATTGGGCATTCCAGCGCGTTCAACGAATCGATCGATTTTCGGATCGTAGGAGATACCGATAAAAGGAATTCGCAGCATGCAAGCAAGAATGAGAGAGTGAAGCCGCATTCCTACGACGTAGTTGCATTGCTTCAGTACCGACATGATGTCATGAAAAGTCACAGGTGCATCGAGAAGACGTGCTCCTGGTTGGCTCATCTGGTCCATGATTTCCCGGGACGGTGCCATATCACTAGGGACATGCATCGGGAGGAAGAGAACATTCCATCCGCGCATGATAAACCAATCTGCTGCCCGGGCTATCTTCTGTTTGAATTGTTGTTCCTGCTTCCAGTCCCGAACTGAGATGGCGACCAAAGGCTTGGAAGGATCATCAAACATACCATGGAGCAGCTCTTTTCCCCGTTGATCTGCAATATCGTCTGGGGATATCGTCAGAGCAGGGTCAGCTGTTATATAGATAGGGGCTTTTTTTACGCCGCAGGCTTTGAAGTCCTCTCCTGATTCGTAGTCGCGAACCGTGATAATGTTGACGTGATTCACCACGCGTTTAATCATCGTGCGACTGAGCGATTTGAGGATGGGTCCAAACCCTTGCGCGTAAAAGACCACGGGTTTACCTAAAAGCTTGGCAATGGTGACGATGCCCAAATAGTAGAGGACACTGCGCGGACTGGTTACATCCTGCATCAGTGTACCGCCGCCCATCACCAGCATGTCACTTCGCGAAAGCTCGCGGACGATGGTTCCAAAGCTCCAGCGGTTATAGGCTTCAATCCCGAACAGTTCCGCAGTCCGATCAGGCTGATTGGACAAGACGGCGAGAGAGATATTTGGTTGTTCCCGCTTAAGAGAGCTGATGATGCCGTACAGGACCACATCGTCTCCGGCATTATTAAAGCCGTAGTACCCGGAGATGAGAATTCGCGACATGGAGTGAACCTTCTTTCTATATCAAACGTACAGGAAAAATACATTCTCAAGTATAATCGAGTAAACAAGGGGAAGTAAAGCAACCACAGTAGAAAACTTCACGCCCCAATTGTTTGGACAGATACAGTGGGTGCAGCGAGGTTCGTAGGGTATAATGATGTTGTTCCGACTTACGAGAACATATAGAGGAAACCCATACCGAACATGCCGATGCCAAGAACGATGAGGGCAATCATGACGATGAAAAGTCCCTTGTTTTTGCGGCGACGGTAAAAAAATTCGTCAAACATGGTAAGCCTCCCTGTGGTGGTGATAGTCCATTCTACTATCATACCATGTTCTCTATCATCCTTGCCATCCACAGATGAGTGAATAGATGTCCGCAAGAATAGGGGCGAATGACAGCAAAAGGGAAGGAGCATTTTTCATCATGGAAAGCATGTGGCTCAAATACACATTACTAGTGGAATCAGAGATTGAGGATTTGTTTGTGGCAGAGGTATTGACCAGCTCCTACACACTTGGCTGGATCGAACCGCAAATCGAAGTACTGACAACGGAAAACGGATATGATTACGCAGAAAATACGGAAGGTCCACTTGTTGGTTATCTGTTTGAACCCCAGCACGATCGTGAAGAGGAGCATGTATCCCGCCTGAAGACCTACATTCAGCGGTGGAATGGACAAGTCACTATAAAAGAAGTAGAACTCGTAGCGGAGGAAAATGATTCGTGGAAAGAGGAGTTCCGTGAAGTCAAAATAGGCGACTGGTGGGTGGCACCAACGTGGACCGACCCCGCAGCGCTGGAGTCGGCTCGGCATATCCTATGGATCGATCCAGGTGCAGCCTTCGGAACGGGCTATCATGGAACGACGCAGGACATTCTTTTGTTTTTGCAAGAAATGGATCTGGAGGGTAAGCAAGTCATTGATGTAGGAGCTGGCTCAGGAATTCTCTCTTTGTACTGCGCCTTGAATGGAGCGAAGCATCCTGTATGGGCAGTGGACATTAATCCACAAAGCGAGTATCAGGTTCTCGTCAATGCGACCAATAATCATCTTCCTGACCACGCTGTACAAGTCGTCATTGGGGATGCGAGCGAGGACGCAGTGAAGTCTCAATTGCCTGACCAAGCAGATGTCATTCTGGTCAATATCGGTGGCGATGAAAATGTCGCGATGCTTCCGATGATTACGGAGCGAATGGCACCAGGAGGAACGTTGATTCTCTCGGGAATTGTCGAATGGAATCGGGAAGCTGTCATTGCTACATTTGAACAGGCAGGCTTCCAGGTGGAGAAAGAAAGCCAGCATGACGAATGGGTCACCGTTGTATTGAAAAACATCGTTTAGAACCGCCCTGTAACTTCCGTGTGAGACAATAAAGAAAAAGGTTACTCAATGGAGGGGAAAACAAATGGAGCAGGTTGTCATTGCTGCTGCCGGACGTACGCCTATTGGTACGTTTGGTGGCGTCCTGAGAGATGTAAGCGCTCGCAAGCTGGCAGAAACCGTCATTCGTGGTGTCATGGATCGATCTGGCCTGGAAGCTTCTCAGATCAATGAAGTCATTTTAGGCAATTGCATTCAGCGCACAGACGAGCCAAACATAGCGCGAGTGGCAGCATTAGACGCAGGATTGGGAAAAGAAGTGACGGGCTTCACGATTCAACGTCAATGCGCGTCCGGCATGCAAGCGATTGTGAGCGGCGCTTCCCAAATTCTTTTAGGCGACAGTGAAATCGTTTTGGCAGGCGGCGTAGAGAGCATGAGCAACGCCCCGTATGTCCTGAAAAATGCGCGCTGGGGCAAACGATTGACACATGGGGAAATGACCGATGCGATGTGGGAGTTGTTGACAGATCCCCACCATCAAATCCTGATGGGCGAAACGGCAGAACGGCTGGTCGATCGTTATGGGATCACGCGTGAGGAGTCGGATGAAATTGCCTTGCTCAGTCAGCAAAACGCGATCCGCGCCATAGACAGCGGTTTGTTTGCGGAGGAAATCATAGGGGTTTCTATTAAAAAACGGACCGAAGAAATTATGGTTACGGAAGACGAATTCCCTCGCCGGGGAGTGACTCTGGAAAGTCTCGCGAAACTTAGACCCAGTTTCCGGGACAATGGTACAGTGACGCCAGGCAATGCCTCCGGGCTCAACGATGGGGCGTCCGCAGCCGTTTTGATGAAAGAAGGAAAAGCGAGAGAGCTCGGGATCGAACCACTCGGCAAAATTGTCTCGTGGGCGGTAGCGGGGGTAGAGCCTGATTTGATGGGATATGGACCCGTTCCAGCAGTAAAGCGTGCATTGGCAAAAGCCGGTTTGACGCTCGCGGATATCGAACTGATCGAAGTAAACGAAGCCTTTGCCGCGCAATACCTCGCCGTGGAAAAACTGCTGGAGCTGCCGCGGGAAATAACGAATGTGAACGGAAGCGGAATCGCGCTGGGTCACCCTGTCGGTTCTACCGGCTGCCGAATTGTCGTAACCTTGCTGCATGAAATGAAGCGACGACAGCTGAAACGAGGCTTGGCTGCCCTTTGTGTTGGCGGCGGTATGGGTATGGCGATGGTTGTCGAACGCACATAGGTTTAAACGAAGTCTCCCCTGTTAAAAATGGAAGCAAAGGGGGAGGCTTTGTCATGTTTATATGGTTATTTTTCAAACGACATGGAAAACAGATTGCGTTTCATACCTTATCCTGTTTGGCAATCGGGGCGTTGTTGCTGGTTGCCTACAGTGCCTATCAATACAAGCAAATGACAAATCAGTGGTATGCTCCGATTGATGGAGTCAAAGGAAGCGCAAAGCAGGCAACTGCGTCCCTTCCTCCTCGTAATCTTTTGACAGGAACAGAGCCATTAAAGCCTTTCGTCGCCCTGCTTCTCGGCGTGGATAGCCGAGACGGGGAAAGTGCACGCTCAGATACAATGATGCTTGCGGCGATTCATCCCGGGAAGCAATCCGTCTATCTTTTGGCGATTCCGCGTGACAGCTACATGGAGCTCCCGGGAAAAGGATATGACAAAGTGAACCATGCGATGGCTTTTGGTGGTCCGAAGATGGTGAAAGAGTCGTTGGAAAAATTTTTGCAAATAAAAATTGATCGGTATATCTCCGTAGATTTCGATGGCTTCCGTCAAATTGTAGACGAGCTGGGCGGTGTCACTGTCGATGTGAAGAAACGTATGAAGTACAGTGATCCGAGCGACGACACGTACATCGACATTCAGCCAGGGCTGCAGACTTTATCAGGTAAACAGGCATTGGATTACGCCCGCTATCGCAAAAGTGATCTAGGCAAGGAAGACAGTGATTACATGCGGATTGGCCGACAGCAGGAGATTCTCAAAGCGTTGGCTTCTAAAGGCACCTCGCTTCAAGTGTATACCAAGGCATTTTCACTCATGGAAATACTGGGTCAGCATGTGAAAACGGACCTTACTGAGCAGGAAATCGCCTCTTTATTATTGTCTTATGGCGATGGCACTCCGAACTCCATTCAAGCGGATACACTGGTCGGGCAGGATGAGCGCATTTGGCATAATGGAATCGTTGGCTGGTATCATCTCGTCCCCACAACTGAACGGGAAAGAGCACGCCAGCAAATCATCAAGGAAGTTACGCCGTAAGAAACAAAGACCATAAGAGCAAGAGCAAAGGACACGGCTTTCATCATGGACGTGTCCTTTTTTGTCGAATGCTCTTGTCCCGATAGAAAGCACATGATTTTAATTGGAAAATTGAATATGTTTCGAATACAATAGTCATTAGGAAGAGATTATGAATGTAGATCATAGGGAGAGGCAAGGCCATTTAAGGGATGGAGGGAATGACCATGTCAAATGCCAAGCCTTGGATTGCCAATTACCCGCCCGAAACTGCGCCGTCATTGGATTACCCCCGTGTTCCTTTGACGCATTTTCTGGAGCAGTCTGCAGCTATGTATCCAGACAGTAACGCGATCTATTTCATGGGAAAAAGCATTACGTATCGAGAGCTTTTGCAGTTGTCATACCAATTTGCCAATGCATTGATCAAACGCGGTGTAAAGAAAGGGGACCGCGTGGCGATTATGCTGCCAAATACTCCACAAGCCGTCATCAGTTACTACGGGGCGCTTTTTGCAGGTGCTATCGTGGTCATGACCAACCCGCTGTATACCGAGCGAGAATTGATTCACCAAATGAACGATTCAGGCGCCGAGACCATCATCACACTGGATTTGTTGTACAAACGTGTTACCCAAGTCCGTGCATCTACCTCACTTCAACGAATCATCATCACAAGCATTGGCGATTTCCTTCCCTTATTGAAAAAATGGCTATACCCGTTCGTACAGAAGAAACAAGGACAAAATCCGCAGGTTACATATAGCGCAGATATTGAGCCTTTTCTTTCCGTGTTAAAAGAAAGCGCTACCAAGCCTGCTGAAGTACCAGTCGATCCGACCCAGGACATCGCGCTCCTCCAGTATACAGGGGGGACAACAGGTGTTGCCAAAGGCGTCATGTTGACGCACGCCAATCTCATTGCGAATGCAGTCCAGTGCCAAGCGGTCCTTTACAAGCTGAAAAAGGGAAAGGAACGGATTCTGTGTGTGCTCCCGCTGTTCCACGTGTATGGGATGACTACCGTGATGAACAAAGGCATTTGTATCGCAGCAGAAATTATTCTCGTTCCCAAATTCGACGTGAAGCAAATATTTGAAATGATAGACAAGCGCAAGCCCACTCTTTTCCCAGGGGCACCCACCATGTATATCGGTCTCATCAACCACCCAGACTTGAAAAAGCATGATCTGTCTTCCATCGAAGCATGTGTCAGTGGATCAGCTCCGTTGCCGGTCGAAGTGAAGCTCAAATTTGAGGAGTTGACGGGTGGCAAGCTGGTCGAGGGGTATGGGATGACAGAGGCTTCTCCCGTAACTCATTCCAATCCCATTTGGGAAAAAGGCATTACGGGAAGCATCGGAATGCCGTGGCCAGATACGGATTGCCGAATTGTGGACCCAGCAACAGGAGAAGAGATGCCCCAAGGCGAGGTCGGGGAGTTGGCCGTAAAAGGACCCCAAGTCATGCTCGGCTACTGGAATCGCCCAGAGGATACTGCTGCCGTATTAAGGGATGGCTGGTTTTTGACGGGAGATATGGGCTATATGGACGAAAACGGCTATTTCTATATCGTAGATCGCAAAAAAGACATGATTATCGCTGGCGGCTTTAATATTTATCCGCGCGAAGTAGAAGAAGTGCTGTTTGAGCATCCTGCCATCCAGGAGGCAGCAGTCATCGGTGTTCCAGACCCGTACCGGGGCGAAACAGTGAAAGCATTCGTCGTTTTCAAGGATGGACAACTCGCGAGTGAAGAGGATCTGGAATCGCATTGCAGACAGAGACTCGCCGCCTATAAGATTCCGAGACAATACGAGATTCGTACAGATTTGCCCAAAACCATGGTCGGAAAAGTATTGCGTCGCCAATTACAAGAAGAAGACAAGAAGAAAAGGGAAGCCCAAGAAGAAATCAAAACGAGCTAGTGTAGCTGATGTTTTGAGGCTTGCGATCCCAGGCGGAAAGCGGCCTTTTTTGCTGGCCTCTTGCGATTGACAGAGGAGTGGCCCTGTATTACACTAATTATGAATGAGTGATCATTCATTTCGTCATCAATGTTAGTAAACATGGAGGTAGTTATGGCAAAGAAAACGGGGGAAAAGTATCAAGCCATTATTGATGCTGCTGTTCGAGTAATCGCCAGACAGGGCTATTACAGTGCCCAGGTATCGAAAATTGCGAAAGAGGCGAAGGTAGCAGACGGCACCATATACCTCTATTTTGAAAACAAGGATGATATTTTGATTTCACTGTTTAACGAAAAGATGGGCCAGTTTGTGGAGACAAACCGCAAACGCATTTCGGAAGCGACGACCATTGAGCAAAAGCTGTATGTACTCATTCATGCACACTTGAGCCAGCTATCGAATGACCATGATCTGGCAAAAGTGACGCAAATCGAGCTACGCCAATCCAGTCCGGTCATTAGTGAAGGAATCGGCAACGTGATGAAGCAGTATTTTAACCTCATTGACGAAGTGATCGTAGAGGGTATGGAGCAGGGCGTATTCCGATCTGATCTCGAGGTGCGGATTACGCGCAAAATGATTTTTGGAACGCTGGACGAAGTGACAACATCTTGGGTGATGAAACAGTGCAAGTACGACCTTGTCTCTTATGTTGATTCCATTCATAACCTCTTCCTGCTTGGTATGAAGGGAAAAGAATGAAAAGAAAAGCTTTTTTTGCATGAAAACGTTTGTTACAATGGAAACAGTAAGACTGAGCGATCGCTCGGAATGAATAGTAGCTGTTTTTTATATATGGGGAGAGTTTGGGGGGAGAGGAATGGCGTCGCATTGGAATGTAGAAATCGTTGATCGCGTTGCTACGGTTACGATCAGCAACCCGCCTGCTAACGCACTCAGTCAAGCAGTGCTCGGTCAATTGAGTGAACTTTTGGACCAGTGGGAAAATAACGATGAAATCAAAGCAATCGTTTTGACTGGTGAAGGTCGGTTTTTCATTGCAGGAGCGGACATCAAAGAATTTACCCAACTGAATCGGGATAATGCAGAAGAAATGGCGAAGAAGGGTCAAGCATTGTTTAATCGCATGGAAACGTTCCCGAAGCCAATCATTGCAGCAATTAACGGCGCTTGCCTTGGTGGAGGACTGGAGCTTGCGTTGGCGTGCCATATCCGCTTGGCAGCACCTGAAGCCAAGCTCGGGCTGCCAGAGTTGAATCTCGGACTCATTCCAGGGTACGGGGGGACGCAACGTCTACCGCGTCTGGTTGGTCGAGGCAAAGCGACACAGATGATTCTCACATCAGAGATGATCGGTGGCGAGGAAGCATTGCGTATCGGTCTTGTGGAAGCGGTTTATCCCGTAGAGCAGTTGCTCGCAGAAGCACAAAAGCTGGCGGCTGTTTTCGCAAGTAAGAGCGCGATTACCCTGAAGTTTGCCCTAGCGTCCATCCATAACACAACGGAGCTGTCGCTGTCACAAGGCTTGGAGCAAGAAGCAAAGCTCTTTGGTGATGCTTTCGCGACGGAGGACGTAAAAGAAGGCGTGACTGCATTTCTCGAAAAGCGCAAGCCGCAATTCGCAGATCGGTAGTTAAGCATATAGCTTCACAAGTATGAGGTACCACTAAGGAGGAGGCATCCTGATGAATATCGTGGTTGTGTTGAAACAGACGTTTGACACAGAAGAAAAAATCGTCATCCAAAACGGACAAATTTCCGAAGATGGCGTTGAATTCATCATTAATCCCTACGATGAGTACGCTGTAGAAGAGGCAATCAAGCTCAAGGAAGAGCACGGCGGCGAAGTAACCGTGATCAGCGTCGGACCAGACCGTGCTGAAAGTGCCCTGCGCACTGCTTTGGCAATGGGCGCAGACAAGGCTGTTCTGGTGGATGACGAGTCTCTGTTTGGAGACGAATTCACCATCGCCAAAGTATTGGCGGCAGTAGCGAAAAAGGTTGGCTTCGATATCATCATTGGTGGACAAATGGCTGTAGACTCCGGGGCTGGCCAAGGCGGTCCTCGTCTGGCAGAAGAACTGGGAATCAACCATGTATCGACTGCTGTGAAGCTAGAGGTGGACGGGACGAATGTACGCGTAGAGCGCGATGTAGAAGGGGACCTGGAAGTCGTGGAGACGAGCCTTCCTGTTTTGATTACGGCTCAGCAAGGACTCAACGAGCCGCGCTATCCTTCTCTCCCAGGTATCATGAAAGCGAAGAAAAAACCTTTGGATAGACTCGGCGCTGACGATTTGGGAATTACTGCGGATGAGGTAAAAGCAAAGACAGAAATCGTCGATCAGACATTGCCTCCGAAAAAGCAGGCGGGCCGCATTCTCTCTGGCGAATTGGCAGCTCAAACGTCGGAATTGGTGCAACTGTTGCGCAATGAAGCGAAAGTGATCTAAGCGAGAGGGAGAGGATATCCATGAAAAAAGTACTTGTATTGGCAGAAGTACGTGACGGACAACTTCGCAACGTGTCGCTGGAAGCATTGACTGCAGCACAAGCATTGGCTGAGGGCGGCGAAATTGTAGCAGGTGTATTCGGAGCAGATTCAGCAGCGCATGCAGTGACATTGGGTCAGCATGGTGCGAGCACGGTATATACGGCTGATCATACAGCGCTGGCGCAATACACGCCAGATGCGTATGTGCAGGCACTCACTCAGTTGATTGAGCTGGCTTCTCCAGATGCAGTGGTTTTGGGTCACACGGCGATCGGTCGTGATATCGCACCTCGCGTAGCAGCGAGACTTGGCTACGGTCTGATTTCGGACGTAACAAGTGTAGAAGCGGGACCAGTATTTGTTCGCCCGATCTATGCAGGAAAAGCGACGCAAACACGCAAATTCGTTGATGGAACAACCTTTATTACGATTCGTCCAAACAACATTGCCATCGGCGCTGCTGACCCTTCGAAAACGGCAGTGGTGGTACCAGTTGAACTGGAAATCAAGGATTTGCGGACGATTGTAAAAGATGTGGTAAGAAAAACAAGCGGCAAAGTAGACCTTTCCGAAGCAAAAGTCGTGATCTCCGGTGGGCGTGGCGTGAAAAGTGCAGATGGCTTCCAGCCGTTGTACGATTTGGCGGAAGTGCTCGGTGCAGCTGTTGGTGCTTCTCGTGGCGCTTGCGACGCAGACTATTGCGACTACTCCATGCAGATCGGACAGACAGGTAAGGTGGTTACACCTGATTTGTATATCGCTTGCGGGATTTCGGGAGCGATTCAGCACTTGGCTGGTATGTCCAGCTCGAAGGTCATTGTTGCCATCAACAAAGATCCGGAAGCGCCAATCTTCCAAGTGGCTGATTACGGTATCGTAGGTGACTTGTTCGAAGTGCTGCCATTGCTGACGGCAGAGTTTAAAAATGTATTGGTTTAACAGAAAGATGATGACTAGGCGCTCCTTTTGGGGGCGCTTTTTTTGTCCTTGGCTCTTACTTTATGCTTTCCTTGCTTGGTATAATAGGGGATAAGGAAGGTGATCGGAATGAGCGAGGAGCTTTTGCAACAACTCATTCACATGGTTGCTGAGAATAATCGGCTTGTAAAAGAGGTACAGCAGGATGTGCGTGACTTTAAGAAAGAGATGTATGATTTTCGGGATGAGATGTACGCGTTTCGAGAAGAGATGTACGCGTTTCGAGAAGAGATGTACGCATTTCGAGAAGAGATGTACGCATTTCGAGAAGAGATGTACGCATTTCGAGATGAGATGTACGCGTTTCGAGATGAAATGTACGAATTCCGCGATGACGCTACGCGCCGATTAGACAGATTGGAACGCCAAAATAAACATATCGATGCAGACCTTGATCTGCTGCATCGGAAAGTTAGTGACCACGAACGGGAGATTAACCGGCTCAAACAAGTCGGGCAATAAGGTGCGGTCAGACTGGACAGACTATAACGAGAAGTGCAGGGCAAAGTGTGGAGCGGCGTAGTCAATTTGGTGTTTGAATGATATACTGATAACCGTTAGGAACCTTTATTTAGTAATTGAAATTCAAGGAGGTAACTTCTATGGCAATTGTAAATGCTACCGACCAAAACTTTTCCCAGGAAGTAGAGCAAGGCGGTACAGTCCTGGTTGACTTCTGGGCTCCATGGTGCGGCCCTTGCAAAATGATCGCTCCTGTACTGGAGCAAATCGACGGTGAAGTGGGCTCCCAGCTCAAAATCGTCAAAGTAAACGTGGATGACAACCCAGATTCTGCTGGTCGTTTTGGCGTAATGTCCATCCCAACCCTGATCGTATTCAAAGACGGTCAACCAGTTGACAAAGTGATTGGCTTCCAACCAAAAGAAGCGCTCATGGCAACTGTAGGGAAACATCTGTAAGAGTAAAGCAACGAATGAAGCGGCATAGTCATGTGCCGCTTTTTCTTATGTTTGAAAACGGAATTCTGAACGATCGTTTGTCAAAAAATTAAGTTTACTTGAGCGAAAATAATTGCGTTTTTAGAATACTTTGATTAAACTTCATATATTCAATTTATTTCGAGAATAGAGGGGGCTTTTCTAATGAAGGGATTTCATTTGATGCGCTCGCTGGCGGCAATCTCGCTAGGGGCAGTATTGATGGTCGGATGTTCGAGCGGAGGAAATACAACTGCTCCTGCGGCAGGAGAAAGTGGCTCTGGACAAGCCGCCTACGGACAAGAGATTCAAGCGAAAATTGGCGTCGTTGGTTTCCTTTCAGGATCTGGTGCAGCTTATGGAGAAGCGCAAAAAGCAGGATTGGAGCTGGCGTTGGGCGAGCTGAATGAAGCGAACAAAGGTAAGCTCAAGATTGAACTGAAGTTTGAAGACTCCGCCGGAGAAAAAGAAGGCGCGATTAATGCGGTAAATAAACTGATTAATCAGGATAATGTCGTGGCGATTATCGGACCGACACTTTCCGGGGAAATGTTTGCTGCAGGACCAGTAGCAAACGAGGCGGAGACTCCGATTTTTGGTATCTCCAACACGTCAGAAGGAATCAATGATATCGGGGAGTACGTCTTCCGCAATTCATTGCCTGAGTCCATTGCAATCCCGACAGCTATGAAAGCAGCCGTGGAGAAAAATGGCTTGAAAAAAGTAGCACTCATCCATGCATCCAACGATGACTTCTCCGTGAATGGCTACAAGGTCATGAAAGCAACCGCTGAAAAGCTGGGCTTGGAGATTACCGGTGAAGCGACTTTTGCAAATGGCGACGTAGACTTTTCGGCACAATTGACCAAGCTGAAGCAAACAAACCCAGATGCTTTGCTTGTGTCCGCCTTGTACAAAGAAGGCTCCATGGTTGTGAAAAAAGCACGCGAATTAGGCTTTACAGGGACAATTCTTGGTGGGAATGGTTTTAATAATCCGAAAGTTTTTGAAATTGCAGGTTCAGCTGCTGAGGGCTTGATCGTTGCGACTCCATTCAGTCCTGAAAAGAAAGATGATAAAGTACAAGCCTTTGTAAAAGCATTCGAAGCCAAATATAACAAAAAGCCTGATCAGTTCGCAGCTCAAGCGTACGACTCGCTATACATTATGTCGCAGTCACTGCTTGCCGCAGGAAAAGCAGATCGCGAAGAGTTGCGCGGCCAATTGGCTCAGCTGAAAGACTTCACAGGTGTATCCGGCAAACTGTCCTTTGACGAGAAACGCAATCCGATTGGTGATGCGGTTGTCGTTGTCGCAAAAGAAGGCAAATTCGTCCCGTTTGAATAGGATCGAGCCCGGGGTCGCTCCGGGCTTCTTTTTCTATCGGTTATCTCGCTGGATCAGAAAGTACCAGATCATGTTCTTCGCTTGCTGATCCAGCGAGAATAACTCAATCATCGTGGGATGGTAACGACTTAACAGTGAGGTGAGGCATTTGTTTTGGCAGCAATTAGTCAATGGTTTGACAGTTGGTAGCACTTATTCATTGATCGCATTGGGATATACGCTCATTTTTGGTGTCTTGGGAATCATTAATATGGCACACGGCCAAATTTTTATTTTTGGATCACTAGTTGGCTTGGTATTGATGACCAGCCTTAATATGCCTTTAGGGGTAGCGCTGATCGTGGCAGTCGTCATATCGGCGATCTTGGGTCTTGTACTGGAGTATACAGCGCTTCGCCCCCTTCGCAAGAAAAATGTACCTCATCTGGCATCCTTGATCAGTACGATCGGATTTGCCATTTTGATGGAGGAAGCCATGCACAAGTTTTTCGGTGCTGACTCCCGTGCGTTTCCACAATCCTTCGGGGATACCACTTTTGATCTGGGCATCATTCAAATTCGCAGTGTTGATCTCGTTATTTTGGGGATTTCTGTGTTGCTGATGTTCGTCCTGCATTTTTGGATTCAAAAAACGAAAATGGGAAAAGCGATTCGCGCGACGGCTGAAAATACGGATACCGCAAATATTTTGGGGATTAACACAAATATGGTCATTGTCGTGACCGTCATGCTTGCCTCGGCACTGGGAGGTGTCGCCGGCATATTGATCGGGATGGCGTATTCCGCTCTCATTCCGACGATGGGGATGACGCTTGGCTTCAAAGGTTTGGCCGTTTTGATTTTAGGCGGAGTAGGCAGCATTCCTGGAGCTATGGTGTGCGGCGTATTGCTCGGAATTATCGAGGTGTTTACTGTCGCGTACGGTGACTCGTCGTATCGGGATGCGGTTGCTTTTGGCTTGATCATTCTCATTTTGCTCTTGAAGCCGGAAGGACTATTTGGACGCAAAGCGTAAGGGAGGTGCAGACATTGGACATTCTCAATCCATATAACTTACAAGTACTGACTTTTATCTTGTTAAACAGTATTTTGGCGATCAGTATTTACATTACGCTCTCGACGGGCCAGCTTTCCTTGGGACATGCGGGCTTTATGAGCATTGGCGCTTTTACAGCGAGTATTTTGACGAAGCAAGCGGACGTACCGCTGTTTATCGCCATCATAATCGGAGGACTGGTAGCAGGACTGATTGCACTGTTGATCGGTGCTCCGACATTGAAGCTCCACGGCTTGTACCTGGCAATTGCTACGCTTGGCTTTGGTGAAGTGATTCGCGTTATTTTTCTTAATATGGAGATAACAAACGGGGCTCTTGGATTGACCGGACTTCAATCGGTTGGGAATTATTTGTACGATTTTGAAAAAGCAATGGGGTTAAAAGCGCAAACTCTTGGCATTTCGGTCATGCAAATGAAGTCGTTATCGACCTTTGTGTTTATGCTGCTCCTGTTTGCCTTCGTTCTTTTCTTGACGCTGCGTCTGAACCGTTCGCGTCTTGGGCGTGCTTTTGAAGCGATCAAAGCAGATGAAACGGCGGCACGAGCGATGGGATTGCAAGTCAATTATTATAAAATGCTTGCTTTTGTGATCGGTTCAATTTTGGCAGGGGTATGTGGAGGATTGTTCGCCCACATTACGACGACGATTACGCCAGATGATTTTAACTATCATAAAGTCGTAGAAATTCTGTCTTATGCCGTGATCGGCGGCAGCGAAGTCGTATGGGGGCCGCTGTTTGGTGCCTTGGTTCTTACGGCGCTGCCGGAGGTGCTGCGTGGTTTGGCAGAGTATAAAATGCTCATGTACGGTTTGATCATGGTCGGTGTAATGGCATTCCGTCCGCATGGCTTGATCGGTGCCGATACGTTCCAAAAGCTGTTCAAGCGTCGTCGGGGCAAATCATCGGAGAAGGAAGCGAAGGGGGGAGTATAAGATGTTGCTGGAACTTGCGAACGTAGGAAAAAGCTTTGGCGGCATCACCGCTCTTCGTGACGTTTCTTTTACTGTCGGAGAGGGCGAAATTGTCGGCTTGATCGGTCCGAATGGTGCGGGGAAAACGACCATTTTCAATATGGCAACGGGCATATTCGAACCAACAACGGGTACCTTTTCTTTTGCCGGACAAAAGCTAAACGGCATGGCGCCAAACAAAATTACCGAAATGGGGATTGCAAGGACGTTCCAAAATATTCGCCTATTCGGTCACATGAGTGCATTGGACAACGTGAAGGTGGGATGTCATTCGCGCATGAAGGCAGGCTTCTGGGCTTCCCTTTTAAAAACACCGGGACAACGTGCGGAAGAAAAAGCGGTTACCAAAAAAGCCGAGGAGCTACTCGAATTCGTAGGCTTGTCTGACATTGCTAATGTCCGCTCGGATACATTGGCTTACGGTCAACAACGACGTCTGGAGATTGCACGGGCACTGGCTACTGAACCAAAACTCTTGCTGTTGGACGAGCCTGCTGCCGGAATGATCGAGACCGAGACGAAAGCACTCATGGAGCTGGTCAAAAAAATTCGCGATGACGGGACGACTGTCCTGTTGGTCGAACACGATATGGGATTGGTCATGAATCTGTGTGAAAAGGTCGTATGTATCAACTTTGGGGTCAAAATTGCTGACGGTACCCCGGCAGAGGTACAAAACAATCCAGATGTGATTGAAGCCTACCTCGGCAAGGAGGACGAATAAGATGCTGAACATCCAAAACTTGACGACCTCCTACGGTCAAATCAAGGCGATTCGCGGGATTACGCTGGAAGTGCCTGAGGGCAAAATCGTCTCGCTGATCGGTGCGAACGGAGCGGGCAAAACCACGACCATGCGTACAATCGCAGGTCAACTGAAGCCAGAAGCAGGGACGATTACGTTTTGTGGTCAACGCATAGAGGGTTCGAGACCCCATCAAATCGTAAAAGCCGGACTGGCGTTGGTTCCAGAAGGGCGTGCGATCCTCGGAAAGATGACCGTTCTGGAAAACCTGGAAATGGGTGCATTCCAACGCAACGATGCACAAGGCATCAAGGACGACATGGAAAAGATGATGATCTGGTTCCCTATCCTCAAGGAGCGGCTTTCCCAATTGGGAGGGACGATGTCTGGCGGTCAGCAGCAAATGCTAGCCATTGCTCGTGCATTGATGTCTCGCCCGAAGCTGCTGCTTTTGGACGAGCCGTCGATGGGCTTGGCTCCTATCGTGGTGGCGGACATTTTCAAGGTAATCAAAGAAATCAATGCGGAAGGTACGACCGTCCTTATCGTGGAGCAAAATGTCAAACAGGCCCTCAAAATCGCTGATTACGGGTATGTGCTGGAGGCAGGGCAAATCGTATTGGACGGCACAGGAGAAGCGTTGTTAAACGACGAGCGTGTAAAAGAGGCATATTTGGGCGGTCGCAAGCACTAGGTCTGCCTATAAAAAACTGTCGCCATGGAATGAGGCGGCAGTTTTTTTCGTATTGATTCCATGGTACTATGAAGGGTAGAACGTATATTCTCTTATCATGCGAAAAAGGGAAGGAAGCCGGATACGATGCCAACCAAATTGACGAGAGAGCAAATTGAATATCTTGTTCATCAAGTACAGCGTTACTATAAAGAAGAACGGTCAGAGACACTCGGCAATTTGGAGACGGAAGAGTTGATTGCCTTTTTTTCAAAAGAGCTCGGTCCCTTCTATTACAACCAAGGGGTGCAAGACAGCCGCAAGCTGCTGGTGGAACGGATGAGTTCCTTGGAAGATGAACTGTATGTATTGGAAAAGCCAATTCACAAGAACAAATAGATGCAAGGCAGATATAGAGCAAAGAGGAGGGAGCAGCCATGAACAGCTCCTTAAAAGATAAACTGGCCGTCCTGCCAGATAAGCCAGGCTGCTACCTGATGAAAAATGCGAGCGGGGAAATCATTTACGTAGGAAAAGCCAAGGTGCTGAAAAACCGCGTCCGCTCGTATTTTACAGGCAGTCATAACGGGAAGACGCAGCTGCTGGTCAGTGAGATCGTGGATTTTGAGTACATTGTGGTATCCTCAGCGATCGAGGCGCTCATCCTCGAGTGCAACCTGATCAAAGAGCACGATCCGCGCTACAATGTCATGCTTCGCGATGACAAGACGTATCCGTATATCAAAATTACGAATGAGGCGCAGCCACGTCTGGAGATTACCCGTAAAGTATTAAAAGATAAAGCCAAATATTTCGGTCCATATCCGAATGCCGGAGATGCCTCCGAGGTAAAGAAGCTGCTGGATCGCCTCTATCCGTTGCGAAAATGCCGCAATATGCCCAAGCAGGTTTGTCTTTACTACCATTTGGGGCAATGTCTTGCGCCCTGTGTGTACGAGGTTTCGGCTGAGGAAAATCAGCGTTTGGTGGATGAAATCAGCCGCTTCCTCGAAGGTGGCCATGAGGAAATGAAGCAAACCCTCACGGAAAAAATGCTCCAAGCCGCAGAAAACATGGAGTTCGAACGAGCCAAGGAATATCGCGATCAGATCAAGAGCATCGAAGCGGTGATGGAGAAGCAGAAGATCACGTTCACCGATACGGTAGACCGCGATATTATCGGGTTTGCTGTGGAAAAAGGCTGGATGTGCATTCAGGTGTTCTATATGCGAAAAGGGAAGATGATCGAGCGTCAGACGACTTCCTTTCCATACTATGGCAGCGAAACCGAAGACTTCATGTCTTATGTGAGCCAGTTCTACTACGATAAGCAAAATGCGCTGCCGAAAGAAATTTTGCTCCCGCAAGAGAGTGAACCAGAGCTTTTGAGTGAATGGCTGGGCATCAAAGTCCATGCGCCGAAAAGAGGCAAAAAGCATGAGCTCGTGAAGATGGCTTCCGAGAACGCCCGCATTGCTTTGCAGGAGAAGTTCGCCCTGATGTCTAAAGACGATGCTCGGACGGTCCAAGCGGTGCATAATCTTGGTCACATTTTAGGGATTCCGGTTCCTCATCGAATTGAAGCGTTTGACAACTCCAACATTCAAGGAACAGAGCCTGTGTCTGCGATGATTGTCTTTACAGACGGGCGCCCTGACAAAAAGGAATACCGCAAATTCAAGATCAAAACCGTCGAAGGACCAGATGATTACGGCTCCATGCGAGAAGTCGTTCGGCGACGTTATTCTCGCTTGCTAAAAGAAAACCAGCCAATGCCCGACTTGATTGTGATTGATGGTGGAAAAGGCCAAATCAGTGCGGCTATGGACGTTCTGGAAAACGAGCTGGGTCTTTATATTCCCGTCTGTGGACTCGCGAAAGACGAGAAGCACCGTACTGCTCAGCTCATGTACGGAGATCCGCCAGAGCCTGTGAATCTTAGACGTGACAGCTATGAGTTTTATTTGTTGCAGCGCATCCAAGACGAAGTCCACCGTTTTGTTATTACGTTCCATAGACAATCCCGGACCAAAACGATGCTCTCGTCGCAATTGGATGAGATCCCGGGTATCGGTGAAAAGCGGCGCAAGCTGTTGTTCTCTCATTTTGGCTCTTTGAAGAAAATGCGCGAGGCGACCGTCGAAGACTTCCGCCAATTAGGGATCGGCGACAAGCTGGCAAAAGAAATCATCGGGCATCTGCGCAAGCTCGATACTTAGCAAATGTAACTTTTGGAGTAACCTTTAAAAAGGAATTGATCCATTTTTAGACTCATGATATAATCCGATTCAAACAGAATAGTTAGCCTCACTTCCATTATGGAGTGAGGTAGAGGCGCGAAAACCAAGAGTACCACCCTGAGATCGGGTATCTGTGAAGGGGACGGGAAAGGGGAATTCGCCGAAGTGTGGAGGGAAACCCGCTTTTCTCCATGCTGGGTCTGCGTTGAACAAATGCAGGACTGTCATCTGCACAATGACCAATTGTCAGATGGAGAGCTATCTCACGGTGTGTCAATGTGAGTTTTGATGGTGATGACTGTCAATCTTCGTTGTCCGCGTGTATTGGGAGGGAGGAACCGGTATGTCGAAACAGTAGGCAGCGGCAGGTCTTATTCCTTGTCGGTGCCTTTTTTGTAAAATAAAAATGCAAGACTTTTCCTTATAGAGAAAATAGTGAAAAACCATACGATACGAGATAAATACCAACATTGGATATGAGAAAAAGGGAGAGAAGCCGCATGGGGTTGATCGTGCAGAAATACGGAGGCACCTCTGTAGGTACCATTGAGCGAATTTTACGAGTTGCGGATCGAATTATCAGCTACAAAGAGGAAGGACATGATGTGGTAGTCGTTGTCTCTGCGATGGGGAAATCTACTGACGTATTGGTAGACATGGCCAAGCAGATTAGCGCATACCCATCCGAGCGTGAAATGGATATGCTGCTGACCACGGGGGAGCAAGTATCGATCGCGCTTTTGTCGATGGCCTTGCATACAAAAGGCTACGACGCTATTTCTCTTACGGGCTGGCAAGCTGGAATCACCACGGAGGCGATTCACGGAAGAGCGCGGATCAAGCAGATTGATCCCGAGCGGATTCAATCCGAGCTCGGACGCGGTCGTGTGGTCATCGTGGCAGGATTCCAAGGGATCAGTGACGAAGGTGAAATTACGACGCTCGGCCGCGGTGGATCGGATACATCTGCGGTTACACTTGCAGCGAGCTTGAACGCTGAGAAATGCGAAATCTTTACAGACGTTTCCGGGGTGTATACAGCTGATCCACGAATGGTTCCAGCTGCGAGCAAGCTGGATACGATCTCGTATGATGAGATGCTGGAGCTGGCGAACCTCGGTGCAGGGGTTCTTCATCCTAGGTCAGTAGAGGCTGCGAAAAAATACAAGGTAAGGCTGGTCGTCCGCTCTAGCTTTACTGCCGAAGAGGGTACGTACGTTGAGGAGGTTGCCAACATGGAAACAGGTAGAGTAGTAAGTGGAGTTGCACATGATGAAGATGTAGCCAAAATCACGGTTGTCGGCATGCCTGCCAAGGTCGGGACGCTCTCCCGTCTGTTCAATACGCTGGCAGACAACCAGGTGAACGTCGATATTATTATCCAAAGCTCTTATGATGCGACTGTTACGAATATTTCTTTTACAGTTGCAGCGGATGACCTGAAAAAAGCACTGGATACGCTGGACAGAAACAAAAACGAGCTTGGTTTTGAAAAAGTCGATTTCGAGGAAAGCTTGACCAAAGTATCCATTGTTGGCTCCGGAATGATCAACAATCCAGGGGTTGCTGCCGAAATGTTCCGCGTTCTGGCAGAAAAAGAAATTTCTATTAAAATGGTATCTACATCTGATATCAAGGTTTCTTGCGTCATTCCAGCAGCCTTGACGGAGCTGGCTGTTCGCAGTCTGCATTCGGCCTATGGTCTGGATGTTGAGGAAACCGCAGTCGTGCACGGCGTATAAAAAATGGATGCTCCCTCTCCCTTCCTTATAGGTAGAGGGGGCATTTTGTTCATGACGCCACTTGTACGGAGATACGTATGTCAGAAGAGCTTTCCATTTCGATTTTGCTAAACGTTTCTCTTTCTTTCCACTGCTCAATCATACCAGCGATGATCCCGGCTTCAAAGGAAAGACTGCATCCTAGTCTTTCTATAGACTGATAGTTAAAAATGGAATGAGTGAGTGAATAGACGATCGTTTGATTGGTCTCCTCCACGACGTCTAGCTGGCCTAATCCGAGCCGAATAAAAGGCATAATCGGACCTGTTGCAGATTGAATGGGGATTTGGCGGCCCATATTTTTTCCTATCCAATAGAGAATATGGTTTTCACTGTCGCCTAGCAGGGTACTAGTCAGCGTTTCGCGTAGAAGATGATAGCCAAGGTAGGGCATATTCATTCTTTCCGCATAGGGAATGGTCTCTGGCGGCAACAGTGCTGCAAGCTGATCCTTCTCTTTCATATGTGCTTCCCTCCTGTCTGTACTAGATTATGAGAAGGGACTCGCATTCATGACATCGTAAGAGAAAAAATAGCTGGACTAAACAAAGTTATTCTATCAATGTATTTAGTACATTGATTGTCTTGACGCTCTGTGTCGACAAGAGTACAATTGGATTTGGTCAAAGTTTTGCCCAACTTTTTCTCGTATTTTGACACATTCCGACAAATTCATTTGATCTAGTGAACGCAGTCTTTTTGTGAACGGCTTCAAGACGCTGTACATAAAATGATCGTGGCGGTTTTGCTATGTCTAATGGGTGAGGCAATGGGTTAGGATATTGGGGAAAGGTCTATCAAAACGGTCGAAGCCGTTTTGGACCGCTTGCGGTGACGCTTGACGTTTTTCACAGAATTGAGAGTTACATACATTGAAAGGGGGACCATTGTATGGCGAAAGGCCATAGCTTTCTCAGTCACAAGCTCCACTCACTTCTTGGTTTGTTTCCGATCGGGCTCTTCCTGCTGTTTCACTTGACAGCCAACTACCAAGCGACCCGTGGAGCCGAAGCTTTTAATCAAACAGTTGGTTTGATTGAAAATGTTCCATTCGTATTGGTGCTTGAATTTGTTTTTATCTACCTCCCGATCCTGTTTCACGCTGTTTACGGTCTCTACATTGCGCTCCAAGCTAAGCAAAACGTAGGGAACTTCGGTTACTTCCGAAATCAAATGTTCTTGTGGCAACGTGTTACAGGAGTCATTACCCTCATTTTTATTGTTTGGCACGTTTGGGAAACTCGTATCCAAAAAGCAATGGGTGCACACGTGGATTTTGACATGATGGCAAACATTTTAAGCAGTCCTGCAATGATCGTATTCTACACAATCGGGATTATTAGCACGACTTTCCACTTCTCCAACGGACTGTGGTCGTTCCTGGTTCACTGGGGAATTACAGTTGGGCCGCGTTCCCAGCGCATTGCAACATTCCTGACTTTGGGCGTATTCGTAGTTGTAACCTTCATCGGCTTGCGTGCGATGTCGGCTTTCATTTTGTAGGGATAGGGGGACAAAACTCATGGCAAAAGGTAAACTGATCATTGTCGGTGGAGGTTTGGCCGGCTTGATGGCTACCATCAAAGCAGCAGAAAAAGGCGTTCCTGTTCAGCTGTTCTCCCTGGTTCCGGTAAAACGTTCCCACTCTGTCTGTGCGCAGGGCGGTATTAACGGTGCGGTAAATACCAAAGGGGAAGGCGACTCCACATGGGAGCACTTCGACGATACAGTATATGGCGGAGACTTCTTGGCAAACCAACCGCCAGTTAAAGCAATGTGCGATGCAGCACCTGGCATCATCTATATGTTGGACCGTATGGGCGTTATGTTTAACCGTACGCCAGAAGGTCTGTTGGACTTCCGTCGTTTCGGGGGAACCAAGCATCACCGTACCGCTTTTGCGGGTGCGACAACTGGACAACAGCTCTTGTACGCATTGGACGAACAAGTACGCCGTTATGAAGCTGAAGGTCTGGTAACCAAGTACGAATATTGGGATTTCCTCGGAGCCGTTTTGGACGATACAGGAACCTGTCGCGGGATTACTGCACAAAACATGCGTTCCGGTGAAATTCAATCCTTCCGTGCGGATGCCGTTATTTTGGCAACAGGCGGACCTGGTATCATCTTCGGTAAATCGACGAACTCGATTATCAATACAGGTACAGCAGCGTCTGCGGCGTATCAACAAGGGGTTATCTACTCCAATGGTGAGATGATCCAAATTCACCCAACTGCAATCCCGGGCGACGACAAGCTTCGTCTGATGTCCGAGTCTGCTCGTGGTGAAGGTGGTCGTGTATGGACGTACAGAGACGGTAAGCCTTGGTACTTCCTGGAAGATAAATACCCTGCATACGGAAACCTGGTTCCGCGTGACATCGCGACTCGCGAAATCTTCTCCGTTTGCGTAGACATGAAGCTGGGTATCAACGGCGAAAACATGGTATACCTCGACCTGTCCCACAAAGATCCAAAAGAACTGGATGTAAAATTGGGCGGTATTATCGAGATTTACGAAAAATTCGTTGGGGATGACCCACGTAAAGTTCCAATGAAGATTTTCCCTGCGGTTCACTACTCCATGGGCGGTATGTGGGTAGACTACAACCAAATGACCAATATCCCTGGTTTGTTTGCAGCAGGTGAGTGCGATTACTCTCAGCACGGTGCAAACCGTTTGGGTGCGAACTCCCTCTTGTCCGCAATCTATGGCGGTATGGTAGCAGGTCCAAAAGCGATCGAGTACATCAAAGGCTTGAACCAATCCTCTGATGATCTGTCTTCCACGCTCTTCGACGGCTTCACAAGCAAAGAGCAGGCGAAATACGACAGCATCCTGAAAATGGACGGAACAGAAAATGCTTACCTGATCCACAAAGAACTGGGTGAGTGGATGACTGACAACGTAACGGTAGTTCGTTACAACGACCGTCTGCAAAAAACGGATGATAAGATCGTTGAACTGATGGAACGCTACAAGAAAATCAACATCAACGATACGAATAAATGGAGCAACTCTGGTGCGGCGTTTACCCGCCATCTGTGGAACATGCTCGTACTGTCCCGCGCGATCACAATCGGTGCGCTCAAGCGTGACGAGAGCCGCGGTGCTCACTACAAGCCTGACTTCCCTGAGCGTGATGACGAAAACTTCATGAAGACGACAATGGCGAAGTTCAATGCTGAAACGACTGCGCCTGAAATCTACTATGAAGACATCGACGTATCCCTGATCGCACCACGTAAACGTGACTATACGTCTGACAAGAAGCATTAAGAGAGGAGGAAACTGATCATGGCAGAAAAATTGATTCATTTGATTATCACTCGTCAAGATAGCCCTGACAGCACTCCGTACAAGGAAGAGTTCAAAATCCCTTACCGTCCTGGTATGAACGTGATCAGTGCTTTGATGGAGATTCAACGTAATCCACTCAACGCACAAGGTCAAAAAACGTCTCCAGTAAACTGGGAATCGAACTGCTTGGAAGAAGTATGCGGTGCGTGCTCGATGGTTATTAACGGAAGACCGCGTCAAGCGTGCTCGGCACTGGTTGATAAACTGGAACAGCCGATACGTCTTGAGCCAATGAGCACCTTCCCTGTACAGCGTGACTTGTCGATTGACCGCAGCCGCATGTTCGATGCGCTGAAACGCGTAAAAGCGTGGGTTCCAATCGATGGTACGCATGACCTGGGACCAGGTCCTCGCATGCCGGAAGTTGAGCGTCAATGGGCGTACGAGCTTTCGAAGTGCATGACGTGCGGTGTTTGCTTGGAAGCTTGCCCGAACGTGAATGCGAAGTCTGACTTCATCGGTCCGTTTGCGATTTCGCAGGTTCGTCTGTTCAACCAGCATCCAACGGGTATGATGAACAAGCATGAGCGTCTGGAAGCTCTGATGGAAGATGGCGGTATCGGTGATTGCGGTAACTCGCAAAACTGCGTACAGGCATGTCCAAAAGGCATTCCGCTGACAACTTCGATTGCTCACATGAACAAAGAAACAACCAAACATGCAGTGAAGAAGTTCTTCTTCTCCTAATTGTTTGCAATAGAAAAGGCGTGCACCGGTGATCCGGAATGCACGCCTTTTTTCCATGTCGCTGTAGTGGAGAGAAGAATATTTCCAGTCCAGGCTCCAGGCTCCGTCCTGCTGGGGGGTAGACTGGCCGCTCCGAAGGGATTTGCGGGGAAACGCAAAAGTGGTAGCCGCTTCGTCGCGTGGGCACGTTGCGTTTCTGTTGCCCGCAAATCCCTTCTCCGCTGGGTGGGACTCCACAAGTCGCTACGTCTGGAAATATTCTTCTCTGTCGTGACTTACTGCATTCTTCAATCTTTTAATGCTTTTAAAACCCGTTAACACGGAAAGTTCGTAGAGGAAACAGGAGAAAAAAGCGAAGATCTTTGGTACACCGACCGAGACGCAATGCAAAAAGCGAAACACGCTCTTAAGCGTCCACCTCTGAGAAGCATCCTGAAAGGACCACTTTGGACGCGGTTTCGCTTTTTGCATGGAGGCGGGCAGTGAATCCGCCAGCGGGTGGGACAAGAATCTGAGCGTTCTCTCCTGTTTTCTCCCCACCACAATATCAACGTACAATGAGTTTATTCAATTCGTCTCGATAACCGCCGCCACCGCCAGCTTTTCAAAGATGCTGACGAACTGCTGGAGTTCATCCTCGCTGAGGTGAGAAAACATTTTATTTAGTTGTTCTCTCCGATTCTGCTTGGCTACTTGCAAAATTTTTTTGCCAGAATCACGCAAGCTGATGTAAACAACTCGGCGATCTTCCTCATCACGATCACGGGCGACGAAGCCGTGTTTATCCAAACGGTCGACCATTGCTGTGATTGCGCTTGGTTTGACCCCCATTGATTCAGCCAACTCTCCAACCGTGCATTTTTCCTTCTGTTCCAACTGATGAAGAATGTAAAATTGCGGGCCAGTTAAACCCGATACAGGTTCAGCTAATTGCGTTCCCATCGTGCGCATAATGGTACGAAACGCCTCCTGCAAGCGCTCAAGCGTATCTGTAGAAGGGGAAGGCATTGCTCGTATCATCTCCTTATTTGATCTATTTCTTCGTGAGCGAGAATATTTGATATGTAATATTTAACGCACTTAAATATAGGCAGAAAATACATCGTTTGTCAACCTTCGCGAAAAGAAGGGAATACCCAAGCGATTCCTAGTGAAAACTGAAAACATAATGGAATGACTTCCAGCAAGGGGGCAAACGATGAAGAAAAAGGTATGCAGCATTGGATTGATATTGGCTTTGCTTCCCGCAACGACTGTGAGCACAACAGCGTTTGAAGGAACGGCGACCATTCGTACGCAGATTTTACAGGATCTCGCGGATATGCACCAGCCATTACATACAGGCAAGGCGGACAAGGAATATAAAGCGAAAGCAGATGAATGGCAACGACAAGAACTGCTACTGCGAGGTGAGCAATTAAAATCCGCGCCTGTCGATTCGCTGGAAATGATTGAGGCGACTAAGGCTTGGGAGGAAGCGGGGGTAAAAGGGGAAGGGATGCTCGTTTCCGTGATCGATACGGGAGTCAATCCGCGCCACCCCGATTTGCCTGCCCCACATGATAAGCGTTCAGCCATGCAAAAATCAGGCTCTTCCCAGAAGGTGATCCCTGGCTTTAACTGGGCTGACCGAACGCAAACAACGGAAGACGTTTCGGAATCTCAGCATGGTATCCATGTGGCGGGAATTATTGGTGCCAACGGAAAAGTAAAAGGGGTTGCTCCCGAAGCACAGCTCATTAGCCAAAAAGTATTTTCCAACTATCAAAGCGAGGTACCTGGGCTAGGTGAATCGATTTTATTTGCAATCAATGATTCCATTACGAAAAAAGCAGATGTCATCAACTTGAGTCTCGGTTCCTCAGCGGGTTATGTGGATGAAACAAATGTGGAGCAAATGGCTGTGAAGCGAGCAGTCGACAATGGGATCGTAGTAGTGGCAGCCGCCGGCAATGATGCGTATTTCGGCAGTGATAAGGTACGAGCACAGAATCCGGATATCGCTATGATCGGTTCTCCAGGCTTGAGTCCTGATGCGTTTTCAGTTGCTTCTGTCAACGCTACAGCACTGGCTGGCTATAGCTTTACGGTGCAAGGAGTACCCGGTATGGAGAAAGTCGTGTATTTATCGGGCTATGTGGAAGGCGGGGGTGCAATAAACCCAGTCATGACGCTGATGAAGCCGTATCCGCTCGTCTATATGGGGAAAGGGAAGAAGGAAGACTACAATGTTTCCGTAAAAGATAAAGTGGTATTGCTCGAGCGAGGGGACATTTCATTTGACGAAAAGCTGCGTCTCGCCAAAGAAGCAGGAGCAGTTGGTGCTGTCATCTACAACAATGAAATGGGACCATTGATTATCAGTGCGGAGCATGCCAAACAAATCCCGGCTGTTTCAATTTTGAAGCACATGGGCGAGCAAATGGCACAAGCGATTAAAAAAGGCAAGAAAGTGACCGTCTCCTTTAACGGTGAATATGGACAAAATCCAATGCCCTACCCAGACGGTGGAACGATCTCTGCTTTTTCATCATGGGGACCAACGCCCGATTTGCAGTTCAAACCGGAGATTGCAGCTCCAGGTGGGGGCATCTTGTCACTCACGCGAGAGTCTGAATATGCCGTGAAAAGTGGTACTTCAATGGCGACGCCACATGTGGCAGGAGGAATGGCTTTGCTGAAGCAAGGCTATCTCAAGCAAGGGCGGAACCTGCAAGGCAGATCGCTAGTCGATACGTTAAAGGCTGCGGCTATGAATACAGCAGAGCCGATTATCGATCCGCAAATCAGCGTGGCAGCAGCGGATAAAGAGAAAGCAAAAAAAGTACCTTACAGCCCACGGGTTCAAGGGGCAGGTGTGATGCAAATCGCAAAAGCGATCAAGACCCCAGCCATCGTTGTGACTGCAAAAGGAAAAGCAGGCGTCTCGTTAGGAGAGATCGGGAATTCAACGACCTTTTCTCTGTTTATCAATAACAAGTTTGGCAAAAAGCCGATTACGTATCAACTGCAAAATGAGTTTGGCGTCTTGACTGACTTGCGCAAGAATGGGCTCAACATGCTGACCGATACTCTTTTCGAGGGGGCAGAACTGCAATTTTCCGCACCGAAGATTACCGTTGCCCCAGGGAAGTTAGAGGAAGTGAAGGTAACGCTCACGATTCCGCAAGGCTCCGCACGCAATCAATTTGCAGAAGGATTTATTTCCTTTCAACCAGATGATAAGGAGCTGCCTACGTTGCGCACGCCGTTTTATGGCTTCTATGGCGATTGGGATGAACCAAGGATTATGGATCAGCCCGTATGGGAGGCAGAAAGCCAGGAAAAACGCACAGGTGTCAAGACAACCTGGTATCATGATAAACGCAATGACAAGTGGCGCTATCGCGATTATCTGGGAGTTACAGGTGTCAAAGCCGATGGCGGTGCGAAAGTCGATCCCAATCATATTGCCTTTTCGCCAAACGGGGATGGGCATTATGATGTCGCTGCTCCTTCGATTACGTTTTTGCGGAATGCCCGACATATTATCGTCGAAGTAACAGACCAGTCAGGCAAGCCGATTCGCACTCTTGTTCGTGATGAAAAGGTGAGTAAGTTCGACCAATCCAAGCTGGGGACCCCATACTATTATACGGAAAAGGAAGCGTGGAGCTGGGACGGAAAGATCTTTTCACCGCAAAAAGGCGCCTATATACAGGCACCTGATGGGCAGTACCAATTCTCTATTAAGGCCAAAATAGACGATCGCAATGCAAATTGGCAATCGATGACACTTCCCATCCGTGTGGATACAAAAGCTCCTGTAATTACAGCTTCTGTGTCAGGAAATCGGGTTCAGTGGAGTAGCCGTGATAAAGATATCCAGGCCTATTTCCTTTATGTAAACGGCAAAAGAGTAGGAGGACCCTATTCTCCAAAAGTGTCCAGCACACTCATTAATCAGCCGGATAAAAAAATGAGTGTGGTAGCGTATGATTACGCGGGGAATATCAGTGTGGCACATATAAACGGGAAAAGCGACAGCACCCCGCCATTTGTGGAGTTCCCGGATGATTTGTTTCCTTATTTGAAAATATCCAAGCAGCCGGATGTGGCCTTCAGGGGCAAAGTGACAGGCGAGGATATGATGGACAGAGTACGCTTGTCGATTAACAAAACGCCTGTAAAGCTCGCGACGGATGGATCATTTGAAACCATCCTTCGATTAACGGAAGGTCTCAATTATGTGATGTACAGTGCGATGGATATGTATGGAAACAAGCGCCAATTCACGCAGCGGGTCATTGTCGATACGAGTCCTCCGACATTGCAATTGCTAAACGATGGCAGCGAAGACGTACAGTTCGATCCAGCGACCAAGAACATGCTGGTTCCGGTGCGCTTCATGTACAGAGATCAAACCTACAAAGGTCAGGTAAGTATCAACGGGCAAATCGTGTCCTACTTTGAAGAAGAGCAATTGGAAATCCCTGCGCAAAAATACGTAACGCAAATTTTGAGTATGAAGCAGGGAGAAAATCGCATTTTACTCGAAGGAAAAGACGGCGCAGGCAATCAAAGCATGCTAATGGTGTATGCGTATGTGGATGCAAATGCAGGGGCTGTTGTCATAAGCAATGGGGAGCAGCGTATATCCTACAAGGCGCGAACAGTGCCAGCTCCGACGATACAGCTTCCTAACAAACAGCTGGAAGGGCAGGAAGGCGAAGCGCTGCCCATCGAAGGGAAAGTGACAGGTGCTGGTGCTGTTAACCTCCAAATCAACTACGGATCAAAGAGCTTTCAGACCAACGCGAATGATCATGGGCTTTTTCGCTTGGTGCTTCATGAGGTAGAGGAAGGCAAGCAAAAACTGACGGTTGTTGCTACCGATGCGCTGGGTAGGGAAGCCCGAGCGGAGATGAACGTCGTCGGAAAGAAAAAATAGGCTAGCTGGCCCGTCAGTAGCAGATAAACGGCTATTGCCGGGCCAAATTTTTTTTTGGAGGATACTATTTGATGTTTTACCACGGGATCAATTGGGAATATGTTACGAGAGAGTACCCAGTGCTCTCACCGAGAAGGACAGCCAGAAGGAAGCGTGGAGCAGAGCAATTGTTGGATCGCATTCATCTGATCGAACAATTCGGTTTGGAGCCTGTTCATTTGCTTGAGGCCGATGAGCATTACGATGATGTCCGCTGTATACAGGAATGCTTGGAATTTGGGGATACTGTTTTTGCCTTTGATCAAGTCGAGCTACCGATGTGGCAATTGAGTAAGCATGAGGTCGGTGTAGAAATATTAGACTTGCGAACGTGCACGACCATCTATACCATTCGTCATGAGACAAAAGTAGAGGATTATTTTCCCGGCATACCTTGTTTTCGTGACCTTATGCCTATGAAGTTTTCGTAATCCTATTGCATCTGCCAAAAAGCGACATTATGATAGTCCTATACGAGTACAACCTCTAAGAGTGAATTGCCCGGGAAAGGAAGAGAATGCAGATGATAGTCCAGTACCTTGATCCATTTCTTGAATCAGCTTCGTCCGTGATTCAACAAGTATGCAATGTCGACATTTCGCGTGGAGAGTTAGCTGAAAGAGAATGGAGCCATGTAGAAGGCCATACATGGATTCGAATCGGAATGACAGGCCAATTACAAGGTGAGGTCTTTTTCGGTCTGCAAGAGGAATTGGCTTTGCGCATTGTCTCGGCCATGATGGGCGGCTATCCCGTGCAAGAGATGGATGAGCTCGGTAAAAGTGCCATTTCCGAGTTAGGGAACATGATTTCCGGGAATGCGAGCACGCTTTTATCCAATCGAGGTGTTATTGTAGACATTACCCCGCCCTTATTTCTACACCAGCATGACTTGAAAGACATGGCAGGGACAGCATTGACTGCACCGCTCGATCTTCATGACATGGGCAGACTGGATATTCAAATAATTGTGATAAGATAGGGCGGCTAATGGCCGTCTTTTTTGTGAAGGATACGTACCCACGCTTTATCATTCAAAGGAGGGATAAAAAGAGATGGATCATTACTTCTCGATCTGCTCAGCTGAGATGTATTACGAGAAATACATGGCCTTTTTATTGGAAAATTACGACCAGCTTCGCATGCCATATTCCTATCCTGTGGCGCTCAGTTTTCTGGCGAGTCCTGTTTTACTGGAGGGGAAAGCATTTCTTTGCTTCAACGATGACGATGAAGTGATCGGTGCCTTTTCATATGTTTACGGGACAGGTGAAAATCAGTACGAAGATAAGCATATCGTTCAAATTCAGGTGGTCTATTTTTTGGAACAGTATCGCAGCAGGCGCCTTTTTTTGCACGCCCTTCAGTATGTAACCGAGTATATTGCCTATATGGAGGAGGACGTGAAGGAGTTTCGTTTCTGGGCTTCCTCGGACGACTCTTTACGCAAATTGTTTACCAAGATTGCAGAACGGGTAGCTTCTGTGGAAACGGCAAACGGTCCATTGGATGAATATCGCGCATCTTTTTTGGCTTGGCAATCCTATGCAGCACGGTTTCAACATGAACCATTTTTCTAATCCAAGAAGGAGACGTCACGATGCTGTTCGTCATCAAAAACCTGTTTAGATACATACGCCCCTATAAGCTCCTGAGTTCCCTTTTTTTCCTCACGCTTGCTCTCGATCTGCTTTTTTTATCCTTGGCACCTCTCAGTTTCCAGATGATCATTGATAAAGCGATTGTTCCCAAAGATATGCACGTTTTCACAGTCATCCTGTTAGTATTGGCGATTAGCGGGTTTATCTGTGTCAGCGCTGGAATAGTCAGTGATTATGTGCTGGCAAAACTAAATGCACGTGTGCAAAATGATTTGCGGCAAAAACTGTTTGCACATATGCAGCATTTGCCGGTCAGCTATTTCCACAAAACGCGTTCGGGCGAACTGGTCTCTCACTTTTCAGTGGATTTGCCTGTCATTGACAGATCGTTAGCGATTCTCTTCACGACCGGTATTCAGTCATTGGCGGTGGTGACGATTAGTACGATGGTGCTGTTTTACTTGGAATGGGTGATGGCGCTGTGTATTTTGGTGGGGGCAATCTTGATCTTCTCAGGCCCTTATTTGCTTGGCCGGCGTGCCCACGCAGTCAATGCCGCATACAAAGAACAACTCGCGGCTATGACGAATGATGTCCAGGAAAACACCAGAGCGCAAATGGTTATCAAGGGCTTCAATCTGCAAGCTGTCATGATCGATAAATTCAATGAAAGACTCAAAGTGTTGTTGGTCAGCAACTATCGCAAAAATTTGATGGCAGCAAAGCTGGAACGAATCCCTGCGCTATGCTTACTACTCATCAACTTTACGATTATCGGCTTCGGTTCCTATTTGGCACTCACCGGGCGAATCTCTGTCGGTTCGCTGGTCGCCTTTTTCACCATGTATACGTCGATGGGGAATGCAGTGTTTAATCTGACCTTTACGCTCCCGCTGATGACAGATGCACAAGTAAGTATGGAGCGAATCCAGAAGGTGCTGAACGAACCTAGTGAAAAAGTCGACCATTCTGCGGAACAATTGGATTTGCGTACGACTGAAGTGTCCGTCAAAAATGTTACGTTTGGCTATCAGGACAATCAGTTGTCCATCAAGCAGGTCAGCATGCAGATTCCGGCTCGGAAAAAAGTGGCAATTGTTGGCTCCAGCGGGTCTGGAAAAAGCACGATCGTTCAGCTGCTACTAGGCTTTTATCAACCTAGTTCTGGTCATATCGAGATAAACGGCACAAAACTAGATGAATGTAATCGGGGAGCCTTCCGCAAGCATGTAGGGGTCGTTTTTCAGGATCACTTTCTTTTTCACGGAACAATAGCCGAAAACATCCGGCTCGGCAAACTCGATGCGACCAGCGAGGAATTGAGGATAGCTGCACAGCAAGCGGAGATCCATGACTTTATCATGTCTCTACCTGACAAGTACGAAACACTAGTTTTGGATGGGGGAAGCAACCTCTCAGGGGGACAAAGGCAGCGACTTGCCATTGCTCGAGCGATTGTGCGCAATCCTTCTTTACTCATTCTGGATGAAGCCACTTCTGCTCTCGATCCCATTTCAGAGGCTTCTATTAACAAGACTTTTGCAAAGCTTTCCAGAGATCGGACTGTCATTACGGTTACACATCGTTTGTCGACTATAACGGACATGGATCAAATATTTGTGTTGGAGCAGGGGGAACTAGTCGAGCAAGGGACACATGTTCAACTGTTGCAAAAGCGGGGCTATTACAGACGGCTATGGGACAAGCAAAGTGTTTTGACTGCGACTGAAGGCAATGCGGATGTTTTAGGTGCCGACATGCCTGATATTTTACATCTCTTCCATACCGAGACGTTTACGGCTGGACAGACGATCATTCGGGAAGGAGAAGCAGCAGAGAAGTTTCACCTCCTCGCACGAGGAAAGGTAGACGTATCCCAAGCATCTGCTGAATCTGAGGAGCAGATTCACCTTGCGATCTTGGAGGACGGGGATCACTTTGGAGAAACAGACTTAGCAGGTGCTTTACAGACAACAACCGTGACAGCTCTCACCTCTTGTGTTGTCTTGACCTTACCTTTAAAGGTATACCAGTACATCACGTCCCGACAATCGACGAATGGCAAGAACGTCCAACACCCGATACGTTAACCAACAGAAAAAAGAGAGGCGGTGTGCAAAGAATGCATGTCCAATTTAGAAAATGTACCAGTGACCATGATTTTGCTCAATTTACGCTATTCTTTATGCGCAATCGATTGGAATTTAGTCGAATGTTTTCCCTCAGTGATACGCTTGCTCATATTTTGACGTTTCTCCCGGATTCTCATTTGATCCTGATAGAAGACGAGCGAGGTAAATTGGTCGGATGGGGCCATTATCAATACATGACAGCAGAAAGGCAACCAGACCCACAGGGCGAAATTTGCTATATCCATTCCGTCATCGTCGAAGAAAAATATCGAAGGAGCAGGGTATTTCTGAAAGGCTTTCGCTATCTTATCAGACAGGTTCAAACAGAAAACGCACAAGTGAAACAGGTGACCTTTTGCGCTGATGCTGAACATGCCTATCTGAACCGGCTCTATTCGAAATTTGCACAGGTTGCAGGGGAGCAGGAGGGCTACTACGGACAAGAAAACATCTACATGTCCGAAATCAATCAGCTCGCTTCCTATCTGGGAATGGACGCAATTGACGTTAAATAAGGAAAAATGCTATTCTTAAGAAGATATTGTCAGAAGGGAGGTCTATCAGATGATTCCAATGGTACCACGTTTGAAAGATGGAGTAAGAAAACCTTTTACTGCTTCGATTCAAAATCTTCTCATGAAAAATGAGCAGCTGCGTGTAGCTACTTCTTCTACGAAGTAATCGATCAGCTATCATCTTTTTCGAATCAACTGTTCCCATGAATGGAGAAGTGGTTGACAGGCTATCCTGCTCAACCACTTTTTTATTTCTGTTTGAATAGAATTAAAAAATAAAATATTTTCTATTGTCTGGATGATTTTTAATAGATAGTGTATTGTTGGAAATAGTAAGGAGGTATGAGAGCTTGACCTATGTAAAACAATTAATTGGGATGTTTTTCCTAGTGATCGTCGTTTGCGGTGGGCCGTTCATGCTATATACGCAAAAGGAAGAAATTGTGTTCGAACCGGGAAATATCGTAGTTCATACGGTGTATCTGATTCAGCAGATTGCAGAAGGCTCTCTCGGAACCTATTATTCTGGGCAAACGGAAAGGAGCATCGCTGAGGATATCCTGCCATTTGCCATTAGCTCTTTTGAACTACTATTCGCAAGTGTTAGTGTCGCAGTCCTAGCTAGTATTATTTTTGGATTGTTATTGCAGCGCTTTCGGATTGTGCGTCAATTTCAAAAGGTTCTGAATCTGCTTGCCACGATTCCTGATTTTATCCTGATTGTTGTTTCGATTGTGGGTGCGGTCGGATTCTACAAGATGACAAACATTCGAATTATCACCCTGTCACCTGTAAGTGACTCGGAGAGTACCTGGTTTCCGATTACGCTACTGTCAATTGGACCGACGATATTCCTTATGAAGGTAGTCAGCCTGAAGTATGCACAAATCGGCGGCGAAGACTACATTAAAACAGCACTTGCCAAGGGGATGGGGATCTGGCATGTTCTCATTCACCACGTCTATAAAAATATCAAACCGTTTCTCATTGCTGATTTAAAGAAGACAATTGCGATTTCGGTAGCCAACTTGTTTATTGTCGAGTACTTATTAAACGTCGTAGGATTGACCCGCTTTATTTTCAGCAAAGATGGCGGTTACGAATTCAATGCTGCCGTCATGGGACTGTTAGGTATTATTTTGCTATCCATTTTGGTCTATGTATTGATTCGTCTCATTCTGTATGTGATTGAACGCGCGGTTGTGTATAAATAACCCAGACTTCTTTTGGAATGAGTGAGGGTATGGTATGAGGAAACGGTTCAATTGGGCTTTATGGCTAGGCAGTATCTTGGTAGTCATTCTCATGGTTATCGGTGTAGCCGGACCCTATTTGGCCCCCTATGACGTCGATTACCAGGTGAAAGTGCGCAATGAGATGGTGAACGGGAAGCAAGTGATTATTTCACCTCCTTTGGCACCGTCAAGCGAGCATTTGTTGGGTACGGATAAATGGGGCTATGATTTGCTAACAAAACTGCTCCACGGGGCACCGTACACCATTTTTATTACGCTCATGATTGCGTTATTGCGATTATTGATGGGGGCATGGATCGGACTGTATATTGGAATATTGGACAAGCAGCAGCGCTGGTGGATTGCGATTGAGAACGCCTGGGGATACATGCCTATATTTATTCCTGTCTATTTTTTATTGAAAGGAATCAATATCAATCCCGAATTGCCAACGTTTACGCTCGTATTGTTTTTCATAGTGGTTGTGGCTGTGCTAGGGACGCCTTCGGTAGCTGCGTCCATCCGTCAAAAAACGGAGCAAATCAAGGAATCGCAGTACGTTTTAGCTGCGACTTCGCTGGGGGCCGGGCGGGATCAGATCATCTTTCGACACATCTTACCGCATTTGAAGGAGCATCTGGTCATTGTCCTGGTAACAGAGATGATCGCCACCATGACGTTGATGGGGCTTCTCGGGATATTTGGTCTTTTTGTAGGCGGCACGATTATGTACTATGACCCAGTTGAGTATCACTCGACCACACATGAATGGGCAGGACTGCTCGGGACTTACCGAAACTTTGTCTACACGAATTACACGTGGATTTTCCTGATCCCACTTGCTGCTTATATGGTTGCAATTGGTTCCTTTAGTCTACTGGCCAAAGGATTGCGTGATAAATTCGAACAGACGTATAGTCGTACCCCATTTATTTAAGCAGCTGGTCAATTTTCAGCATGAGGGATAAGTGAGGTTTTTGGATGAAAAGACGATTCCATTTTTCTTTATGGCTAGGCAGTATTTTCGTGCTCGCTCTGATGGTGATCGCTGTGGTGGGTCCTTACTTGGCTCCCTATGATCTGGAATATCAGGCGAAGATGCGTCAGGAGATTGTGAACGGGAAACAAGTCATGGTCTCTCCGCCTTTACCACCGTCAGAGGAACATCTGCTCGGCACGGACAAATGGGGGTATGATTTACTGACCCTCTTGCTCCATGGAGCGCCATACACTGTTTTTATTACTCTTGCGATCGCATTCATTCGCGTGTTACTGGGTACATGGATTGGACTCTATATCGGTATTCAAGATAAAGAGCAGCGTTGGTGGATAGCGATTGAAAACGCGTGGAGCTATATGCCTGTGTTTATCCCCGTGTATTTTCTTTTGAAAGGGATCAATGTGAACTCCGAGCTGCCGACGTTCACGCTCGTTCTGCTTTTCATAGGGCTTGTCTCTGTCCTTGGAACTCCTTCTGTAGCCTCTTCTGTGCGTCAAAAGGCCGAACAAATTAAGGAATCCCAATACGTCTTGGCTGCCATTTCACTGGGAGCTGGACGGAATCAAATCGTCTTTCGCCACATCTTGCCACATTTGAAGGAACAGCTCATTATTATCTTGGTGACAGAAATGATCGCTGTCATGACCTTGATGGGGCTTCTCGGCATATTTGACCTGTTTGTTGGTGGAACCAAAATGACCTTTGACCCGATTTTGTATCATTCTATTACACACGAATGGGCCGGGTTGCTCGGGTCTTATCGAGGCTTTATTTACAGTAACTATACGTGGATTTTTCTCGTACCGCTGGGGGCATTCATGATCGCCATTGGATCGTTTAGCTTGTTGGCAAAAGGGTTGCGTGATAACTTCGAACAAACGTATAGTCGTACTCCTTTTATTTAAGGTGTGGTGCCCTTGGTTTTTACGAATCAAGGGCACTTTTGGTTGATCCGGTTAAAAATAGTGGAATGGAAGCCGAATTGTAGGGAGCAGTATATGTGTCGGCTGAATAGACTGGAGTGTCGGGGGCGGTGTTGGCCTTGGGTTCCGATGGCAATCTCATCAGGTTGAGGCGAACTCGTCGCGATCTGAACGGGGGACAACTGGCGACCATCGTCGTCTCGAACGGAAAAATTCACGGCGGATGTCGAAGAGGTTTCTCAGCGGTGTTCGGAACCCATTGCCCATTTTCTGAATAGGATGTAAGGCAAAAGCCTAAAATCCTTGAAATTCCGGCACCATCACCCACCCCCCATCATAGGATAAGGTGACTCTGTAATCCCTCAACCTTGTTCCTGTAGAGCCCACAAGGAGGGGTGGCACGATTGAAGGGTAGCGACCAAACCAAGCCGTTGTTAACGAATCGCGAAAGAGAAGTGTTTGAACTCTTGGTCCAAGATAAGACAACCAAAGAGATTGCCGGACAACTCTTCATCAGCGAAAAGACTGTGCGCAATCACATTAGTAATGTCATGCAAAAATTAGGTGTCAAAGGTCGATCTCAGGCAGTAGTCGAACTCGTTCGACTTGGTGAACTAGAGATTTGAACCCAGTCCACCCAGCCTCCCTTTTCTTCCCTTGGTCGGAAGGGAGGGTTTTTTTATATTCAACGATTTATCACTAGCTTCATTTGATAAATCGCCCTCCCAGAAACTTATCTTGCAGATGATATATGTACCAGGCGGTTCTTCATCTAGTATTCCGAACATGTTGTTACAAACCCGCGAGCTGATGCCGATTGCATTTCGACGTCAGCTCGCGGACTAGATGCATTGCTATGTGCTCTTTGTTTTAGCCAATTTTCCTGATCACTTTCGAATTTCCACCTGAACTGATAATGATCCATCCTCCAGGAACAGGCGAGGCTTGCAGTACCTCAATCTGAGTTCCGTTAGGAGCACTGGAAACCATCATTGAGTAGAGGTCAATTGTTGCAGCAGTTCTTGCAAAAAAAGAAGTGACTATCATCCTTTTCCTAAAATACCAATATATAACACACCATCACAAAATCGATCCTCGCAGCTTCAGGAGAAATTGTCGAATAGCGGTTAAGGTTGACGATATTTCAAATAATTAAAGGAGGTGCACATGGAGGCAGTTGTGCGATTTGGCCAGATCAGAGCATTAAAAGAATAGAAAAGCACCCAATTTCTCCGAGACATGTATGGAAGGCTCCAATGCTCTGCTTCCATTCGCGGTAATTAGATTCTCGTCACGGACAGTTTGAGCCTACTTAATGTTGATCTCCTCTGTATTTTGGGGCTCCTTGCTTCTCTGCATTCGGTTATTGTATTGGAAAAAACGGACTGGACTCTTCCAGGATGGTAAGGAATGGAACCAGTTTCCCGGAGCAATTTAACGTAAGAGTAAAAGGGTGAAATAAACAATAAAATAAAAAGAGGCCTCCAGTAGGAAGCCTCAATCAATTAGCGGGATGGTTTATGGAGTGGTGACTTTAACTGATCCGCTGACTTTGCCAACGCCACTGTTGTTTACTCTAATATAGTATTCACCAGGCGGTAATACTTGGGTGCTGGTAAAGCTGAATGCACCTGTTCCTTCAAATCGTTCACTACCATAGGATGTAGCAGTACCGTCATAATGTGGTTTCATTATTTTATAAGAGACCACAGGAGTACCAGTAGCAGCACCATTACCTCGCTGAGTCACATTTAGAGTAATTTTAGTAGGTGTAGTAATGTAAATCCCTTGAAGATCTGCAAAGCTCCTGTTACTTAGTTCTGCAAAGGTACTATCAAGTAATAACGTAGCTGGAGCTACTGTATTCGATGACTGTTGGGAATTGGCGGCTAGTGTATCTGAGGGCAGAAAAAAGGATACAGAAAGTACTGTCACCAAAGCAGCTTTACCAAACCATTTCAATTCTATCATCTCCTGTCCGCATATTCTAATAAACATTACCAATATTTACAATTTATTACAATGTTTTTCGTTACGAAATAACTTTGCTTTAAATTGGTACGATGAACCCTAAGGAGGCTTCCATTCAACTTTCCAGAACACCAACGATTCATTAGGGGGGATGGAATGTGTTTTAATTGCCGCCGTTGGCATTTAGAGCATACAGGGTGTGGTGAGTGAAAGGGGAATAATATCTAAGGGTGGTAATCGGTTGTGGTTTGTATCAGTGGCAAGCGGTTTTTGAGAAGTGTTTGAACTCTTGGTCCAAGACAAGACAACCAAAGAGATTGCCGGACAACTCTTCATCAGCGAAAAAACTGTGCGCAATCACATTAGGAATGTCATGCAAAAATTAGGTGTCAAAGGTCGATCTCAGGCAGTAGTCGAACTCGTTCTGCTTGGTGAACTAGAGATTTGAACCCAGTCCACCCAGCTCCCTTTTCTTCCCTTGGTCGGAAGGGAGAGTTTTTTTGCTCAACCATTTCATCACAATGTGTAGGGAGGAAAGTGAAAGCCGTCAATCATGAAAATAGCAATTTGTAGAGGTACCAACATACCCCAATTCCAAGGAGAATCCAAATGAAAATGAAAAGTACGCCAATAATCCAATTTTTCGGTTTACCTTTAGTGAGAAGCTGTTGAGCTTTTTCTCGACAATCACTAATCACAGGTTCAGGTATAAGCTTTAATGCGAGCCATATCCCTAGTGGAACTAAAATGATGTCATCCAAGTACCCCAAAATTGGGATGAAGTCAGGGATTAAATCTATCGGACTAAAGGCATATGCTACAACGAGAATTGCAAATAGTTTTGCATACCAAGAAACTCTGGAGTCCTTATATGCAAAATATAATACATATGCTTCTAATTTTAAGCTTTTGGCTTTTCTTTTTATGGTTTGAAAGAAGGTTGCTTCGGCCAACGATATCACCTCAAGAGTAATGTAACAAACGATATGGTTTCATTCAATTCAACTCCATAAAAAAAGCCTGCAGCAAGATAGGTATCATCTTGTGCAGGTTAACAGTCGCTTAGGTGAAATTGTTAGAAAGGTCTTCTAATTACCTTAATTCTCCGTGCTCCATTGCGGATAAGCCTTTGCGCTCGTTGACGGCTGATTCTTACAAGTACTGAAATATCGGTGGAGTTTTCCACGTCAAAAACTGAGAAAAACCGACCATTAGCGAACAGTACACCTTTAAATTCAACTTTCAATCCTGGACAAGCTCGCGGTCGTGTGTTCTGAATTATAGTACGCATTACACCTGCTTTGATGAGCGCCCTCGCTTGTTGGGGCGTCGTACGAACTGCAAAAACAGGGTCAATTTCAACTCCAGGCGCCGTTGCTTCTACTTCAACAATTAGGAAAAATCGGTCTCCAATCTGTGCAATGCTATTTGCCCCGATTGTAATCGGCTTTGTTGCCATGAGAGATATCACCTCCTTGTACCAAAATATGCAGGTGGTCACGAAGGGGACAAGGGCATCACTACAATTTTTCAAATTTGGTATTTGAACTAGACTCAAAAGCGGATGGGAAATAAAGGGCTAATAGTAAAATACGATGTGCGTAAAGTTGACACTAGCGAGTTGGCAAACACCTGCTTTGTTCTCCGGCCAGAAATAGATGGCGCTGCGGTAGATATCTGGAAGTTACGACCAATGAAATCATGGGTACATGATGCGTTTTTGGGGAATTCACCAATGGGATAACAGCTAAGTGAAGAACGTGACACGACGCATGATTTTATGGCGGGTGTTGAATGGTTTTACTCGATCCTAAAAGGATCGAGTAATCAAAAAGTCCCTGGCGGTCGGGGATGAGTGCTAACGGGTGGTATCGGTGGGGGATCAGGATGGAGTGGAGGGAGTGGTACAGGAGTTGGTGGGTGTGGATCCAGACTGTGTGGTGGCCAAGGGGCAGGTGGATGAGGGAATGCCCCCGGTGGCGGGAATTGTGGATCGGGTAAGTTACAATCTGGTGGACAATCAGATTTAGGTTTGGGATCGTCATTTGTTGGAGTCAAACTGAACTACCTCCTTTCATTGTTTTTAGTATCTAGAAATTGAAAGGGGATTATACGAATTTATCAGATGATCCTTTGGATCGATAGGAACGCTGGTTCGTATTATTTAAAATCGGGATCATGCTTTTCCAATACTCCTTTGGCTTTCAAAAGAACGAAGTACATGTATGTGATTATGGCGGGGATCAAATAGGATAAAAAGGTTCCTCCAATATTCCAACCATTAAAATATTGTACTTTGTCAAAATAATAGGCGATGGATTCTAAAATAGTTTGGGCAACAGAAAAAAATAGGATCCAGAAATATGGATGGATTCTGGTTCGGAGAATGAGATAGTAAGTAAAGCAGGCAATCACAGGGAATATGCCGAGGTTCATTGGCAGCACAGAAGCGGTCTTGACCTCTAAAACAGGTGTCAATATCCAGTAATGGTTATAAATCCCCCAGACATTCACGATGTACGACAAGACTGATGCAAATGGACCAATCGTGAGAACAATTTTAGGTGATTGTAAATACAACCAAATTCCAAAAATCCAAGGAAATACGAAGCCAAGCAAAATGTTTATTAGCATTGCTTTATTTTCTCCCAAAACTTTTTAATGAACATTATTGCCGTAGGATACAAGACTTATGACAATGCTCAATTCGAATAATAAAGGATCGAAAAAAAGAGAATATGTATAAGCCCCGTTGGGATGGGGCCTTGAACCTAGCAATTGGATGGGAAAGAAAAGAGGTTTATAACGAAATTTAATGGAATGGTGATGATGGTGAACGTCTCATTGCTACCAGTGAAGACCCGAAGGCGAAAACCATTTGGTCCGACACTGAGCAAACAGCCCGTAAATGTATCGAATGACTACCACGTCAGTTTCTCGGCAAATTAATCATCTTGCTTATCTATGTACGTTGATGCGCAAATCAATAAATTTAGGCCGAGCACGTCCTGATAAAAGCATGTAGCTGCGGCGATATCCTGGGTGTCTATATTGGCGACGATTCGTTTGACCTTCATTTCGTACCCTCCAAATTATTCGCGTTTTTATTAATGCTTTGATTATTTTACATGGAATACAAGAGATTAACAAAAAGGTCAATCGATGAGATCATGACAAAATTGCCGTTGAGATACGTAAAAACGTCAACACACCTCTTAACCCATGTAAGAGGTGTGTCTATTTTCACACTTTGCTAAAATGTAAATTTATTTGTCTAGTAGGGAACCGTCGGGAAATGCATTCTTTAGAGAGTCCGCAAGTACAATAATTTTACTCCAATCAAAATTGTATTTGTTAAAAACAGATGCGCTTGTGATGCCGCGCTTAACAACTCTTCCATTTTCCTCATCTAAAAGATAGACAGTTGCACTGTTTTGGAACTTTATCAGTTGAGCATTTTCACCAATGACTTGCCCATCGGGAATACTGCTAAGAGACGAATATTCCCTAATACCATCCCAACTATTAAACAATTTAAAGTAAACTTCGGCACTAACAATGCCTCTTTTTTTACCATCCATGACCAAGTATACAGTTGCACTGTTAGTTTCTTTCACCCGAAACCCATTCAATAGATGTGGATCTATTGCTTTTGCTTGAATTGACTGATTTGACTTTGAAGATGGAGAGGTGGCAGTCGTCTTATTTGATTCAGCATACGATGGTGTAGCCAACATACTAGCTAAAAGTAATGTAGCAGATAGGCAAGACAAAGCTCGCTTCATAAAAACAACTCCTTAATTGTAATTTTTTTCCAATTCAATATGAATTTCTTTGCTATCAATTGTTTTCCTCTGGATGTATGGAGGGATTTGTTACAAAAGTGTGAATACTTAAATGCACCGGCCCACAAGAAAAGGAGCAACGCTAAGAAAACTTTAGATATTAGCAACAATGTAAATCATCTCCTATATGTGGATAGTGATCCCGGATAGGAATGCTAGTCTTAACATAATCGTTATTGTGTGGAAATTAAAAAAGCCACCAATCCTTACGGAAGGTGACTGGAATCCTCATTGGGTATTTTGTGGTAAATAATCAGTAGGATTTACTAGAGTTCCTTGTTTCATAACAGAAAAATGCAACATATCTCCTGTTTCGGACGAGCCTACTTCTGCTATTTTTTGACCTTTCTTTACGGTATCTCCGGGCTTCACAAGAAATGAACCAAAGAGAATGTGACCATAGAGAGTACTGAATTCGGAATTGTGCTTGATTATGATAGTTTCTCCATAGCCTTGATTACTGCCAGCGAAAAGAACGATACCATCATTTGCTGCAAAGATAGCTGTACCTTTAGCGGTTGCATAGTCCAGTCCGTTATGACCTTTTGATTCCTTGGTGTCGGGATTAATTTGCAAGCTAAAATCAGAGGAAATTACATAAGTACCATGAATGGGGCCTTCTAACAAAAAGCGTGTCTCGTTCATTTTACTGGGCTGACTCGAATTACTTGCCTCCGCCGCGAAAGCTGTTGGTTTTAAAGTAACTGCTAAAGTTAATAAACTCAAAATGGCAATGTTTCTGATTTTCATATTTCCTCCTATTTCCTTTAAAGTTAGTTTCGTTATGAAATACGAGAAATATGGAAAAATGTAACTGTAAACGGAACTTTATTTTTTGATGGTTAGGGAGGAGACGCAGAATTACCGTGAATGAAAATAATCTTGGATATATGAACCCAGTCTAATCAGCCCCCCTTTTCTTCCTTTGGTCGGAAGGGAGGGTTTTTTATGTTCGTTTGCGTTTCACCACCCTTTTATTACCATTTATGTAAATGTATTAGCATATCGTGATATAAGTCGCAATAAGATGGATTTGTAATAAAATCCATGAAGATCGAGAGGGATACTATGAAATTCGGGAAATGTGTTAGGAATGTGCTAATGGTAGGTGCTCTGCTGGTCACCTCCGTGTTACCCATGGCGGCACAGGTGGCGCAAGCAGAGGAAAATCAAGCGGAGGCGACAGCGGTATCCAATTACAAAATTATTGGCTACTATCCCTCATGGGGAGCTTATGGACGAAACTACAATGTAACGGATATCGATCCCAATAAAGTAACGCATATTAACTACGCATTTGCGGATATTTGCTGGAATGGCAGACACGGCAACCCAGATCCAACGGGGCCCAATCCACAGACTTGGGCTTGCCAGGATGAAGTAGGCAATATTAATGCCCCGAATGGTACAGTTGTCCTCGGAGATCCATGGATTGATGTGCAAAAATCCTTTCCCGGAGATACGTGGGATCAGCCGATCCGCGGAAATCTGAATCAATTGGCAAAATTAAAGCAAAAAAACCCTCAATTAAAGACATTGATATCAATCGGGGGCTGGACGTGGTCCAATCGCTTCTCTGATGTAGCAGCAGATCCGGCTGCACGCCAAGTATTTGCACAGTCCTCGGTAGATTTTATTCGGAAATATCAGATGGATGGGGTTGATCTCGATTGGGAGTACCCAGTTGAAGGAGGCTTGCCTGGAAACAGCAAACGTCCAGAAGATAAGCAAAATTACACGCTCTTACTACAGGCTGTCAGAGACAAACTCGATGCGGCTGAGGTAACGGATGGCAAACAGTACTATTTGACGATCGCCTCTGGTGCCAGCCCTAGTTATGCAGCAAATACAGAGCTTGGAAATATTGCCCGGGTTGTGGATTGGATCAATATTATGACCTACGACTTCTATGGAGCCTTCCAAAAGCAGACTGGGCATAACGCTCCGTTGGCCTATGATCCGGCAGCAGGAGCAGCAGGTTTGCCAAATGCTCAAACCTATAATGTCCAAACAGCTGTAGAGGGCCATCTTCGTGACGGTGTACCTGCCAGCAAGCTTGTTCTCGGACTTCCGTTTTACGGAAGGGGCTGGTCGGGTTGCGGAACGGCTAACAATGGGGAATATCAAAATTGCACAGGGCCTTCAACAGGAACGTGGGAAGCTGGCATGCTTGACTTCACGGATATCCAAAATAATTATGTGAACAAAAACGGCTTCACACGCCACTGGAATGACGCTGCAAAAGTGCCTTACCTCTTCAACCCCGCTTCGAAAACATATATCAGCTATGACGACGTGACTTCAATCGGTCACAAAACCTCTTATATTACATCCAAAGGATTGGCAGGCGCAATGTTCTGGGAATTTAGCGGGGACCGTAACAAGGTTCTGCTAGACAAAGTGAATGGCGATCTTCTGGGCGGGACAGCTCCGGTCGACAACGTACCGCCGACAGCACCAGCTAATCTCCGATCGACGGCAATAACAGCGACAAGTGTGAGCCTGACTTGGGGAGCTGCTACCGACAATGTAGGGGTTACGGGCTATGAGGTATACAATGGCAATCAGCTTGCGAAAACGGTAACCGGTACAAATACGACGATTAGCGGGCTTACACCTGGCACTACGTACCAATTCACAGTGAAGGCGAAAGATGCAGCAGGTAATTCCTCAGCAGCAAGCAATGAGGTAACGGTTACTACGGATACGACTCAACCAGACAATCAACCGCCAAGCACACCTACCAATCTAGTCATTACAGGGAAAACAAGCACGAGTATCAGCTTGAGCTGGGCTGCATCTACAGACAATATCGCGGTGACGAATTACGAGGTTTACAACGAGACAGCATTAGCTGCGGATGTAACGACTACGACGGCAACTGTCACAGGACTCACGTCTAACACCTCTTATACCTTCTCTGTGGTAGCGAAGGATGCAGCAGGTAATTCTTCACAGAAGAGCATTGAGGTCGTAGGTGTGACAGATTCTGCGAATCCGGGAACTCCTGCATGGGCGCCAAATGTAAACTACGTAGCTGGTGACTTGGTCAGCTATCAAGGCAAGGTATACAAATGTCTGCAACCACACACTTCTCTCGTAGGGTGGGAGCCACCAAATGTAGCGGCTCTCTGGCAAGTTCAACAGCAAGCGGCAGTTGAAGGAGTCGAGGGTTATGTAGATGAGCAGATGACGGAAGAAACAGAAGGAAATACAGATACCCAATAAATAGGGAAGGGGCTGTCCCTCCAGTCATGAAAATGACGGAGGAACAGCCCCTAATTGTTCGTTTGGAAATTAAGCAAAGGCTTTTAACAGTTGGAGGACTAATGGAATAAGATCTCCAATAAAAGTAAGAATCGCAATTGCCGTATTCATAGAAGCCCCTCCTTAAAATTCCAAATTCACTATTATTATATTAATGTTCATAATAGTAATCAAGAAATATTTTCCACCTATACTGAAATAAAAAGTGGCTTATGTGAAAAAGTTATACAATGACTTGATAAAAATAGCGATTTGTAAGGCAACCAGTCCAAAAATAATGACAGCCCAGTCTCTGTTCTTTTTCCATTCCAATACGCCTTTCGAGGCACAGATAGCGACTAAGCCTACCATTGCTAATAGCTGAATGAAAGCGACACCTGTTAGTAGTGCTAGAATCCCAATGACAACGAAAACCGTCACGGTCGCTTTAAACCAAAAGGGCTGCTCACTCATACTAACGCCCCATTCCCTTTTTTGTAAATTTTACCATACACACAAAAAAAGCCAAGCCATAAGGCTGTTAGAGACTTATGAAAAGCAAAGGGGGAGCATTCCGCCTTCTTACCAAGGAAGGCAGAGCGGGCATAGATGCCCATCGTTTCTTCGATTTATCTGAGGAATGTATGTATATGTTACTTTTTTTTAGAAAAATGAAACAAAACAGATTCAGGTTCGAATAATGAGTGTGAGAAAACAAATATGGACAGACGAGAGGAAGAGAAATGATGAAAAAAGTTACGCACGCTGTGTTCCTCCTGATGGCTGCAAGTATTGCGATGTCATCTTCTAGTGGTGCACTGGCAAGGGAGAATACGCTGGAAAAAATAAAAGTAGAGCAAATGACACCTGAAATAAATAGGCTGGTAGAAAAAGGGGTAAAGAAAGCAGCTAGTCTCATCCCGTATTTGAAAGATTATCCTGTTAGAGAAGTAGTAGTGAAAGACACTCCTTATCTGCTCGTGAACAACTACAAGTCAAAAGAAAACAATGCAGAATTCGTTACCTTGGTGCTCGACAAAAATACTGGTGACCTGCTTGAGTTTGGCAAACAAGAGCTATATAACCAAAAGAGCCAAACGCTTTACCCGATCGACAAATCGAAAGAAATAGCCGTGTCGTTTATGAAAAAGTTGTACGGTGAAGACATGGCAGGATACCAGTTTGATGGGGATGGGGTTGCGAAAGTTTTCGATGGTCAAACAAATACCATTCAGTTTGTACGTATGGTCAACGGAGTTCCTTTCACAGACGACATCGTTCAGATACAAGTTGATCACGAAGGGGAAATCACAGGAAAATCTCTTGGCATGAATATCGAAAAAATCTCCTTTGCGAACCTGGATCAGATCCTATCCAAAGAGAAAGCCGTGAAACAGCTGTCCACCTATATGAAATTACGGTATTCCCTCGATCAAGACGGAAAAACATACAAGCTCCTCTATGTTCCTGCTTTTTCCGGTAAGTTGGATGCCGTGTCCGGCAAAGACAGCGTGAATATGCCTTATCATAGCAAAGTGAATGTGAAACCAAAGGGTGCCAGCCAGCCCGTAGCACAATCCCGTGAAGAAGCACAAGCGTATTTGACTCAGCGTACGGGTTATGATTTTGCAAAAGGGAATGTCTTTTTTGAAGATTTAACTGGTGAAAAACCCGTGATTATCCAATATTTCTGGAAAACAAGGAAATGGGAGGGACGTACTAATTATTCGTGGAGAACAGACGACGGATGGATTGGGAGCATGCTAATCGAACCGAAGACAGGGTCAATTGTGAGCTATCATGTCATCGATACAAGTGTGTCAAAGACCGCTACCAAAAAATTGACGCAAGAGCAGGCTTTGCGATTGGCCATAAATGAATTAGCAGAGATCACTCCAGCTGGTACAGGCGAGCTGCTGCTACTTCAGCCCGGAGAATATGATGAAAGTACAAATCAATACGACTTCTTTTTTGTGAGGCAAGAGCAAGAGATTCCTGTTGAGGATGGGCTGACGCATATCTCGATCAACGGCAGCAACGGGAAAGTCATGGGGATCGATCTCAATGAAAAGGTCGATGGCGTGATGGCTGATCCGAAGAAGGCAATCTCCCAAGAAGAAGCGGCAGCCGCATTGCTTAAGAAATATCCATTGCAGCTACAGTATAGCTTGCAAGAGGAAGGCAAAGCTTCTCTCGTTTATACGATACCTAGGCTATTCGATGCAAAAATAGATGCGTTGACGGGTGAGTTTTATACGTACGGGTCCACAGAATAAGGAAGAAAGCAAGAAGAACCTCCCTTTCCAACGCATTAAGGGAGGTTCGTTTCTTTATAGGTATTGGCAATCTCCACCAGCCTGGCTATCACATCTTCCTCATAATAAAAATGGTACGTTAGTTCATAGTGGGTGGCGCCGTTTTTCCAGATGAGAGTGGCTAATGGGCCGTTGTAACCGAACTTGGCTGTTCCATTCTTTAGTGGAATGGTGCTCGTTTCATCGTAGCCTCCTATAAAATCTCCAGAACTATTGGAATCCAAGGTGAGATAGGCGCCTAAAGCGATATGCTCTTCAGGAACATAGGTTTGCGTTAATACCTCGTCCTGCCGCGTCAATCCTAAATTTTCGAAGCGATGCAACGTTTTTTGCGAAAAGGAGTAGGCATGAATGGGTGAAGCGGATAGGACTGGAATAGCCGAAGCTTCAGAAGAATCGTAGCTTTTGGAGAACAGCAAGTACAGGGTTGATTGTTGGCGATGGTATACGGAATATTCAATCAGAAAAAGTTGATCGAAATCTGAGAAAAAACGAAATTGACACAAAATACAAATTTCAGTATGATCACTTTATAAAGTCATTGGAAAAATAAAGGATGAACGAATACGATGCGCAGAACTGGAGATTTGAAACTAATCCAAGAGCTCAATCGCTTTATTATACTCGATACCATACGCCAGTTTGGGCCCATCTCGCGAAGTGATATCGCCAAAAAGCAGGGCATTAGTCCAACTACAGTCACCTCGGCAGTCAATGAGCTGATCCGTGACGGCATGGTTGCAGAAGATGGAACAGGTGAGTCAAAGGGTGGCCGTAAGCCGATTATGGTTCGCTTCTGTCCAGACGGGAAGTTTTTGATTGGCGTATCTATTACGAATACAGCGATTACGATAGCCGAAATGAATTTGGAAGCGGCTACAAAGCAAAAGAAAATCTATCCCGTAAAAGCTGGGCTGGTGAGTGACCTGATCATCCAGTATGTACTGGATTCGATCCAGGACTTTCTCCAATCGGTGGGTGATGTCAGCCGTTGTCTGGGCATTTCCATCATCGCACCAGGGATTGTTGATGCAGCTAGTGGGGTTATCCGCTTCAATTCCAAGTTGCGCTTGCATGATGTTCCGTTAAAGGACATGGCAGAAGACCGTTTTAGGCTAAAGACGTGGCTCGACAATGATGCCAATGCAATTGCCCTGGCGGAAAAAAACTTCGGTGGTGGACTAAATGCCGACAATCTTCTGTTTGTTACCGTAGGAGAAGGGGTTGGTTCGGGACTCGTTGTAAACGGTTCCATCTTCCGTGGAAGCCGAGGTGGAGCAGGCGAATTCGGGCATACGACAGTCGATCGAAGTGGGATGCGCTGTGACTGCGGCAACGTCGGCTGTTTGGAAAACTACGTGGCGTGGCCGGCCATTTATTCAGGCTTGCTGTCCGCTGTTACACGAGGAAAAGAAACGCTCGTGATGGATTTGGCTGAGGGAGATATGACAAGAATCACATTTGATGTCTTCCGCCAAGCACTGCATCAAGGGGATCAAGTATGCCAAGACATCGTCGACGAAATCGCTTCTTATTTATCGATCGGCATTGTGAATCTGGTGAATTTGTTCAACCCGAGCCTGATCATTCTGGGTGGAGAAATGATCCGGGACAACCAAGTGTTGTTTGAGCGCATCCAAAAACAAGTGATGGCCCAAGCGATGGGGACGATGGTCGAAGGACTGGAATTCCGTCCAACTGTGTTGGGGGCTGATTTCGAGGTCAAGGCTGCTGCTGCCGTTTTGTTACAAGATGTTTTTCACTTCAGCTTGTAACATCTTTTTATATACTTTATTTGGTCATTGGAAAAAGAAAGTTTCACCATCAAAAATCGTTGAAAGGGGGCGAGTCGAAAAGGGAAGCGTGTTGCGTTTGGCCATATTTTGGGGGTAAAAGAGGAGAACGTAAATCGAGGAGGGATTTCTGATGAAGAAGTTGGTATCGATTGCAATGGCTGCTCTCTTGGTAGCAGTGGCAGGATGTTCAGGTGGCGGGCAGGGCTCCGCACCAGCTGGAACAACTGACAGTGCTGCTTCAGGCGAAAAGGTAACGCTCACATATGCGCTGTGGGACAAAAACCAGATGCCTGCGATGGAGGAAATGGCGAAAAAGTTTAACGAAAAGAACCCGAACGTTGACATCAAGATCGAGCTAACGCCGAACAAGCAATACTGGACAAAGATGGAGGCAGCCGCAACGGGTGGCACCTTGCCGGACATTTTTTGGATTAATGGTCCACGTATCATTAAATACGCAGATAATGACATGCTCTTGCCGATTACTGATCAAATCAAGGCAGATGGCATCGATCTGAACAATTATCCGAAAGCTCTCGTTGATCTCTACACCTATGATGGACAAAACTACGCGCTACCGAAAGATTTCGACACCATTGGCCTTTGGTACAACAAGAAGCTATTTGACGACGCAAAAGTACCGTATCCAGACGAAACCTGGGATTGGAACAAGCTAAAGGAAGTAGCAAAGCAACTGACTGATGAGAAAAAAGGCGTTTGGGGAATTGCAGCACCTCCTTATGGACAGGACGGCTTCTATAACACGATCTATCAAAATGGTGGCTATATCATTTCGGAAGACAAGAAAACGTCCGGCTATGACAAACCTGAAACGATTGAAGGCCTCAAGTTTTGGACAGACCTGATCAACGAAAAAGCATCGCCAACAGCAGCGCAATTGTCTGAAACAGAGGCAACACAGCTGTTTGAATCAGGCAAGATCGCGATGATGTACAACGGATCATGGATGGCATCCGCTTTTCATAAAAATGAGTATACAAAGGACAAAGTGGACGTGACGTATCTTCCAAAAGGAAAAGAGAACACAAGCGTCATTCACGGCTTGGGCAACGTGATTTCGGCTAATACCAAACATCCGAAGGAAGCATGGGAATTCGTAAAATTCTTGGGCTCGAAAGAAGCGGCAGAAATCCTGGCCAAATCGGGTGCTGCGATTCCGGCATTTAACGGAACACAGGATACTTGGGTACAATCCATGCCGAACTTTCAACTGAAAATTTTTATTGATCAGGCAGCAATGGCGAAACCATATCCGATCTCAAAGGACACAGCAAAATGGGCCAAGCTGGAAACAGAGCTCATGACGAAGGCTTGGGCTGGACAAATGAGCGTAGAGGATGCATCCAAAGAGCTGGCGCAAAAAATGAACGAAATGCTTAGCCAAGAATAAAAGGTCCATGATGGATGGCTTCGCATCATGGACGAGGCGAGGCCATCCTTTTTCGAAAAGCTTCTGTAAGGAGGGAATGAATGCGATGAGCAGCCAGTTGCAGCCTGAAATGCACGCCGCCGTCCAGCCAAAAACGAAAAAATCGTTGAATCGCATGAAGAGAAGTGATTGGTTCTGGGCGTATCTCATGATTGCTCCCACACTGATCGGTTTGGGTGTTTTCTACTTATGGCCGATTGTACAAACCATTTATTTGAGCTTTACCAAATGGGGAGGATTCGGAAAGTACAAGTGGGCTGGCTTACATAATTACGAGTTGTTGTTAAAGGATCCTTACTTGTGGATTGCACTGAAAAACACGCTGATTTATACAGTAATCGCAGTTCCAGTGGGTATCGCTATCTCCATTTTTATCGCTGTGCTGCTTAATCAGAAAATTAAGGGGATTACGATTTATCGCACCCTGTACTTCCTGCCCGTCGTGACGATGGCGGCAGCGGTGGCGATGGTGTGGAGATGGTTGTACAACGCTGATTACGGTCTGATCAATTATTTGCTGAGCATGATAGGCATTGAGGGACCACGCTGGATATCTGATCCCGCCATTGCACTGTATGCGGTGATTATCGTTGCCGTTTGGAGCTCCATCGGATACAACATGGTGATTTTTCTGGCCGGACTGCAAGGCATCCCGAGAAGCTATTACGAAGCGGCAGAAATTGATGGCGCGGGACCAGTTCGTATGTTTTTCAAGATTACGTTGCCGCTGTTGACTCCTTCGATCTTTTTCGTCAGTATCACTTCCTTGATTGGGGCTTTTCAAGTATTTGACCTGATTTATTTGATGCTCGGAAGCAAAATGGGCAATCCGGCAACAGAGCAAACACAGACGATGGCGTACTTGTTCTTTACCAATGGATTTGAATCAGGGAACGGTGGCTATGCGGCCGCAGTTGCCGTCGTGCTTCTGGTGATGATTCTGATCGTCACTGCTATTCAAATGAAGTTGCAGAAAAAATGGGTTCACTATGATTAAACAAAGCTGAACAGACGGGAGGGATATGGAATGAGTGTTTATACGAGTCGGAATAAAACAACCAAGAAATTGTTGATTCATCTGCTGTTGATTGCAGGTGCTCTCGTGATGATTGCGCCATTCGTCTGGATGGTTCTCACTTCGCTCAAGTCACTCGGCGAATCGACACAGGTGCCGCCGGTCATTTTGCCGACCAAGTACCAATGGGAAAATTACACCCATATTTTTGAGATGCTGCCGTTCTTGGACTTTTATTGGAATACGGTGATTACAACAGTAGCCAAGGTAGTCGGACAAGTATTCCTTTGCTCGCTTGCAGCTTACGCATTCGCGCGAATTGAATTTCCAGGGCGAAACGCCTTGTTCATCCTGTTCTTGACCGTCTTGATGGTGCCAGGTCAGGTGTTTCTGCTCCCGCAATTTATGATCATGAAAGAGCTTGGCTGGCTGAATACGTTGACAGCATTGATTGTACCGGGATTGTTCAGTGCATTTGGTACGTTTCTTCTGCGCCAATTTTTCATGTCGCTGCCAAAAGAACTGGAAGAAGCGGCGAAGCTCGATGGTTGCAACCATTTTCAGATTTATTGGAGAATTATGCTGCCGCTGGCGAAGCCCGGCTTAATCGCACTCGCCATTTTCGTAGCATTGTGGTCTTGGAATGACCTGATGTGGCCGTTGATTGTCAACAGCACGCCGGATAAAATGCCACTCTCCGCTGGTTTGGCGTACTTGACGGGCGAGCACACCAATTTGACGAACTACCCGATTTTGATGGCGGGCTCCGTTCTTGCCATTTGGCCGATGATCATCGTCTTTATTTTCATGCAGAAGCATTTTGTCGAGGGAATTACCCTAACTGGGTCCAAATAGTCATTTTTTGAAAAAAGGAGTGAAACCATTATGCATCATGTTCTGGTAATCGGAGCAGGAACCATGGGGACTGTTCACGCGAAATCGTATGCTGCCATGGAAAACGTCAAGCTGGTTGGGATCGTCGATATCCGCAGCGAGAGAGGAAAAGAGCTGGCAGCCGAGACAAAAACGGAATGGTTTGAGAGCTATGAAGAGGCACTAGAAAAACTGGCGCAGGTAGATATCGTAGACGTGTGTTTGCCTACGTATCTCCATAAAACCTATGTGAAAAAGGCTGCGGATGCAGGCAAGCATGTCATTTGCGAAAAGCCGTTGGCACGTGATAAGGAAGAGGCTCGTTTTATCGTTGATTATTGCCGGGAGAAAAACGTCAAGCTGTTCGTCGGTCACGTCCTGCGCTTCTTCCCGGAGTATGAAAAGTCCCGTCAGCTGGTTAATGACGGCGCGATTGGCAACGTTGGTGTGGCACGTACGTTCCGTGGCGGTATCTTCCCGACAGCGTGGAACGATTGGTACGCCGACTACAAAAACAGTGGCAGTCTTGTTTTAGATATGATCATTCACGATTTTGACTTTTTGCGCTGGTGCTTCGGGGATGTGGAGCGTGTGTACGCGAAAGGCTTGCTTGGTCGAGGTTTTGCCCGGATGGATTACGCACTTGTCACGCTTCGCTTCAAGAACGGCATGATTGCACATGTGGAAGGCTCGTGGGCACATGAAGGCTTCGCGATGAAAATGGAGCTGGCAGGCAAGGAAGGCATCATTGCCTACGACAGCTCGAAGGAGAAGCCACTAGTGGCGGTTAATCGCTCGAAGCAAGCAGGCATGAGCGGAGTCGCAGTTCCGGAGAGTCCGTTGCGTGAAAACCCGTATTTCAGAGAACTGAAGCATTTCATTGAATGCATCGACCGCGATCTGGAGCCACTCGTGACGGCAGAAGACGCCGTTAAAGCGGTAGAAATCGCTCGTGCTGCGCTTGTGTCAATCGAAACGGGCAAACCCGTAACTTTGGTGTAGGAGGGGACTGGACATGAAACTCGGAATCATCAGTGTTGCACATATGCATGCATACAGCTATGCAAATGCGGTTGCGAAATTAGATGGAGTTCAATTGGTCGGGGTAGCAGATGAGGATGAAGTGCGTGGAAAGGCGGCGGCTGAGAAGTTTGGCGTTCCGTTTTTCGCTGATTATCATGAGTTGCTCGCAACGGATATCGATGCGGTCATCGTCACTTCGGAAAACGCCAAGCACCAAGAGCATACGTTAGCGGCAGCGAAGGCAGGCAAGCACATCCTGTGCGAAAAACCGCTGGCGACAACAGCCGAGGCTGCTCAAGAGATGATCGACTTTTGCCGCGAACAGGGTGTCATTTTGCAGACGGCATTCCCAGTGCGATTCCATCCGGCTGTTGTTCGTGCAAAGCAATTGGTGGAGCAAGGCAAGGTCGGACGTATCATGGCGATCCGGGGTACGAACCGTGGACAAAATCCGGGTGGTTGGTTCGTCGATCCGGAAAAATCGGGCGGAGGAGCAGTGATCGATCACACGGTTCACGTTGTTGATTTGATGCGCTGGTTCATGGACTCTGAAGTGCGTGAGGTTTATGCCGAGGTAGACAGCAAGTTTTCCGATACGCCGATTGATGATTGCGGCATTTTGACCATGGAATTTGAGAATGGGGTATTTGCCACACTCGATTGCAGCTGGTCTCGGAACAAGGCCTTCCCAACTTGGGGAGATGTGACAATGGAAATTATCGGGACAGAAGGAACGATTTCGCTCGATGCTTTTTCTCAAAAGCTGGATGTCTATTCCAATGAAAAAGGTTTGAAGTGGGTCAACTGGGGCGATGACATGGACAGTCAATTGGTCAAGGATTTCGTCACCAGCGTGCGTGAAAAGAAAGCGCCGTCGATTACGGGTGAAGACGGCTTGCGAGCTGTGGAAGTAGCACTCGCCGCTTATCAATCCGCTGAACAGAAGCAACCAGTCGTATTACGGTAGGACGGTGAGGAACGCATGAGTGTACGTGTAGGCATGATCGGCGTAGGTGGAATCGGACAGCATCATCTAAAAGGCTTGTTGACGGACGAGAGGGTAAAGGTCGTTGCAGTGTGCGACGTGAACCAAGAGACGGTAGCAGAGACTGCTGAGCGCATTGGTGCGCATGGCTACACCTCTTGGCGTGAGCTGGTAGAGGCAGAAAAGCTGGATGCTTTGTTTGTATGCGTCCCACCTTTTGCGCATGAAGAGATTGAGGAAACAGCGGCGGCGAAAGGGATTCATCTGTTTGTGGAAAAGCCAATCGGGCTGGATATACAGAAAGTGAACGAAAAGCAAGCAGCGATTGAAAAGGCAGGGATTATCACCGCGACTGGCTATTGCCTGCGCTATCTCGATATCGTGCAGGAAGCGAAAGCGTACTTGGAAGGCAAGTCGATTGCTCTTGTCCGCGGCCATTATTTGACCAAGTTCGTCACGACACCTTGGTGGAGGGAAATGGGCAAGTCAGGTGGACAGCTTGTCGAGCAGGCGACACATACGCTGGACATGATGCGGTATTTGGCTGGAGATATCGAGAAGGTCTATGCGCAGATGGCCTTGCTCGTCTCGCGCGACATTCCAAACATCGATATTCCAGACGTGACTTCCATCAGTATGGTGTTTCAGTCAGGGGCGCTAGGACATTTGGATACGTGCTTCATCCAACCGGATCACCGTACCAATGTAGAAATTTTGGGCAAAGATTTCCGTGTCATGATTGACGGAAAGCAATTAGCGATCATGGATGAGCAGGGAACACGTACAAAAGCGAGCGCAGTGGATATGTACGTGGAGCAAGATCGGGCGTTTATCACAGCGATTTTGACAGGGGATCGCAGCTTGATTCTGTCGCCGTATGAATCAGCGAAAAAGACGCTAGAAGTAACGTTGGCAGCGAATCAATCGGCACAAGAAGGAAAGCCGGTCACCATTTTGAGAAAAGGAGAGTGAGGCGAATGGCTTTTCAAAAGGGGATCAATGCTTGGTGCTTCCCAAAGGAAACGAGCGTACAAGAAATGTTTCGCCAGGCGAAAGCACATGGCTATCAAGGGATAGAATTGAATTTGGACGAGGGAGAGGCTCCTTTTCATATAGAGATGACAGAGCAGGAATTAAAGGGGCTGGCAGACGAGGCTCGTGAGCTCGGATTGGAGCTGCCAAGCGTCTCTACGGCCCTTTTATGGAAATATCTGTTGACACACAATGAGGAAACGATTCGCGAGCAAGGTATTCGTGTTGTCGAGAAAATGATAGAGGCGGCAAGCATTTTTGGCTCACGGACCGTCCTCGTGGTCCCAGGTCTCGTAACGGCAGAAGTGTCGTATGATGCGGCCTACGAGCGGGCGTGTGAAGCATTGCGGCGCTTGGCGAAAAAGGCGGAGCAGCATCAGGTATACATCGGGGTAGAAAACGTGTGGAACAAATTTTTGCTCAGTCCACTGGAGATGGCCCGCTTGATCGATGAAGTAGACAGTCCTTGGGTAGGCGCTTACTTTGACGTAGGGAACGTGCTGCAATTCGGTTTTCCTGAGCAATGGATTCGCATTTTGGGCAAGAGAATCCAAGCAATTCACGTCAAAGATTTCAAGACGACAACAGGCAACATCACAGGTTTCGTCCCACTGCTCGCTGGCGATATTCCATGGAACCGCGTGGTGGAAGCATTGCGTGAAATCGGGTACGACGGCTACATCATCCCGGAAATCTCACCTTACAGCCAGTTCCCTGAGCAATTGATCTCGCATACGTCTCAAGCGTTGGAAGCCATTTTTCAATCGTGAATGGACAACAAGGATGTGAAGCGGAAGATGAATCAAGACAAACCATATGCCATCGGGATTGATCTGGGTGGTACAAAGATCATGGCCGCGATCGTCGACCAGCATGGCAACATCCTCAGTCAGGCGAACGCAGCGACCCCAACAGAAGAGGCAGCTCAGGCAGTCATCTGCCGTATCGGTGATTTGGTGCAGACGGTATTAGACGAGAGTGGCATCAATCTCTCACGCATTCGCGGGATCGGGATTGCAACTGCCGGAATTATTGATACGCAGCGTCAAATGGTCATTTTTGCGAGCAATCTAAACTGGAGCGATGTGCCGATCGGCGCGATGCTTCAGGAGCGGTTTGGCGTAACCGTGCAATTGATCAATGATGCCAATGCAGCAGCGGTAGCAGAATGGGCGTTTGGAAGTGCACGGGGCACGAAAGACTTGATCTATGTAACGGTCAGTACGGGTGTTGGTGCCGGCATTATTAGTGGAGGACGGCTGGTTACAGGTGTTGGCGACAGTGCCGGGGAGTTCGGGCATATTTCGCTTGATCCAGAAGGACCGCTGTGCGCGTGCGGGAATAGAGGGTGCCTGGAAAATTACACGTCTGGGCTGGCTTTGGCAAGTAGAGCCAGGGAACAGCTTCTACAGGGTGTTACAAGCTCGTTGCTTGTTGAAAATGGGAATGACCTGAGCAGGATAACGGCTAGAGAGGTCGGAGAGGCAGCGGTACGAGGTGACTTGCTCAGCATGACCTTGATGAAGGAAGCAGGTTATTATCTCGGGGTCGGACTGACGAATCTGATCCATCTGTTCAATCCGCAGGTGATTGTCATTGGTGGCGGTGTGATGAAGAACGGACAGCTACTGCTTGCAGAAGCGAAGAACGTCATTCGCGAGCGCTCTATCTCTCGGATGGCAAATCAGGCGAGCATCCAGTTGACTACAATTGGAGCGGAAGCAGGCGTGCTCGGTGCTGCAGGCATGTATTATCCGTCCGAGCGTGAAATGGTTGAAGTATAACGGAATGATAGTACGAGAAGCCGATGTTTGGTAGACATCGGCTTTTTTCTGTTCCCTGTGCAGTACGAGTCATAGGAGCCTAGACCTAGATTCTATCTATTGGTAAAATATTGATTGGAAAAATCTTCACATATCATGATAGAGAGACAGACGGAGGGGTACCATGGCAGATGCCGAAACAGCAAAAGCAGCGAAGAAGCCCGGATTTTTCAAAGAACTCCTTACTTTTTTATTGGTAATTGCCATCATCCTTGGAATTGCTAGCGGTGCTATTTTCTATTTATCTGGGAAAAACCTTGAGGATCTGCTAGGATCGAGACCCGTAGCAAAAAAGGAAACGAATCAGCCTGCACCCGTAAATCCAGTGTCTACAGGTCAGGAAGCGGGCACAAATCAGCAGTCAAAAGATGTAGCTGTATCGTCGGAGGGGAAAAGTACAACGGACGTGGCGATGCCGGCAGCTTATCCGGTTGAAACGGTAGGCCAACAAAATAATGTCGTAGGACAAGTAGCACAACCAGCAATTCCTACCCAAAAGGGATCGCTCAAGGGTACGATTACTTGGCAGTATAACGATTTTGTTGGGACGAAGCCGGATGTGAATGCAAGGATTCTACTCATTTCCAAAGGTTATGATAAGAATACGCTCACTGATGATGAAGAGAGTATATTTGCAATAGGTACAGTACCAAAAAAAAACGTGGGATTATTTGCTGCAAAAGCAAATGGATATGGAAATTACGAGGTTGGTAACTTACCGGCTGGAGAATATCACATCTTGGTCGTATCAGCACAAACCACTCGCAATATTAATGAGCCTATTGATGAATATTTCACAAGTATATTGAAACCTTACATCAGAAATTGGGATTCATTTGTAAGGATTAGTCTATTACATTTAAAATATGAACTCTCCACGATTACAATCGAAGAAGGTCAAACACTCGATTTTAGTCACGATTTTGGTAATACGTTCTATTAATCTTGTTTTGGCCTTTAGACTCATAGGGTTTTCCCCCGCGATTCATGTATCATAAAACTATGGCACGTTTTGGCAGGAAAAACAGGTCAAACGTAATAGAATTTGTGGGTAAAGGGGTCGCCGCAGCATGAAGGGAAAAAACAAAAGCATCATGATCGTAATGGCTCTGGTCATCGTCGCATTGCTGGGATACGCAGGCTATCGTTTCCTTGGTCCTGTGACACTGGCGGAAGGGTATTTGTACGAAGACGATACACGCATGCTATACACAAGTGTCACGGTAAATAACGAGAAAGTAAACGTAGAAATAACAGATTCCATCGTCGAATCGGAAGACAGCATCCCCGTTCTGAAAACCGAGTCGATCTTGCTGGAGGGAACGCTGGATGGGAAGCAGTTAACCCTCAAAAATCCGGCGACTGGTCAGGATATCATCGGCACAGTGAACGGTGACGAGCTCCAATTTGACGGCCTGCTTATGGAAGAAAATAAGGAACAGACGAGTCTTGTTGCCACAAACAAAAGCGCGTACGAAAGCAAATTGACGACATTAACCAAGCGCATCAATGAGGAAGCAGAGGTAAAAAAGAAAGCAGCAGCAGAACAACAAGCCAAAGAAAAAGCGCGTGTCGATTTCGCCAAAAAAGTAGAAAAGACAGGAAAGCTAGAGGCTGATCTGATTGAAACAGCAAAGTATTTGGACGAGCTGCAATTTACGGATGAAGCGCAGTTTTCAAACGATCAAATAGCGGAGCTACAAAGACTGTTGGAAGAGATTCGTACCTATTCGACGCAGCCAGGCTTGAGCAAGATGGAATTCGAGGTCATGCAAGGAACGTTGGGCAGTATGAAGGTGTTGGTCGATGGGATGAACACGATGGATGGCTCGATCCAGGATAAAAACAAAAACATGCAGGAAATGATCGCCATCATGGAGACCGACATGAAAGACATCCAAACGATTTGGGCGGAAATCAAAGCGAGCGTGCCGGATGCCGAGAAACGGGAAAAAGCAGTCCACGCGGCTATCAAGACGGCGACTGATTCCATCGCGCAGGCAAAAAAGCGCCAAGGCTCGGTAGACAAAAGCGGACAAGCAAAAGTAAAAGAAACCGCGAACAGTCTGTATCAACAAGGGGTGAATGTACTGAATCAGACAAAAGCAAAGTATGGTTTTTAGACAGGAACAAGGCTCTCCTTCGAGAGCTTTTTCCCATTTGAGCACCCTTATCGTTTTCAGACCGGAAAAATTGTATTATTCTTATAGTATTACTAAGGGATAATGACTTGAAGGCATATTTCCCAGGAGGAATACGATGAGCGTCTACCAGAACATTACCGAATTGATTGGAAACACGCCGATTGTTCGACTGAGGCGCATGGTTCCTGAAGGAGCAGCAGAAGTTTTTGTGAAGCTGGAGAAATTCAATCCGTCCGGGAGTGTGAAGGACCGCGCTGCCTACAATCTGATTTTGACGGCTGAGCAAGCGGGGCTGATCCAACCGGGGGATACGATCATAGAGCCGACGAGCGGAAATACCGGAATCGGTTTGGCGATGAATGCCGCAGCAAAAGGCTATCGCGCGATTTTGGTCATGCCTGACAATATGTCAAAGGAACGGATCAATATATTGAAAGCATATGGGGCAGAGGTTGTCTTGACTCCGAGCGAGCTGAGGATGCCAGGGGCGATTGCCAAAGCGCAAGAGCTGCAAAAAGAGATTCCGCGCAGCTTTATTCCTCAGCAATTCGAGAATCAGGCAAACCCGGACATCCATCGAACGACGACAGCTGAGGAAATTTTTGCGCAAACGAATGGTCGACTGGATGCTTTTGTCGCTACAGCCGGGACAGGTGGAACGATTACCGGAACCGGCGAAGCGTTGCGCGAAAAGCTTCCGGAGCTGTATATCGCCGTTGTCGAACCAAAAGGCTCCCCGGTTCTGTCTGGCGGCAAGCCTGGTCCACATAAACTGGTCGGCACGAGCCCTGGTTTTGTTCCACAAATCCTCAATACTAGCATTTATAATGAAATTATTCAAATCGCGGACGAAGACGCCCTACAAAGCATGAGGCAGCTGGCGGCCCTGGAAGGGATTCTTGTCGGACCTTCATCGGGTGCCTCGGTCTTTGCTGCCATCACGATTGCCAAAAGGCTGGGAGTGGGTAAGCGGGTCGTGTGTATTGCGCCTGACACAGGGGAGCGGTATTTGAGTATGAATCTTTTCTAATGAGGAGAAAAGGCGATGAGCAACGAAAAACACGCGCTGATCATCGGGGCAGGTTTGAGCGGACTCGCATCAGCGCTTGCCTTGAAGCAAAAGGGTTGGCAAGTGACGCTTTATGAGCAGGCAAAAGAGCATAAAGGCATCGGTGCTGGAATCGTGTTGGCTGCCAATGCCATGAAGGCATTGGATAAGTTGGGAGTTGGACAGGAAGTACGCGAGCTGGGAGCAGCTGTCCGCTCAGCACGGATTCGCGACTGGAAGGGAAATTTGTTGGTTGAGCTGCCTGTCGCGGAACAAGCAGAACGGTACGGGGCTGACAGCTACTTGATTCATCGGGCTGATCTACAGCAGGCACTTTTGGCAAAAATCTCGACGCATGAATTGGTTTTAGGCAAGCAGTTCGTCTCTTTTTCTCAAGAAAAGGAAAGGGTTCATGCCGCTTTTGCAGATGGGTCACGTACACATGCGACGATTCTGATCGGAGCGGACGGGATTCACTCCCGTGTACGGAAGAGTTTGTTCGGGAAAGAGTCGATGAGATACTCCGGGTATACGGCGATTCGCGGGATTGCTACTTATCAAGACCCTCGTTATCCATTGGAATCAGGAGGAGGCTTTGAAGCATGGGGCAAGGGAATTCGTTTCGGATTTTCCCATATTGGCAACAATCGAATACATTGGTTTGCCGCCATCAATGCACCTGAGGGAGAAAAAGATGGGCCATCGGGCCGGAAGCGAGAGACGTTGCGCCGACTGGACGGCTGGTATGAGCCAGTACGTGCAGTGATTGAGGCGACAGAGGATGCAGCCATCTTGCGGCATGATATTTACGACCGTACACCACTCAGGAGATGGGGTGAGGGCCGGGTTACATTAGTGGGCGATGCGGCACATCCGATGCTGCCGAATCTGGGGCAAGGGGCGGGGCAGGGAATGGAAGATGCGCTTGTGCTAGCCAGATGCTTGGCAGATGACGACACGGACTCGGCTCACGCTTTGCGCATGTATGAAGAGATACGGAAGAAGCGAGCGAATGCGATTGTGAAAGGTTCCCGCTTGATGGGGGCTGTCACCCAATGGGAAAATCCGCTGGCCATCGCGGTTCGTCATTTTCTGCTAAAAACGATTCCTGCCCGTATCCAGAGTCGAAGACTGGACTGGATAGTTGGACATGAAGTGTGAATACGGCGGACAAAAATGAAAGGCAAGGAGCATGAGGCCCTTGCCTTTAGACTTTTTCCGCTTATTGATGACGTGCCTGATAGGCAAGCAACGCTGCAATGAACAACTGACCAGTTTGAATCATGGAGCGCTCATCGACGTCGAATTTGGGATGATGATGCGGATACGTCGCCGAAATCTCCGGGTTGCGTCCACCAACCATGAAGAAGGTAGCGGGGCGCTCTTGGGCAAAGTAAGCAAAATCCTCTCCGCCCATGCCAGGTGGGATTTTCAATACGCGCTCCTCACCAAAAATGCGTTTGGCTTCTGCTGTAAGCAGCGGAGTCTCTGTCTCATCGTTCCAAGTAGCTGGGTAGCCGCGTTGGTACATGATTTCGCAAGTAGCGCCGACAGCCTGGCAGCTGGCTTCCACAATACGTTTAAGAGATTGCTCGACCGCGCCCCTCACTTCCTCGTCATATGTGCGAACAGTCCCCTTGAGCCTCACTTGATCAGGAATGACGTTGAACGCTTCGCCCCCGCCTACGAAGGAGCAAACAGACAAAACGACTTGTTTCAGCGGATCTACCTGCCGGCTGGCAATCTGCTGCAAATTCATAACAACCTGACTGCCCAATACGATTGGATCAACGGAGGTATGAGGATAAGCACCGTGTCCGCCTTTTCCGTACAAGACGATCTCAAAGCTGTCTGCTGCTGCTGTAATGTAGCCATGTCCGATCCCGACAGTGCCTACGGGAAGCTCGGAGGCAACGTGCGCGCCATACACGACATCAACACCTTCGAGGCAACCCGCCTCCACCATGGCTTTGGCGCCACCGGGTGGCAGTTCTTCCGCGAACTGATGCAGGAATACCACATTTCCTGGGAGCTCGTCACGGAACTCGCTCAACACTTGTGCGACTCCCAAAAGTCCGGAGGTATGTATATCGTGACCGCACGCGTGCATGACGCCTGGAATGCGGGACTTATACGGTACTTCTTTTTCATCTTGAATGGGCAAGGCATCGAAGTCAGCGCGCAACGCAACTGTTTTTCCTGGCTTTCCACCCCGCAAGAGACCGACAACACCCATGCCGCCGACACCGGTTTGTACTTCTATACCAAAAGAAGCCAGCTTGTCTGCTACTTTCTTCGCTGTGTTTTCCTCCTGAAAGGAAAGCTCGGGATACATATGCAAATCACGTCTGAATGTAACAAGCTCTGGATAAATCTCCTGTAGCCGGGCAAACAGTTTTTCTTCCATCGAACCCACTCCTTTTTCCTGGGGAAAGAGATTGGTATTTCGTATTTGTCTTATTATAAAAATATTCCGAATCATAATTCAATGTATGATTTCGAGAACTATAATGAAGCGAAATTCATATTATGTAGACATTTCCAGTAGAAATCTCTAAAATATTAGAGAGACATGTTCAAAAAGTCGTGTTTTTAGTATAACTGCGTAATCAAAAGACGACTCTTTGAACAGATGGATTGAGGAGATTATGACGAGTACACACCCGAAAAATCCCAGAGTTCTAGTCATTATGCTCGTTTCTGGCATCCTTGTTTTGATCTTGACTTGTGTAAGCATCGCGATTTCCTATTTCAATACGATTCAATCCGTCCGACTCTCCATTGCGAATCAAAGCATGAAAGCTGCTTCTACAGTAGCAGACAGTCTAGATGTTGACGCGTACCAAGAGTTTTTACGAAATCCGGTAAAAGAGACCCCCGCCTATAAACGAATCGAACAGCAATTGAATCAAGCGCGTGAGCAGTTCGGTTTGCTGTATTTATACACGATTCAAGTCAGTGAAGACAGGCAAAGTGGTCGCACAATGATCGTCGCAAGGCCGCCAAATGCGAAGCAAAATTTTGATATCGGTAATCCTATTGTTCTATCTTCTGAGCACATTCAAACGATTTACGAAGGATCATCAGCGTACTACTCAGAGATTATCAGAGATCCAGATTACGGGGTCTACATGTCTGCGGGCGCGCCGCTTAGAGATAGAGAAGGAAAAATCATCGGAATCATCGGAGTAGATACGGACGTAGCCATCATCGAGGACATTGGAAACGATGTCGTTCGTAGCAGCATTCCTGTTTTTGCGATTCAAGGTTTGTTTGTCGTCGTACTGATCTTTCTGGTTCTTTGCATGGAACGCTGGTACCAACGCGCCATCAAGGCAGCAGTTGGGGAGACGGAAGAAACCTACCAGGAAGAATTGCGCTCAGTCATTTGCTCGATGCGCTCCATACGCCATGATTTCGTCAATCACATGCAAGTGCTCTACGGTTTGATCGAATGCGGATATTATCCAAAAGCACGAGATTACGTGCAGTCGTTGCTGAAAGAAACCAAGCTTTTGGACCTCACCGTGAGATTTGCGAATCCTGCTTTAATGGTATTGCTTCACACCAAATGGGAGCAGGCCAAATCCAAACAAATCGTCATGCAATTTGAAGAATGCTCTGATCCAATCGATAGCATTCCTTCCATTGATCTGATCAAAATTTTATCGAATCTTATTGATAATGCGATTGAAGCGGCTGAGTTAGCGGATGGGGAAAAGCGAGTCAGCATCTATTTTTGTTGTGATGAAGAACACGTTGTTTTCCGAGTGGAAAATACAGGACCGGAAATAACGCCAGAACAACGTGCACGTATTTTCGATAATGGCTATACAACGAAAAGAGAGAAAAAATGTGGTGGGCGCGGAACGGGTCTGACGATCGTAGATGCAGTTGTTCACAAGTACAAGGGGAAAATTGAGGTTTGGTCCGAGCAGGGAATCACGAGATTTACCGTTTGGTTGCCAGTGAAATAGGCTCATAACGAAAACGATTCTAGGATGATACGAAAAAGCCGTCAAATAGTTGACGGCTTTTTGCTTTTGCGAGGCGCTAAGCATGGTGTCCTGGCGCTGGCTGCACCACTTGGCTTTCCTGTGCTGGAACAGGGCGTGAGATTGAGTAGAAGGCAAATCCGAACGAAAGCAGTACGAACACGGCTCCAACCCATGGTGTGTAAATAACGGAGGATCGCTCGACGACGAGGCCGCCAGCCAGAGAGCCAAGGGCGATACCTAAATGCTGGGCAGAAGTATTCAGGCTTAATTGAATGTCCGCAGTAGCAGGTGAGCAGGAGATCAAATAGTTTTGCTGTGCTGGCGAAATAGCCCAGCTAAGCGCACTCCAGATGACCATGATCGGCAAGAACAAATAAAGCGAGCCTGTAAAAAACGGCAAGACACACATGATCAAGCCGAACACTGGAATAATCAACAGAATGCTCTTGGTTGCTCCCCACTTGTCAGCAATCCAACCGCCAATACCACCACCTGCAACGGCAGCAATCCCGAACAGGAGATAAATCCAGCTCAGTGTCGTTGCGTCTACATTCATCGTCGTTTGCAAATAAGGGGTAAAGTATGCATACAGCGTCAAGTGACCTGTCAGCATTAACATGACGATAAACAAGGCGCTGAATAGCTTGCCGCTACGGAGGGTAGTCATTTGATCACGCAGCGGAATCGGCGGTGCAGTTTGAACTTTTGGCAAAAACATGAGGATAAAAATCATCGCAACGATACTCAGAGCCGCAATCAGCCAAAATGGGGCACGCCATCCGAAGGCATTCCCCAGAGCCAGTCCGACAGGGACGCCGAGTACAAGCGAACCGCTAATCCCCATGAAAATAACGCCAATGGCGCGACCACGGTAAGCAGGTTCCACAAGACTCGTTGCAATGGTAATCGACAGCACAATCAGGATGGAACTACTTGCTGCACTCAAGATACGTGCTGTCATTAATACGGCGTAGCTCGGACTAAGTGCCGCAAGCACATTGCTTAGGAAAAAGGCTGCTAATGCAAACAAGTATAGCTTTTTGCGCTCGACACGCTTCGTAACATGCAGGAGCAAAGGAGCAGCAACAGCAAAGGCAAGCGAGAAAATGGTGATTAATTGTCCGGCGGCACTAATCGATACCTGAAGATCACGAGCAATCAGATCGAGCGTACCACCGATAATCAATTCCACCGTACCTACGACAAAGGTAGCAATCGCTAAGATGAAGACACGTGGATTCAAAACAATAGCTCCTCTCGACTAAAAAGGTTACTACTATAATAGTAACCTTTTTAGTCTTCTGCAACTAGAAATTTCTCCATATAAATAGAAAAGACTCCGGCCAACTGTAGAATGAAAAACATAGAAAGTTCATTCGATAAATGTCACAAGCGGTTTGTCAAATTTAAACCCATTAAAATAACAAAATAGGGAAAGGATATGAAGTGGGAAAAACAAGATATAGTTTACGAGCACTATTTTAATGAAGAAAAAAATCGCCAAGCTCATGATTAATAAAGCTATAGAAGAGGCACAGAAACGTCCATATAATCTTCCGATAGAGTTTCATTACAACGAACCTGAACGCATTTGAGAATGTCTTTATTTCCGTTTATGGGACAAGCCATCATTTGTCTAGGACCTGTTTCGTGACACGATCCAGCAGTTCTTTGAAGCTGAAATGGATGATCACTTAGGTTAAAACAAGCATAGTTCCGACGGTGAAAACGAAGTTTGGCAACACAGAACTTCGTGTGCCTCGCAATCGTAATACACTAAGGAACTCGAGTTTTTCATATTGCCGGTACCCTTGGTAGTAGCAGCCATTGTTCTCTGGGATACAGTACTTGGAGTGAGCGACAATGTTGGCGTTCGCCCTTAACGTACGATTTTTTCCATTTCATGAGGTGACTCCAAGCTGGCCGTCTTGCCACGATGGTGCCAGTGGGCAGGTCTTCAAGGCTGATGGAGGGAACAGGAGCTTTTAGCATCTAAGAAAAAAAGAAGGAGCTTGTCGCGCCCCGACAGCTCCAAGAAACCCCAATTCTTTACCTTTGGCTCTACGTCCATGATTCTTTCGATTGCAGTAACTCCGCCACTACAATAGCCCTCGTTTCATTTCACCCTGATGCTCCTGCCGCTTCACTGCTTTTTCTTCGCGAACAGCAACCAGCTCGCGGACAGGACCGCTAATCCGACAGCACCTAGCATACTGATCAGCACATGTCGGTCTCCCGTTCCCACATACAGCAGTCCATTCAAGACAAAAGAAGCGGTGCAAAGCAAAAAGCTCCATTTCAATACTTGTCGCATGATCCTAATCTTCTCCTCCCGTTCTGCTACTTGAGCACATCGACATGCTCGATGTTTCGAATCGACATATACGCGACGACCGCGCCGAGGAGTGCCAGGCCAATCGGCACTGCAAGAATGGAATATAAGGTGAAGCCGTTGACGTTCTGGCAGACGAGCATCACGACAATGAGTGACGACACGATGGTAGCCGCGCCTGAATGTTTGCGCATGCCGAAATTCAGAGGAATCAGGCTTAAAAAGCTGGTCGCCAGCGCACTCATCACGACCGCAAGCAGCGATTTGGTTGCAACGGACCACGAAAGAGGCTCTGGAACAACGGAGGCGAACAGATTGAATACATAAAAGCCAACACCAACAAACAGGTTCGCCGCAATATCCGCAACGAGCGTAAACAGCACGACGACGAGCAGCTTGGCTGCGATGAGCTTTTTGCGATTGATCGGGTACATGAACAATACCGTGATCGATTTGTTGCGGAACTCGTTAATGACAAGCCGGGAAATGAGCACTGACGCGAACACAATGTACGTTCCCCGAATGAGTGTATCAATGACGGAGAACGCCATATCGTAGCTCGTAAAAGGTATCTTTTCTGTAATTTTCGAGTCAAGGCTGATAAAGCAAATGAGACTTAAGATCACGACGTTGGCGATCATCGCTGCCCGAATATAAGACCCGATCCGAAACTTGCGCATTTCGAGCTTCATGAGCTTAAACACCGACGCCACCCCCATTCAGAATGGACAGGAAATAATCCTCAAGCGACCCTTTTTTCTTATGAACCGCTTCGATCTTGACATCGTGCAGCACCAAAGTCTTCATCAGCTCGCTTTGCGGAATGCGGCTATCGTAAATGCGGATTTGGCCATCGTCGGTGACGCGGACATTGGATATTTGCAAATAGTTTTCAAGCACGTAGGCCGCTTTCCTACTGTCGTTCGTCGTGATTTCGATATACTCCTGTGTTTGCTTGACGATATAGTCCATCGAAACTTCCTGCAGCAGCTTGCCGCCGTTCATGACGGCGATCGTGTCGGCGACCAGCTCCACTTCCCCAAGAATATGGCTAGAAATGAGAATCGTGGTCCCATATTGCTTGCACAGCATTTTGAACAGATCGCGAAGCCCCTTGATTCCTACAGGATCGAGACCATTCGTCGGCTCATCGAGAATCAGCAGCTCCGGCTTGGTCGTGATCGCCCGCGCGATGCCGAGCCGTTGCTTCATCCCCAGCGAAAATTCCTTTACCGCTTTCTTGTCGATCCCTTTCAGATTGACCAGCTCAAGCGCCTCATCAATCGCCTTTGGGTCATGGTAGCCCATATATTCGCAATGCAGCTCCAGGTTTTCACGGGCCGTCAGCTTTTCGTAAAAGATCGGGTTTTCGATGATCGTGCCCATTCGCCCCAACAGTCGGTACGACGTATCAGTCAGCCGCTCACCGAAAATTTCGATCTCACCTGCCGTCGGCTTCACCAGGTTCGTGATCATTTTCATGACCGTTGTTTTGCCCGCACCGTTTGGACCAAGCATGCCGTATATTTCGCCTTGCTTGATGTTCATATTGACGTTCGAAACAACTTCCTTACCCATGTAAGCACGAGTCAGTTGATTCGTTCTTACGATATACGTCATCGTTCGATGCCCCCTTCGTTCGTTACAAGCTCTATCGTAAGCATCGAATTTTGCTTTTTCCTTACCTGATTCTTACAAATTCCTTAAGCCCCGAATGCGATTCGCTTCAGTCTGACGGTAAACACTGTTTTTTCGTACGGCTTGCTATGGATGCGGATCGTCCCTCCTTGAGCTTCGATCAGCCTTTTCGTAATTGTCAGCCCGAGACCGCTGCCCTGATACGATTTGTTACGGGAGTCCTCCAGCGTGTACATCCGCTCGAACACCCGGTCCTGATGCAGCTCGTGGATCCCTTTGCCCCGATCCCATACGTCCACATATACAAACTCGTCGTCTCCGCGCAATGTTAATCCGACCACCATCGCCTCTCCGCCATGCTGAATCGCATTGGCGATCAAATTGTTTAGGGTGCGGTCCAGCGCTTCCTCGTTCCCCCACGCATACATTGGCTTGTCCGGGATCTCAATCGCGACCTCAAAGCCTTTGACCGTCAGCGTGTCATAAAATGCGAGTATATTTTTTTCGCAAATATCGTTCATGTGGATCCGAGAAAGCGGCATCGGCTCGTCCCCTGACTCCAGTCTCGCCAAATCAAAAAACTGTCGGATGAGCTGCAGCACCTCGTTGGCCTTGGCGTGCACCTTGGACAATAGAACCTTTTGTTTCGCTGCGTCCATGTCCGGATCCAGATTGATCGTTTCGATATAACCAAGTACAACGGTAAGTGGCGTCTTCAAATCGTGCGATATGTTCGAGATCATTTTCCGCATCGACTGCTCCATCTTCAGGAAATTCGCCGCTCTTTGCTGGTTGTGCTCCAGCAAATGATTGATTTCAACCAAGACCGGTATCAATGCGCGATCGTCCGTAAAAACAAGCAGCTTTTCGCTTGTGCCACCCTCGATAATGTCCTTTAATTTGTGGTGAATCAGTTCCAGGCTGGAGCTTCTAGCCCGGTAAGCTCGGTATTGAGTCGCAATCACGACGAGCAAAAGAACGACCAGCACAACTAGCGCGATCACCATGTCATTATCCTTCCCACTTGTAGCCAATGCCCCACAGCGTCTTGATATAACGTGGTGCGGATGGCTGGTCTTCGATTTTTTCCCGCAACCGGCGGATATGGACGTTAATGACGTTTTCGTCCCCATAATATTCGTCATTCCAAATAAAGCCGTACAGCTGCGCCTTCGTGAACACACGATTTGGATTCGTGGCGAACAGCTTCAGGATTTCGAATTCTTTGGCCGTCAGCTTCAGATCGACATCGTTTTTCGAGACTGAAAAATTTTCCAGATCAATACGCAGGGCTCCGAATATCAGCACCTTGGCCGCTGGAGATGCCTGATCTGCTGAGCCCGCTCCCGCATTCGAATACGTCGTGGCACGACGAATCGCCGCTTTGATCCGAGCCGACACTTCAATGAGAGAAAACGGCTTTGCAATGTAATCGTCGGCACCGAAGCCGAGCCCGATCGCTTTATCGACGTCGTTGTCCTTTGCCGACATGATCAAAATCGGCACCGAGCTGTTTTCACGGATCCGCTTGATTACCTCGATGCCGTCCAGCTTTGGCATCATGATATCGACAATGACAATATCGAAGTAGCTTTGCCGAAACTGGGCAATTCCGTCCAGTCCATCAAACGCTGCCAAGACGTCGTAGCCTTCTTTGATCAGATGATTCCGAAGCATCTCGACGATTTGGGCATCGTCCTCAATCAGCAGTATGTTGTGTGGCATGGTGTTCTCTCCTTAATCCTATCCTTTTAAAAAAATCTCTTCCGAAACCATCACGATGTTTCCGAATACGCACATAGGAGTAGCGCTAGCAAATCGCGTTTATCTTAACTTATTGTGACCATCATTGTTAAATCAATGGTTGTCACATTGGAGTTAAGATAAACGCGTAATGTAAATGGCTAACATAGTATTTAGTTATTTATATTTATTGGTTATTTTGGATACTTTGGAGTTTTTAATAAAACCAAAAGCCAAAGTCCAGGGATTGTCAGTATCGGAGGCGGATAATCATCTTGCGGATTTCTTCATCGTCAAACAGTTGATCCACGTATTTTTGGGTGATTTTTGTCAGTGCGACATCATGGTAAAAAGAATCGGCAAAAAATTTGACGAACGGTTGACCGCGTGTCTTGATCGCGTGCCAGCCTGTTTCCTCCTCGCCTGCAAAAATCATTTCGTCTTGGTCCGCTACAATTAGCTGATAGCGCTCCAAGCCTTGATGCTCTTGCACAGGGATAAAGGAATGAACACAGGAAAGCTTGGTGGTAATCTGCCCGATCACCAATGCTTCGATCTCTACGCCTTCCTTTTCTTTCATTTCCAGTAGGGGTACATACTCTAAAAAATCATCGGACCAGGCGGAGATACGAATAGACCGGGTCGCTCGTTGGATCAATTGTTTGCATTCCGCGCGGATCGATTCGTCAACCTTCAGACTCCAGACTCGGTCATCACGTACAGTTTTATGGGAAAGGGAGCTGGTCAATTTTTTGACGTCCGTTTGAAATTGGCGGGTCAGCTTTTCTACCAGGCTGTCCAGGGGAAGGGCTGTATACCGCTTTTTCTTTTCCGATACGGTGTCAAGGACCATCCCTTTTTCTACCAGACGATTCAACACCTCGTAAATTTTTGCCTTTGGCACCCCCGAATGCTTCACGACCATTGCTGCATCGAGAGGCTCGCCGCTAGACGCCAACGCTTCATAAACTTTACTCTCATACAGAGAAAAACCAAATGTTTGCAGCATCAAAATCCTCCATGGAAAACACGAGCATTTTTATTCGATCGTACCGATAATCGAGTTGTTTTGCAAGAAAGAGGAGGGGCGAAAGGAATATTTTATCGGAATGTATCGAGCTTTTTCGACAAAATTCGCTAATTTTCTGTAGGTCTTTAGGCAGTAGACACACCATGCATATATCAAATTGAGACCCTGTATATAAATGATTAGCCGAAAATTCGGCACTTGTTCCGAGTAGGTCGATAGCCTTATTGAGCAATTTCTTTTGAACGTGAAGGTTTTTTTGTCGAAGGAAAAAATTTGGCAAAGATTACGTATCACGTAATAATTAAGAATAGTCGGAATTGGGGGTTTAATTTTTCCGATGCATCACAAATAGATAGAAAAAGAGGGTGAACCTTAGTGAAGAAAAGCAAAAAGCTCTTATCCGTTTTATTTTCCTCCTCACTCGTGCTCAGTACTTTCGTGGCTGCACCTGCAACGGGTTTGGCCAAACCCAAAGAGGACAAGCATGATCTGCATGTAGATTTGTCCACTGTTAACCTGGAGCGACTGATTAAAGGGTTAATGGAGCAAGGAATCATTGATGAAGACGCCGATCAGGAAGAGATTGACGAAGCGTTGCTCGAGTACTTCGAAGACAAAAAAGTCCCGCACGGCATTGATGAATCGTCCTCTTACGGTAAGGAAGCGAGCAGAGGACAGCAGGCAGCATTGGCTGATGCTGTGCAGAAAGTGGCTGAGATGGAGGACGGCGATGAAGTACGCTCTTCCAAACGACTACATACGGATAACATCGTTGTCGCTCTTATCGAGTTCCCTGACCGGGAGCATAACCAGCTACCAAAAGTGAGTGACTCGCTTTGGACAGAAGACTTCAACGAAAAGCACTATAAAGAGATGCTGTTTGATCAGAAGGGGTATGAAACTCCTGAAGGTATCGGCATGACAACAATGGCGAAATATTTCTACCTGCAATCGGGAAGATCTTGGACGGTTGACGGTGTGGTAACGCCATGGCAAATGGCAGAGAACGGCTACAAGTATTATGGAGGAAACTCCAAAGCCGGTGACGATTCCAATCCGCGCGATCTGGTAATCGAGACCTTGGCGGCAGTTGGGGAATCCATTGCTGGGAAAGAGGAATTGTACGATCAGCGTGATCCGTATGATATCGATGGTGATGGAGACCTGATGGAGCCGGATGGCAATCTGGACAACCTCATGCTCGTTCATGCAGGGATCGGAGAAGAGACAGGGGAAGACCCAGATGCGATCTGGTCTCACCGTTGGACCTTGAAAAAACCAGTGGATATTCCAGGTACTAGCCTCAAAGCATTTGATTACATGATCCAGCCAGAAGATGGCGCACCAGGCGTATTCACTCACGAGTACGGACACAATCTCGGTTTGCCAGACTTGTATGACACCTCAAGAGCTGGAAAAGACTCGCCAGTAGGTGCTTGGTCCCTCATGTCGTCTGGTAGCCATACAGGTAAAGTCTTCCAAACGGAACCTACAGGCCTTGATCCTTGGTCCAAAATGGTTCTGCAACAAATGTTTGGCGGCAATTGGATTGCTCCGACTGTTCTGGACTACAAGGATGTAGAAAAACGCAAGAAAACGGTTCCGCTCATTGATGCGAGCAGCACCGAGAAAAGCGGAAAAGTCGTTAAGCTGAATATGCCGAAAGTTGAAAAGAAACCGCCGGTTGAGCCAAAAGATGGTGGCTACGCATACTTCTCGGATGAAGGCAACAAATTGAACACCAAAATGACTTCCGATGTGATCGATTTGACTGGGGTCAGCTCCGCCACGATGAAATTCGACTCATGGAGGAACATTGAGGAAGGCTATGATTACCTATCCGTCAATGTAATCGATGCGGATACAGGTGAGAAAAAAGAAGTGCAAAAATTCGATGACGTAACAAAAGGCTGGGACAAAGAAGAAATCAGCCTGAACGAGTTTGTCGGCAAAAAAGTGCAAGTCGAGTTTAACTATGTGACGGACGTCGCTTACGTGTTGGACGGCTTCTATCTGGATAACTTTGAAGTAGAGGCAGATGGGCAAGTTATCTTCGCGGATGATGCAGAGGGTGAGAAGAAGTTCAAGCTGGATGGCTTCATCCACTTTGATGGAAAAGGCAAAATGTATGATGCGTACTACTTGGTTGAACTGCGCTCTCATGAAGGAATTGACGCTGGACTGAAGTACTTCCGCCGCAACGACTCCTTCTTCACGTATGATCCAGGTATGGTGATCTGGTACTTTGATGGTCGCTACGAAAGAACACGTGATAACAATACGAGCCAGCATCCAGGCTATGGTTTGCTCGGTGTAGTAGATGCCCATCAGGAAGTGCGTTACTGGAACAATGATGAGGGTAACAAAAGCGCAATCGCAGACTCCCGCTATCAGGTGAACGATGCTGCGTTTAGCCCGAACAAAACGTCCGGTATGGATCTGGATTACATTTATGGAACGATGAAATACGATCCGTTGAAAGGCGTTAAGGAGTTTGACGACAGTGATGATTACTCGATGCCGGAAGTACCGGAAGTCGGAAAAATTCTGCCGCAAATCGGTTTGCAAATCAAGCTGAAAAGGGTAGACAAAAAGTTCACGGATGCTTCGGTTGAGTTCTCCATTGACAAACATTAATGAATAAGCCAAAAGACGCCACACAGCGCCAAGCTGATGTTTGGCGTCTTTTTCGTTTCCATGATTACTGGTCTAAGCTCGGCTGCATCGAAATAGGCTATAACAATGAACGACAAGCTGCCTGATCTGATTGCGCGTAAGAAAGGCAACCTTTTGTACAGGCATAGGAATCGCGCCCGGCAGCAAGGGGGGATCAATCATGCTGCATATTGTCGCTTGCATTAAGCAGGTGCCGGACACCAAAATCATCAAGATGAATCCGAAGACGAATACGATGGATCGCGCCAGTGCGCCAGCCATTCTCAACCCGTATGATGCACATGCGGTGGAGGAAGCCGTTCGTTTGAAAAATCGATATGGGGGTGTGGTCTCCGTCGTCACCATGGGACCGCCGCCAGCGGTGAAGGCCATTCGGAAGTGCATAGAGATCGGGGCAGACGCAGGCTATCTGGTAACGGATCGTGCATTTGCCGGAGCAGACACATTGGCGACCAGCTATGCAATTACCAAAGCCATTGAGAAGATTGCAGAAAGCCAGCCAGTCGACCTCGTCATTTGCGGGAAGATGACCATCGACGGTGATACGGGACAAGTCGGACCGGGAGTCGCCAGACGGTTGGATATTCCGCCGCTTACGTGTGTGAAAAAAGTAGTGGAGATAAACAAAGAACAAGGTTACGCCATCGTGCATCGAAAGCTGGAGGATGGTTATGAAGTCATCCAGTCGACCTTGCCTTGTTTGTTTTCCGTGGAGAAGGAGATTAATGAGGTCCCTTATTCTCCGCTGCCCAACATGCTTCGAGCTGCCAGATATAATCCTGTTGTCTGGTCCGTCGATGACTTGGGGGATATTGATCGGGCGCAGTTAGGTCTGAAGGGCTCTCCTACCATCGTTGCAAAAGTTTGGCCCCCAGAGAAACCAAAGGGTGGCGAAATGCTCGAAGGAAGCGCCAGCGAGCAAATTGCACGCTTGATGGAAATTTTGCACGATAAACAGCGACTGTTTCGGGTGAAGGAGGAGCAGATATGAATCTGGATGATTTTCGTGGCATCTGGGTGTTTTTAGAGGTGAGTGACGGGCGTATCGCCCCTGTATCACTCGAGCTGCTGGGGGCGGGAAGACAAATGGCTGACAAGCGAGATGTGCCGCTTGCCGGTTTGTTAATCGGAGATGGAGTCAAGGAGTTGGCCCACACGGCGTTTCCCTACGGTGCGGACCAAGTGTACGTATACGATCACAAGATTTTTCATGAGTACCGGACAGAATCCTACATGCGAGCTGTCATCGCATGCGTCCAAAAACACAAGCCGGAAATTATCTTGTACGGGGCAACCTCAACGGGAAAAGATTTGGCGAGCGCTGTTGCGACGGACTTGGAGACAGGGCTGACCGCCGATACGACCATGCTCGATGTGAACGCGGAGACAGGTTTGTTGGAGGCGAGCCGTCCAGCGTTTGGTGGTAACATCATGGCGACGATTTTGTGCAAAAAACATCGACCGCAAATGGCGACGGTTCGCCCAAAAGTCATGAAAGCGCTTGAGCCAGATGAGTCACGTACAGGAGAGATCATAGAAGAAAGCTTGAAGCTGCGTGAAGAAGACATTCGCACAAAAGTACTGAAAATTGTCCGGGAGACGAAGGAAAAGGTGCGGCTGGATGAGGCGGATGTGATCGTCGCTGGCGGCAAGGGACTCGGAAGCAAGGAAGGCTTTGCGCTTATACATCGCTTCGCAGAACGAATCGGGGCAACCGTCGGGGCCAGCAGAGATGCGGTGGAAGCTGGCTGGATCGGTCATGAACATCAGGTCGGGCAGACGGGAGTGACGGTCACACCCAAAATTTACTTTGCCATCGGCATATCAGGAGCTATCCAGCATTTGGTCGGCATGCGCAACTCAGGATTGATTATTGCCATCAATAAAGATCCGAATGCACTCATCTTCCAGTCTTGCCACTACGGTATTGTCGGTGATGCGTTTGAAATTGTGCCATTGCTCATTGAAGCTTTCCAAAAGGAGCCGGACAAGGAGGTAACGTATGGCTGAGAAATTTGATGTAATCATTGTCGGAGCAGGTCCGGCTGGAACAGCTTGTGCTTATACACTTGCCAAAGCGGGCGTAAATGTTTTGTTGATGGAACGCGGGGAATATCCGGGTTCCAAAAACGTCATGGGAGGTGTTTTGTATCGCAAAACGATGGAAGACATTATCCCCGAATTTTACAAGGAGGCACCTGTTGAACGACCAATCGTCGAGCAGCGGTTCATGATGCTCGATAAGGAATCAGCTATCAATTTCAGTTATAAAGGCATGGAGTGGGCCCAGGAACCTTATAACAATTTCACGGTGCTGCGGGCGAAATTTGACCAATGGTTTGCAGACAAAGCCGTGCAGCAGGGAGCACTTTTACTCAATGAGACCGTCGCTCTGGAGTGCATTGTTGAAAATGGCAAAGTAGTCGGTGTGAAAACAGATCGACCGGATGGGGATCTATACGCAGATGTTGTCGTTCTGGCAGACGGCGTCAACTCCTTGCTGGCGAAATCGTTAGGTTTCCACAAAGAGTTTCGCCCAGACGAAGTAGCGCTCGCTGTCATGGAAGTACTGAAGCTGGATCGCAAAATAATTGAAGATCGCTTTAACCTCGAGGGTGATCACGGTTGTACGATTGAAATTTTCGGGGATTCGACCAAAGGGATTCTGGGGACGGCTTGGTTGTATACGAATAAGGACAGCTTGAATATTGGGGTAGGGACGATGCTGTCGGGTCTAATCAAAAACAAGATCAAGCCGTATGAGTTGTTGGACTATGTAAAGAATCACCCGATGATTCGGCCGTATATCCAAGGCTGTGAGCAGCAGGAATACTTGGCGCATCTGATTCCCGAGGGGGGATATCGTTCCATTCCCAAAATTGTCGGCAATGGTGTCCTTGTCGTAGGAGATGCTGCCCAGCTCGTCAATGCGATCCATCGAGAGGGATCGAATATGGCAATGGCATCTGGTGTCATGGCGGCGGAAACGATCCTGGCGGCAAGAGAGGCAGGAGACTATTCCGAAAAAATGCTCGACGGATACCGGATCAATCTCTTGAACAGCTTTGTGGGTCAAGATTTGAAAAAGTACAAGGACGCAACGCATCATTTTGAAAAATTCCCGCAGTATTTCGAACAATATATTCCGATGATGAACAAAGCGGCGAGTCAGATGTTCACGGTTGATGGCAGCTCGAAATGGAGCAAGCAGAAGAAAATCTGGAGCGACCTCGGCTCTGCGAAGGACAAATGGAGAATGGCGCGTGATTTGATGAATGCGTGGAGGGTGATGAAGTGATGCAGGATCTACCGAAGGGCCAGTCGATCGAGGAGAAACAGTATCTCGTGCGTTTCAAAGCAGATACGGAGTCACATCTGCATGTTCTCTCCGCTGATGTTTGTGCAACGCAATGCCCTGATAAGCTCTGTACCATCTTCTGTCCTGCGGAAGTATACAAATGGGAAGAAGTAAGGATGCACGTCGGTTACGAAGGGTGTCACGAGTGCGGGAGTTGCCGCATTGGTTGCCCGTATGAAAATATCAAATGGGTGTATCCGAAGGGTGGACACGGAATCATCTTCAGACTCGGGTAATGGGCGGCGATGAGCGGTGATACAAGTAGGCGATCTGGTCGTATATGTAAAGGATGGGGCAAAGGGAGTCGTCATTCATATTGAGGAGGACCGCTTCCAGATAAAGTGGGAAGATGATTTTGTCAGCTGGGAGAAAAGGGAATGGCTGCTGCCCAGTTCCTTGGAGCCAGGCGACCATCTAAAACAGAAAGAACAGCGGGAGTAAATTCCCACTGTTCTTTTGTTTTGAGGAATTTGACTACTAGTTTCGGACTGTATAAGGATACACCCGAGCAAAAGACCCCTCAATTCGAAAACAGCCGAGAACTGGTTGTGGAGAAGCGAGCGAAACGATGAGATACGCAGCCTCCGGGTAATGACAGTAAGCAATATCTTCAGGTGACGGAATGGGAGGAGCAGTAGGGTGGGAGTGATAGATCCCGACCAAATGCTCCCCGCGCAACGCCATTTTGTGGAAAACGTATTGAATCTGCTTGGGGTCCATGGCGAAGGCCACGGGGCTTTTTAATGTATTTTCCATTCGCCAAACCGTTTGTGCACTCCCATTTCTACCGGAAAGCAATCCACACGTTTCGTTTGGCCTCTTCTCCAGGGAATCTCGGATGATCTCATCATAGACGGCACGGGTCATGGAAAAGGGGGTCTCTAAAAGATCAGCCCTGCCAACGCCTGCCGCAGCATCCTCCACTCGTTCTAGTCTGGACGGACGGTTGAACTCTGTGAACCGGACCGGATTTTGGCAAAGGTGATGGTGGCATTCGACGCTGGGTAGGTTGGACAGGGTGTTGTTGACGCTGTTGGTACAGTGCACGCATTTGTTCAGGTGTCATGGTTTTTTCCTCCCTTTCTGGACTGTACTATGTTGTATTCAGTATGGCTGCACATGGTAACGGCTCTCGCACATTTTACTTATTCAACGAAACGGGTTGAAGGCGTTGGCGTTTGGGGGATACATCGGCATTTTTACTGGTGTGGGAGTTACTTGTTGCGTCGAGGGATCGGAGCTTGGCATAAATGGAGTGGTTTGTTGGAATTGGGTGCCTGGCTGGAATTGAGTATTTTGTTGGAATGAAGCGCTATGCTGGAAATGGCTGAAGGCTTTATTGGATCGAGTTTCTTTTTGCGTGAATTCTTTGATGATTTGTTTGTATTTTTCTTCGTTGTTCTGGAACTCTTTCACCATGTTTTTTAGTCCGGCTATCGTCTTTTTCATCAATTGCTCCTGGGATGTAAACTCTTCAATGGCTTTTTCTTTTTCCGTTAGCAGAGTGTCATATTTTTGAGTTGTTTTCTCTAGCATTTCGTTCCATTTATTTTTTTGAAGAGACACGTTCGCGAGCTTCTCGTCGGTTTCCTTGGCTTGTTGCTGAAAAGCTTTGATGCGATTCTCCGCCTCCGTTAATTGCTGTCGTGCTTCTTTTAACTCCGACTGGAGACTCTTAACGGTGTTTTGTGTTTGTTGGATTTCTTCGTCGCGTTTTTGGATGCTTTGCTGCAATTCTTGCTCATGCAGGGAATGGGATTCGGCCAGCTTTTTATAGTCAGCGACGAGTTGATTTTTCGTTAACCGGGCTGCTTCCAGCTCAAGCAGAGCTTCCGTTAATTGTTGAGAAGTGGCTTCGTGTTTGGCTGTCCAACTCTGTTCGAGATCGATTGCTTTTTGCAACATCTCCTGGCGGGTCGCTTCTAGTTCTTGCACTTTCGTGTGTAAATCTTGTTTTTGCGCTTCGAGTTCTTGCTCTCGGGTGTATCTATCTTGATTCTGCACTTGCAGCTCCTGCTCCCGGATATGCAAATCTTGCCTTTGAACTTGGATTTCTTGCTCCTGAGAGAGTAGTGCTTGTTCCAGTATGTGTAGTTCTTGCTCCCGAGTAAGCAACTCCTGTTCACGAGTTTGTAGGGTATGCGCTTGAGCGAGCAGCTCCTGCTCTTGGTTGTGTAGCTCTTGATCTCGCGCGTTCAGCTCTTGTTTCAGCGTGAGTAACTGTTGCTCGTGGGAGTGGATTTCCTGCTCATGAGAGAGAAGCTCCTGTCCGCGAAGCTGCAGCGCTTGCTCTCGGGATTGAAGTCCTTGTTCTTGTACCTGTAGTTCTTGGCTCTGAGTCAAAAGTGCTTGCTCCTTGGAGAGGTTGGCTTGTTCCCAATCCCGAAGCTCCTGTTCATGGGTCTTGAGTTCTTGTTCTTGAACCTGCAACGCCTGCGAATGAGCTTGTAGTTCTTTTCCTTGAGCCTGCAGCTCTTGTTCAAAACCGTTTAATTCTTCTACCCGTACTTGAAGGTCTTTCGTCTGCTGGAGAAGTTCTTGCTCTCTCGCCTGAAGCCCTTGCTCGAAAGCGAGCAGATCTTGTTCTTTTGTCTGGAGGTTTTGATTCTGAGAGTGAAGTTCTTGCCCGCGCGTTTGCAGCTCTTGCTCGAGAATGTAAAGGTCTTGCTCTCGAGCTTGAAGGTATTGCGTCTGTGTGAGAAGGTCTTGCCCTCGAACTTTAAGTCCTTGTTCGAGGATTGTAAGTTCTTGTTCTTTTGTTTGGAGGTTATCTGCTTGTGATTGCAGTTCTAGGCCCTGTGTCTGCAGCTCTTGTTCGAGAACATGAAGGTTCTGCTCCCGTGCGTTGAGGTCTTTTGTCAGGGAATGCAGCTCTAGCTCTTTGGAAGTGAGCTGTTGTTCTTTCGTCTCGAGGTTATGCGCTAGGGATTGAAGTTCTTGGCCTTGAGTCTGCAGCTCTTTTTCGAGGACGTGAAGGTCCTGTTCCCGTGCGTTGAGGTCTTTTGTCAGGGAATGTAGCTCTAGCTCTTTGGAAGTGAGCTGTTGTTCTTTCGTCTCGAGGTTTTGAGCTAGGGAATGAAGTTCTTGGCCCTGTGTCTGCAGCTCTTTTTCGAGAACATGAAGGTCCTGCTCCCGTGAGTTGAGGTCTTGCGTCAGGGAAAGCAGCTCTAGCTCTTTGGATTGAAGCAGTTGTTCTTTCGTCTCGAGGTTATGCGCTAAGGATTGAAGTTCTTGGCCCTGTGTCTGCAGCTCTTTTTCGAGAACGTGAAGGTCCTGCTCCCGTGAATGGAGGTCTTGCGTTTGGGAGTGCAGCTCTAGCTCTTTGGAAGTGAGCAGTTGTTCTTTCGTCTCGAGGTTATGCACTAGGGATTGAAGTTCTTGCCCTTGAGTCTGCAGCTCTTTTTCGAGAACATGAAGGTCCTGCTCCCGTGAATGGAGGTCTTGCGTTTGGGAGTGCAGCTCTAGCTCTTTGGAAGTGAGCAGTTGTTCTTTCGTCTCGAGGTTTTGGGCCAGGGATTGGAGTTCTTGGCCTTGCGTCTGCAGCTCTTTTTCGAGAACGTGAAGGTCCTGTTCCCGTGAATGGAAGTCTAGCTCTTTAGAAGTGAGCAGTTGTTCTTTCGTCTCGAGGTTATGCGCTAGGGATTGAAGTTCATGGCCTTGTGTCTGCAGCTCTTTTTCGAGAACGTGAAGGTCCTGTTCCCGTGAGTTGAGGTCTTGCGTCAGGGAAAGCAGCTCTAGCTCTTTGGAAGTAAGCTGTTGTTCTTTCGTCTCGAGGTTTTGCGCTAGGGATTGAAGTTCATGGCCTTGTGTCTGAAGCTCTTGTTCGAGAACGTGAAGGTCCTGCTCCCGTGAGTTGAGGTCTTGTGTCAGGGAATGCAGCTCTAGCTCTTTGGAAGTGAGCTGTTGTTCTTTCGTTTGCAGGTTTTGGGCCAGGGATTGGAGTTCTTGGCCTTGCGTTTGTAGCTCTTTTTCAAGACCGTGAAGGTCCTGCTCCCGCGCGTTGAGGTTTTGCGTTTGGGAATGCAGCGCTAGCTCTTTGGAAGTGAGCTGCTGTTCTTTCGTCTCGAGGTTATGCGCTAGGGAATGAAGTTCTTGACCTTGAGTCTGCAGTTCTTTTTCGAGAACATGAAGTTCCTGCTCCCGTGAATGGAGGTTTTCCGTCAGGGATTGAAGTTCGAGTCCCTTAGCCTCGAGTTTTTGCTCAAAATCGAGCAAGCCCTGCTCCCGAGCGTTGAGGTCTTGTGCCAGGGAATGCAGCTCTAGCTCTTTGGACTGAAGCAGTTGTTCTTTCGTCTGTAGGTTTTGTTTTAGGGAATGAAGTTCTTGGCCCTGTGTCTGAAGCTCTTGTTCGAGCTCGAGAAGTTCCTGTTCCCGTGAGTTGAGGTCTTGCGTTTGAGAATGTAGCTCTAGCTCTTTGGACTGGAGCTGTTGCTCTTTCGTCTCGAGTTTTTGCTCCAGACCGAGAAGTTCCTGCTTCCTTGCATGAAGGTCTTGTGCCTGAGAGTGCATTTCCAGTCCTTGCGCTTGTAACGCTTGTTCAAGACCGAGAAGTTCCTGCTCCTGTACTTGAAGTTCTTGTCTCTGAGAATGCAACTCCAGCTCCTTAGCCTGGAGGTCTTGCTCAGTAACAAGCAGCTCTTGTTCTTTGGTCTGCAGGTTATGTTTTAAGGATTGCAGTTCTTGACTTTGCCCCCGCAACTCTTGCTCAAAACCGAGAAGTTCTTGCTGCCGCGCTTGAAGCTCTTGTGTCTGGGAATGCAGCTCCAGCTCCTTAGTTTGGAGCTTTTGATCTGTGGCAAGCAGCTCCTGTTCTTTCATCTGCAGGTGATCCGCTTGAGAATGTAGTTCTAACCATTGGGTCTGAAGCTCTTGTTCAAGACCGAGCAGCTTCTGTTCCCGTTTTTGTAGGTGTTGCGTCTGAGAATGCAGCTCTTGCTCCTTCGACTGGAGGTCTTGTTGGAGAGCGTGTAGATCCTGCTCGTGCGCCTGGAGACTATGCTCAAATGCGTGGAGGTTTTGCTCTCGCACCTGTAGTTCCTGTTCCCGCACATCCCCATTTGCGCTTGCTTCTTTAAGCTGCTGTAGGGCAGAGAGTGTCTGCTCTTCCCGTGCCCGTGCGTCCGCCAACTGCTGATTCAATGATTCGATTTTGGATTGTTGCTCGTGCTGCTTCATCTGCGCACTCTCAAACTCTTCATTTGCATGATCCAAAGCTTGCTTCCAGGTAAGCTGTTGCTGCTCCAGATGCGCGATCATGTCTAAATGCTGCTGTCGTTCTTGCAGGATTTCCTCGATTTGACTCAGTTGCTGCTGATCTTGCTCGTGTAACTCTTTTTGCCATTGTGCCTCTTTTTGTTCGTAGCTTTGTATACGCCGTTGGAGCAATTCAATGTGCTCCCGCAAGTGTGCTTCTTGTGCTTGGTGTTTCGACATGATTTCTTCAAGCCGTGGACCTTTTCGTTGCTCTCTGATCTCAGTCTGCAAGCTTTCGATCGAACTCTTTAGTTTTGCCTCTGTTTCCTGGTGGTCGGCTATGGCATTTTCGCGTTGTTTCAAGAGATGCTCGTAGTAGTCGAGCTTGCTTTTCATTTCTTGAAGCATGTCTTGTGAATCGTTCAAGCGCTGTTTCCATTCTGCCCCTTTGCTGTCCAAATCGTGGAGGTTCTGGTTTAATTGTTCAAGCTGGTCTCTGTATGCTTCGTTTTTTTGGGATGTTTCCTCTATCAGCTTTTGTAGGTGCCACACTTCTTTCATGAGTTGGTTTGCTTTGTCTTCGTAGTAGTGTGCTTGTTTTTTTAGCAGGAGGAGCTTCTCATTTTCTTTCGGCTTGTTCGCATTGGAGATTCTCCTTTTGTACACAGTGTTGTCCTCCTTTTTCCGTCTGGCATTCCCATATAGTCATATGTACGGGGTGGGAATTGGTGCCTGTATTGTAGTGACTGTTTTCCATAGAAAAAACGGGAGAAGTGCTGGTCTTCTCCCGCCTGATTGGTAATCATCTTTTTTGTTTTGCTTACGGAGAAGTGATGACAATATCTCCGAAAGTGATGCAATCGGCAACCAGCAATTGTTCGTCTGGCACAACGGTGACGGTTGCGGAGAAAATGAGGACACCGGCAGAGTTCGTGAGTGTCAGGATGATGACATCAGGCAGGCCGAGACCTGTTTCCGCCAAAGTGAGGGAGTAGGTTACGGTCTCCTGTGCCCCTGTTGCGGTAAATGTCTGAACGCCGGTACCTGTTACGACGAGACCTGTTACGATAGGAAGGATCGGCAAGACGGTAATGCAGGTCGGAGAGCTGATAGTCGTAGGCGAGAAGCTGAAGCTTTGATCGCCTGGGAGTACATCAGGCAAGATATTATCAAAGAAGTTAAAGGTAAACGAGCTGCTGGACGGATCGCAGCTTGGGCAGATATCTGCGATAAGCTGAATGGTTCCGGCCGCGAGTACGAGCGGGATACCGAGCGATACGGAAATGTTCGGTACCAATGCGTTGACGGACGCCTGGCAATCGCAGTTGCGTACTGGGAAGATTGGTGGGCATTGTGGCGGGAATGTGATCGGCGGGCAACGGAAAGATGGCGTTGGCGATGGAATTGGAATGTTGTTTGGACGCGGCGCGCAGAATTTCGCCAATACTTCCAGTTTGACTTCAGCTTCTACCTGGATTTCTACGCAGACAATGACGTCGAGTTGAACCATGCCACCGAGGAGAACGGTACCGGTTGGTGAGCACTCAAAAGCACTGATTCGGCACAGGATATTGTCCTCATCAAGTGGTTCAGGCAGGCAGAGAACGACTTCCTGATCGAATTGCACGGTTGTTGTGAATTCGCAGAGAGGTGTTCCGTCTGCAAATACACGAACCAGCACAGTGGCTCCGAACACGAAGCGAACGACCCCGACCCGAACGGTGGTTCCACCGACTGTAATGTTCTCGCGGCGAATACTGACGACTCTGCAAGTAGGACCAGGAGTAACTGGCTCAACGCAGGAGAGCGTGATATCTTGCCCTGCACGAATGGCAGCGTCTACCAGAGCTTGACAATCGTCGGGAAGGGCAATCTTGTTTCGGTAGCTGTTCGCTAATACTACCCAGTCATACACCTTGTTGACGCGAATGCACTCTTCCTGCAGGTTGTTCGATATAGGAGGAGTTGCTGTAGGCGTCGGTGTAGGGAGCTGGCGACCCATAATGGGCTTCACGTGATGTTTCACCGTAAGAATCCTTCCTTTCCTAGGGAGTTTGCTTTGCAGTTACATACTATGTGGGCAACGGGAGTTTGGCATGTTGAGCATGCGCCTATTTTTTAGGTCACTATCTTTTGTTAGAACGGAATTTGGAATTTTTGGAAGAACCAATTGTCGTCGAATTTTCTTTGGGCAGCATATCGAACACGCTGAGCGGCCGCCCCGCAAGTCAGCACATCATCCGCAATTTCACTCGCATTTGCGTAGAGTACAAGTTTTTTCGCTGCCTCAATCCGCTGCTCGTTAAAATGGCTGTACGCCATTCGAAGCATATTGTAATAAATGTGCTCATGTGCAACTGTGTAGGGGTGAACTTGCCTAAACAAATGCAAGATTTTTACGGATGGCTGTACCATACACGTATATCCAAAGAGCCACATCTTAATGGAAAACTCGATATCCTCAAATCCCCATATGCGAAAACCACGGTCAAAGCCCCCGACTTTCACAAAAGCTTCTCTGGTGACCAGGAAGCATCCCCCTGGCAATATCGCAACCGGTGCAGGGCCCATTGGTTTTGGATACCAGGTAATCTCGAGCTTCTGATTCAGATTTTGCCCATATCCAATTTTATGTGGCTCTGTCATGGAAGCGATTCCGGGAGCAACGCCATCTGCTTTTTTTGTCAGAATGAGCTCCATCATACGATCGATCCAAAAGTTTTCAAAAGACAGATGGGCATCACAAAAAATAAAGTAGTTGCCACGGGCATGATTCACGCCCAAATTTCGTGCTGCTGCAGCACCAATGCCTTCTGTCGTGATTAATTTTATTTTTTCATTTTGCCCTTGGCTTTGTAAAAAGTGACAGCCGTTATCAGTTGAGGCATCATCAACTACGATCACTTCATACGGATACGTGGTTCTTGTATTCAAAAGGGAAGTGATGGTAGAACGCACATTGTCCCCCTCATTTTTTACAGGAATGATAATGGAGATCAGGGGCATTTGTGAGGTGGGCATATAACCACTCCTTTCTGTAGCCATCGTATGCGCAAAGCGCTTCTTCGGAACAGTCATCGCCAAAAATGTTCACTTTGGACACTGGGCATTCATACAATATCGCGGACTGAAGGAAAGTGTCGTAAGGAGAGATGGGAATGGATGTTGAGGTATATTACAGTGGTCAACGTGGCGGGACCATGCCGTACGCGGCTCTGCCAGCGTTCCGTTTATTTTGCAAGCAAAATGGCTTTCAATTGAAGTGGGATTCGACGAATAAAAGAGTTGACCTGGATTCGGGGTTGAAAGGAAAAGTTTGCGTTCTTTTTACAGGCATATCTTCAGGAGGGACTGCCTATGAGTGGGAGGTATTGGGGAACGTTCAAAAATTTCTTTCTGATAGTGGGATGGAGGTTGTCTTAAGTCAAAACAATCCGTCTCTGGCGAAAAATACAGATGTCGCCATACGTTTCAGCTTGAAGGAAATGAGAGTCCTGGAAAAGCCGCGACTGATTTTCTTTCAGTCAGAGGATGAAAAGCGGCAAGATCTGATCAAGTGTTTGCGTACAGAGATGCAGCAGTCAGGAATCCCGTGTCACTATAAAGTAACCAAAAATCAAAAGCAACCATCGATCGTTCACATCCAGTTGCAACTGCCGCTTTTTACGGAAGTGAGCAAACGTAAACTGTATTCGGAAAAAATTTCGCTGCACTTAGCATCAGGGGTTTTGGAGTATTTCCAAAATGGATTGCACATTCAACCAATGGCTTTTTTGCCACCCAATATTTTAAAACTGTTTTATTCCACGATGCTCTTTACCTCTGACAAGGAAAGTCAACAGGGAGAAGAGGAAAAGCCATTGGCAGAAGAACAAAACACGATTCAGGAAAGTGACCAGCCGAGTGCTGAGGTCATTGACTTAAATAGAGAAGTAAACAGCGAGTCAGAAAGTGAACGGGAAGAGCTGTTGATCCTGGCAGAAGAAGAATTGCTGGAACAGGTAGTGACCATTCATCCAGTTGAAGAAGTGCCTGAACAGGTCGAATTGCGTACAACGGCCGAAGTGTATTTTGATTACACGTTGATTCACTCTGAATCAGTGGAGAAGCCGTACCTGTTGATTGGGACACTTCAGGTGAAAAATACGGGGAATGTTGAACTGAAAAATCCAATCGTTTGCCTGCGTGTCTCACCCGTCGATTCAATCAAAATGGGAGGGCAGGTATTGCCGCCGAAGCTCGTGGAAACGATGGCCGTGCAAGGTACATCGGGCTTAAAAGGCTGGAGATACTTGGAAGACGATTGGTTTGCCCAAGCGATGGAGAGAGGGGAATACTGGATAGCGCCGATCCAGCCTGTAACCATTGTGCCAGAATCGACGGAATCCTTCCAAAATTTTCAGATTTCTTTTATGAAACAAGAAGCGGGGAAGGGAATCGTGGTCGAGGGTGTCGTGTTGTGCAACGATCAGACCGTACACTTTTCCGCCAATAACCGGATCGCCGTGTCTTTCTAATAGGGAAGAAAAGCCACCATTTCAGTAGAAATGATGGCTTTTCCGTTCCGCGTCTCTATTTTTTCAAGAACATTTGTACGAACGTTTTCCCGTACGGACCGCCATTTACAACAGCAATGGCAACGTAGTCGTATGTTGGACTCATGATATTGGCTTTGTGCCCGGAGGAATTCATGAACATTTGATGAGCGCTGCTTACGGAATAGTTTTGGGCAATATTTTCAGCAGCAGCAATATAGCGAATGCCAAAAGTGTCCATCATTTGAAACGGTGAGCCGTAAGTGGGAGACGTGTGGCTAAAGTACCCTTTGTTTACCATATCTTGGGCTTTTACACGTGCAACGTTCTCCAACTGCATGTCCACTTGATAAGGAGCGAGTCCGTGGCTGGTGCGCTCTTGATTCACGAGCTGAACCATTTCTTTTTCCTCAGCCGTCAAACCAGCGGGAAGAGGAACTTGCGTGCCAGCACCAGGGTTTTGCGGTTGCTCAGGCTTGCTTGGTGTTACGGGAGTCGTTGGATTTGTTGGAGTAGTTGGCTTCGTATCTTGCCCGGGCTGCACTGGATTGTTCTTGTATTGCGTTTGAATGGCTGTATAAGTTTTGGCATCTGCTTCACCAGTCAACGGTTGTTTATTGCGCGACTGGAATAGCATGACGGCAAAGCGCGTAGATTCATCGTAATAACCCGAGGCAGTTACTTTGTATCCGAGGCCAGCGAGCATCTTTTGCAATTCCTTCACGTTTTCACCGCTAGCACCCAATTTCAGCGTAACGTAATCGTTGGATTCAGCAGGCTTGGACGGTGTGCTCGGCTGTGTCGGTTGTTCTTGATTGCGTGCTTGGTACGCGCTCTTCAGTTTATCGTAAGTAGCTTTGTTTACAATTCCTGTTTGCTTGAGCTTGTATTTTTTCTGGAACGCTTTGACGTTATAAACTGTGTAGCTGTTGTATGTCTTGTCCACTACCAGCTTGTAGTCGTAATGGAGTGCATCGAGCATTTTTTCCACTTCAAGCACACGCGAGCTTTTCATTCCTTTTTTCAAAGAAGTAAAGCTTGTTTTCGCAAATGCAGGTTGTCCGATCATGGTAACGAGGACGGACAGGGAAAGGATCGTTGCCATTTTCTTTATGTTGCGATTCATCTCATCACGCCTTTCTCTGGTTTGTCGCACCACAATGGTACTAAATGTGGAACAAATGAGAAAAGCACAAAATATTGGAAAGAGGTGGAGGTGGTATGTTTGACCTCTCATGGATTGACCTAATCATTCTCGTGCTGGCAAGCTTTCGTCTCACGCATTTGATTGTTTTTGATGAGATTACGTCTTTTCTGCGAAACCCATTTTACCAGGTGTTATATGTACCTGATGAGTCGGGGCAAATGGTTCGGGACTTTCAATTTAAAGGTGGTAGGGTGCGCCAATGGATAGGTAGACTGTTGAGCTGCCATTGGTGTGTGGGAATATGGGTAGGCGCTTTGATCGTTGGGTTGTATATGTATGTGCCAGCCGCCTATCCGTTGCTGCTCCTGCTTGCCATAGCCGGAGCGGCGGCTGTCATTGAAACGAAGCTATATACGAGTTGAATGATTAACTCCTTGAAAATGTTCTGTACACGATCACTTCGTCATACGAAAGAGGAATAATTTCTTCGGCCATGTATCCCCCCACGATTCTTTGCTGGACTTGCGGAGTGCTCGGTACACCGACACTGGAAGAAGCGATGTCCACACGGAGTGTTGTGGCATTCGGATCGAGTGGAATTTCGAGGGCAAAGGTGGGTTTATCAACGGTGTAACTTTTTACGTTGACGCCATTCACGAGCGCAGTCAAGACTATGGGCTTTGGCAATTTTGCAGGGGATCCTGGGACTTTGCCCTTCAGTAACAACATTTGAGCCGGCGCTGATGGATCTGATTCTACAATCGCACGCAGGACTGGAGGCGCCCACAAGTCCATCCCCCGATTCATGCTTGTAATTCTGGTTGTATTGGATGGAAAGGACTTATAGATCCTCAAGAGGTCGAGTACACCCATACCTTTGTAGTGTGGAACGTACGATATCCAATGGCTGGGGATAGACGAATAATTTTTCGCAAGTGATCGTAATACTTCAGGTACGCCGACAGAATGCCATTGTGTAGCTGATTTGCAGGTCGTGTGGATTCGGGCGTTTCCTAAGTAGTGAGGCACATAACCGATGGGATAAAATTTGGCGATGCGCATCCACAGATCGTAATCCATGCAAAATTGCAGCTTTTCATCCACGCCCCCCATATGCCTGAAAACGTGGGTCCTGATGAAAGCGGATGGCTGGCAAATCACGCAGCTCTGATACAACTTCTTGGAATCAGCCTGTTCTGACGGATAGGTGGAAGATACTTGACCGTACTCGTTCATCACTTGGCAATTGCCGTGAAGCATTCCCCAGCTCGGGTTGTTCGCAAAAGCGTGAACAGCCAGCATGATGGCGCCGGGTACATAGGTGTCGTCTGAATTCAGCCAGCCAATAATTTCCCCTCTTGCCATTGCCAGACCTTTGTTAAGCGCGTGAGACTGTCCGCGATCCGGTTCGGAAATATAACGGAAGCGCGGATCTTTTTGTGCATATTCTTGCAGGATGGAGAGCGTATCGTCAGTCGAGCCTCCATCTACCACGATATGCTCAAGGTTTGCATAATCCTGGGTCAATATGCTATTTATCGTCTCACGAATAAACCGGCCTTGGTTGTAAGAGGGGGTAATGATACTCACTAATGGTTGCTGTGAGTGGGACACGAGATTCACTCCCATCTTTCCATCATAAAAAATGCATGCACTACCTTCAGACTATGAAAAAATGGAAAATCGGGTACACAAGCATCGTCGATCTTGTGCACCCGATTTCAAATTCTCCGGATATTACAGGTAGTCCGGAATGATCCCTGGATTGCGGAATATACGGAGCAACTCCGCGTGACAGTTATGGTCGATTGCGCTACCAGGAATGGCTCTTGCCACGAGGCTGATGCGACCTGCATCGTAATTGTTGATTTTGCCGGAGGGGATGGTCCGAATGGATTCAGGAAGAACTTCAAACAACGTTCCTTTCAGCATCTCCTCAATGCAAAGCACGGATGGCAACCACCAAGTCGTATCGTCCTTATAAATCCGGTTCATTTGTCCAGGAGCTCCGTTGTAGACCATGATGGATTGATTCGTATCCAAAATACAGGCAGTTTCCAACAAGAGGTGCCCACCGGGTTTAATCACGCTTCGGCATTGCGACAATGTCCACATTGGATCGCGCAGATGATAGAGCAGACCAAGATGCTGGACGATATCAAATTGATTGTGCCGAATTTGATGGGGGAATGGCAGTGGTTCTGTAAAATCGTCCATCAGCAATACCTGTAGCCCCTCCCAAAGTTTATAAGGGCTGGTATTGTACAACGGCAAAACTTTGCTTTGCAGGATGTTCTTGCAAAACTCAAAATTCAAATAGAGTGGCTGCATACAGTCCGTAGCCACGACAAGACTTGCCCCTCTCTGCTCCGCTTCAAAAGCCCACATCCCGTCAAAGCTAGCGAGATCAAGAACGCGTTTCCCCGAATATTGGATGTATTCTCTGGATTGTCTCGTCATATTCCATACATTTTCCAGAAGCGTAATCCCGGGAGTGACAATACCGGGTCGCAGTGCGATTTTATGGTACCATCGTCGTTTGTTGATCTCATCGAGGATTTCCTGATCTGTCCAAAATCTTCCCATCGACATGTCCCCCTTCATTGCAGAGTGCTTGGTGCTTGCCCTATACGATATGTTCGGAACATGCTGGGGGAAATGATATAAATGCATTAATTTCGTCCTATTCACGTCTAAAGTTGCTTGGTTACAAGCAGGTTTTCGGAAAAAAGGCATATGCCCGTTTCTCGTTGTCCGTCACCTACATAAAGTATGGGGAGAAAAAGGAGGTGGAAAGAGTATGCCCTTGCCCATCGTGATCATCCATCGCGGGGACGATGATTATCTCACATACAGCTTGCAGCAAGCGAAAAGAAGCAACCCCCATTCGCCCGTCTATCTGATAGGGAATGGAGGGAATAGGAGGCATGCTACGAACGGCATCCTTTACGAGATGATAGACGATTACATGCATGCTGCAGCCGACATGACGAGAGTCTATAAACATATTCATTTCATGCCCTATGAGTACAATTTGTTTTGTTTTCAGAGATGGTTTATTTTGTTGGCGTTTATGGAAAGGCATCAGATTCCGAAATGCTGTTATATCGATACGGATGTCTTGCTGTTTACCGATGTGAACCATCCGCGCTTTGGCAACTTTACGATGGAATTCGTATGGACAAATTTCGTAGATAGGCAGAAGTTGGAACTATATTGCGAGTTCATGAAATCTCATTTTGCCAATCCGATTGCATTCGCGCAAGTCGTTCAATACACCATGCAAAGAAAGGAACATGTACGATTCAATCAGCCTCTCATTACGGATATGGTGCTGGCCTTGCTATTTCTTGAGCGGTTCAAGGATTACCAAATCACGAATGGTTTGTTTCATGATGGCATAATTGATGGGAATATTCAGCAGGCTACATCAATGGAAAATTTGTACGGCTATAAGAAAGTGTACTCGATAAATGGTGTCTTGTGCTGCAAGGATAAGGCAACGGGGCGATATCTGCCGTTGTTTTCTCTTCATTTTCAAGGATACACGAAGCACTTTATGAGGTTTTTCATGGCTCCCTATCTTCCACAAGCAGGTTCTTACATTTTCGATTATATCTCCAATCGATGGATTCAGTTTTTATAGGCTTCTATCATCCCTCGTGTTATTTGACCATTTTCATTGGATCATAGAGCATCGACTGCGACAAACGCATAAGATGGTGCATACAACCACGATAAACGGATAGAGGTGGCCTGGGTGAAACTGATATTGCTATCGGGTGGTTCAGGGAAAAGGCTGTGGCCGCTCTCCAATGATGTCAGGTCCAAACAGTTCTTGAAGTTGATAGGCAATGCACATGCCCAACCAGAGGCGATGGTTCAACGAGTGTGGAGACAACTGGCCTCCCGCAATTGGTCGGAGCCTGTTTATATTTCAACAGGCCGCTCGCATGTTGATTTGCTTCAAAGCCAACTAGGTGAAGGCGTTCCTTTGATCGTGGAGCCGGAAAAAAGGGATACCTTCCCTGCCATTGCTTTAGCGGTGACCTATTTGTACTCTGCTATGACAATGGACCCGGATGAAGTCATCACCATCATGCCTGTAGATCCATTCGTTGAGGACCGCTTCATGGACAGGATCAAGGAGTTGGAGAAGGTCATCCTCAAATCAGGCGCGAATCTCGCATTAATCGGAGTGAAACCAACGTATCCATCTACCAAATACGGCTACATTGTCCCACAGTTAGAGGCAGAATCGAATGAGGGTAAAAGGCCACATGCCTATCAAAAAGTAAAAAGCTTCAAAGAAAAGCCGTCCCTTGAGCAAGCGCAGGATTTAGTAGAAAAGAAAGCCCTGTGGAATTGTGGAATTTTTGCTTTTCGATTGGGTTATCTGATTCGCGAATTGGAGCAAAAAGGATTGCCTACTGAATACAACCGCATGCTTGAGCAATATAGCCAAATGCCTGCTATCAGCTTTGATTATGAGATCGTAGAAAAGGCAGAGAAAGTAGTCGTTCTCCCGTATGACGGAGCCTGGAAGGACTTAGGGACGTGGAATACGCTCACGGAAGAAATGAGCGCGAATGCTATCGGTAAGGTTTTGCTAGATGAGAATTGCACCAATACGCACGTTATCAACGAATTGGACATACCTATCGTGTCCATCGGTCTATCGGATATGATCGTGGCGGCGAGCCCGGATGGCATCCTCGTTTCTTCCAAGGAACAAAGCCATATGGTCAAAAATTTGGCTTTGGATTGGACAAAGCGCCCAATGTATGAAGAGCGGCGCTGGGGATGGTATCAGGTTATGCATTTTCAGAAGAATGAAGACGATTTGGAGGTATTAACGAAAAGAATCCATGTATACGCCGGGAAAAATTTGAGCTATCAGTACCACCACCACCGTAGTGAAGTATGGATCATCGTAGAGGGCTGCGGCGAGTTCATTTTGGATGATCTGCTGAGAGAGGTTGGACCAGGTGACGTTTTGCAAATCCCGGTCGGAGCCAAACATGCAATCAAAGCTACGGCCGAGCTGGAATTCATCGAGGTACAGATGGGCAGTCAGCTGGTAGAAGAAGATATCGTTCGACTTGGGATGACGTGGTCAGCGATTCTGGAGCAGATAAGGAAGCACGGTGATCGCAATGATTGATCCTGCGTTCTGGAGAGACAAAAAAGTGTTGATCACAGGTCATACAGGCTTCAAAGGCGCATGGCTGTGCTTATGGCTGCATGACTTGGGGGCGAAGGTAACAGGGTATGCGCTTTCGCCTCCAACAAACCCGAGTATTTTTGAGTGTGCCCAAATCAGCTCATTGGTTGATTCCATCATTGATGATGTCAGATCAAAGGAAAGTGTTCAAAAAGCGATCAACCAAGCAGAACCAGATATCATCTTCCACATGGCTGCTCAGCCGTTGGTGCGCCTGTCGTATCAATATCCGGCGGAAACCTACGAAATCAACGTCATGGGTACGGTGAATGTACTCGAAGCGGCGAGAGTGGCTGTTCAGAATGGAATGAAAATCAAAGCGATCATTAATGTTACGACGGATAAGGTTTACGAAAATCGGGAGTGGGTGTGGGGATACCGTGAGCAGGATGTGTTGGGTGGCTATGACCCGTATTCCAACAGCAAGGCATGCTCGGAGCAAGTGACTGCCTCCTATCGCAATGCTTTCTTTCACCCCGACCAGTATGACCAGCATGGCGTAGCCGTTGCTTCAGCGCGAGCAGGCAATGTAATCGGCGGCGGTGATTGGGCTCTTGATCGCTTGATACCGGATTGCCTTCGTGCCTTGATAAAGGGAGAGACAATCACTATCCGAAATCCAAAAGCAATCCGGCCGTGGCAGCATGTCCTGGAGCCCTTGAAGGGGTACTTGATGCTCGCTGAAAAAATGTGGGCGAATGGCAAGGATTGCTCTCAGAGCTGGAATTTTGGTCCGAATGAGGAAGATGCCAGATCGGTAGAGTGGATCGTCCATCAATTGTGTGAGCGATGGGGGGCTGGAGCCTGCTTTGAAGCAGAGCGAACCGATCCACAATGGCACGAAGCCCAATATTTAAAGCTGGACTGTTCCAAAGCCAAAAGCGTAATCGGTTGGAAGCCCAACTGGTCGCTCGAACAGACCTTGGACAGTATCATTTCTTGGCAGAAGGCTTATCAGCAAAAGCAAGACGTAAGAGAAATTTGTTTGGCCCAAATCGCAGCGTATACAAATAAGGCCCAATGAACAACAGAGGAAGGAGGGCAGCCAATGAAAGTCGTCATCCTGGCAGGAGGGTATGGTACGCGCATTGGAGAAGAAACCCATCTTCGTCCGAAGCCGCTCATTGAGATCGGTGATTGGCCCATCATTTGTCATATCATGTCCATTTATTCCAAGTACGGTTTCCATGATTTCATCATCTGTCTCGGGTACAAAGGCTATATGATCAAGGAGTACTTTGCGCACTACTTCCTCCATCATTCTGATGTGACGTTTGATTTTCGTAATGACAATCAGGTCACTTTTCACAACCACAATGCTGCTCCGTGGCGAGTCACATTGATTGATACGGGGAAAGACACAGGGACAGGTGGAAGGGTGAAGCGCATTCAGAAGTATGTGGGAGAAGAAACATTCATGCTGACGTATGGAGATGGCTTATCCGACATCGATATTGAACAGTTGGTAAAATTTCATCGTACGCATAAAAAACTCGCAACGATCACCACGACTCAACCGCCAGGCAGATTCGGAGCATTGGATATTGCGGATGGGAACACCGTAACAGGATTCCAGGAGAAGCCAAAGGGGGATGGCGGATGGATCAATGCTGGTTTTTTTGTCATGGAGCCGGGTGTATTTGATTATATTGCGGGTGATGAGACGGTCTTGGAAAAAGAGCCGTTGGAGGGCTTGGCCAAGGCGAATCAATTGATGGCCTTCAAGCATACCGGTTTTTGGCAGCCAATGGATACGCTTCGAGATAAAAACTACTTGGAAAAACTGTGGAAATCCGGAAAGGCAGCATGGGCAACCAGCCGAATATAAGGAGGAAGCAGGAGTGGGCGGATTAAACGAGAACAGTGAAGAAGTTTTTTCTCCGATCGGATACGGGGACATAACGATCGATTGTGGAGCGAATTATGGGGTCATTTCACAAAAAATGGCGGATAAAGGCGCCCTCGTCTTTGCTTTTGAACCGAATCCATACGTATTTGAGGAATTGAAAAAAAGGGTTGGTTCCTATCCCAATGTCGTATGTATAAACAAAGCGGTATGGCATAAAAACGACAAGCTGCGCTTGCATTTGCATGATCTTTACCATACCGATCCGGCAGGGTCTGCGTATGCCTCTTCTCTTTTGACGAATCATCCTGTTACGAATCCCGATAAGTATGTAGAGGTTGAGGTAATCGATTTGACACAGTTCATCCAGATGCTCAATCGGCCGATCAAATTAATCAAAATAGATATCGAGGGAGCAGAATTTGAACTATTGGAAAAAATCGTAGAACAAAATTTACACCTGCAAGTAGAAAAAATCGTTGTAGAAAATCATGAATGGCTGATCGAAGGCTTGAAAGCGAAAGCCGATCACTTTCGGAGGGTCATGCAAGAAAAACAAATTCACAACATCGACTTGAACTGGATATAAGAAGAGTGCATAGCAGGTGAAGGGGAGCGATCCCAAATGAAGATACTTGTGACCGGCGCGACAGGCTTTCTCGGAAGCCAGCTCGTAAAAGCGCTGCTATTGGACGGACATACCATCATCCTTTTAAAAAGGAGCACTTCTGATTGCTCGCGTATCCAGGACATACTGCCTGATTTGATTACGTATGATACAGATCGCGGTCAATGGGAAACTCCTTTTTTCAAGCAGGGGAAAATCGATGCGATCATCCATACGGCAACCTGTTATGGACGCAACAACGAGAGCAATGCCACGATGGTAGATGCCAATGTGACTTTTCCGCTTAAACTGCTGGATATGGCTATGCGCATTGGTACCCCTGTTTTTCTAAATACAGATACGTTTTCCAGTGCGCCCACTCGATTATCCAATCATCTACAACCATACAATTTGACGAAGCGTCAATTTCGAGAATGGGGAAAATGCCTAGCAGATACATCTTCCTTGCAATTCATCAACGTTCGGCTGGAGCATGTGTATGGTCCTTATGACAATACGAATAAGTTTGTCACTTCTGTCATCAAAAGCTGTCTCGAAAATCAGCCCGAACTAAGGCTGACAGAAGGAAAGCAAGCCAGGGACTTTATTTATGTGGAGGATGTCGTTTCTGCCTACCGCGTGCTTTTGGCCCATGCTGCCCGTCTACCCGCAGGCTTTACGGAATACCAGGTAGGGACAGGTACGGCTACCTCGATCCGGGAGTTTGTAGAACTGGTTCATCAGATGACGCATTCTAGGACAGTCCTGAAGTTCGGATCGATTACGTATTCAGATAGGGAAATCATGCATTCACAAGCAGATACCCGATCGCTGCAAGCACTAGGGTGGAAACATCGAGTGAAGCTGGAGGATGGATTAAGAAAGGTAATGGCCACTTTCAAATAGCAACGCAACAAAAAACATGGCGAGCCAACAGCCATGTTTTTATTATGTGCGCTTAATCGAGGAAAGTCTTGTTTGTGCAGAAAAGATCAGCGTGGAAAGGTTTCATTTCGTCTAATAAATGGTTGTAGTTCTTCACTTTTACCACCGTATTGTCCCGCTTGAAAATATAAATATGGGTAAACAATTTCTCCAGCAGTGTGTATAGCACGAGTGGATGTCTGCCGAAGTTTTCCCTGATGCTTTCTGGGTTGAATTCAATGATTACATCCGGGTCCCACTGCTTAAGCGTTCGCATGGCACTTTCCAGGACGACGACCTCCGAGCCTTCCACGTCAATTTTAATGAGGTCGATGCGCGAGATCATATTTTGCTCTACCCAGTCATCCAGCCTGACACATGATATGAATTGGGTGGATTTCCCCACGTCTTCTGGCTCATACGGGATATAAGACCATCCGCCTCCACGTGGATCGTCATTAAAATGAATGTTCCCGTTGCGGTCCGCTATTCCGAGCTGCAGTGGCTCGACATTGGTGATGTGATTCTCGGCCAGGTTCCGCAGAAGATAAGGATAATTGGCATCGGAGGGTTCGAATGCGTACACTCTGCCTAGAGGTGCGAGATAGCTCAGGGCGAGCGAGATCGCACCGATGTTTGCTCCGATGTCTAGGCAAACATGGTCAGGTTGTACGATTTTTTTCAGAGGAAGGATAACATAGTCTTCATAATATCCTTTGTAATACTCCATAAAGTACAGGACGCTTTGATCGGAGTCGTCCCCATAGACGGAAAAGGTTCGATTGTCAAACGGCAGGTGAAAGTCAACTTTCTTCATCGAATTTGTTGCTCCTTCAAGTGGATTGTAGATCATGATGATGTCATTTCCTACGACAAATAGGAGGTCAGGACGAAGAGAATGAACGAATTCTCGTAGTTCCTGGATAGTGGGATAATCTTTCAACAATGGATTGGGACCAATAAAGCAGCGAGCATCATCAATCAAAATGACGTGATTTTGAACAGAATGCTGCAGAATGGCAGCTAACTCATGCAAGATAGGGGTGTCCAGGTCTCCCTTGGCTGCCTCCGTTGAGCGCGGGATGTAATGACCGTCCAGCCAAAACAGGCAAGGTGTTGTAACAGAGTGCATCAGGTTGGTCAATACTGCTCCACTGTCACCGTGGAGGATATGGATGTGGCTGTCGCCTGAGAATCTCTCTTTTGCCGCTATAAACAATGCTTCATCCAGCTCAATGGAAACGAGCAGGTCGAAATGGTTTTTCATCGCTTCCAACATGTCGCCCTTAAACGTGCCTGTCTCGATCAAGGTGCGGATGCCCATCGTTTTCGCTATATGCTTGATCTTCGACTTTTTCAAATCGTTTGTCGGTGCTTCCAACAGCCAAAAATCCCAAGTTTCTTGTTCTGTTAACGGAAACGGGATTCGGCGCTCCTTCCTCCACGTCTCCCGAATTTGCTGCATCCGAGACATACAAAGATGACCTCCTTTCAATGACATTAGCGTGCGATGGAAGAAAAAACAGCCAATGTTTCGCGTGCGCATTTCTCCCACGAAAAATGCTTGGCTTGATGGATGCCTTTGGCAACCAGGTCTGCTCTTGCCTCAGGTGTCAAATAAAGATGGGCGAGCTTCACCGCGATATCATCGGAAATATTCGGATCGAAGGTGAGAGCAGCGTCACCCACCACCTCAGGAATGCTCCCTGCATTGGAGCATACGATGGGAATGTTGGACTTCATGGCCTCTACCAGCGGAATGCCAAAGCCTTCGAAGAGGGAAGGGAAGCAAAGGAACTGAGCATTCCGATACAAGTAAGGCATCTCTTCCTGCGGTACGTAATGGAGCCATTTGACTTGGTCCCACAGCTGGTTATTTGTGATGTAATTCATGACGTTTTGATGAGCCTCTTGAGCAAAACCGGTGAAAACCATGGGAATTCGTATTTGGTGTTTATCCCGCAAAGTGACAAGTGCTTTGAATACATTCAGGTGATTTTTGTGGTGCCATGTATTCGCAGGGAAAAAGCCGTATTCGCTGGGCAGCTTATATTTTTGTATGACCTGTTGGTTGAGTGCCTCATTATGCGGCAAGGAAAATTCCCGCGAGGCATCCAGGTGGATTGCGTGTACTTTATGCGGAGGAAGCCCGAATTTTTGGAGGATCGTTTGCTTGGAAAACTCCGACAGCGTCAGCACGGCACTGCAACGCTCTGCAGACGATTTGTAGTTGTCCAGTCGCCAGCGCAAGGAATGAGCATCGAAAAACTCCGGGTAATACTCGTGCTGGATATCTGGAATGTTGATCACAGAAGGGATTGTGACATCGGTTGGATTTAAGACGAGCAGCGGACAAAACCACAAATTCAACTGTAGGGAGTTAATCCAGTAATGAAGCATCGCGTGTGCATTACCATGGTCGGGGACCATGAATTTGCGCACATTTTTTTGCGCCTCGAAGGTATGGAAGTTGTGTGAGGATAAAAAAAGAAACCACTGATGACCGTCCCCAACATTCATCGAGTAGGCCAGCAAGTTCCTGACATACTGTTCCATCCCGCCGATTTTGCCAGGAATCACTGACATCAGGTTTATTCCGACTCTCATGTTGGGATCCTCCCTTGCACGTGAGGATGTGCCATGTACCATGCGATCGTTTTCTCCAATCCAGCGAGTAAAGACGTTTGAGCCACGAAGCCGAACCGTTCTTTTGCTTTGGTTATATCTAAAAGGCGGCGCGGTTGTCCGTCTGGCTTGGTATTATCCCATTCGATCTCTCCTTGGAAGCCGCTTAGCTGTTTAATTGTTTCTGCTAAGCTTTTGATGGAGATTTCATGACCAGAACCGATATTGACCGGTTCAGATTGATCATAGCTCACAGTTGCAGCGATAATCGCTTGTGCAGCATCTTCGACATAAATGAACTCTCGTGTGACGCTGCCTGTTCCCCAGAGAAGGATCTTCTTCTCGTCATTGCGAATTGCATCCACACATTTTCGAATGATGGCAGGGATGACGTGTGAGGTTTCCAAATCGAAGTTGTCGCCTGGGCCGTACAAATTGACAGGAAGCAAATAAATGGAATTGAACCCGTATTGCTCGCGATAGGCTTGCGATTGCACCAGCATCATTTTCTTGGCTAAGCCATACGGAGCATTGGTTTCTTCAGGATAGCCATTCCATATATCTTCTTCCTTAAACGGTACGGGCGCATGTTTCGGATAGGAGCAAATGGTGCCGATGGCTACGAATTTTTCAATACCGAATAAGCGGGATTGCTCCATGAGCTGAGTCCCCATGATCAAATTATCGTAAAAGTATTTACCGGGATTTTTTTGATTCGCGCCAATTCCGCCGACCACGGCAGCCAAGTGAAGAATGATATCGGGACGGAAATCTTGCAACATCCTATTCACATCATGTTCTTTGCGAAGATCGTATTCATGGCTTCTAGGGATGAAGATGTCCGTACAGTCCAGCTTGCGCAATTGATGAACGACGTGGCTTCCTAGAAATCCTGATCCACCAGTCACCACAATCCGTTTTTTCGCCAGATTCAATTCGTGTCAACCTGCCTTTCTCGTCCGCATTCAAATTCGAGGCGAAGGGACTCTGCGATTTACCCAATTTTCGATATGGGCCTTGCCTTTGGTAAATTCCTGATAAAATTGGTACTCCTCATAGGAAAGCGGGAGGACTTCTTCCAGATGGTAGCTGACAGATCGTTTGACTTCAGGATTGTTGGGGTGGCTCTGAAGGATCTGTTGGCTGCAAAAAATACTCACTTCACATCGCTGTCCCTCGGAGGCAATGGGAATCGCGACTTGAAAACGCGCCTGGGTAACTTGGAATTTGTGTACGAGTTTCCCATTCCTCATGACATGAAAATGCAGGAGAGGGGCGGTATTTTGGTTGCTTCCTTTGAAAAGCAAAGCGTGCATCGGTCCATGGCTGGCTTCGATGGTCATTCTCAGGTTTTGGGGAGCCCATGCGTCCGGGTAGCGGTTGGATGCAATGATTTGGGGAGAGGGTCCGAATGCATGATACGCTTTCAGCTTGTTCAGAAACCAAAATGCTCCTTGCTTGTAATGCTTCTGCGTGTAGTGATAGAGCCATTCATTCGAGATGGTGCCATGATGCTTCACGCTTGTTTTCAAAATTTCGGAAAATCCTGGCTCCAATTCATAGACAAACGTTTTGCATGCGTCATATAAGCGTGAGTTAGCCAAGAATTCCGGTATCGTTCCAATCGGATAATGCAGGGAAATCCGGTTCCACAAATCGTAATCCATGCACCAGTCGTGTTCTTCATTTACACCACCAACTGCTTCAAAGGCATGCTTGCGCAGGAAAGCAGCGGGTTGGCAGATGAGGTTGAAATTAAACAATTTTTTTCTGTCAAACTCTACCCAAATGTACGGATACTTAACTTTGTCGTTCTCATCAATGTGGAGCCCTTTTCCGTAAACAACGCCCCAATCGGGATTTTGCTGCAAGGCAGTCACTGCTTTTCGAATGGCACCGGGAAAATACGTATCATCCGAATTGAGCCAACCGATAATCTCGCCTCGTGCCATTTGTAATCCTTTATTGACGGCATGGGATTGGCCGCGATCTGGCTCGGAAACGAAGCGGAAGCGGTCCCCAAGATGGCTGTATTGCTGCAAAATATTCTGCGTACCGTCAGTTGAAGCGCCATCGACCACAATATGCTCAATATGGGGATAGTCCTGTGTTAGTACACTATCGATCGTTCGTTTGATAAATTTTGCCTGATTGTACGAAGGGGTGATGACACTTACGAGAGGAAGGGATTGCATGGACATAAGAAGTTCCCTCCTGATTTTTTCTACTCATCCACTCGACGTTTTCAAGAGCTGTTCTGTTGGCGTAGTACAGAGCGCCAGTAATTCAATACATCTTCCATCGTTTGCTGGAAAGAGATTTCGGGCTCCCATCCCGTCTTTTCTCGAAACAAAGAAGAGTCTCCCAATACAATGTCTACATCAGAGGGGCGCAACCGTTTGGTGTCTACATGTATTTCTACCTGCACATCAGTCAGAGCGAGCAGCGTCTTCAACATGTCCTCGATGGTATAGCGAGTACCTGCGGATATATTGTAGACATCACCTGGCTCACCTCGCGTAATTGCCAACCAATACGCCTTGACAATATCCCGTACATCCGTGAAGTCGCGAATGGCCCCAAGATTGCCGACATGTACTTTTGGCTCTTGCAGGCCAAGCTCAATCTGGGCAATTTGTTTGGCAAAATTAGAGGTTACATAGCTTTCGCCTCTTCTCGGACCTGTATGGTGAAAGGTACGTGTACGGATGATCGCCAGACCGTAACTGTGATGATATTGATACCCGAGGTAATCCTGGGCAATTTTACTGACCGCGTACGGATTGAGGGGACGGAGGGGATTGGTCTCCTTAATAGGGATTTCCTCCGGATAAACCAAACCGTATTCCTCACTGGAGCAAGCGATTTGAATTTTGCAAGCAACAGCATGGTTGCGTACCGCCTCGAACAAATTTAACTGGGGGACAATATTGTTTACCATCGTATCTGCAGGAGACGACACCGAGGTGGGGACAAAGCTTTGAGCAGCCAGGTGAAAAATGAGATCGGGCTTTATTCTCTGGATGAGTTCATTTACAGATTGGGGATCTTTTAATTCACAGTTTTCCATATGCACGCGGTCCATCAGGTGCCCCAGCTGCTCTTTTTTGGTAAGGGACCGGAATGTGCCGTAAACATCTACATCTCCCCGCGACAGTAGATACTCAGCCAAGTGACTGCCGGCAAATCCCGTTACTCCGGTAATCAATGCCTTCATGAGTCGAATCCCCCCTGTCTATGATGCTCATAGCGAAGGATGAACAGCTTAACATATTATGAATATGGAAAAACGTGAAAAAATGGCACGGCGCACAGCTCGTTTCCAGAGGGAATTTTATTGGGTTCAGGGTTCGGCTGGCACCCATTTGCAGGTCGGATAATCGAAATACATGAAATCATCTGTGTTCGGGATGTCCTGTGAGCGAAAGTAGGGGATATATGCTTTTGCATGTCCTTGAAAATGTAAGGAATGAGCGCTAAGGTAGTCAGTCGTCCCGGTTATTTTGCAATAGAGTGCGCCATTCTTTTGATAAATCTGCTTCTTCCCATCTTGGCTGTCAGCCTGCGGGCAGGATGGGGCAAAAGGACAGTTGAGATTATGATCAAAAAAGCCGTTGGCAACGATCCCATACGTAGCTTTACGGCGAAGCGCGTAATTGTGAAACAGAATAAACAACACCATGTCAGAAATGGGAGCATCTCCGATTTCTTTTGCGAATTGAAGCAGAGTCTGGTAGTGAAGAGGGTCGCGAAAGAATTTGGTCGCGTAATCGCAAAATTGATTGAGTGTTTCCAGGTCGCATACGGTCGTCCAGGTGTACTCAAATGTAAAGTCATCGAAATCCTCATTGTCTCGGATGTTGATATCGGTGTATAGCATTACGTCCGAGTCCAGGTAACAACAACGTTCTATCCCTTGACTCCTCATAAAATCGCGCAAAATAAACCAGCGTTGGAAGCAAAACAGATTGTATTCGTAGGTGTTGGAAGTGGAGTGCTTGTAAACATTAGAGAAAGCTTGGGCGCTTTGGTAGAAACGACTCAACAGGAAGTGCTCTGTATTTTCCGCAGAAAGATACTTGTTTTCTGGGCTTCCGATAAGAATGACACGAGAAGAAGGGTTGCTGTATTTCGCCTGTTGCATGCATAATCCTACATGATCTTCAGCCGTTCTGTGAATAAACACGATGGGCAAGCTCACAATTATACATCTCCTCTGTCTGACAAAATGCCTGATAGGCTCCTATTGATAAACTTTATCCTAATATATTGTCCCGAGGAGGGCCTTGAAACGGCTGGCGCCTCTTACGTGGAACATTTTGTATGAGATGCATCAAATAGCCTGTTTTGCAGCCTGTTCCTTGAATGACCAATCGTATCCGCAAAAAGATAAATAAGATACGTAAAGACGGACGTTGTAAATGGAGGCATGGGGAGAATGAATGTGTTAAACCGATATGAAAATCGAGTGTATTCCCAAAATGGAGAGGACGGCATCATTGAAGAAATATTTTCGCGAATCGGGACTGCGAATCGCTATTGTGTAGAGTTTGGAGTGGGAGATGGCTCGGAATGCTTGATAAAAAATCTCGTCACGCAGCATGGATGGAGCGGATTGGCAATGGAAGGCGACCTGAACAGTTGCAATAAAATGTCTGCCGATTATGTTGCCTATCCCCAGCTCATCATCAAGAATGAGTTGATCACGAGAGAAAATATTGCCCAGTTATTCGCAGACAATGATGTTCCCAAGGAATTTGATCTGCTCTCCATCGACATTGACGGCAATGATTACTGGGTATGGCAAGCTCTTTTTGCGTACAGCCCGCGACTCATTGTCATTGAATACAATGCGGCTTACCCTCCTCCACAAAAAATGGTGATTGCTTATCAGGCTGATTTTAAATGGGGTGGCACTAGCTACTTTGGTGCGAGCTTGAGTTCCTTGGCTATATTGGGAAGAAGATTGGGGTACGCATTGGTGGGAACAGATTCAAAGGGCGTCAACGCTTTTTTCCTGAGACGAGACCTGCTTCACCAATCGGGTTTCCCTGAATTAACACCAGAGCAGGCTTATCATGCTCCTCGGTACGGAGCAAACGAGGGGGGACATCCTCATCAGTCCGGTCCTTATTTGGAAATCTAGTCCTTACTAGAAACCGAGCATTTGCAAGACAGCTTGCTTCAAGGTGAAGAGCCTTTCTTGGCTATCCTGACTACTCGTTCCTTTCACGCCTAAATAGATTTTGATTTTGGGCTCCGTACCTGAGGGTCTGACACAAAACCACGAATGATCGTGGAAAAAGTATTTGATGGTATCTGATACAGGCAAGGTGAGCGGCGTGGTTGTACCTGTTTGACAATCTGTGCGGATTCCGCTGGCATAATCTTCGATGGCTATGACGGGGTGGGAGGCGATTTGGGAAAGGGGCTGATTGCGCAGGGAAGACATCGTTGCCGATATTTTTTGCATGCCATCTCCTCCTTTGCACGTGAAAGAAATCAGTTCTTCCGCATAATGACCGTAACGGTTGAATAAGTCACTCAGTGTGGCAGCGAGGCTTTTGTCCTGAGATTTGTAGTACGCGCACATGTCAGCAAGCAACAAAGCTGTTTGTACGGCATCCTTATCCCGGACGAAATCGCCGATTAAGTATCCGTAGCTTTCTTCGTAACCAAATTGGAAGACGTACGCTCCACTCTTTTCGTAGGCATCGATTTTTTCGCCAATATATTTGAAGCCTGTCAAAGTGTCTTCTGTTGATATGCCGAAGTCTGTCGCGATGGCCCTGCCCATTTCAGATGTGACGATCGTTTTCAATACGATGCCGTTTTTGGGGAGCTCCCCCTTTTTTTGTTTGGTTTCCAGCAGGTAATGAAGAAGCAAGGCTCCCAACTGATTCCCGGTCAGGACGCTGTAGTCTCCTGCCTGATTTTTGACGAGCACGCCGAGACGATCTCCATCAGGGTCCGTCCCCATGATCATGTCGGCATCGACTTGTTCGGCGTACGAAATCGCTAATCGAAAGGCCTCAGGCTCTTCGGGATTAGGCGAGTCTACCGTCGAAAAGTTAGGATCGGGGACAGCTTGCTCTGGAACGACACTTACTTGTGTATACCCGAACAATTTCAATCCACGCGTGATGGAGTCATGCGTCGTGCCGTGCAGGGGAGTAAAGACAATCTTCATTTGCTCCCGGATGGCAGGAGATAAGTCTGGATGGACGCGCAATTGCTTTACTTTTTCCAAATACGTATCTAAGAGAGAATCGTCAATATAGTGGAGCAGTCCATTTTTGCACAGCTCTTGCTCATCTGCTGGAGTGATTTCGAGTTCATTTCCGGCTGCAACGATATGGTCCATCAGTCGCTCGGCTGTGGCGAGCGTAATTTGTCCCCCGTCTGCGCCATAAATTTTGTAGCCATTATATTCGGGCGGGTTATGGCTGGCTGTAATGACAATGCCAGCACACGCGCAAAAGTGACGGACAGCAAAGGAAAGCAGAGGGGTAGGAGTCAGCTGATTGAATATACATGTAGTAATCCCGTACTGACCGAGAACTTTGGCGGTTTCCTTGGCAAACAACGGTGAGTGTTTCCGTGAATCATAGGCAATGACGACTTTTTTGACGGCCAGATCCGGATATGTTTCGCGCAAATAAAGAGCCAGCCCCGCGCTTGCTTTGCGAATCGTGTATAAGTTGATGCGGTTTATTCCCGGCTCCATGACCCCACGCATGCCTCCGGTTCCAAATGCAATCGGGGCAGAGAAGCAATCCGCAAGCTGCTTTTCATCAGCGTGCATGGCGGTCAACTGCTGACGAAGCTCTGAATCGAGGGATTCACACTCGTTCCAGCGTGTGTAGTGTGTGTACCAGTTTGCATTCATATAGAATTCACTCCCGCGTGTAGAGTACGACATCATTTACTAGGGTATTAACAGAATGGTAAGTGGTGAGTGGATGTGATGAAGACGGGAGGATGTGAGTCTAACATGAAGGTGGATTGGCTGATCGTCGGAGCTGGGTTTACAGGTGCTACACTCGCAGAGCGGATTGCCAATCAGCTTGATCAGAAAGTGTTGGTGGTAGAGGGGCGCAATCATATCGGAGGAAATGCCTATGATTGCTATGATGAGCAGGGGGTACTGATTCACAAATACGGTTCGCACACCTTTCATACGAATTCCAAGCTGGTCTGGGACTATTTGTCGCGTTTTACCCAGTGGCGGCCGTACTTCCATGAGGTGCGTGCCTATGTCGATGGCATAAAAATACCGCTGCCTTTCAATCTAAATGCATTGTCCGCATTGTTTTCCCCGCAATATGCGCAGAAACTGGAGGGCTTGCTGATCCGGCAATATGGATTCGGGGCGAAGATTCCGATTCTGAAGCTTCGGGAAAGTAAGCATGAAGAGCTTGGCTTTTTGGCTGAGTTCATTTATCAAAAAGTATTTCATCGGTATACCATCAAGCAATGGGATTTGAAGCCGGAGGAGCTGGATCCGTCTGTTTCCGCAAGGGTTCCTGTGTATGTCAGCAGGGACAATCGGTTTTTTCAGGACACGTATCAGGGAATTCCGTTGCATGGCTTTACAGCAATGTTTCATCGTATGCTCGACCATCCGAATATTAAGGTGCTCCTCAATACGGACTATCAAGAAATCGCGGATGAAATTAGGTATAAACGTATGATTTACACAGGCCCGATCGATTCATTTTTTGGCAATAAGCATGGACAATTGCCTTATCGAAGCCTGCGCTTTCATTTTGAAACGCATCAAAAGGCATGGTACCAAGAAGTGGGGACGGTCAATTATCCCAATGAGTATGATTTCACCAGAATCCTCGAACAAAAGCACCTCACAGGTCAAGTCGTTCCTCATACAACCATATCCTTCGTATATCCACAGCCGTATTCACCTGGCAAAAACGAGCCATATTATCCGATTCCTCGCAAGGAAAACAGCCAACGGTTCAGCCTCTATAAACAAGACGCGGAGCAAATACGCGATCGGGTGCTTTTTGCGGGCAGACTTGCGGACTATCAATACTACAACATGGATCAAGCAGTTGCGCGGGCATTGACCTTGTTTAAGCAGATTGTCGCAGAATAGTTAAGAAGGCTTCCTTTTTGGAATGAGCTTGCTCACATAGATCCAGCCCTCCGGTGTGTACACAAAAACAGGCTCGTATTCGTCTCCCCACAGTTGCAAGATTTTCGTTAGAATGTACTTTCTTGCTTTTGTCCATTGCGGCCAGTTTTTTGTGTGGGAATTGTTGCTCTCGTGAATCAAATAATGATAGAGGTTCGCATCGACCCAGTGAATATTACCTGTTCCGATCAATTTTAATAACATGTACTTGTCATGAGAAAACCTTCCCTGCATTGGATCGTCACATTCAAATCCGCCGACATCACGAACCGCTTGTGTCCGATAAAAACGAGGCCAAACCATCGGAGCTTCCAGGTAATCATACTTATCTTCATAGATCGGAGGCCGCATGATTTCAGATAGTTCTCGCGTGTCACCCACTTCCCTCCAAAAAACGGTGTTGGAGAACACGACGTTCGTGGTTTCGGGTTGGCGCTCCATCTCATCCAACAAAATTTCTAAGGTTTTTCCGTCGAACCAGTCGTCCGAGTCAAGTGAGACAAAATAGGGCGTATCAATTCGTTCCAGAGCAGCAGCCATTGTTTTGCCGATCCCTGAATTTTCAGGGAGAAGTACGTAGTGAATGCGGGGATCACCGAGGTACTTTTCGACGATGGCCTGTGTGTGATCAGTAGAAGCGTCATCTACAATGAGGAGCTTCCAATCCTTGTGCGTTTGGTTCAACACACTTTCGATGGCTGCGGGGAGATACTTCGCCCGATTATAGGTTGGAATTACGACAGTAATGAGCGACATGGGGGTCGAAACACCTCTTTTGGTCATTTTGAAATATCTGCCGGCTGCTTACCTCCTTATTGATTTCTGACAACGGCTTGCTTTCATTAGTGTATTACGGACTTCTATTCTTGACTCTTACTCTGACAACTGAACGTATGAACATGATCCGGCATAAGCTTAAGAGATGCTTAAAGGGAACTTACCGGAATGAACATTACGGCACAGCCTGAAGAAGGGGAGTAGAAGCGGATGAAAACAGCTTTCCTCACAGGAATTACAGGTCAGGACGGCGCCTATCTGGCAAAATTTCTGCTGGAGAAGGGGTACCATGTGGTGGGACTGGTTCCACGCCGGAGCTCAGTGGACAGGTGGCGGCTGGAGTATTTGAACATCGCAGATCAGGTGGAGTACAAGGACGGCGATCTATTGGATGTGTCGTCGTTGACGCGTGCACTAAAGGCATGTAAACCAGCAGAAGTGTATCATTTAGGTGCTCAGAGCTTTGTCGGTTCGTCGTGGGAACAGCCTATTTTGACCGCGCAAGTAACAGGAATGGGTGTTCTGCATGTTCTGGAGGCGATTCGGGAAACGGACCCCTCCATCAAAATGTATCAGGCTTCGTCAAGTGAGCTGTACGGGCTAATCCAGGAGCCACAGCAATCGGAGCAAACGCCTTTTTACCCAAGAAGCCCATATGCAGTCTCCAAGCTGTTTGGCTACTGGATGACCAAAAACTATCGGGAAAGCTTTCAAATGTTTAGCACCAACGGCATTTTATTCAATCATGAATCACCTTTGCGTGGGCTGGAATTCGTTACGAGGAAAGTGACACATGCTGTCGCAAGAATTGCCGCGAACCAGCAAAAAGAACTGCGGCTGGGGAATATTCAGGCGAAGCGGGATTGGGGCTTTGCTGGAGATTTCGTAGAAGCGATGTGGCTGATGCTTCAGCAGGATAAGCCGGATGATTATGTCATAGCGACAGGAAAAACATCGACAGTGGAAGAGATGTGCAAAATCGCTTTCGATTATGTTGGGTTGAACTACCTGGATTACGTCGTGATCGACCCGGAATTGTATCGGCCGGCAGAAGTGGACATTTTGTTGGGCAATCCGGAAAAAGCGAAAAGAGAGCTCGACTGGACACCGAAAACGAAGTTGGAAGAGCTCATTCACATGATGGTCGAAGCGGATATGCAGCGGGTTTCCAAACAATAAGTGAAGCCTATTCAGGACACCCTATTTCCGATTGCGGGATAGAAAGGGGTGTTTTTCTTTTATTTGACCATGAAGGTAGCCTGATCATACAAAAGGACAACCTATTTATATTTATAGGGTGACTTATTTATCGTGTGGACTGTTATTTTTGTCCCACTACTCATGCGTAAAATAGCAGAAAATTCAATATTAACTGTCACATCAATGCGTTGGCACGCTAATTGCTTGAAGTAGAAAAGTACAATCATTCTACTATTCACACTCAAAGGAGACTTGCTATGAACGTCGTTGCCAACGTATACCGGGGAGAACAGGTAGAGAGCTCACATCTTGGTCATATCGCAGTCGTTGATTCGCAGGGGACATTGCTATATTCGTACGGGGACCCCCATCGCCTCACATATGCACGCTCCAGTATGAAGCCGTTGCAGACGATTCCGGTAATCGAGACGGGGACGGCAGACCGGTATGGTTTTGAGCCAGCTGATCTCTCGCTCTGTTGCGCTTCTCACAGTGGAGAGCCACGCCATCGGACGCGGGCGCTCTCGATGCTTGCGCGAGCAGGTCAGCCAGAAGCAGCATTGCAATGCGGGACACATGTGCCACGGCATGAGGAGAGCTACAAACAGCTGATTCGGGAGGGCAAGTCGCTTACACCTGTATTCTCGAATTGCTCCGGCAAGCACTCCGGCATGATTGCCACGGCGACACATATGGGGGAGGACGTAACTACTTATCATTTGCCTACGCATCCGGTGCAACAACGGATTCTCGAAGTAGTCGAGGACATAACAGGCTACCCCAAAGACAAAATCAACCTCGGGACAGATGGCTGTGGGGTTCCCGTCCATCAATTGCCGCTCGCCCATTACGCGTGGGCATTCGCCAAGCTGGCGAGACCAGAGGTAATCGAGAATCCCGAGCGACGAAAAGCGGTTCAGCGAATTACGGATGCCATGACCGCTCATCCCGAAATGGTCGGAGGCGAGAATCGATATTGCACAGACCTCATGTCAGCCTTTGGCGGTCGTATCGTAGGGAAGGCAGGCGCTGAGTCCGTGTATTGCTTAGGGGATAGAGAAACAGGATTGGGCATTGCCATCAAAATCGAGGATGGAGGACCACGGGCGATCAACCCGGTCGTCAATGAAGTGCTTCGTCAACTGGGAATTGGCCTAGATGGTGCTTTGGATAGGCTCGCTGAATATACCAACCCGCCCATTACAAACATGAGTGGTAACGTTGTTGGACGGATCGAGACGTCCTTCCATCTAGCCAAGACAGATTTTTCTTTACGTGTATAAATGGCATTCCCAGCAGTGCCGTTTATTCATAAAGCAACAAAGGCTACATGTTGTTTAAAAAGAAAAGGGGGTCACATGCAATGAACATGCGAAAAGGATGGAAGCTGCTTAGTACCGCTGCACTTGTCACTGTCCTTGCCATTACAGGTTGTAGTCAGTCGGCAACGCCGACACAGCCAGGAGGGGGAGGTACAGCAGGTCAAGCGTCCTCAGATTCAGGTGGACAAGCCAATGCCGCTGCAAAACTCAAGCTCAACCTGAAGACCGAACCACCTTCGCTCGATCCGCCAAAGGGCTTTGACAGTACTTCCAACGAAGTGTTGAATGCCACAATGGAAGGCTTGGTTCGACTGGACAAGGATCACAAGCCGCAAGCAGCCATGGCTGAGAAATGGGCAGTGAGTGAGGATGGAAAAACGTACACCTTTACCCTACGTGATAGCAAATGGTCGAATGGTGAACCAGTCACAGCGCAGGATTTTGAGTTTGCGTTTAAGCGCATTGTCGATCCGAACAATGCATTCCCGTCTGCTTTCCTCGCCTATTACATCGATGGAGCAGAAGCGTTCAACAAAGGAACAGGAAATGCAGACGGCGTACAGGTAAAAGCCGTTGACGAGAAGACGTTTGAAGTAAAGCTGAAGGCACCAACAGGTTATTTCCTCCACATCCTGACGCAGCCGACCTTCTTCCCCGTGAATAAAAAAGTAGTGGAGAGCAATCCGAAATGGGCGGAAGGCGCCGCAAGCATCGTAACCAATGGACCATTCAAAATGGAAGACTGGGTTCATGACCAATCCGTGAAGCTGGTGAAAAACGACGGCTACTGGGACCGTGATTCAATCAAATATGCGGGAATCGAGTTTGTCATGGTCAACGATGAAAATACGCAATTCCAAATGTACAAAACAGGTCAGCTCGACATGATCCAGACCGTTCCCAATGATATGAAGAAACAGTTGATCGATTCCGGAGAAGCGAAGGTGGAGACAGAAGCGTCCATCTACTACTACCGGATGAACACTACCATGCCTCCATTCACGAACGCCAACATTCGGAAAGCATTTGCACTGGCCATCGATCGCAAAACCTTGATCGACAATGTTGTGCAAGGGAAACAAACACCTGCCATGGCTCACGTACCATTGGGCTTCCCGGAGCCAGACGGAGCGGATTTCCGCACAAAGGGCGGGGATTTCTTCAAGGATAACGATGTAGAGCAAGCAAAAGCATTGCTGAAAAAAGGGATGGAAGAAGAAGGCTGGACAACCCTCCCGCCTGTCACCATGACGTATAACACCAGTGATGCGCACAAGGCTATTGCGCAAGTTTTGCAGGAAATGTACAAGAAAAATCTCGGAGTAGATGTGAAGCTGGAAAACAAGGAGTGGAAAGTATTCTTGGCAGAACAGCGTGCCCGCACTCTTCAATTCTCCCGCTCGACGATTCCTGCCGACTACGGAGACCCGGTCAATTACCTGGAGCTGTTCGTGACTGACCATCCTGGAAACCGTATCAATTACAGCAACAAAGAGTATGACGCACTGGTCGAGAAGATTCGCAACACTGCTGACGAACCCGAGCGCTTCAAGCTCATGCATGACGCGGAGAAAATTTTCATGGATGAAATGCCACTCGTACCTATCTATTTCGGCACAAAAGTATTTATGGAGCAGCCAAACATTAAAGGCATTGTTCGCCATCCAGTCGGCACGATTGACTACAAATGGGTAGAAATCGGCAATAAGTAATAAGTAAAATAAGCGAAGACAAGAGCGAATATTCGAATCGTTCTTGTCTTCACTTTACATCTTGGAGCGGCTGATATGGACAAAAAATCGATTATATTTATTGCGAGAATGGATGAGTTTCTGCAGTCCGTCGTTAGTCAATATCATGAATTGGGAATCGGCGATGATATCCATGTCGAGGCGATGCGAGTCGACCAGATTCCGTTACGCCGGATCACGCCTGGTGCTCTCGTTATTGTATCTACGAAAAGCATCGTCCCCCTTGTACAACCGTATGTGCCGAAAGAATCCAGCATCATCGTTGCCAAGCGAATGCTGCCATATCATAATTTGCGCGGCATGCTGGAAATCCCGAAAGGCGTGAAAGTGCTTCTCGTCAGTGACACCAAGGAAACTGCTGAAGAAAATGTGGAATTGCTGCGTGCGTCAGGGATGGATTTTGAACTATATCCTTATTATCCAGGTGCTGACTATCCGCCTGACATCGAGATTGCAGTAACGCCAGGGGAGGCAGAGCATGTCCCCCCGCACATTCGCAAAGTTGTCGATATCGGGTATCGGATCATCGATTTATCTACATGGCTTGCCATCTACTCTCATTTTAAAAACGGCAATTTTCAAAAGGTGACCGCACGCGCCATGCAATCGTTGGTCGATATCACCAAAGAGCTAAACAACGAGATTCAGCATGCGCATCTCTTGAGCAAATATTTGGAGGCCATCGTCAATCGAATCGAAGACGCAGTGATTGCCATGAACGAAAAAGAAAACATCCGTTTTGTCAATCAGAAAGCGATCGATACGTTGCAGATGGAAGGGAATGAAGTCGTCGGTGAGCGGGCGTCCAATTGCTTGCCTGCGAGTTTCTATCAGTTGATCCGGCAGTGTGAAGAGAATAAGGATGTTTTGGTAGATTGGGCGAACAAAACCTACTTTTTCCGCAAAATGCACATCGTCATGGAAGGAAGCTTTCTCGGGAGTCTGCTTTTGTTTCGTCAGGCGGCAGAAATTGAAAAGCTGGAGCATGATTATCGCATGCGCCTTTACAGCAAAGGATTGGTAGCCAAATACCAATTTGATGATTTTTATGGGGAGAGTACCCCTGTACAAAAAATCATTCAGATTGCCCGCAAAATCGCAAGAAGCAACTCCACCGTACTGTTGTTGGGAGAGACAGGGACAGGGAAGGAATTGCTCGCCCAGGCTATCCACAATGCTTCGCCACGCAGAAGAGAGCCGTTTGTTGGGGTCAACTTCGCTGCCATATCGGAATCTCTTTTGGAAAGCGAGCTGTTCGGCTATGAAGAAGGAGCTTTTACCGGAGCGCGTAAAGGTGGACATATCGGTTGGTTTGAATTGGCCCACAAAGGGACCATTTTTCTCGATGAGATCGGAGATGCCAGCACTGCTATTCAAAACCGACTGCTTCGTGTTTTGCAAGAACGACAGATTATGCGCGTAGGCGGCAGCAAGATCATCCCGACAGATATTCGCGTCATCGCAGCAACGAATCAAGATTTGCAGCGGATGATTGCGGAAGGGGCCTTCCGTGCTGATTTGTATTATCGTCTGAATATCTTGCCGATTCATTTGCCGCCCCTGCGGAACAGACGGGAGGATATCCCGTGGTTGGCCCATCAATTTATGAAAAAATATTCCTATGATTTGCGCCGTCCGCCGTTTACGTTGACCAATGAAGCGATGCGGGCGCTCCATGAGTACGATTGGCCTGGAAATATTCGCGAGCTCGAAAATGTAATCGAGTATTTAGCGCATGTCGTGGAGGATGAAGCGTATCCGTATCATTTGCCGTTTCTACGGGAAATACCGGAAGCGCCGTTGCCTGTAGATGGTCTACACAACGAATGTGAAAGTATCGTCACCGAATATAAAAAACGGGGATTTCTGGATGAAATCACGGCTATTTTGCAGGAGCTGGGGCACGGAAGCGGCGGACGCTATACGCTACTTGCGCAGTTGCAAGAACAAGGTCACTCGGTTACCTTGCAACAGTTGCGCTATCGCCTGAAGCTTTTGCAGCAGGATGAGCTGATTCAAGTGGGAAAAGGAAGACAAGGAAGTCAGATTTCCTCGAAAGGTGAATCGTTTCTTGCCTATCTACATCGGATGAAAGCAGGGGAACGCATATGAGCGATTACTGGCGGCAGCAAGCGCTTTTGCAAAGAGAGCAGTACCTGGATGATTTGAAATCTTTTCTTTCCATTAACAGCATCGAAGACATGACGACGGCAAAAGAAGGAAAGCCATTTGGTGAAGGTGTTGCCGCTGCGCTTGAAGCCATGCTCGAACGCGGTGAGCTGGATGGCTTCCAGATCAAAAACCTGGATGGTTACGCGGGGACAATCGAGTTCGGCAGTGGGGAAGAAGAGATCGGCGTGCTCGTTCATATCGATGTCGTCACTGTGGGAGAAGGTTGGACGACCCCGCCTTTTGAACCGAGCATTCGCGACGGTCGCATCTATGCACGGGGAGCGATTGATGACAAAGGCCCAGCGATGGCTGCGTACTATGCGCTAAAGCTGGTTAAGGATTCAGGCTTGCCACTGACAAAACGCGTGCGAATGATCATCGGAACAGATGAAGAGAGCGGCTGGCTGTGCATGAAGCATTTTGCCCAGCATGATCGCATCCCGCCGATTGGCTTTTCACCTGATTCCTCCTTTCCGATGACACATGCCGAGAAGGGACAGATCAACCCAACGTTGACGATTCCAGCGATGGAAACAATCGAACCAAATGGTGTGTGGCAACTAGCTTCCTTTGTCTCCGGTGACCAAGGCAACAGTGTTCCCGAAAAAGCAGTCGCTCTTGTACGGCTGGACTCTCAGGCGCGGCAGGAGGTCGTCCTTTCTCGATTGGCGGAAGACTGGGAGATGTTTCTGAATGAAAATCACACAACTGGTCGTATGGAACTGGTAGGGCTGGGACAGTTGCAATTCACGCTCGCAGGAAAGCCAGCTCATGGGATGGCGCCATTCCAAGGTGTGAATGCGGGAACCTTGTTGGCTACTTTTTTACGCTCGTATCCGTTTGGTGGCTCCAGTTTGTCTTTTCTTACGATGTTGGCTGATATTCTGCATGAAGATTATTTTGCTCACCAGCTGCATATGGCTTGTGAGGATGAAGTGTCAGGCAAGCTGACGGTCAATGCGGGGATATTGCATTACGATTCCAGCGAAGGGGGCACAGTTCGGCTCAATATACGCTATCCGGCGACTGTTTCCTGTGAAGAATACGTAGAGAAATTGAAGCAAAGGACTGCAGAGCTGGGCTGGACGATTTCCGCTTTGCGGACATCCAAGTCGCATTATGTACCCAAAGATCATCCTGTGATAAGTACCTTGTCGCGGGTGTACGAGGAGCACACGGGAGAGCCGGCGACCCTTCTTTCCTCAGGTGGAGCAACTTACGCCAAAATCATGCCGTATGGTGTTGCTTTCGGCCCGCTCTTTCCAGGCAAAGAATCCATGGCCCATCTGACTGATGAATATGCCGAGATTGACGACCTGCTGCGTGCCATGGCGATTTACGCGCATGCCATTTACGAGCTGGCTAAGTAAACGAGGAGGACTTCCATGTCAAACTATCTGGTAAAACGTATTTTGATGATGTTCGTCACCCTGTGGATTATCGTGACGCTGACGTTTGCCTTGATGCATGCCATTCCGGGGAACCCGTTTGCCTCCGAGTCGGATCAGCTGCCAGAGCAAATTCTCAATAATTTACGTGCCAAATACAACCTGGACGAGCCATTGCCTGTTCAATACGTTTTATATCTGAAAAATCTGTTAATGCTTGACTTGGGCCCATCCATCAAATCAGACTCTCGTGGAGTCAATGACATGATTTCCGATGGCTTTGCAGCATCTGCGTGGTTGGGTGTGCAAGCGATTGGGATCGCACTCCTTTTCGGAATTTCGTTGGGCATCATCGCAGCGCTCAATCGCAACAAATGGCTGGACTACGTTGCCATGGCGCTTGCCGTATTGGGGGTAGCGATTCCGAGCTTCATTATGGCACCGCTTCTGATCAATTTCTTCGCGATCAAGTTGCCGCTCTTTCCCGTTGCGACATGGGGTACGTGGATGCATACGATACTGCCTTCATTGGCGCTCGCCTTTGGTCCAGTTGCGGTCATTACCCGCTACATGCGTGCCAGCATGATTGAGGTCATGAATCAGAACTACATTCGAACAGCAGAGGCAAAGGGGATTCCCATGCTTATCATTGTCGTCAGACATGGAATTCGCAATGCGATTCTGCCTGTGGTCACCTTTCTTGGTCCTTTGATTGCCAGTTTGATAACGGGAACCTTTGTCGTGGAAAAAATCTTTGCAATCCCGGGCATTGGCAAGTACTTCGTAGACGGCATTTTCAACCGTGACTATCCGGTCATTTTGGGTACGACGATTTTTTACAGTGCGATTCTGATTTTTACCATTTTCCTGATTGATATGGCATACACCCTGATTGACCCACGGATCAAGCTGACCAACAAGGAGAGATAAACTGTGGCGATGGAGCACAAAGTGGACCCGTTGTTTCGCCCGTTGGCGAAAAATATACAGGCGAATGTCATTGCACGACCCAGTCTCAGCAATGGGCAGCAGGTCGTTCGGAAGCTGCTGAAAAACAAGCTGGCTATGCTCGGCCTTTTCATTATTCTCGCTTTGGTTGGCATGGCGATCATTGGACCGAATCTCGTGCCGTATAGTTATTCCGACCAGAGCTTGCTGACCAAAAATCAGGAAATTTCCGCAGAGCATTGGTTCGGGACGGATGAGCTGGGACGTGACATGTTTGCCCGTACGTGGTATGGGGCGAGGATTTCTTTGACGATTGGCATTGTCGCGGCATTCATCGACCTGGTCATCGGAGTGACAGTCGGGGGAATTGCGGGTTATATGGCAGGGCGAGGCAAACGAGGGGATCGCATCGATACGATCATCATGCGTATTATCGAGGTTTTGTATGGGCTGCCGTATTTGCTGGTCGTCATTTTGCTCATGGTAGTGATGGAGCCGGGAATGCTGACGATTATTATTGCCCTGTCTGCTACGGGCTGGGTCGGCATGGCGCGGTTGGTCCGCGGACAAATCTTGCAATTGAAAAATCAAGAGTTCATTCTGGCTGCCCAAGTGCTGGGGGCGAAGTTTTCACGAATTTTGCTCAAGCATCTGATTCCCAACACATTTGGCGTCATTATCGTCAATCTGACCTTTACGATTCCATCGGCGATTTTTGCGGAATCTTTTCTCAGCTTTCTTGGACTCGGTGTACAAGCTCCCGTCGCCAGTTGGGGGACGATGACAAACGATGGCTTGGGCGTTATTTTGACGGGTGATTGGTGGCGACTGTTTTTCCCGGCATTGATGATCTCGCTGACGATGTTCGCCTTTAACGTATTCGGAGACGGTTTGCAGGATGCGCTTGATCCGCGTCTACGCGATTAGAGACGACAGGGGGGATGAGGATGAATCAGCATTTGCTGACAATCGATAACTTGCGGGTGAATTTCAAGACATATGGTGGCGAGGTACAAGCTGTGCGCGGCGTGTCCTTTTACGTGGATAAAGGGGAGACTGTTGCCATCGTAGGGGAGAGTGGATGTGGCAAGAGCGTTACAGCTCAAGCGATTATGGGATTAATTCCTAATCCACCTGGAAAAATCGTCGGGGGCAAGGTTGTATTTGAAGGAACGGAGATCAGTCACTTGCCTAAAAAAGAGCTGCTCGGTATTCGCGGAACGCAGATCGGCATGGTGTTTCAAGACCCGATGACGGCGCTCAATCCGACGATGAAGGTAGGGACACAAATCGTAGAGGGGTTCGTTCGCAGTCATCAAGTATCGAGAGAGGAAGCGAGAAAGCGAGCGATTGAGATGCTTTCACTCGTGGGAATACCCGATCCGGAAAAGCGAATCGATCAGTACCCGCACCAATTCAGCGGAGGGATGCGTCAGCGTGTGGTCATTGCGATTGCTCTTGCTTGCCAACCCAAGCTGGTGATTGCTGATGAGCCGACGACAGCACTGGATGTGACGATTCAGGCGCAGATTTTGGATTTGCTCAAGCGATTGCAAGAGGAACAGGAGTTATCTGTTGTGATTATTACGCATGATTTGGGAGTCGTAGCGGAGATTGCTCATCGCATGGTTGTCATGTATGCGGGGATAGTTGTAGAGACGGGGACGGTTGAGGACGTTTTTGCAAGTCCTCGTCACCCGTATACATGGGGACTCATGCGTTCTCTTCCACGGCTGGATGAAGGCGAAAAGCAACGGCTGATTCCCATCGAAGGCAGTCCTCCAGATTTGTTCAATCCCCCAGTCGGCTGTCCGTTTGCTGCACGTTGTGATTTTGCGATGGAAATATGCGAACAGCAGATGCCCGTGACGAGCGAATTCGGTCGTGGACACCAGGCTGCTTGTTGGCTTCACGATCCACGGGCACCGCGAATACAGGAGCTGGTGGCAGCAGGGAGGCAGGGAGTATGACAGAGGCTTTGCTTGATGTTCGCGATTTGAAAAAGTATTTTTCGCTTGGAACGGGATTTGATTTGAAAGCAGTGGATGGTGTTTCGTTTACGATCAACAAAGGGGAGACGTTCGGTCTGGTCGGCGAAAGTGGCTGCGGGAAGTCTACGCTAGGTCGGACGATTATTCGCCTGTATGACCATACAGATGGCGAAGTGCTGTTCAAAGGGAAGAATGTTCATCAGCTTCGGGGAAAAGAAGCGGGGCAGTTCAACCGGGATGCCCAGATGATTTTCCAGGACCCGCAAGCAAGTCTGAACCCGCGTATGACCGTGGAGGATATTATTGCAGAGGGCTTGGACATCCACCATCTGAATCGCGGAATGAGACGAGAGCGTGTGGCGGAACTGCTCCATCTAGTGGGTTTGCATAAGGACCATGCGCAGCGTTTTCCGCATGAATTCAGTGGGGGACAGCGCCAACGGATCGGAATCGCGCGGGCGTTGGCAGTAGAGCCGGAATTTATTATTGCCGACGAGCCGATCTCTGCACTCGACGTCTCGATTCAAGCACAAGTCGTCAATTTATTGGAGGATTTGCAGCATGATCGCGGATTGACCTATTTGTTCATCGCGCATGATCTGTCCATGGTCAAACATATTTCCAACCGGATTGGCGTCATGTATTTGGGCAAAATGGTAGAGCTGGCGTCGAGCTATGAGCTGTACGCTCGTCCGTTGCACCCGTATACGCAGGCTTTGCTCTCTTCTGTGCCAGTGCCGGACCCGACGGTAAAGCGAGAGCGTATCGTTTTGCAGGGAGATTTGCCAAGTCCAGCCAACAAGCCGAGTGGCTGCGGTTTTCGTACACGCTGCCCACTCGTACAACCTCGTTGTGCGGAAGAAGTGCCGAGGTGGCAGGAGGCACAACCCGGGCATTGGGTGGCTTGTCATTTGATAAAGTCGTAAGAGAGGAAGAAGGGCTGTTCCCGCTCGGTGGGACAGCCCTTTTTTGAGATTAAAGATAGTAGAAACAGGTTAGAACGATCGAGAAGACAATCAGCCCAGTGCCCGACGTGAGAAAAAGCGAGGTTCCGATTCGTACGAACGACTCCTTTTTTTCCTCGAAAGCAGGGTCGTTTGCTTGAACGATATCACTGTCCATCATGCGAGGTTTGCGGAAAAACATCCCTTTCAGTTGCTTGAAGCCACGCAGAAAAATCGTGAAAAATCCAGAACGTGTCACGACGGCAATACTCCCTGCGATCAACAGGAAAAGCCCGATTAAAAAGCTCTGGTTAATCAATGGCACTAACGTATCGGCTTGTATGGTAATCCCTAAAATCACACTGCAGATCACGGAGAGAGCGAGTAGGAGAATGAGCCATTTTTTCAACGAAGAAGCACGTCCTTTTTATAGTGTGGGTGCAATGCTCTCTGCTTCCCGCAAAAAGACTTGAACGGCAGGTGGGGCTTCACGAAGCGAACGTACAGCCAAGCCGATTTGCCGAGAGAGAGGCGGCGTGATTGGTATGACAGCGACATCGGGTAGTTGCGCTGGTAGAGTCAGTGACGGAACGACTGTCACCCCAACACCGCTTTCTACCATGGCCAATATCGTTGTATGATCAGCGATTTCATAGGTAACATTTGGTGTAAGACCAGCCTTGGCAAACTCCGCGCCAATCAACAAGTGACAGCCCGCCATGGGCATGAGAAACGATTCGCGGGCTAATTGCTCCAAGGTCAGCGCGGGCTCTTTTGCCAGGGGATGATTGGCTGGCACGACAGCCTGCAGGGCGTCTGTCGTTAGCAAAATTCCCTCCAGCTCGTCATCGGGCCACACATGAAAACCGACATCGACAACCCCCGAGACAATCCATTCTTTTATTTCTTGATAGCTTCCTTCATATAGCTTTGTTTGCATATGCGGATAGTGACTTTCTACCGACTTTAGCAATTTTGGCAGGAGCTGAGCAGTTACGCTGGGAAAAGAAGCAATCCGGAGCGTTGCCTCCACATGCTCGTTTGATTCGGCAGCCACCTGTTTAATCAGTGAGACGTTTTCCAATATCGTCCGGGCAGAGGCGACGATTTTTTCGCCAGCTGCGGTCAGCTTAACACCGCTGCGATTGCGGGTGAACAAGGAAATGCCGAGCTCTTTCTCCAGTGCGCCGATCGTATGACTTACACCAGACTGGCTCAAACCGATTTGCTCTCCTGCTCGCGTGAAGTTGCCAGTGTTGGTGACAGCCACAAGGACTTCCATTTGAAACAAAGTCATGGAGCGCCTCCTTTCATGAAGTTTTTATCATGGTTGGTATGCGAAAGCTTCATTTTACAGCGCGGTTGCCTCATTTTATGATGAAAAGCAAGAGAAGCATTCGTTTATGAAAAGGAGAGAAAAACCATGAATCATGTGAGCGTATATCATGTGGACGCGTTTACGAAAGAGCCGTTTGCAGGCAATCCCGCGGGCGTCATCCCGGAAGCAGGTACTTTGACTTTACAACAAATGCAGAAAATTGCCAATGAGTTGAATCTTCCTGAGTCTGCCTTTTTGATGCCATCCGACCATCCAGGAGCAGATTTTCGCATTCGCTACTTTTCTCCTTCGGTTGAGATCGATTTCTGCGGCCATGCGACAGTGGGTTCTGCTTGGCTATTGGCGACAGAACGCGGATGGTTGGAAAAGGGGAGCCGTATCGTGTTTGAGACAAACGTCGGTTTGATTCCTGTTCAATTGGTGAAGGAGGATGGCCAGTTACAGCGAGTGGAAATGACCCAAATCAAGCCTTCTGTGCAGGAGATTGAATTAGACAGCGAAGAGCTAGCGAGGCTGGTTGGCATAACATTGGCCGATCTGGATGATCGCTATCCGATGAAGCTCGCTTCCACTGGCAATAGGCATCTGCTCGTTCCGGTCCGCACTCGTAAGGCCATCGATGCAGCGCAGCCATTGCTCTCTTCGCTCGCAGAAATGAACAGGGAACACGGCATCACAACCACCCATTTGTTTACGTGGGATGCTCCTGAAGGCTATGACTTGTATACGAGGGATTTTGCGCCTGCGATCGGGATTGCGGAAGATCCGGTAACAGGTGCTGCAAACGGGGCACTGGCTGGCTATCTGGCATTGGAAGAGTTGATTCCTGCTGGTAAAGTAACGCAACTCGTCATAGGGCAAGGACATGCGATTGGTCGGCCAGGAAAGCTGTATGTAACGGTTGATCGATCTGGAGAGGAGCCTGTTATTCGCGTAGCGGGTGAGGCGCATTTGACGATTGCGGGACAGATGAGGGGATAAATAAGGAAAAGAGAAAGGCGTTCTTGTCTAAGAACGTCTTTTTTTGTCTTTATTTCCTGTTGATCCAATATAAGGAATTCATTATAATTCAAATGTGTGTTTAAGGAATATTTCAATAATTTTACCTGTACTTATTTTCTTGCGGTTTTGAACCGGTATGGGGGAGGGAGTCTTAGAGATGAACAGTACATTCATCCGTTCCATTCGTATTTGTAACGTATTTATCCTACTCTCTTTACTGTTTTTGCAAACGGTTCCTGAGCAGGTGCGTGCAACGGAAAAAAGCAAAACATACTTGATTGGTTTCAAAGACAGTAAACGAACAAAAAGGAGCGCCATTCAAGGAACATCTGTGCAACAACTCAGCTCCAAAATTATGGTAGCTACCTTAACTGAAAGCGAGAGGGAGGAATTATCTCAAGATCCAAATGTAGCGTACATGGAGGAAGATAGTGACACTGAGTTGGCAGAGATCGACCTGGCAGAAAAACAGGAGATCCCTTGGGGAGTCGAGCACGTAGGAGCACTTCAGGCCCATAGCAAAAATTACGTGGGTAAAAATGTCAAGATAGGAATTTTGGATACAGGCATTTCTCGTCATGAAGATTTGAAAGTGAGTGGCGGCATTTCCTATGTAGAAGGTGAACCTGATTATGATGATGCCCACGGTCATGGTACCGCTGTGGCTGGGGTGATTGCCGGTAAAGACAATCATCTTGGAATTGTAGGAGTCGCACCCGAAGCGGAAATCTATTCGATTAAAGTTCTTGATGAAAATGGTCATGGCAAATATTCGAGTATGATTCAGGGAATAGAATGGGCCATCCAAAATGGCATGAATATCGTCTCGATCAGTGCGGGTGGGGCCGTGGACAGTCGCGCATTGCATGACCAGATAAAAAGGGCAAATGAGCATGGAATTCTGGTCATTGCAGCAGCGGGCAACCGAGGTCTTGGGGAGGATACCCAATTGTTCCCGGCACAATATCCCGAAACGTTGTCGGTAGGTTCCGTTGATCGGGATAACCAGCGTGCTGATACCTCCAGTGTAGGAGCGGGTTTGGACCTGATGGCTCCGGGCGTGGACATTTTAAGCACTTCCCTTCACAAAGGATATGAACTGCGCTCGGGTACTTCTTTAGCTGCTCCTCACGTGGCTGGTGCCGCAGCCGTCATTTGGTCGAAGAAGGGAAAGGCAACCAACGATGAAGTCCGGGATATTTTGGTCGAGAGTGCAACACCTCTTGGGGAGCCACGTTTTTATGGCAAAGGGCTGGTGAACCTGGAAAAAGCTTTGGAGTTAGGGAATACAGATACTCTCGGGATTCAGGCGATTGAATCTTCTCCTAACGAGCTGGCTATTTCCGTAGGGCAAAGCTATCCATTGAAGATCAAGGCGAAGCTGACAGATGACACGACCAAAGACATTACCGAGGAAGCGAAATATGTCAGTAACGATGAAAAAATCGCGACAGTAAAGCCAACAGGACTGGTGACTGCGACTGGCATTGGTGAGACGCGATTGGTCGTAACGTTTGAAGACAAGACGATCGAAATCCCGGTAGTGGTTAGTGAAAATGTACCTTTGACCCCACGTGGCGGTCTTGATAAGCCAGAAAATGGTGAATTAATTGTCGGTGCGTATGAGCTGAAGGGATGGTACCTAGATCCAGCAGGCGTGTCCCAAATCAGTATCATGGTTGATGGCATAAAGGTTGGGGAGGCAACCTATGGTGACCCCAGACCCAATATTGAGGCCAAGTATCCAGCGTATCAAAATGGAAACGCAGGTTTTCATTTTAACCTGGATACGAGAGAAATGAGTGTAGGTTTGCATACAATTACGCTTGCCATTCAAAACAAGAATGGTGAGCAGACAGTTATCGAAGGAAATACGTTCTATATTGGCAATAAACAGCCGGTAGAGGGCCTTCATGCAGATGTTTCCAAGCTGGAACTAACGGCCGAGAATACGCATCAGCTCGTTGTTTCTACGATTCTCGAAGATAAAACGCTAAAAGATGTCACGATGCTGGCTGAATACACTTCTTCGGATGAAAATATCGTAACGGTATCTCCAACTGGTTTCGTAAATGCAACAGGAATGGGAACAGCGAGTGTGACGATTCGCTATGAAGGACAAACCATCACGATTCCTGTCACGATCCAGGAAAAAATCGCGCTCATACCGCGTTGGGAAGTAGAGAGTCCAGCCGATCACTCTACAATGACGGGAGCCTCTCTCATTAAAGGCTGGTATTTAGATCCGGCAGGTGTAGCAAAGATTGAGGTTCATGCAGATGGGAATTTGGTCGGGGAAGCTCTTTACGGGCAATCGCGACCGGATATCGCGCAGGCGTACCCGGCTTATCAAAATGCTACTTCTGGTTTTCAGTATTTTTTGGATACGGCCCAAATGACGGAAGGGCAGCACACCATTACGGTGATGGCTGTTAATCGGGAAGGCAAAGAGCAAGTCCTGGCAGAACGTCCCGTGTCTATCGAGCGTGCACAACCAGCCAAGAGTATAGCTGCAAATGTAAGCAAGGTCGAACTATCACAAGGGAATACACAGCAGCTTACCATTTCGGCTGTTTTGGAAAATGACCAAATCAGAGATGTAACAAGAGAAGTGAAGTACACCCTTGAGGATTCTACAGTTGCCAGCATCTCCAATCACGGAATCATCACGGGTCTTCGGATCGGACAGACCACGGTGATTGTCGACTACCAGGGACAAGTGCTGACGATACCGATCTCGGTAAAAGCTGCTGCTGGAGTGTCCCAAGGGGGATTGGACAATCCTCTCGACAATGCGACGATTAGCGGAGTCTACCCTGTAACAGGCTGGTTTATCGCCTCAAGCGGCGTCTCGAGCATTGAGGTGTTGGTGGATGGCGTTGTAATCGGGGAAGCCTCGTATGGAGTTCCGCGTCCCGAAATCGAGATTATGGATATTTCTTTACCAGGTAGCAACGTTGGATTTCATTACAGCCTCGACACAGGCCTTTTCCAGAAAGGAAAGCATACCATTTCTGTGCGCGGAACTGCCAAGGATGGCAATCAAACGATGCTGGGGTCAAGAACCGTACAGATGGTTGAATTACTCCCGGCCATCGGATTGCACGTAGATATCACCGAGCTGCAGCTTTCTCAAGGAAAGTCACATCCACTCACTGTCAAAGCAGAATTGGAGGATCAGAGCAAGCAGGATGTGACCAGGCTAGCCATATATACCGTAGAAGATCCATCTGTTGCAAAAGTGAGTCCAGACGGCGTAGTTACGGCTCTGGCGCAGGGCAATACGAGTCTTACGATCAAATACGGAAATCAGAATATCAAGATACCAATCGTCATTACAGCAGCAGAAGTACGAAAGGCAATCGGCGAAATAGAAACGCCAGCAAATGACGCGATTATCAATGGAACGTATACGATAGCGGGCTGGTTTTTGCATCCTTCTACGCCTACTCGTTATCAGGTCGTCCTTGATGGAAAAGAAGTCGGACAAGCCAATTCAGGAATAGCACGACCTGACATTGCCCTGCTGCATCCAGACTATAAGAATACGAATGCTGGATTCAGCTATACGGTGGATTTGTCCGAGTTGCAATCCGGCCATCACACGGTGACTGTTGTAGTGACGGATAGTGAAGGAAAACAGTACCCGTTGCCAGAGAAAAGCTTCGTGGTTGGAGAAGTAGCTGCGGCGGATAGTTTGAAGCATACGGAAACGGGCATTAGCTTGGCAAAATCGTCGATGCAGAAGCTACAAATTACCGCAACTACCGCTGGTCAAAGTCCAAGAGATGTGACTGCGCATGCCGTATATTCGTACGAGAATGCCAATGTGATCCACGTGAGTCCACTGGGGATCGTCACAGGACTCGAAGTAGGAATGACCAAGATTGTTGTCAGTTATGGAGGTCAGACCCTAACCATTCCCGTGGTTGTGACGGAAACAGATTCTGGCCCACTGGTTGCAAAAGGACAGATCGACATTCCGATAGACAAAGCAGAAATTGGAGGAACCACAACGATTCAGGGATGGCTGCTTGATCCGGATGGTGTAGCCAAAATAGAAGTGTTGGTGGATGGGCAGCTACAAGGAACGGCAGTATATAGCGGACCTCGTCCTGACATTTTCGCCCTGTATCCACGCTATGAGAATGCGAATGCAGGATTTCAGTATCTGCTCCATACAATGAGCTTCAATGAAGGAGAGCACAAAATAACTGTACGAGTAACCAACAAAAAGGGAGTAGAAAGTCTCGTCTTCGATAAAGAAGTAACAGTTGGCCCCGTAACAGGGATTACTACCAATCTCCCCAAAATTGATCTTGAGAAAGAAAAGACCGTTTCTCTCACTGTGGTTGCCTCTTATCGGGACAAGAGTACGAAGGACGTAACAGGCGCAGTCACCTACGCGATTCAAGACCCAGCCATTGCAAAAGTAGACGCTACTGGTGTGATAACGGGTCTAGCGCCAGGGAATACCGTTCTGTCCGTCACTTATGCTGGCATTGTTCAGCAAGTGCCTGTTCATGTGAAGGGCGGCGCTTTGATGACGACAGGTGCGATTGATGCTCCAGGAGAGAATGAACAGATTAGCGGAAGCTATAACGTGACAGGTTGGTTCATGTCTTCTGGTGAAGTGGAAAAAATTGAAGTGTTAATGGATGGCGTTGCGTTGGGTGAGGCGAAATATGGATTGGATCGCCCGGATATTTTGCGAATGTACCCAGAGGCACCTCCTGTAAAACCAGGTTTTTCGTATCTTTTGGAAGTGAATGATCTGGACTTGGGACAGCATCAGCTGACTGTAGTGGTTACGGAAAAAGACGGGAAACAGACCAGCATGGAAAAGGCGATCACGATTGTGAAGCCGATTCACGACAAATACACCTATTGGCTGCAATTTTCAGATCAGCAAGGCAAGGACAATTGGTCTTACCAAGAGGTGTCAGGGGATCGTCATGCTGATTTGACGTGGAACAAGCAAACAGAAGAATGGAAGAGTCATCACGATACGGCCATCGGGAATACATGGATAAGAGTTGGCAGCTCAAACCCTGTCATTAAATGGGAAGCGCCACGCTCAGGAAAAATACAGGTTAGCGGTTGGATTTCCAAAATTCAAATCGATGAGGGCGATGGGGTAAACGTTCGATTGCTGAAAAACGATGAACAAATTTGGCCGTCCACTGGCTGGCAATCTATCGAATTCAACGATGAAATTGGTGTGGAAATTCAAGAAGAACTTGAGGTAGAGCAAGGAGATGCGCTCTTGTTTCAAGTGGATCAAAAAGAAAGCAGCCTCGGGGATTTACTTAAATGGACACCTGAAATTACGTACGTGAGCAACGACGTTAACGATAATGCGTCTCCCCAAATTTATTTGACCTCTCCCGCTGTGGGAGCAGCAGTCTCTACCGTTGATGGCAAAGATGTTGTCGCGATATCAGGTTTTGCCATGGACCCGAATATAGGAGATCAGGTAAACATTTGGTACCAGCTGGATGATGAAGATCCACAAGAGTTAACGAGATTTACGGCTTCGGAAAAGCACCAACCATTTTTGTTCAACCTACCCACCCATCACCTAAAGCCGGATGTTTTGTATTCTCTTCGGGTCTGGGCAGTCGATCAAAAATCAGGAAGATCACTCAGTGAAAAAGTAGACTTCACTTTGGACATGAGAGCGCAAGCCGAAAAGGAAGACATTGTGGTTGTCGCAAAGTGGACATCTCCGAAGGATGGAACCGAAATTTCAAAAGGAGAAAAGGTTTCACTGACTTGGGATTACGCAAGCTACGGTGGGCACTCCAGTAAAATCGAATCGCAAGAATTGCTCATTTATATTAGCGAAGGTGGGCATGTCACCTCAACGATCCGCGAAAAATTGACAGGCACAGCACGTTCCTACGTTTTTGATACAAGTGTGATAGAGAAAAATGCCCGAGTGGAAGCACGAATTCGCTCGATTATGCCGAAGACGCCTGCTTATGTTTATGGCGGCACTGCGAAGTTGAATTTCAGTGTTCTGGCTGCCAATCAAGCACCGGTCGTATCCAGTACGGAGTTTGTCACCTTGGACAGAGGGCTTACAGGAACCATCAACTATACACTCAATGAAAATGATGTCACGGACAAAATCGTTTCGACAAAATTACGAGTAGGTTTCACACCAGGTGGAAACGAGCTTGGTGAAAAAGAGGAGCTGATCCCGGAGGCTTCCCAGAACAGACAAGTTGTGAGCAGGTACTCCTTCCCCCTTGCAAAAGAGATGCTACACCAGACCATTTACTGGACAGTGCAGGCGCAGGATAACCGGGGAGCTTGGACACCAGCGGTTAACTATTCCGTCCGACTGGAAGAAGCACTTCCAAAAATCGTGATCTACACGCCGGTTGCCAAGAGAGTGATGGACCTTGATGACATCTTTATATTGGATGGAACATACACGAAGCTTACTTCTGGAGAAACGATTGAAGCCAAAGTGTCCTCCTCTCATTCCGCCAAAAAATTCACAACAACAGGAACCACCGGTCAGTGGGAGCTGAATTGGACGGGGCGGGAAATCGGATCGGGGACGTACGAAAATATCCAAGTGACAGAGCCGACTGTAGTTTATTACTACGGAAGCTTAACGGTGGAAGACAAGCCGGATGCACCAAGTATCGTTAACGCAGAGGCCGAAACCAATTCACTCAAAATCTATTGGAGTCCGTCTGTAGGTGCCATTGACTACGGCATCCAGATCGATGGCGGTGGTATCAAAAAAGTGGGCGATGTTACCAGCCATACGATCACGGGCCTTCAGCCTGCGCGTGTGTATACCATCAAACTTTGGGCGTATACTTCAGCCGGGATTAGCAGCTATAGCAGTTCGATTACGGTTGAAACGAAACCAGCGGAAAGCAATTTTAATGGAATGGTCGAGAACAGCCCGGTGCGGATGTATTTCCCTGCAAATGAGGCGAAATACATGAAAATCGTTGCCGGAACTAATGGAGCGTATTCATTCACGTTAAACAACGATTCGGGTTTACCAGCAAATGCAACTATCTCCGTCTATAAAGCGGCCAGCTTGCAGGCACATGAGGAGGTTGCGGCGGGAGCGAATGGAAGAGTCAACCCCGTGTTTGTTGCAGGAAAAACCTATTATGTAAAAATTGTCGCTAATGATTCTATTTACGCTACGCTTCTGGCAAAGCCAGGGGGAGAGGCTTTTACCTTCAACCAACCAAAGGAAATTACGCTTCAGCCCGGTCAAACAGTAGAGATGATCATGAATACAACCATTCCTGGCAAGTATCGTATGATGACACAATTGAAAAACCAAACAAATAAATATCCGGTTGTCACGGTGCTGTCCAATGGAAATGCCGTAACACCAAAAGAAACGCCAACTCCTTCAGAAATCAATTATGAGCTGGGGATGGGCAGCTACACGATCAAATTGAGCAATACCGAGAGTTATCCAGTGAGTGTTTCCTTTACCGTTTTTGCTCCCCACCCTGGTGGGACTCTTTATGAGTACGTTTATGATCAAAACAATCGGATTAAGGCGATTAAAGAAAATGGCGTAGAATCCGTCACCTTCATTCATGACGAGAATGGAAACATGTTAAAAAGTGTCAAGCATGCAGTGACGCTTCCACCAAAAGGAACCGTACTACATGTGGATCAGGAAAAGGTGGAGGTACGAGCTGGCAGCACGCGACCGATTAAGGTCACAGCAACACTGGAGGACGGCAGTACGCTGGATGTAACAACACAAGGCCTTTACTCGGTAGTAGATTCTCGGGTTGGATTTATCGTGAAAGGTGTTGTGCATGGGATGAATCCTGGAACAACAGAGGCCAAGGTGTTTTACGGCGGACAGTTTAAAATGATAACGATTACGGTTGTACCCTAATCCATGTTCATGCAGTCCCCCCGTCGCATCATGGGGGGACGAATATCTCTAACGGAGGCATTATGAAACATTTTTCCATAAAATCACTCATGATCGTTGTGCTTTGCCTTGCATTATGCACGACAATGTTGCCGCTTGGAACGACGTTCGCAAATGAATCCTCCCCCGTGTCCATCTCTCATATAACCTCAGGTGAGAAAGCAGTAACACCAGACACGGCAATCGAAGAGATTCAACAATCCATGGGCGAGTCAATCACCAATGACAAAGGAGAAGCAAAAAATCCAATCGAGTACACGGAAACGGATATTTCTTCGCTTACATGGACGCAGCTAGAGACTGACACTGTTATTGACATTCATCGCAGTTTTGACAGAGCATTGTTAAAATTCGCAGCCTATTTCTATTCCGAGCTGCTGCAATTACTAACAGCAGAAGAACAAGAAGAAGTCAAACGTCTTTCCTCTGAGCAGATTATCACCCAATTCGAGAATCTGAGTCAGGAAAGCAAAGACCTCTTGCAGCGGTTAACCCCTCTCGTTTTATCTAAAATCAATGAATTGAAACAACTGGAAGAACAGATGGAGGTCCAATCCACTACTCCACCCCCGGTAAAATACACCGAGAAGGATCAGGAGTTTCGTTTTGCTCGTTCAAAAACAGAGCAATCCGTCGATGATCTATACCGTGCTGCGAACCTGGTCGAGCAAGATCTCTACTTGCCAGGAAAGCATGGACTGGATCTGGACATAAAACGCAGATACCACTCCCTGAGCAGTAAAATCAGTGCGCCAAGCTGGGATGAGGACTTTTCCAAGAATGAAGCACTGAAGTCCAATGAGAAATTTGCAACCGGCTGGGATTTTAATATGCCCAGATTGGATATTGTCACCCGGGAGCAGGCCGTAACGGTAAGGGACGACCCCTATAATCCAGGTCAACAAATTTACTCTACCAAAGTAGATAAAGATCCATCGAGTAATCGGTATTACATTACTTTAGAGGACGGCACATCTTTAGAATACCGGTTCAACAAGTTTGTGAATTATCCGTATCAAGACATCTTCTTCACGATTGACGAAGTGAATCGGAAGTACACGCTGCATTACCGCAATTTGAAGTACGAGTTTGATGTCACGTTGGGAACGGTCGTCAAATCCAATATTTATGGGGACACGATCAAGTACAACCTGAATAGCGATGGAGAGCCGGTGAGCATAGAAGACAGTGTCGGCCGTTATGTGGTGCTGAAACGAAAGCAAAACGACACCACGCAGGACTTGATTGTATACAAAGACAAGACTGAGACCACCGTGCTCAAGCACATTCGCTACCATTTTGAACGAAAGTTCGCATTGAGCAGTTACCATCAGCTTGTTCGCGTAGAAGTCCTGCCGACAGCAGGGAGCGGCAGCAGCGCATATACAGTGGCCCGGTATGCCTATCATGATCCCAAAACAAAGGGCATTGCCTATTTCAATTTAAACAAAAACTATACGCTGGAAAAGCTGCCTACAGATCAAGCCCTACAGGATTCAGCGAAGTTCTGGGAGTCCGATGTAGCGAAACGCTCGGAAATCGATTACTTGCTCATGCAAGAAGCGTTTTATCCCTTGCAGGGCTTAAAAATCAATTACGATTACCGCCCCTATCAATTAGGTCAAACTACCTTCAATGACGGACTCGTACGAATTTTTCAAGACAAGCATGCCTTGAGCTATGTATCCTACCATCCTGTCAATAAAGTATCGTACAGCTATACACAGAAAACACCGAGCGGTACAAATACGTATAAGCTGGAAAAGAGCTATACAGATAACGGCAATTTCCGTGAGGTATGGAAGGTGCCAAAGGAACAGCTGCCCAGATTGAAGAATTTTGCGGATCGACATGGGGATACCATTCATGTCACCGAATCAGAGGCATCCCGTTACACGAAGAACTCCATTTACAAGGTCAATCAAGACGGAAATCCTTTGCTGAGAAGTGAGAAAACGACAGGCATTAGTAAAGGCGGAACAAATGTATCTGGCGCGAAGTACCGGGTCGAGTATAATCCCACTACTTACACGACCTATGCCTACTCCGGTCGGAATACAAAGCCGACGTATCAGTACGTTTTTCTCGAACCGACTTCGTCCGTTAGCGATCTGGATGTGTACAATCACTACCTGAAAGACCCGAATGTTTCCAAGCGTGCTCAGTATGCTGCCAAGATCAACAATTACGCACAAGAGACGTATTTGGAATACAACCATTATGGACAACTGATCAAGCAGATTGCGCCAGACGGGATTATGAGTACATGGACATATGATGAGGTGGCGCTGAATCCATGGGGCTTCCGGACCTTCTCCGTATTGAAGGCAGCCCGAACGCAATCTACGACAGCATCCGGTGATCCTTACTATTCGAATACCACCTTTGAGTACAACGATCAATATTTGCTTCGGAAGGAAACGGAGATCAACTCGTTCCCTGCCAATTTAATCAATACACCCAAGAGTCAATCGGTTGAACGGACCTACGAGTACACAAACAAACAGCTTTATTCGATAACGGAGAACTTTGGCGGAGGAAAAACACGGACGCAGACCTTTACCGCTTATGATCAATACGGAATTCAGCCCACGCAGATCACACTCGCAGGTGTCGAGCTGGAAAGCGGAAAATCGGATGTGCTGAATTTTTCCTACGAAATCGATGACAAAGGCCAAATCAAAAGTCAGACCTATCCGAACGGAAGCAAGGCTACCTATGAATACGATGAGTTAGGAAGACCTCTTTCGGAGACTTTTCATAATCAAGGCGCAAAACGAAGCATTACGTATGTCTATCGGGACGGCGAAGCTTCTGGGGCGACGACAGAGGGACCGGGCATCGTGGAGAAAATTGCACCGGATTCATCGAAGCTCATCACCTACTACACCCCATATGGAGATACGGCCTATCAAGAGCAGGTAGGCACAACAGGTACGAAACGTCCCTTGGTAGAAAACGAGTTCACGCCGGATGGGTTAGAGGTTAGCCGCATGGTTCCTTTTGGGAAGCAGGGGGAAAGCACCTCGTATCTGTATGACTGGGATGGCTTTTTGTATCAAACGACGAATGCGCTTGGAACCACCAAGAATCATCGAAACAATGCCTACTCAGAGGGATCGAAATATTTGCCGCGCTTGACGGAACAAACGCTCTCTCCCAATGGGCTCATCGTAACCACCTATCGCGACTTGTATGGAAGAGTGGAGAGCACAGAGGAGACGACCCAAAGTGGCAGTCACCATCGCGTGACAAACTATCAGACTGATCGATTCGGGAAAGTAACCCATAAAGAAATCTCTGACGGCAAGACTTCCCAAGCGTGGAGTATGCGCTTTGATCATAACGACAATCTCGTATATTTGCAGGACCCGGAAAATAACGTAAACGTGTATGGCTACGATACGCTAGGCAATCTCACCAGTGTTCTGGAAAATGGCACGACTACTGCAGAATATACCTACAATAGTTTGGCATGGAAGCTCTCCGAGAAGAATCCGGAAACGAGAGCAGAGACGTACACCTACGATAAAAGCGGTCTTGTGAAGAGCTACAAGGACAAAAACGGCGTCACGTTCAACTACGAATATTCGCCTTTCCATGAACTGAAGAAAGTTTCTTCTGGTACAGCCTTCTATGAAGAGCGGGTGTACGATCCACAGTCTGGTCTGCTTTTGAGCGAAAATAACCACACAGGAAACTCTATCAGCTATGGCTACGATGGATTCCATCGGAAGAATCGCCAGACGATGATGGGCAAAGACTACCAGCTTCTTTATTCAGACAATGACGATTCGGTAGATACACTTGTATACCCTGCAAGAAGTGCGGTATCTGGTTCTGCCCCATCTCTAAGTGTCGGATACACCTATGACAACGCAAACCGCTTAAATTCGGTGGCGATCCCGGGAGTCGGAACAACCACGTACACGTATGATATTAGTAACTCAGGAGAAACCAATGCTGTATCGTATCCGGGACAACCGACAGCGATGCAGCAATCGGTCAGCTCATTCGGTGAAAAAACAGCCTTGAATCACGCGGACGGCTGGAACGAGACAAATGGCTACGATCTGTTTGGCAATATCACCAGTCAAAAGCGCTCCGGTACGAATTATGGATTGTTTGTGTACGACAAGCTTTCCCGGATCAAGGAAGAATCGGTTGAAGGAAACGTTAAGCAGTATGCCTATGATAAGCGCGGCAACCGCCAAGTGTATGCCAATGCTCCTGGTAATATCTTAAGCTCCTATGAAATGAAGCACGATTTGTTTAATCGTTTGCAGGAGTATAAGGACGAGAAAGGGACAACGACGTACACGTATTATCCAGGTGGACTGCGGGCGACGAAGCAACAGACTGGCAGCGTGACGGATACGACTCACTACGTCTATTTGAATGGGCAAGTGATTGAAGAGCTGACGCAGGATGGCAGGGTCAAGGCACGGAATGTGTTTGGTAACCAGTTGATCTGGCGAAAAGACTATGCGTCGAATCTTGAAGGCAATTACTATTACAACAGCCACGGTGATGTTGTTAAGATCAAAGACCAGAGTGGGAATGTCTTGAATACGTATGATTACGACATCTGGGGTAATCTGATTGCGGAGAAGGTCAAGGAGACAATTTCCAATCCGTTTATGTATGCGGGGGAGATGTTTGACAAAGAGAGCGGATTCTATTATTTGCGTGCTCGATATTACAATCCGAAGATAGGACGGTTTATATCCGAGGATACGTATAAGGGGCAAGTGGATAATCCGTTGACGCTCAACAGGTATACGTATACTCACAACAATCCGGTTAAGTATATTGATCCTACAGGACATGATGCATGGCTAGTTCATGGGACGTTTTCGGATAATTCTACTTGGAAGGATGATTTTGTTACGTATTTCAAAGGTTTATATAAAGAGGATGTAAGAAAATTTGAGTGGTCAGGTGATAACGACAATACGGCAAGGGTAAAGGCAGCACAATCTTTGGCAAGCGAAATCATGAATTGGCGAAGTATTAAAGGTAATGAGAAGAAACCAATTCGGCTAATTGGTCATAGTCATGGCGGAAATGTATCAATTTTAGCAGCAAATGTTTTGGAACATGAAGGAATTCAGGTGGAAACGCTTGTTACTATTGCTACTCCTGTAAGGGAACTTGAATATTATTTAGAGTATCCAGTGGGACAGCATCTACATGTTTACAATGAACGAGATGGTGTACAGGTAAATGGGGGAAGCGTATGGCTACTTGGTGAAGCCAAACGGGAGTATTCAAATGCAGCAAATATAAAAATTGAATTAGGGGAGGAGTACGACCCAATTGAGGCTCACTCTGCAATGCACTCTAATGTTGAAAGGTGGAAAAAATATATAACGCCGTATCTCGCAAAATTTTATGTGGAACCAAAAAGGTAAGAAATAATCTTACTGCGAAACTAGATTAATTAGCAGGAGGGGGAATGCCCAATGCGATTGTGGTTGAAGTTAATTTGGATCATCACTATACTCTTTAATTTATCAGGTGTTATCTGGTTTGTACTTGGCTCGACTGCAAATTTTCAACGCGGTATAGACTTGATTTCCACGGTAATACTTTTGTATCTAGGTATACCCTCAATTTTATTGATAGTCGTTTCTAGTTTTCTATTATTGAAAAAGTGGAGTCCATCTAGGTGGTGGGAGTTCATTGGGGTTTTAATTATCATCATTGCCATGTTTTTAATGACACCACATTTGTATAAAAACGTAGAGACGAGTGGGTGGTTAACAGAAAAAATAAGAACTGATTCCATACAGCAGACACCGGATGGTAGATTTGAATACTGCATGGAACTGATTAATTTGTTTCAGAAAAATAGTTCAGCTCGCTTATATTTAAAGAATACCGAGACATTGGAGGAAATAAGAATTCATTTAGAGTTTCCTACAAAGGAGATCACAGGTGTATCTTGGGGTGATGTAAATTACTTTGTTAAGCTCGAACCAACTACTAACTCAAATATTTACATACTTAACACTACCGAGGAGTTTCCTTTTCCAAACGAGAAATATGAAATTAATATACCGGAGAAAACAGCAGTAAAAATAAACAATCAATAGAACTACCTCTATCCCCCAAACGAGTAATCTACGCTCGTTTGGGGTTCTTTTTTGTCTGAAGAAGGAAACTTCGGAAACAATCTGCTTTTGAGAGAGCAAGACTGACCTACAAGCAAGGAAAACATATTCCAACTTGGAAATCCCTTCTGCTAATCAGCAATATTGGCTGACTAGTAATTTGTTAGTCAAAACATATTGGTAAGTTCCTATTGATCCAATATCAGGAATTCACTATAATTCAAAATGCTGTTTAGGTAAAATTTACATTTTTATCTGGACTTATTTTTAGGAAGGAGATGAAGAGTAACTGGCTGGCTTGAAATATTTTTAAAAAGGAATGATACCAAAGCTCAACACAATTATGACAAGGAGTTACAGGAATGAACCCTAGATTCATCCGCTCAATCAGTCGTTTCAATGTATTCCTACTGCTAGCTTTACTGTTTTTGCAACTTATCCCGGAGCACGCTATCGCAAGCGCTAGTAGTAAAACGTATTTAATTGGTTTTAAAGAAAGCAAGAAAACAAAAGTGAGGGCGATTCAAAGATCATCAGTCCAGCAACTTAGCACGAAAGTGATGGTTGCTCAATTAACAGAGAGTGAAATGGAGGTAATGTCTCAGGACGAGAATGTAGCCTATATTGAGGAAGATAGTGAAATAGAGTTAGCAGAAACAAACAGAACAGAAAAGCAGGAAATTCCGTGGGGGATTGAGCACATAGGGGCAAATCAAGCTCACGAAAAAAATTACAAAGGCCAAAACATCAAAATTGGAATTATTGATACAGGTATATCCAATCATGAAGACCTCCAAGTAAAAGGAGGCATTTCCTATGTAGAAGGAAAATCAGATTTTGATGATGAGCACGGGCATGGAACTGCGGTGGCTGGTGTTATCGCTGGTAAAGATAATGATGTTGGAATTGTTGGTGTTGCGCCAGAAGCTGAAATCTATGCCATCAGAGTCCTTGATGAAAAAGGTCACGGTACATATTCCAGCATGATTCAGGGGATTGAATGGGCGATACAGAATGACATGAACATCGTTTCCATTAGTGCTGGTGGTAGAATTGACAGTCAAGCGCTACACGACCAGATAAAAAGAGCGAATCAACAAGGGATACTGGTTATTGCAGCAGCAGGAAATCGAGGAATGGGTGAGGATACCCAGTTGTATCCTGCGAAATATGCTGAGACATTGTCTGTCGGTGCGATAAATCAGGACAATCAACGGGCTGACTTTTCAAGTGTTGGCAGTGGGTTAGACCTGATGGCTCCTGGCATTGATATTCTAAGTACGTCTCTCCATGGAGACTATGAGCAACGTTCAGGCACTTCTTTAGCAGCTCCTCACGTAACCGGTGCAGCAGCTGTTATTTGGTCGAAAAAGGGTGGAGCAACCAATCGCGAAGTGCGTGATAGTTTAGTCGATAACGCAACACCTTTAGGGGAATCACGTTTTTACGGAAAAGGGCTTGTAAACCTAGAGAAAGCGCTGGAACTAGGGGATGAGGACTCCGCAGAGATTACCTCACTGGAATCGACGCCGAACGAATTGCGACTTTCCGAAGGTGAGAATTATCAACTGAAAATTACGGCGAACATGACAAATGGCAACACCAGAGATGTCAGCATGGAAGTTACCTATACGAGCAAAGATGAAAAAATTGCTACGGTTACATCTTCAGGTTTCGTCACAGGAAGTGGAATCGGAGATACGCAACTGATCGCTGAGTTGGGTGACAAAACGATTGAAATCCCGATAGTGGTGTCAAAAAGAGCTCCTTTGATCCCAAGAGGTGGGCTCGACACTCCCGAAAAAGGCGAGTTAATCAGTGGTACGTATACCATTAAAGGATGGCATCTCAACCCAGACGGAGTATCGAAAATCAATATCCTGATTGATGGTACGAATGTGGGAGAGGCATCTTATGGCGACCCGAGACCAGATATTGAAGCGAAATATCCAGCTTATCAGAATAGCAATGCTGGATTTCACTATCAACTGGATACTCGAAATTTAGTGGCAGGCACACATAGCATTACGGTGGAAGTTCAGGATATGAATGGACAACAAACCGTAATGGATGGAACGACGTTTTACATTGGTGACGTGGAGCCGTTGAATGGTCTGCATGCTGATGTGACCAAGCTGGAACTAACGAATGAAGGTTCGCATCAGTTGGTGGTATCTACTGTTTTAGAAGATAACACCCTGAAAGACGTTACAAGTCTTGCAGAATACGGTTCATCAGATGAAAGTGTCGTAGCAGTAGACGCTGCTGGGCTTGTAAAAGCAATGGGGGCTGGAACGGCGATTGTGACCATTCGATATGAAGGTCAATCAATCACGATCCCCGTTACGATCAAAAAGGATGAGCCACTGATACCGCGTTGGGAGTTAGAGGCGCCAACAAGTAATTCGATGATGACAGGCGTCACACTCATCAAAGGCTGGTACCTGGATCCATCAGGTGTTTCCAAGATAGAGGTTCATTTTGATGGAACAGTAGTGGGGGAGGCTTCTTATGGGCATACCCGACCTGATATTGAATCCTCGTATCCACAATACCAGAATGCTAAAGCCGGATATGAGTACCGTTTAGACACAACACAGCTAATGGAAGGGCAGCATTCGATCAAGGTAACGGCTGTCAATAAAGACGGCGCTGAACAAGTTCTGGCAGAGCGAGCTGTTTTCATCGGTCGTGCTGAACCGGCAACAAGTATTGTGGCAAATATAAGCAAGGTAGATTTGATACAAGGGAATACACAGCAATTATCCATTTCTGCTGTTTTACTGAATCAACAAACGAAAGATGTGACGAGAGAGGCTCAATACACGATTGAGAATCCTGCGATCATTAGCCTTTCAGATAAAGGTATCGTTACGGGAATTGAAATCGGTCAAACCAATATCATCGTGAAATACCAGGAACAAACGCTTACGATACCTGTTTGGGTCAAAGCAGCAGGGGCTCTGGCTCGGGGAGGCATTGACAGTCCCGCGGAAAATGCATTAATCAGCGGTGTTTACCCTGTCACCGGCTGGTTTATTGACTCTACTGGTGTTGAAAAGATTGAAGTACTGATCGACGGAGCCGTAAGTGGCGAAGCAACCTATGGCATTTCTCGTCCGGAAATAGAAATTATGGATGCTTCCAAACCGGATGGAAACGTAGGGTTCCACTATAATCTCGATACAGGGAAATTGCGGGAAGGCACACATACTCTTTCTGTTAGAGGAACAGGCAAGGGTGGAAATCAGGTAATGCTGGGGAACAGAACAATTCAAGTCGTTACCTTGCTACCAGCAATCGGATTAAAGGCAAACGTTACAGAGGTAACCGTTCCTCAAGGAAAAACGCATCAACTAACTGTCATGGCGGTACTGGAGGATCAGAGCAGTCATGATGTAACCAAGCTGTCCCTATACAACATAGAGAATTCTTCTGTCGCAAAGGTGAGCACAGATGGCTTGGTCACGGCTCTAACCCAAGGAAGTACGAGTCTCACCGTAAAATATGGGGATCAAAGTATCAGCATTCCTATTACTGTTACGGAAGCGGAAGCACTTAAAACCTTGGGAGAGATCGAAACGCCTGTAAATGGTGCTACTGTCAATGGCACCTATACGATTTCAGGCTGGTTTTTACATCCTTCTGCTATCTCAGACTATCAGGTTGTCATTGACGGGATCGAACATGGGAAAGCAAAATCGGGCCTTGCTCGACCGGATATTGCCCTGCTTCATCCGGAATATACAAATACGCAAGCAGGATTCAGCTATACCGTTGATCTGAACGAGCTGCAACCGGGTAATCATACCGTTTCTGTGATCGCAACGGATAGCGAAGGAAAGCAACATCCACTACCAGAAAGAAATTTCGTGATTGGAAAAATTGCTCCCGCCATTAGTCTGCAAAATACAGAACCAACTATTAGCGTAGCAAAAGACGCTATGCAGAAACTGCAGATTACCGCCAGTTTTGAGGGTCAACAATCAAGGGACATTACAGGGGAAGCTGTTTATACAGTAGAAGATCCGAATGTCGTATATGTCAGTCCGCTGGGAGTCGTTACAGGTCTGAAAGTTGGAATGACAAAGATTCATGTGAATTACGGGAATCAGTCATTGGTGATTCCAGTTGTTGTCACAGAATCAGAAGCAGGCTCGCTTGTTGCCAAAGGGCAAATGGATATCCCAAAAGAGGGCACAGTTATTGGTGGAATCACAACCATACAGGGATGGATTTTGAATCCAAGCGGTGTGTCCAAAATCGAGGTTTTGGTGGATGGACAATTGCAGGGAACCGCTGTTTATGGCGGACCTCGTCCAGATATTTTCGCCATGTATCCACTCTACCAGAATGCAAATGCTGGTTTTCAGTATCTACTGGATACGTCCTTGTTTGCGGAAGGGAATCACAAACTGACCATAAAAGTAACGGATAAAGCGGGCGCGGAGAGTCTCGTGCTGGAAAGTAACATCATCATTGGTCCCGTTACGGGAATCACAGCTAATTATTCCGAAGTTACTTTAGAAAAAGACAAGAGCGTAGCATTCACGGTCGTTGCATCTTATCGAGATAAGAGTACCAAGGATGTAACGGGAGAAGCGACCTACACGATCGATAATCCAGCTATTGCCAAAATAGATGCAACTGGATTACTAACAGGTCTCTCATCAGGAAGTGCAGTTCTTACTGTGTCTTATGCTGGCATCGTGAAGCAATATCCTGTCACTGTAAAAGGCGACATGGTAACAGGGGGCGCTATTGACACCCCACAAGATAACGAACTGATCAGTAGGAATTACAACATGACAGGATGGTTCGTTTCTACTGGTGAAGTGGAGAAAATCGAGGTTTTGATGGATGGAGATAAGCTGGGCGAGGCGAAATATGGGCTTGAACGACCAGATATGAAGCGCAAATACCCAGACGCACCACATCTAAAACCAGGCTTCTCCTATCTGTTGGAAGTTGACCAGATGGAAGTAGGGGAACACCAATTACAGGTGCTGGTCACAGAAAAAGACGGGAAGCAAACCAGTATGGAGAAGACTATCACAATTGTTGAACCCATACACGACACGTATGCTTTTTGGCTGCAATTTTCTAATCAGCAAGGACAGAACAACTGGTCCTATCAGGAGGTAAGCGGAGATCGCTTCACGGACTTGGAGTGGGACAAAGCTGCCGAGGAATGGAAGAGTAATCAAAACGAGACGGCAATCGGAAACACGTGGATAAAAGTCGGGAGCTCAGATCCTGTCCTGAAATGGAAGGCACCGCGTTCAGGACGAATTCACATTAGCGGTTGGATTTCCAAAATCCAAGGGGAAGAGGGAGACGGAGCCAACGTCCGACTACTGAAAAATGATGCTCAAATTTGGCCGTCCTCAGGCTGGCAATCGATTGACTTTAACGATGAGATTGGTGTGGAAATTCAGGAGGAGCTTTCGATTGAAGAAGGAGACGCACTGATTTTTCAAGTCAACCAGAAAGAAAACAACATTGGGGATCTTCTAAAATGGACACCTGAAATCACCTACATAACGACCGAGGTGAACGATAATTCTGCTCCCCAAGTTTATTTGATCTCACCAGTGGTAGGGAAGGCTGTCACTACTGTTAATTCAGAGGATGTCATCACCATATCAGGTATTGCGCTGGATCCGAACATCGGAGACCAAGTTCATATTTGGTATCAGCTAGATGAAGAAGATCCTCATGAACTGACTCGTTTTACGGCATCTGAGAGCGCAAATGAATTTTCGTACAACGTGCCCATCAGCAATTTGAAGCCAGATCATCTCTACTCACTTCGTGTCTGGGCAGTCGATCAGAAATCCAGTAAATCTCTCGTCGAAAAAGTCGATATTAGCGTGGATATGAGAGCGCAAGCTGAAAAGGACCCGATAACCATTTCTGCGAATTGGAAATATCCGAAAGATCGAGCAGAAATACCAAAAGGGCAGTCGATTACGTTGGATTGGGACTACTACAACGGTAAAGGGTATCCAAGTTATATAGCCTCGCAAGAATTAATCATATATATCAGCGAGGGCGGGCATGTCACTTCTACAAAACGGGAGAAATTAACAGGCACAGCCCGTTCTTATGTATTTGATACAAGCTATATACAAAAAAACGCACTCATTGATGTGCGCCTAAAAGCGGTAATGAAGAGCGACGCCCCGAAAATCCTTGAAGGCAGTACCGCTAAATTGGAGTTCTATCTATTAGCCACGAATCAAGCACCTGTCGTCGTAAATACAGAGCTTGTCATCATGGATAGTGGCCTTAGAGGATTAATCAATTATTCGCTTAGAGATAATGATGTTTCAGACAAAATCGTATCAACAAAATTAAGAGTGGGACTGACACCAGGCGGAAACGAGCTTGGTGAGAAAGAAGAGACGATTTCCGAGTCGAACCAAAATGGGAATGCGTCCGGCAGATATTTTTTCCCCATCACAAAAGAAATGTTGTATCAGACTGTGTATTGGACGGTTCAAGCTCAGGATAATCGCGGGGCATGGACTACACCAACGAATTACTCATCCCGATTGGTAGATGCTCTCCCGAAGATCGTCATTTATACCCCTGGGGCAAAGAGGGTCATGGACATTGATGAGACCTTTACTCTGGAAGGGGTCTATACCCATCTTCAAGCAGGAGATGTCATATCTGGAAGGATGAATCGTCTTAAAAATCCGAAGGAATTTACTACTACTGGTAGCTCAGGTCAGTGGAGCCTTAGCTGGAGGGGCAGGGATCTTGGAGAAGGCACCTATCCGAACATCGAAGTATCCAATCGCGGCGGTTTTGTAGCGGTTTATCCCGGAAGCTTGACTATCGAGAAGAAACCAGATGCCCCAAATATTATTAAAGTAGAGGCAGAAACGAATTCCCTTAAAGTATTTTGGAGTCCAGTCGCAGGCGCAACAGACTACGGCATTCAAGTAGATGGCGGCGGGATCAAGCGGGTAGGCAACGTATCCACTTATACCATCACGGGACTACAACCGGATCGCGCTTATACAATCATACTTTGGGCGTACAATTCATCCGGTACTAGCAGCTATAGCAGTAGCCCCTACACAGTCCAAACGAAACCGGCAGAAAGCAATTTTAATCTGTTGGTAGAGTATAACCCGGTACGGATGCATTTTCCTGCCAATCAGGCAAAATACTTTAAAATCACAGCGAAAACGAGCGGAGTTTATCAGTTCACGTTAAATAACGACTCGGGATTAGCGGCAGATGCGAATATATCCGTTTATAAAGGGGCGGGCTTGCTGGATCATGAGGAGATCTCTTCAGGAAGTAATGGTAGAGTGAATCCAGTATTTGCTGCCGGAAAAACGTATTATGTGAAGATTGTAGGAAAAAGTCCGTTTTACGCTACGCTTCTGGCAAAGCCAGGAGGCGAAGCATTTGTTTTTAATCAGCCAAACGATATCACGATTCCAGGTGGACAAACGGTAGAAATCGCCATGACTGTTACCATTCCTGGAAAGTATCGCATGGTTACCCAATTGAAAAATCCAAGTCAGAAGTATCCTGCTGTAACGGTCTATTCCAATGGGGTTCAAGTGTCACCGAGGGAGAAACCAAGTGCAGCGGAAGTCATTTATGATTTGGCGGCAGGTGCCTATACGATTAAGCTGACCAATACAGAAAGTAATCCAGTCAATGTATTATTTACCGTTTTTGCTCCAGCGGCTGGGGGAACGGTTTACGAGTATGTATACGATCAAAACAATCGAATCAAGGCGATCAAAGAAAACGGAGTCGAAAGCGTCATTTTCTATCATGACGAGAACGGAAATATCACAAAAAGCGTAAAGCAAAATGCGTCTACACCACAGAAAGCCAAAGCCTTGAGTCTTGATCTGGAGAAGGTGGATGTATCACCAGGTAACTCCAAATCAATCAAGGTCATGGCAACGTTGGACAACGGGAGTCAGGTGGATGTAAGCGCGCAGGCTGTATATGTCGTGGAAGATCCTTCGGTTGCTTATATCAACAAGGGGATTGTGTATGCGGTGAACGGCGGGACGACGAAGGCCAGGTTGTATTTCGGTGGGCAGTCGAAGACTTTTGCCATTACCGTTGATGCACCTTCTGTTCATTTGACATCGATCAGTCTTACGCCAGGACAATCCACAATAACAGAAGGCCAGATTCAACGCTTGTACGCATCCGCTTATTACTCAGACGGTAACAGCAAAGATATCAGCAGCGTTGCCAGCTTTGACACCTCGAATTCATCTGTTGCGCAAGTGAGCAGCCAGGGTGTCGTAACGGGTATCAAAGCAGGAACAGCGACGATTACCGTTTCTTATGATGGTAAAAATGCATCCAGCCAGATAACTGTTCAAGGGGCTACCATTCAGGAAATAAAAGGAACCCCAGTGCAAGTGTCGCTGGTTGCAGGTGGTACTCAACAGCTTAGTGTAACGGCCACTTACTCAAACGGGGCCGAAGAAAATATTTCAAGACAAGCCGTGTATTCAAGTAGTAATGCCAATGTTGCATCAGTGGATAGTGGTGGACTGATAACAGCCTTTTCGCCAGGAGCTACGCAAATCACGGTAAGCTACGGTGGGCAAAGTACGATTATTCCTGTTACGGTTTCAGGAAATGTTATCTCCCTAGTGTCTTTGGCGGTTACGCCAGCGACAGTGAGCATTGGCAAAGGAGCCAGCCAGCAGTTGGAAGTGAAGGCGACCTACAGTGATAACAGCCAAACGATTGTAACGAATCAGGCGACTTATCAGAGTTCGCAGCCTGCTATTGCTAGTGTTGGAGCAGGTGGGTCCGTTACAGGGGTGGCAGTGGGGTCATCTACTATTACCATATCTTTTGGTGGGAAAGTCGTTACCGTTCCTGTTCAGGTTACAGAGACACAAGAGCCTGTGCAGAGCTTGTCTGTTACACCAGTCAGCCTGAACATGTTGGTTGGGAAGACGCAGCAGCTACAAGTAACAGCGACCTATAAGGATGGAAAAATCACGGATGTTTCGGGGCAAGCAGTCTACTTGCCAGGAGATGCCACAGTGGTAACCGTTGATGCAAACGGAGTGGTTATGGGTGTTAAGGCAGGAAGTACGAACATCACCGTTTCCTTTGGGGGAGCGAGTGTGGTTGTGCCTGTTGTTGTTACAGCAGAAATTCCGGTTCAGAACATCAAGGTTGTACCGGAAGACATCACTCTTCAAGAGGGGACAACACAACAACTATATGTGCTATTGAAGCTTGCGGATGGTACTGAAGTAGATGTAGCGGATAAATCTTTGTTTACAATGGCAGATCCATCTATAGCATCCGTTTCTGCAAGTGGTCTCCTTACCGGAATAAAAGAAGGAATCACCGCAATAACCATTGACTATTTAGGAACCAAGGTAAACGTGAATGTAAAAGTAGCACAAGTATTGAAAGAAGATACGCTGAAACGCTTGTCCGCAGGTGGAGCACATACATTGATGGTGAAAGAAGACGGAAGTGTATGGGCATGGGGGCAGAATGAGAAAGGGCAGCTAGGAGATGGAACGGTACAAGATCGGACGACGCCAGTAGAAAGTATGCTGGTCATCTCAGCGCAGCAACTGGTAGCGAGTCCAAGCACAGTGCTGTTGCCAATCTCTCAAAGCAAGCCGTTGCAAATCACGGCGACCTATGCCAATAACAGTACCCAAGATGTCACGACGCAGTCGGCGTATGAGAGCAGTAACCCAGCGGTTGCAACAGTAGATGCAGCAGGTGTGATCACATCGGTATCGGTAGGGACAGCTAACATCACAGTCAGCTACTATAACAAAACGATTACGGTTCCTGTGGAAGTCAGAGAGACAGAAGTGAAAGTCAATCGCTTGTCCGCAGGTGGAGCACATACGTTGATGGTGAAAGAAGACGGAAGTGTATGGGCATGGGGGCAGAATGAGAAGGGGCAGCTAGGAGATGGAACGGTACAAAATCGGACGACGCCAATAGAAAGTATGCTGGTCATCTCTGCACAGCAACTGGTAGCAAGTCCAGGTACGGTGTTGCTGCCGATGTCCCAAAGCAAGCCATTACAAATCACGGCGACCTATCCAAATAACAGCACTCAAGATGTCACGACGCAGTCGACGTATGAGAGCGGTAATCCAGCGGTTGCAACGGTAGATGCAGCAGGAGTGATCACAGCGGTATCCGTAGGAACAACGAGCATCACAGTGAGCTACTATAACCAAACAATCACGGTCCCTGTGGAAGTCAGGGAGACAGAAGTGAAAGCCAATCGCTTATCCGCAGGTGGAGCACATACGTTGATGGTGAAAGAAGACGGAAGTGTATGGGCATGGGGTCAAAACGAAAAGGGACAGCTAGGAGATGGAACAGTACAGAATCGGACGACGCCAATAGAAAGTATGCTGGTCATCTCGGCGCAGCAACTGGTAGCGAGTCCAAGTACGGTATTGTTGCCAACGTCTCAAAGCAAGCCATTGCAAATCACGGCGACCTATCCAAATAACAGCACGCAAGATGTCACGACGCAGTCGACGTATGAAAGTAGTAACCCAGCGGTTGCATCGGTAGATGCGGCAGGTGTGATTACAGCAGTATCGGTAGGGACAACGAACATCACAGTCAGCTACTATAACCAAACAATCACGGTCCCTGTGGAAGTCAGGGAGACAGAAGTGAAAGCCAATCGCTTGTCTGCTGGCGGAGCACATACATTGATGGTGAAAGAAGACGGAAGTGTATGGGCATGGGGTCAAAATGAGAAGGGGCAGCTAGGAGATGGGACAGTACAGAATCGGACGACGCCAATAGAAAGTATGCTGGTGATTTCGGCGCAGCAACTAGTAGCGAATCCTGGTACGGTGTTGCTGCCAACGTCTCAGAGCAAGCCATTGCAAATCACGGCGACCTATCCAAATAACAGCACCCAAGACGTCACGACGCAGTCGATGTATGAGAGCAGTAACCCAGCGATAGCAACGGTAGATGCAGCAGGAGTGATCACAGCTGTATCGGTAGGGACAGCGCGCATCACAGTGAGCTACTATAACCAAACGATTATGGTCCCCGTGGAAGTCAAGGAGATCGAAGTGAAAGCCAATCGCTTGTCCGCAGGTAACGCACATACGTTGATGGTGAAAGAAGACGGAAGTGTATGGGCGTGGGGTCAGAATGAGAAAGGGCAGCTAGGAGATGGAACAGTACAGAATCGGACGACGCCAATAGAAAGTATGCTGGTCATCTCTGCTCAGCAACTAATAGCGAGTCCAGGTACGGTGTTGCTGCCGACGTCCCAAAGCAAGTCATTACAAATCACGGCGACCTATCCAAACACTAGCACCCAAGATGTCACGACACAGTCGACGTATGAGAGCAGTAACCCAGCGGTAGCAACGGTAGATGCAGCAGGAGTGATCACAGCTGTATCGGTAGGGACAGCGAACATCACAGTGAGCTACTATAACCAAACAATCACGGTCCCTGTGGAAGTCAGGGAGACAGAAGTGAAAGCCAATCGCTTATCCGCAGGTGGAGCACATACGTTGATGGTGAAAGAAGACGGAAGTGTATGGGCATGGGGTCAAAATGAGAAGGGGCAGCTAGGAGATGGAACGGCACGAAATAGTACCGTTCCAGTATTAACGAATGATTAATAACATGGAGTGAGCCTAAGTGAAAAAAAATCTAATAAAGTCAAAATTAAGATGTAATATTTTACTGATGATGCTTGCAGTACTTTTTCTATCAAAAGAGACGACTTTGGCAGCGGGTAATGCAGTGAGTAGTGCAGCTGGTCAGGAGCACTCTCTGATTCTGAAGAGTGATGGTACAGTTTGGGCATGGGGTGGAAATACTTTCGGTCAATTGGGAGATGGTACAAGAGTTCAAAAGAATGTTCCTGTCCAAGTAAAAGGTCTCACAAACATTACGCGTATTGCTGTGGGAGCGAACTATAGCGTAGCTTTAAAAGCCGATGGTACAGTATGGAGTTGGGGGTATAATAGTTTCGGTGAATTAGGTAATGGTGGAAGCGCAGACAGTGATACACCGAAACAAACACTTGATCTTACGGATGTTACAGAGATTGCTGCTGGGTATAATCATGTATTAGCCCTCAAGAAAGACGGTACGGTATGGACGTGGGGATACGATTCAGTAGTAGGCAGAAAAAATTACAGACCAATCAAAGTGCAAGGTCTTACAGACGTAAGGGCCATTTCTGCGGGGTATCGTCACAGTCTCGTTGTTAGAAAGGACGGAAAGGTATTGGCTTGGGGAGAAAATGGGTATGGTCAATTAGGCACTGGCAGTACAAGCTCAACTTCATCTCCAATGTATACAAACGGACTTTCAAATATTGTTTCTGTTGCTGCAGGACAAAATCATAGCTTGGCTCTTGATGTAAATGGGAAAGTGTATGCATGGGGATGCGGGGGCAGTGGACAAATTGGTGATGGCGGTGGTTCAGACAGAGGGGTTCCGGTAAATATACCAGAATTAACGGAAATTGAAGAAATTGCAAGTGGGTCCAATGCGAATCATAGTTTAGCTTTAAAGAAAGACGGAACTGTATATGTTTGGGGAAGTAATTCTCGTGGTCAACTAGGAGATGGAACAACTAATAACAGTAACAAACCTGTAAAAGTCAAAATTACACCATAATATTACTAATAAATCCCCCTTCTAAGTAAGGGGGACAATATTTCTTTTGGAGGCACTATGAAACTCCTCTCGACAAAATCAACCCTGATTTTTATATTATGTCTTTCCTTATTAACAACGCTTATACCACCAGTGAGTACCTTGGCAAATGAATCATCAAACCGAGACGTATCAAATACACAAAGTATAGAATCATCAACTCCAAACGAGACAATAAATGAAATCCAGCAATCCATCTCAGAGCAAAATCTCAACCCTTTACTAGAAAAAACAGAAGCAAAAAATCCCGCATCATATAACGCCGAGGACATCGCTTCACTAACATGGACCGAGCTGAATGCAAACACAGCAATCGAAATCCACCAAACATTCGACCGATCCTTACTAAAATACGCTGCCTATTTCTACTCAGATCTATTGCAGCTACTTTCAACTGAAGAACAAGCAGAAGTCAAAGCTTTTACCAGTGACCAGCTCATTTCTCAATTCGATAATCTCAGTCAGGAAAATAAGGCCCTCTTAAATCGCCTTACTCCCCTCTTACAATCGAAAGTAAATGAACTCAAGAGTCTGGAAGAAACGCTCGACATTCAAGCAGTGAATACAACTCCTCCAGAAGTTCTCTACACAGAAAAAGATCAAGAGTTTCGCTTTGCTCGTTCAAAAACAGAGCAAGCCGTAGATGATGTATATCGAGCTGCGAACCTGGTCGAGCAAGATCTCTACTTGCCAGGAAAGCATGGACTGGATCTGGATATAAAGCGCAGATACCACTCCCTGAGCAGTAAAATCAGTGTACCAAGCTGGGACGATGATCTAGACAAGAATGAAGCCCTAACCAATGAGAAATTTGCAACCGGTTGGGATTTTAATATGCCAAGACTGGATGTCGTCACGCGGGAGCAGGCAGCCACGGTAAGGGACGACCCCTATAATCCAGGCCAGCAAATTTACTCCACCAACATAGACAAGAGTCCAACGGCGAATCGTTATTACATAAGCTTAGAGGACGGGACATCTTTAGAATATCGGTTCAACAAGTTTGTGAATTATCCGTATAAGGACATCATGTTCATCACTGACAAAGTGAATCAGAAGTACACGTTGTATTACCGTAATCTGAGATATGAATTTGATGTAAAGTCTGGAACGGTCGTCAAATCCAATATTTATGGGGACACGATCAAATACAACGTTAACAGCGACGGAGAGCCAGTCAGCATTGAAGACAGTGTCGGTCGTTATGTGGTGCTGAAACGAAAGCAAAACAACACAACGCAAGACTTGATTGTCTATAAAGATAAAACTGAGACTACTGTACTCAAGCACATTCGCTACCACTTTGAACGAAAGTTCGCATTGAGAAGTTACGATCAGCTTGTTCGAGTAGAAGTCCTGCCGACAGCAGGGAGTGGAAGCGGTCCTTATACAGTAGCAAATTATTCCTATCATAATCCTACTACCAAGGGTATTGCTTATTTCAATTTGAACAAGGAATACACATTGGACAAGCTCCCAACTGATCAAACGCTTCAAGATTCAGCAAAGTATTGGGAATCGGATACAAAGAAGCGTAAGGAAATCGATTACTTGCTCATGCAAGAAGTTTCCTATCCGTTGCAAGGATTAAAAATCAATTACGAATATCGTCCCTATCAACTAGGCCAAACGACGTTCAATGACGGTCTCGTACGGATTTTTCAAGACAAGTATGCACTAAGCTATGTAGCCTATCATCCTGTTAATAAAGTATCGTACAGCTATACGCAGAAAACGCCGAAAGGAACCAACACGTATAAGCTGGAAAAGAGCTATGCCAATAACGACAACCTCCGCGAAATATGGAAGGTGCCAAAGGAACAACTACCTAGATTGAAGAATTTTGCGGAACGACATGGGGATACCATCCAGGTCACAGAATCTGAGGCTTCCCGTTACACGAAGAATTCCATTTACAAGGTCAATCAGGACGGAAATACGTTGCTGCGAAGCGTTAAGACAACAGGCGTGAGCAAAGGTGGTACGAATGTATCTGGCGCGAAGTATCGGGTCGAGTACAATCCAACTACGTACACGACCTATGCCTATTCCGGCCGGAATACAAAGCCGACGTATCAATACGTTTTCTTGGAACCGACATCGGCAGTGAGCGATCTGGATGTATACAATTCCTACTTGAAAGATCCGAACCTTTCCAATCGTTCACGGTATGCGGCCAAGATAAACAATTACGCGCAAGAATCGTACTTCGAATATAACGATTACGGACAGCTGATCAAGCAGATTGCACCGGACGGGATTGTAAGTACATGGACATATGATGCAGAAGGGGTGAATCCATGGGGCTTCCGGACCTTCTCCGTACTAAAGGCAGCCAGAACGCAATCAACCTCCGCCTCGGGCGATCCGTATTATTCGAATACGACATTCGAGTACAACAATCAATATTTGCTTCGGAAGGAAACGGAGATCAACTCGTTCCCTGCCAATTTGATCAATAATCACAAGAGCCAATCGATTGAACGGACATATGAGTACACCAATAACCAGCTCTATTCGATTACGGAAAACTTTGGCGCAGGAAAGACACGGACGCAGACCTTTACCGCTTATGATCAATATGGCGTTCAGCCAACACAAATCACACTCGCAGGTGTCGAGTTGGAAAGCGGCAAATCGGATGTGCTGAATTTTTCCTACGACATCGATGACAAAGGCCAAATCAAAAGCCAGACCTATCCGAACGGAAGCAAAGTTACATACGATTACGATGAGTTAGGCCGACCGTTATCGGAGACTTTTCACAATCAAGGCGCAAAACGAACCATAACGTATGTGTATCGGGACGGCGAAGCTTCTGGATCGAGTTCAGAGGGACCGGGCATCGTGGAGAAAATTGCTCCGGATCAATCGAAGCTGATCACTTACTACACCCCGTATGGAGATACCGCCTATCAAGAGCAGGTGGGCACGACAGGTGCGAAGCGTCCATTGGTAGAAAATGAGTTTACGCCAGATGGCATGGAGATTAGCCGCACGGTTCCTTACGGGAAGCAGGAGCAAAGCACCTCGTACCTGTATGATTGGGACGGTTTTGTGTACCAAACGACGAATTCCTTAGGAACCACTAAGAACCATCGAAACAATGCCTACTCGGATGGAACAAGATACTTACCTCGTCTGACGGAACAAACGCTCTCGCCGAATGGCTATATCGCGACCACCTACCGTGATTTGTATGGAAAAGTGGAGAGCACGGAGGAGACGACGCAAAGCGGCAGTCACCATCGCGTAACGAACTACCAGACGGATCGATTCGGGAAAGTAACCAATAAAGAAATCTCAGACGGCAAAACTTCCCAAGCGTGGAGTATGCGCTTCGACCATAACGACAACCTGGTTTATTTGCAGGACCCGGAAAATAACGTAAATGTATACGGGTACGATGGGCTAGGCAATCTCACCAGTGTATTGGAGAATGGCACGACTACGGCAGAGTATACCTACAATAGTTTGTCGTGGAAGCTCTCGGAGAAGAATCCGGAGACAAAAGCGGAGACGTACACCTACGAAAAAAGCGGTCTTGTAAAGAGTTACAAGGACAAAAACGGCGTCACATTCAACTACGACTACACGCCTTTCCATGAGTTGAAGAAAGTTTCTTCCGGCGCTTCTTTCTATGAAGACCGCGTGTATGATCCACAGTCTGGTCTGCTTTTGAGCGAAAATAACCACACTGGAAACTCTATCAGCTATGGCTACGATGGATTCCATCGGAAGAATCGCCAAACGATGATGGGCAAGGACTACCAGCTTCTGTATTCTGATAACGACGATACGATAGATACACTCGTATACCCTGCAAGAAGTGCGGTATCTGGTTCAGCCCCATCTCTAAGTGTCGGATACACTTATGACAACGCAAACCGATTAAATTCGGTGGCGATCCCGGGAGTCGGAACGACCACGTACACGTACGATATCAGTAACTCAGGAGAAACCAATGCTGTATCGTATCCGGGACAACCGAAAGCGATGCAGCAATCGATTAGCTCATTTGGTGAAAAAACAGCCTTGAATCACGCAGACGGCTGGAACGAGACAAATGGCTACGATCTGTTTGGGAATATCACCAGTCAAAAGCGCTCCGGTACGAATTATGGATTGTTTGTGTACGACAAGCTTTCCCGGATCAAGGAAGAATCGGTCGAGGGTAACGTTAAGCAATACGCTTATGACAAGCGTGGCAACCGCCAAGTGTATGCAAATGCCCCGGTAGATATCCTGCGCTCCTATGAAATGAAGCATGATTTGTTTAATCGTTTGCAGGAGTACAAGGATCAGAAAGGTACAACGACATACACGTATTACCCAGGTGGACTACGGGCGACGAAGCAACAGACTGGCAGCGTGACGGATACGACTCACTATGTCTATTTGAATGGGCAGGTGATTGAAGAGCTGACGCAGGATGGCAGGGTCAAGGCGCGGAATGTGTTTGGTAACCAGTTGATCTGGCGAAAAGACTATGCGTCGAATCTTGAAGGTACCTACTATTACAACAGCCACGGTGATGTTGTCAAAATCAAGGCTCCTAACGGTAATGTTCTGAATACGTATGACTATGATATTTGGGGTAACTTGATTGCGGATAAGGTCAAAGAGACGATTTCCAACCCGTTTATGTATGCGGGGGAGATGTTTGACAAAGAGAGCGGGTTTTACTACCTGCGTGCCCGGTATTATGATCCGAAGATCGGGCGGTTTATCTCGGAGGATACGTATAAGGGGCAAGTGGATAATCCGTTGTCGTTGAATCGGTATACGTATGTGCATAACAATCCGATTAGATTCGTAGATCCGACAGGGCATTGGTGTGAATCTAAAGATGGAAAGTGGGCACATCCTGGTGGATGCAGCAATAATGAGAATTACAAGGAGAAAAAATGGAGTGCAAATGACGCCAACCATAATAAAGATTTAATTATTGAAGATGGTGAAGTAGTTGGTGTTTTCTTTTATGATACTTCTAACGATGGAGCAAGAGAGGCAGAAGGCTTTGAAGACCCTCTGAACTGGAGTCCATTTGGGTTAGAAAAAACGGGTGGAAAATGGGCAATAGGCTTTGCGTTTGCAGGGTTAAAAAATCTTGGACAGGCGGAAGCAAAGCAATTTGTAAGAAATCAATTAATAGATGTAGACAGAAAACTTATAGATTCATGGGGGAAAGGAAGTTTTGATTCTATTGAAGATTCGCTAGTTCACCATTTCTTGAAACATGGCGATGAAGTTGGGGCAACTGATGTAGCACAATACATTAGGAAGTCTCAAGGGTTCGCGTCAAATTTAAGGGGAGCGACAAAAAACAAAGTATCAGGTAAAGTAGAGGGTGTTGTGAGATATAGGAAAAATGGTAAGTATATCGACATAGCTCCTGATGGTACTATTATTTCTTTCGGAAAGTAGTAAAGGAGGTCACTAAATGGGAGATTGGAAAGATATTAAAGTCACGGGAATTAACAAAATCGATAAGGTAGTTGCCGAATATTATGTCTGGGCTATTGATAAAGTACCATATGGAAAATTTAAAATAAAAATTTTTGAAACTGCAAAAGGTGGGTATATTGGGTTACCAAACCTTGCTGTAAAAAGTCTTGAGGATGGAACTGCTGACAACACTTCAGGATTTGGTAATTCAATTGAAGAAGCACTAGAAGATACTATTAACTTTTTTCTGAAGACATTAGAAGGTAGAACGGATTTAACGGAGGAAGATTTCGAATGGTCCGACCCACATGATTTTTAAGTTTAATTGAGTGGTGGAAGGACTTAACTTTACAGCTTTAAATGAATTAAGTTAACTATTCAACTATGCCCCCATGCGAGAAATAAACTCGTCTGGGGTTCTTTTTTTTATAAAAGAAGTAAAAAACTCTTGTTTTAAAATGCAAATTTATAGTAATATCAATTCAAGGAAGTCGAACTGTAAATTTATAGTATGCCTGTTTCATAAGAAAGGTGTGTAACCATGTTTAACCCCGAAACAAAAACAGCCTTTCTTCAAGGATATAAAGAAAATACCCAAAAAGCTTATTCAAGAGTTTTCAACCTGACAATGAAGTTCGAAGTGGAAAAGGATAAGGATTTGCTCCATTTTACATTGGATGAGATTGAAACTGCCCTGCACAGCTTCCATGCTTCTACAGGAGACTCTCTCAATACGGCAGGGAGAACGATATCTGCTTACTTGAATTGGGCAAGGGCAGAGGGGCTTAGAGAAGGTGCAAATCCACTGGAGTCCGTTTCAAAAGAATGGTTTAAGAACATGGTAGGAAACACCCATCAACAATTTATTACGAAGCAAGAAATCGATGCAATCATTGACCAATGTAATAACGATCAAGATTCTGTGATTCTCTCTCTGTTATTTGAAGGTGCGGGTGGAAGAGAGGTAAGTGAACTACGCAATCTAAAACGTGAACAAGTCAATGATGAGAAACGAACATTGATATTGATTAACGATAAAGAAGAAACAAGAGAAATTCAAATATCCGAGCAGTGTCTGAAATTAATAAATGGCGCAATCAAGCAAAAGGATTATCTCAAAGGTAATGGGGAGATGAGACGAGATCATCTCAAAGAAACAAGTGAATTAATTGAAACAGGCTATGTAATCAGGCCAGCCAAGACAAGAAATGTTCATATGGAACAAGTCAGTCCTCATCTGATTTACGGGAGATTACATGCATTAGAAGAATACTTTGGTTTGGATAATCTACGAGTGAAAACGATTCAACGCAGCGGGATGATCTGGATGGGAAAGCAACTCCTTGAACGGGATGGAATGCTTGAAAAAGAACAGTATTTTGAAATATGTGAGCGATTCGGAGTAAACAAAGTAAAGAATGGAAACAAGATGGAGTATTTGTGGTGGGGAATGCAAGACTTTATTAATCCAGAAATGATCGCAAGATTATATAAATGAAACTTCTAGAGATGATTAAATTCCTCTTGAGAAGTTTCACAATAAAACTAAAAATTTATTGTAAATCGATGAAGGAGGTGAACAAACGTATGAGTTGCTATCTTTTGTTATAACATGCCAAATCATATTCAATATATTAAAATTTATAGTAAAAAGGAGAGTATAAAATTGTTTGATTCCATCAAAATGAAAGTAAGTTCCGTATTTATTCAACCTGAAATATTACGAGAATATAACCTTGCATCTTTTTCATACCGTAATCAGAAAACAGGTGTCATAACCACATACAAAATGCAAGACGAGATTATTCCCTATATCAAATATCAGGATGGGAGCAGAACCTTAACGATTCAAGTTTCCATTCCTAAACTGCTTTATGGAAATAATGTCAAAGCAATCGAACAATCAGATATTCCTATCTTCTTTCAACGTGTACAAGAACGATTACAGCTATTATTCGGTATCCATATTGCCCATGAAGATTGGAGAATTACCCGTTTAGATGTTTGCTGCAATTTCCATGTTGGGAATCGAACAGGGGAGTATGTTCGTCAGTTGAGCAAAGGGAAAATGCCATATAAAGATACGCGAAATTATAATCATGACGAAACAGTAGAGTTCTATAACAAAAGCAGCAGAGTCATGCTATACGATAAATACAAGCAATGTAAGCGAGCTAAGGAACCGAAGGAGATCGTTGAACAGTCCAAGGGAATTTTACGATTAGAAATTAGACCGAGTGACAATGACATGAAGAAATATACCAAAGAGAAGAGAGCCATTCATCTCGTCACTCATTCCTTTTTTACCTACATAATCAAAAGGACACTTGAGGGATTGCCATACACAGAAAATGTGGAAACCATTGATTATGAATGGATTTTGGAAAACAAGGAGGAAATATCAAAGATTGAGACCTATCTAGGTTTCACTATGATCAAAAAATTGTTCCAAGAAAGTGGAATAAGAGCAATTTATACAACATCCACTCTTCCTAATCGTAGGAGTTTGGCAAAGAAAATAACCATCCCGAAAAAGGAAGGTTTAAAAAGATTGGAGATTGTTGATTCAGTTCAGGGCTGAAGACATCCACTCACACCGTATTGTTGTTAACACGATAACGATAAAAATTATAGAACTTTGGATAAATTTTGAATGGACAGAGCTTACTAATAAAGAAAAATAAGCAAATAGAGCAGTCCTTACAAAGAAAATGTGTCTCTCTACGATACCGTATCGATACAACCTGCTGCCATTCGGGGGTATTTTACATCTCTATATAGTGAATGGACATGGAATAGGGGCATTACACATCTAGTCCCGTAGGTAGGTTGGATTTTAGGCGATTAAGTTTTGAGGTGGAAAATTACTCCCCCTCCAACACCAGCAATTCATGCAACTCAATATCTAATGTCTTACAGATCGTTTCAAATGTACTAAGGTGAACCCTATCTACTTGGCTGGAACAGAGATGGCTGATTGTATTCGGTCTAAGACCAGTGAGTCTTGCCAACTCTCGTTGAGACATATTTCTCTGATCAAGGATTTCTTTTAACTTTACAATTATAGGCATTTTGAGTCCTTCTTTCCCGTGAACATTCTTTATCCATTATACGTGCAATTTTAGCACGAGGAAAAGGTCGTTGATTGTATCTGCTAAGCGATATATAATTGCTTTGTATCTACTAGGCGTTACAATGATTCAAATTCCTGTAACGGGAAGGGGAATAGTATGGAAAAAGTAGTGGGATATGTCAGAGTATCGACAAAAGGACAAGTTAAAGATGGGTATAGTCTAGCCTACCAAGTAGAGGAGATTCAGCGTTATTGTCAGGATAATAATCTAGAATTACTGAACATCTACAAGGATGAGGGGATTAGTGGAGCAAAAGTGGATGAGGATGGATTGACTATTGAACGGGAAGGTTTACAAGAACTCTTATCCAGTTTTACTTATCAAAAAGTAAGCCATATTATCGTTCTCAACACTTCCCGATTGTGGAGAGCCGACATGGTGAAAGTCCTCATTCAAAGAGAGTTAAAACGGCACAGCGTAGACGTAAAAGCAATTGAACAGCCCAACTATAGTATTTATGCCCATGACCCGAATGATTTTCTAATCAATGGCATGATGGAATTACTCGATCAATACCAACGTTTGGAGATCGCACTAAAACTAGGGAGGGGAAGAAAAAAGAAAGCGCAACAAGGAGGATATGCAGGAGGTGGCGTTGCTTTCGGATATACGGCAACGAAAGGGCAGAAGGCCATTCAGATAGATGAGAGACAGGCGGAAACGGTGCGCAGATTGTTCTCCTTACGTGAAACAAATCCCACTTGGTCACTTTCCCAACTGGCTATCCAACTGAATGTAGAAGGGTATACAACGACACATGGTAAGTCTTTTACCAAGGTACAGGTCAAACGAATCATTGATCGTGAAGCCTTCTACAAGGGTACCTACCGCTATGGTCAGATTGAAGCAAATGGTCTTCACCAAGCCATTATGTAGCGGGAGGAACGAACGTGGAAGCTCAATTCACTCATTATAAACAGGAAGAAATACGTTCTCTTGATAAGATTCAGACATGCGAAATAGGTACACAATTAATTTTTGACTATGTTCAACAAGAGAACGCTGTATTTAACATCGCTACGATAGAGGAAATAATAAAAGCCATCTTTCAGGTGGAACTACATCAACGAGAATACTTGCTGCAAATCCGTTTAGCGAAGGCATTGTCTAGCACCAAATTACAACCGTAATGATAGAACGATAATGACATGCAAAGAATGTACGAGCTAACGTATCCGTGCGTGTTCATCCTTGAATAATGCTTGTTCGGAGGGTGCTGGCATTCTTTTCTCTACATCATTACTCATCAAAGATAGGGGTGAAGTCTTTTTGCATCATAAATTGAAGTACCTATATATCGGAGTAGACTTACATAAACGTCATCATACAGCGGTGATGATGACCTGTTTCCATGAAAAGAGAGACGAAATCCGATTCGAGAACAAGCCGTCAGCGTTTCCTAAGTTTCTGCAACAAGTAGAAAAAATGGCAAAGAGGGAAGGCTTGACCCCTGTGTTTGGCTTGGAGGATGTGGGGGGCTACGGAAGAGGATTGGCTATGTTCCTTAACGAAAACAAGTATGAAGTAAAAGCAGTTAACCCTGCCCTTACGATATCGATTCGGAGAAGCAGTCCAAATAACAAGAAAACAGATGCGTGGGATGCAGAGTGTGTGGCTCGCATTCTGATTTCCAACTTGGATACATTGCCGACTGCGAATCCACATGACCTTTACTATGCAATCTCACAGCTTGTCACAAGAAGAGAGAACATTGTGAGTGTTGTAACAGGAATCAAGTTACAGCTTCATCAATTGCTAGGTTATCACTATCCAAGTTACAAGAAATTCTTCTCACAAGTAGATGGGAAAACAGCATTAGCTTTCTGGCTGAAGTATCCTTCTCCAAGTTGTTTGAGCGGGGTGAATGTGGATGAATTGGCTAACTTCTTATACAAGAAGAGCAATCGCTACATGTCTACCAAGAAGGCAGAGGACATTCTATCTCTCGTAAAGCAAGATGGAGACACATCGAAAGACTATCAAGGAGTCAATGATTTTCTTGTTAAAAATGTGGTTCGGGACTTGATCGCCAGAGACCATCAGCTATCACAAATTGACACAGAGTTGGCTAAGCATCTTGCATTACTGGATTACAAACTAGAGACCATGCACGGAATTAGTACGGTCACTGCGGCGGAATTAATCGCGGAGATTGGCGATATTTCACGTTTTTCCAGTGCTGACAAGTTAGCTAATTTCGCTGGAATTGCACCCGTTCAGCATAGTTCAGGGAACAAGCAAAAGAGTAAAAAGAGCAAGTTAGGCAACCGTAGCCTGTATGATATCTTCTATAACCTTGCCATTCGTCAACTGGGTGTATCAAGGGCGAAGAAACCCAATCATCCTGTTTACCATTCCTACTTTGAGAGAAAGATGGCAGAAGGGAAAACCAAGTGGCAAGCGATTATTTGTGTAATGCGTAAATTGGTCAATGTCATATACAGCATGATGAAGTATAAGACGGAATATAAGATGCCAGTCCTTACAGAACAGGCGGCGTAGTAGCAGGGTGGTAGCGGAAATGTTGCCACCTAACCTTTATCTATTGAGCGCTTTATCATGGAGGATACGTATAAGGGGCAAGTGGATAATCCGTTGTCGTTGAATCGGTATACGTATGTGCATAACAATCCGATTAGATTCGTAGATCCGACAGGGCATTATATAGATCAAACAAGTGGCGGGTATCTTGGTGGTAATCACGTTGATCTTTTGATGTCTTGGGGAGAAAGAGCTGTAACTTATGCTGACGCTCACAAAATAGATTATGATGAAGCAGTAGAAGCGATTGTACCCGCACATTTAAAGAAGGAAGTTCATGAGATTGTATTTCAAATTGGTGCTACGAGGACACAAAGAATTGCAGGAGATGTACCTGATTTGGGATTGGCGGCTTCTGCCACCGGTGCATTAGCGGCGGGGACGTTGAAAAATACGTCTAAGGGGACAGGTAAAAATCTCTCCCATCCAGTACTTGATAATACACGTTCTGGAAGTGGTTTAAAGCAACCTGATGGTCAACATGGCTTTAATGATATAATTGATAATTACACTCCGTATGCTAAAGAATTTGATATCGTTGGTGGTGACGGGGTGAAAAGGAAATTATATCAAATTGAGGGTGGAATGAAGTACTACGATTATAAAGACGTTTATAACAAAGAATTGCGAATTAAAGAGAGAGTAACAACTATTAAAGACCAAAACGGAATATTCGAGTGGATTGTTGACCCAACGAAGGGAGTAACTCACAGAAGATTTATTCCTAATGGAGAAATAACAGGAGTTCCAAATCAAAGACCTTAAGGTAAAAGGTGATAAAAATGAGTTTTTCAACAGATATTTTCAAACAAAGTAAAATAAATTACGATTGGAAAACACTGTATGTGGGACTAAAACTTGGCTTAATTAATTACAGTGACATAACGAAATGCGCAGTTGAGTTTTTAGCTAGCCATCCAGATTCAAATAATCATAATATTATTCAGCTTGCTTGGGGAGAAAATGATTTTGATAACGAGGAATTACTGATGAACATAATAAATGAGTCAAATTTTAATGACTTATCACCAGATTCTGATATTTGGAACTTTGAAAAGAGAAAATGGAGATTTGGCATTTTGAGTAATTTAAAAAATTCGTATCAAGGTGATTCTGAGGAGATGTTAAACAAGATTGCCGAAGTGTATGTTGACATGGATTATCCAGAAGATATGGAGGATTTCATCAACTATTTAACTCCTAAAGATGGGTACAATCCATCTCTATACTCACATGAAGAGAACGTGACTAGATTGGTTAGATTATTTAATCAGTTCTTAGCTAATGAGAAAGAGTACCTAGAAAATAGTATTACCTAGGTTTGACATTGATTGATATAATACTAGTCAGTTTATCTGGTGGGGGCTATAGACTGGCGAATAAACATCTTTATTCATTATTACCAACATAACCTTACTTCTACCTGTAAGAATTTTTTATGAATTAAGATGTACGTACAGAAAGTCTGGAAAAAGTATACTTATTTAACTCTAATAGTGTTACAACAGGTCAATTATGGTTAGATACCACCATGATTGACCTGTTTTTTAGTATCTTCGTTTTCTTGCGGTTTTTCAAAAAGGATTGCAAGAACAACATAACCGGGAACCCTGTCTTGATCGGCAACGAACCATGCTGGAAGCAAACAAGATCAATCATGTAGAACAAGACTGTCTCGCAAGTAAAGAATTCGACTACACGAGACAGTCTATTTTTTCAACAAATCAAAATTACCGTTCTAAATCTAAATGAAGCAAAGGAAACGGTCTTCCTGAACCATCCAGCTCAGACCGTCCTGTCTGCACAAAACCATACCTTCTGTAAAAAGCATAAGCCCCTTCATTTTGTTCGTTGACATCTACTGTCAAATGAGGGCCATACTTGCGTTCTGCATGTTCAAGTAATCTGCTCCCAATCCCTTTTCCGTGGTATTCTGGATCAACGAACAGCATTTCGATTTTCGTTCCATCAAGGCCAATGAAGCCTACAGGCTCTTTCTTTTCGTTTATTGCCATCCATACCTCAACAGCAGATAGTGCTTCATTTTTTACCATGTTTTTATAAAACTTAATATCTTCTTTCGTCAAGAAATGGTGAGTACGGCAGACGGCACGATACCAAATATCTACCAATTGATCACGATAGCTGGCTTCATAAACAACAGTTTTGGTATTCATCATGAAACCTCCCGATTCAAACTAACAAACAAAAAAAGAGCGCTCTTGAGAGCTTATTATATAGAGTCACTAGGAGCTTTCCTATCCTGTTCACAGCTTTTCTATCCTCCCAGAATAATCTGACGAAAGATAAGAGGGAAGGGGGGAGGAGAGCCCTACTTTGCCACAATTCCCTGTGAACTTCGAAATACCCACTTTTCTCCATACCAATTTAGCAGAATTTTTAAAATATTTCAGACGCCGATTCACGGATTGAGATATACTGTTTTTATGGAACAATCTTCTAATTAGTGGGGGCGGAAAATATGAAAAAACTCGTTTCACTGGCAGTCGTTGCAAGTATTGCGATCCCGTTACTAAGTCCAATGTTTGTCCAACATGCTGCTGCAAATGCTATTCATGACTATCGTAGCGAAGCTCAGGTCAACCAGTTCCGCCCACATGGTGGAGATAAGCAGGAAGTGAATGATTACATAGCGTCCTTGGTGAAGCAACGATCCAATCCTGCTGAGGTAGCAAAGCTGGTGGCAGATGACTCCTTGACGAATTTTGCGATGAAAACCTATGTTGAAGGATTGGCGCAATACAAAAACATTCAGGTGATCGAAGCAAAAGTTGACAAGCTGTACACCGTCACGAAGGAGGATGCTTACAATAACTATCGGGCGATTGTGAAATTCAAATACGTCGGGTATACCGCAGATAACAAGGCCATTGAAAAAACGGATTATCTCGGTTTGGCCAGACTCGGTACAGACCCGGTGAACTGGAAGGCGTGGGGAGTCATTTGGCAGGACTCTGGCATCGATGTGTCAGATGTGAAGCTGATTCAGTTGGAGAAGCCACGCAAAGGCGAAGAAATATGCGTGATCACGACAGATGCCGGTGTGATCAAGCTGAGACTGTTCCCGAACAAAGCTCCAAAAGCGGTGGAAAACTTTAAGACTCTCGCCAAAAAAGGGCAGTACAACAATATGATTTTTCACCGTGTGATCAACGATTTCATGATTCAGGCGGGAGATTTGAAAGGGCCGGATGGCAAGGAGCTCCCGAGTATTTACGGCGAGTCCTTTGAGGACGAGTTTAGCCGGGATCTGTTCAATTTCAGGGGAGCGCTCAGTATGGGGAATGCTGGACCCAATACGAACAGCACGCATTTCTACATTGTACAAAGTCCCAAGGTAGATCAGGAGTACCTCGATTTGTCGGCGCTGCCGTTGAACGCAGAAGCAAAGTATAAAGAAATTGGCGGACGGGCTTACCTCGACAACCGCCACACTGTTTTTGGTCATGTATTTGCCGGGATGGAAGTCGTTGACAAGATCGCTGCCCAGAAAACAGATGAGAATGCGAAGCCCATCCAAAATCCGATCAAGGTGCAAAAGATCGAATTTGTCCCGTATAACGAATAAGCTTCGCCAGCAAAGCAAAAACCCCCTCTCATTCCTGGCACTTGGGATGACGAGGGGGTTTGTCAATGAAGGGGAGATGCAAGTCAATACGGCTCCCAGCGCAGTTTGCGTGCCTTCTCGAATCGCTCTTCCACATAGGGCCAGTTGAGGATATTCCACCAGTTCTCTACATACTTGTCTCGCTGGTTTTGATACGCCAGGAAATAGGCATGCTCCCATACGTCCAGGGCCAGTAGCGGAATCACATCCCATTGTGACAGGTTCTGGTGCTTTTCGGCTGTAAGAATCTCCAGATGATGTGCCCGCGGGGACCAAACGAGGATCGCCCACCCAGGACCTTCTACCTTTTCTGCCGCCTGACTAAATTGTCTCCTAAAGGCGTCATACGAACCGAAATACCGATTGATTGCCGCCGCGAGATCACCAGAGGGAGTGCCACCCCCATTTGGACTCATGGAGGGCCAAAAGATCGTATGCAAGTAATGACCGGCCCCGTTGAAGGCTAGCTCACGTTCCCAATGGCGAATGAGATCGAAGTTGCCACTCTCTCGGGCATCCGATAGCTTCCTCTCTGCTGTATTGAGATCGTCTACATACTTTTGGTGCAGTTTGTTGTGATGGATTTGCATGGTTGCTTCATCGATGTACGGCTCTAAAGCGTTGTACGCATAAGGGAGCGGGGGGAGGGTATGCCGGCCGACAGCCACGGGGCGTGCCGCACGGACTGGCTCGCGTGCACCGGGATAGGAAACGGGTTCTGGCACAACAGGCACTTGTGCTTCTTCCGCCACCGCTGGCTGTGCATTCATTGATTCCGCAACAGGTTCCCTCGTTTCACCTTCCAGTTGGTCATCTTCGCTCAACTGAGCTAGTCGTAAAAAGTGATGGAATTGCTGCTGCACTTGTTCGGCGCGAGTGATGAGAGCAGGGAGTTCGTCGCTGTCTTTTGCCGAATTGAGCATGGATGCTTGCCTTCCGATCTGTGTAAATGTTTCCTCGAATTTGTGCAGATGCCGTTCGAGTTCTCGGTTGAGGGTCTTATGTCTTCGCAAATGATCGATCCATTGGCGGCCCCATTGGCTCCAGTCCAGCAAATTCTTGGCTTCTTCTACCAAAAGATTCTCCTCCTCGTGGGCACATCATCACTCCTCACATTATGAAAGGTGCCTAGAGAAGGTGCGACATTTGCGGAGTACAAGAAATTTCATCTCGGCATATGGTAGTAGCACAAATGTTTGAGTGGTATGCTGTACTATATTCATTTCAACAGGGGAGACACATTAGCATGAGTAGAGAACGAGCGATAGCCGTTATTGATTCAGGAGTGGGAGGATTAACTGTTGCGAAGGAAGTCATGCGTCAGCTACCCGAAGAACGGATTGTTTATGTAGGCGATAACGCCCGTTGTCCGTATGGCTCCAAATCGCCGGAAGAGATTCGTACCTACAGCTTTCAAATGATCGACTATGTGATGCGTACACCGTTAAAGGCATTGGTGATCGCCTGTAATACTGCGACTGCCGTCGTGCTGGAGGAAGCGATGGGTGATTTGCCGCTGCCCGTCATCGGGGTGATTGAACCAGGGGCGCGTGCAGCTGTTCAAGTGACGAAAAACGGAAGGATCGGTGTCATCGGGACGGAAACGACCATTCGTACCAAGGCTTATGAGCGTGCGCTTTTACGGATTCAGCCGGATCTGTACGTCGCAGGCATGGCTTGTCCCGCATTTGTGCCACTGGTGGAGAGCCACATGGCGAACACGGAGGAAGCAAGAAGAGTAGTAAAAGAAACGCTTGCCCCGTTCTTGCACGAAGATTTGGACACGTTAATTTTGGGTTGTACACACTATCCGTTGCTAGCTCCAATTATCTCGGAAGTGATGGGAGATCGAGTGCGCCTGATTAACTCCGCAGAGGAGACAGCACGAGAATTGTCCATGCAAATTGCGACGGACGCCGAAAGCAAGCAAATAGAGCGCCCGGAGCATCTGTTTGTGACCAGTGGGGACGCCCACAAATTCCGGACCATTGCAGAAGAATGGCTGGATTGCAAAGTAAACGTCCAGCACAACTCATTGGAAAAAACCGTCCAGCCCTAATGAAAGGCCTTGTCTGGCGAGACAAACTTTCAACGCATAAACCCAAGCCTAGCTCGTATACATGGTAGTACAAAGTGTGTGGAGGAGGCTGGGGAAATGAAGATAAGGCACATCGGGAAAATGACGGCCGTGCTGGGGGTTAGCGCAGTGCTTTTGTCGGGCTGCGGTCTCTTTGGCCCGGAAAAGGAAACAATAAGTATTGATGCACCACCACAGTCTGAGGTATCAGTTGATTTGCCAAACGGCACACCGTCCCCGGATGCTGCAAAAGAAGGCGCACAACCGGTCGTTCAGGAGACTGGCGAGAGAATGGTGTACTTGCAGGATGCCAACGGATATATCGTTCCTGTCTCGATGACGCTCCCAAAATCAGAAGGTCCTGCCAAACAAGTATTGAGCTACATGGTAAAAGGTGGACCGGTAGAGAGCATGCTCCAGGGTGGCTTCTCCGCTGTCTTGCCGAAAGGGACGGAAGTAAAAGGACTTGTCATCAAAAACGGCGTAGCCACTGTCGATTTTTCCAAAGACTTCAAAACGTACGAGGAGAAAGACGAGAAGAAAATTGTCGATGCCGTCACCCGGGCACTGACGGAATTTAGCAACGTCAAGACTGTGCAAATTTGGGTGAACGGAACGCCATTAACAGAAATGCCAGCAGCCAAAACGCCCATAACGCTATTAGACCGGAATCAAGGAGTCAATCTCGAACTGGGCGATGGAGCAGTACCAGGAGACACTTCCAGCGTAACGGTTTATTTCCAGGGACAGCTGGATGATACCCGTACGTATTATGTCCCAGTCACTCGCTTGGTTCCTGAAACGGCTGATATCGCCAAGGCAACCGTTGAAGAGTTGATCAAAGGGCCGAAACAAGGATCTCATCTCTTCAGCTCCTTGCTGCGTACGACACGTGTTCTAAATGTGAAGCAGGAAAAAGATTTGGTGACGGTCAATTTGAGCAGTGACATCCTCAAGTATGACGATGGCAAGGAAGCGAGCCCAGAAGCTCTGCAATCGCTCGTCTTGTCATTGACAGAGACGACAGGAGCCAAGCAAGTGCAGCTGCTGGTGGAAGGAAAACCGCTAGCTAGTGGCGAGTTCACCAAGCCAGTGAGCCGTCCGGTTCAACTCAATCCCATACAGATGTAAGGAACGAGCCACGCCCGTATTAACGAGCGTGGTTTTTGTTCGTCAATGATTCGTTGCCACTACCGCGTACAGTTCTCCAAATAACCAGCCCGAGCACAAGTGATGGGATCGTGACCAAAAAGCCCGCCACAAAGCCGACTATGCGAGGGTCTGCTATCGTCAAAATCCAACCGCCAAGGAGCATGGATAGACCGATCAGGATGTTTGAAATCGTCGCATCCAAGGCAAATACTCTGCCATGGTAGCTGGGTGCGACATGCCGCATGATCAGCGTATTCACGCTGGCGTTCCCCATTCCTCCCGCAACGGTGGACAGCGCAAAGAACAGTGCCGTTACATAAATCGTGGGTGAAAAGCTGGTCAAAAGCAGCGCAAAGCCTTCCAAAGCGAAGCTGCTGGCAGCCACTTCGTTAAAGTAGCGCTGAAAGCGCTGAGCAAGCACTCCCCCGATGATGAAGCCAATTCCAATCGCACCGTACAACAAACCAATTCCCCATTCACCGGCAGCAAACACTTGATAGGCGTAGACACTGATCAGGACATTGATGATCCCCCCGCCGATTGGCCACACGGCTTTCAGCAAAAGGATGGCGTAGACAAGCGGTGTGGATGTGATGGCGCGAATCACCTCTCCGTAGGAAGAGACTTTAACCGTCTGCTGCAACTGCACGTTATTGATGGACTCGTCTGGGGAGGCGGGTACCCTCAGTCGAGCCAAAAATAGAGCAGATGCGAAAAAAGAGAGGGCATTGAAAAGAAAAGCGAGATCACTTCCCCATAATGCAATAAAAATACCGCCGATCAACGAACCGATGGCCATGACGATTCCATAGATACTTTGATCAAGGGCGTTCGCAGTCGCCAATTCCTCAGGGTCAACGATTTTGGGGAGCAGGGACATTCGTGCCGGATTGTAAAGGGAAGAAAAGGCAACTAACGAAAACGTGCCTGCATAGACGATCCATAAATCTGATTTTTCAGATACGAACAAAAACGAAAGAGCAACGAATCCGCGAACGAGATCACAGGCGACCATCACTTTTTTTCGATCAAAACGGTCTGCCATCAAGCCGCCCAGCGGACCAAAAATCAAGTGAGGCAGCGTACGCAGGGCAAGGGTAATGCCTACAGCGATAGCTGTTCCCGTTATTTCGAGCAGCAGAGCGAGCACAGCAACGCTGTTAAACCAATCACCGATTCCGCTAAGGAAATTGGCGGTTAAAAGACGCCGCAAATTCGGCTTTTTCAAAAGAAACAGGAAGCTCATTACCTAAATTCACCTACCATCAAATTAATTAAATATCTAATTAGATAATATTTAAATTAATGGGTGGTAGCAAGAACTTTTTTTATGTGGAAGGAAGTGAAAAGAATATTTGCAATTAACGTAAATAGGGAAGAGGCGTTTGTGCAGTGGCAGATCGTTTCCCGCGTCTGGTATAATGAGCGGAGTGTAACAAAGCGATTTAGGAGGAACTTGGAATGAGAGTGGATGGCCGTGCCCATGATCAATTGCGCCCTGTAACCATTACGCGCAATTACATTAAACACGCAGAAGGATCGTGCCTGATTGAAGTCGGAGACACAAAGGTGATTTGTACGGCGACTTTGGAAGACCGGGTACCGCCTTTTATGCGTGGTGGCGGGAAGGGCTGGATCACAGCCGAGTATTCCATGCTTCCCCGAGCAACAGCGACCCGCAACGCGCGTGAGTCGTCCAAAGGAAAAGTCGGTGGACGAACCATGGAGATTCAGCGTCTGATCGGACGTGCTTTGCGCTCCGTTGTGAGCCTCGAAGCAATGGGTGAACGCACCATTTGGTTGGATTGCGATGTCATTCAGGCAGACGGTGGTACACGGACAGCTTCGATTACCGGAGCTTACGTGGCAATGGTAGACGCGATGCAGAAGCTGGTAGATAGTGGCACCTGGAAACAGCTGCCGCTCAACGACTTCCTGGCAGCGACCTCAGTAGGGGTAGTCGGTGAGGAAGCCGTGCTCGATCTTAACTACAAAGAAGATTCTACAGCGATTGTCGACATGAATGTCGTCATGACGGGAAAAGGAAAGTTTGTCGAGCTGCAAGGAACAGGGGAGGATGCTCCGTTTTCTCCTGAACAGCTACAAGAAATGATTGCCCTTGCAAAAGTCGGCATTGACAACTTGATTAACAGCCAAAAAGAGGCGCTCGCTGATGTTGCGCTCTCTTTTGCACAATCAGTAGCGGAGGAAAGTCATGCCTAATCGAAAAAAAGTCGTTCTTGCAACACGTAACCAGGGAAAAGTGAAAGAATTCAACAGGCTGTTCGCAGATGCAGGCTGGGAAGGAATCAGCCTCGCTGAATTTGACGGTGTGCCCGAGGTAGTAGAAGACAAGGACACCTTCGAAGGAAACGCGCTGAAAAAAGCAATCGAAATCTCTACATACCTGAACATGCCTGCTCTCGGAGATGATTCCGGTCTGGAAGTAGATGCGCTGGAAGGACGCCCTGGTGTTTACTCCGCACGCTTCGCTGGGGAAGATGCAACAGACGAGCAGAATTGGCGTAAATTGTTGAAAGAGCTGGAAGAGGTTTCGACACAGGAACGCACGGCTCGCTTCCGTTGTACGTTGGCGTTGGTGATTCCGGGCGAAGAGCCAATCATTGCCACTGGCGCTTGCGAGGGTGTGATCGCACGTGAACCAAAAGGGACAAACGGCTTCGGTTACGATCCGGTATTCTACATCCCATCGATGGACAAAATGATGGCCGAACTCATGCCAGAAGAAAAGAACCAGATCAGCCATCGTGCTCGTGCCATGCAGCAACTGCTTGAAATCATCAAGTAGACAAGAGAAAAAACAGGAGAGTGAGGCGTGATGGGAATTCTCATCATGAGCGATAGCCACGGCTTGGTTCGGGAAGTAAGCCAGGTCGTCAACCGACATCATGTCGAAAAAATTTTGCATTGTGGCGATTTTTGTGTGGACCATAAGCGCGAGCCGTTTTCCAACATGACGCTTGTCCGAGGCAATTGCGATTCGACACAAGAGGTGCCGACCGAGCAAGAGACCAAATGGCGCGACCTTCACATCCTGCAAACGCACGGGCATCTTTATGGCGTGAAAGGCTCTCTTCTGCGCCTTCATTACCGTGCAGAAGAGGTCGGAGCAAACGTAGTCGTATTCGGTCACTCCCACGTGCCTGTCTGTGGTGTGGAAAGAGACATCTTGTTTCTGAATCCGGGCAGCTTGCAAATGCCACGCGGCTTTCATGTACCGACATATGCTCTTTTAGAAGAGACAGGAACGAGTCCGACAGAAACTTACATATCAGTGGCGTTTTATGATCATGTAGGCAACCCGGTTTCACAATTGGGAGGGAACTATTCTGTTCGTCGACCAATGAGGTCTTCTTGAAAACTAAAAGATTTGTGCTATACTAGAATGGTTATAATGGCTAGAATATTATCATCCGAGCCTGCGAAGATACTATGGCGCGGCTGGCGATGTTCTGTTGATTCGATTTAGGAGGGGAAGTTTACGTGGCAGCAAATTGGGAAAAGGTAGAGAATAACCAGGGAGTCCTGACGGTTGAAGTAGATGCTACGCAAGTAGACGCAGCATTGGATCAAGCGTTTAAAAAAGTGGTTCAAAAAGTTCAAGTTCCAGGATTCCGCAAAGGAAAAGTACCACGCAAAATGTTCGAATCCCGTTTTGGTGTAGAATCTTTGTACCAAGACGCTCTTGACATTCTGCTTCCAACTGCATACGGACAAGCTGTTCGTGAAGCTGGTATCGAGCCAGTAGATCGTCCAGAAGTAGACGTAACGCAAATGGAACAAGGGAAAAACCTGATCTTCAAAGCGACTGTAACTGTGAAGCCTGAAGTGAAGCTGGGCGACTACAAAGGTCTGTCCATCGAAGATAAAGACTTCTCTGTAACCGAAGAGAGCGTTGACGCTGAACTGAAGCGCATGCAAGAGCGTCATGCTGAGCTCGTAGCAGTAGAAGAGGGTGCCGCACAAACAGGCGATATCGCTGTAATCGATTTCGAAGGCTTCCAAGACGGAGTAGCTTTTGAAGGCGGTAAAGCGGAAGATTATTCTCTGGAACTGGGTTCCGGTACTTTCATCGCAGGGTTCGAAGAGCAACTGGTTGGCCTGAACATCGGCGAAGAAAAAGAAATTACCGTAACTTTCCCTGAAGAGTACCACTCTCCTAACCTCGCTGGTAAAGAAGCGGTATTCCAAGTGAAGCTGAACAGCCTGAAGCGCAAAAACCTGCCTGCTTTGGATGATGAGTTTGCCAAAGACGTGAGCGAGTTCGACACGCTGGAAGAGCTGAAAGCAGACACCAAGAAAAAACTCGAAGAAAAAACTGCGCAAGAAAAAGATCAATATGTTCGTGAGCAGCTCGTTCTGAAAGCAGCTGAAAACGCTGAGATCGATTTGCCAGCAGTAATGGTTGAGCATGAATTGGATCAAATGGTAAATGAATTTGGTCAACGTCTGCAATACCAAGGCATGACGCTGGAACTGTACTACCAGTTCTCCGGAATGGATGAGAGCCAACTGCGTGATCAATTGCGTGCAGACGCAACATCCCGCGTTCGTACTTCCTTGACTTTGGAAGCAATCGGCAAAGCAGAAAACATCGAAGCAACAGAAGAAGACGTAAACGCAGAGCTGGATAAACTGGCTGGCGTATACGGCCGCCCAGCAGATGAGCTGCGCAAAATCTTCTCCGCACAAGATGGCATGGCTGCTCTATACCGCGATGTGCAAACTCGCAAAACAGTAGATTTGCTGGTTGCAGAAAGCAAAGTAACAGCATAAGCTTAGAAGAACGCATGATTGGTCAGTGGGCAGGCTAACCCTGAGCGCTGGCTGTCAAGACCACAAGGCACGAGTGTATCGTGCCTTGTTTTTCCACCATTGACTTTTTTCGGCAAAGGAGGAAAATACATAATGCTAATCCCAATGGTCATCGAGCAAACAAGCAGGGGAGAGCGCTCCTACGATATTTACTCGCGCCTCCTGAAAGACCGGATTATTCTCTTGGGCACCGAGATTGATGATGAAATCGCCAATCTGGTTGTTGCTCAACTGCTTTTCTTGCAAGCAGAAGATCCGGACAAAGACATATCGCTATACATAAACTCTCCAGGTGGTTCTGTTACAGCCGGAATGGCCATCTATGACACCATGCAGTACATCAAACCGGATGTGTCCACGATTTGTGTGGGCATGGCTGCCAGCATGGGTGCGTTCCTGTTGGCTGCTGGTGCAAAAGGCAAGCGCTTCGCTCTGCCAAATGCCGAAGTCATGATTCACCAACCGCTCGGCGGTGTGCGTGGGCAAGCAGAAGACATCCGTATTCATGCGGAATGGATTATGAAAACGAAGCGCCAGCTGAATGAGATTTTGTCTGAGCGGACAGGTCAGCCTTATGAACGCGTAGAGCAAGATACAGACCGCGATAATTTCATGAGCGCAGAAGAAGCAAAGGCCTACGGATTGATTGACTCTATTATCGAACGCAAAAACTGACCCGTTGTGAGGTGAAGCGCATGTTTAAGTTTAACGACGACAAAGGCCAACTGAAGTGTTCCTTCTGCGGCAAGTCCCAGGAACAGGTGCGCAAGCTGGTAGCTGGTCCTGGTGTTTACATTTGTGACGAATGTATCGAACTGTGCAATGAAATTGTACAGGAAGAACTGGGCACTGAAGAAGAAATCGATATGAAGGAAATTCCAAAGCCAGTGGAAATTCGCAAAATCTTGGACGACTATGTCATCGGTCAAGATATGGCGAAGAAGTCCTTGTCTGTAGCGGTGTACAACCACTACAAACGAATTAATTCCGGGGCAAAGATCGAGGATGTGGAGCTGCAAAAATCCAACATCATGCTGATCGGGCCGACTGGTAGCGGGAAAACGCTGCTCGCGCAAACGTTGGCGCGCATTCTGAATGTGCCTTTCGCGATTGCGGACGCAACTTCTCTGACAGAAGCAGGCTATGTGGGCGAAGACGTTGAAAACATCTTGCTCAAGCTCATTCAGGCTGCCGACTATGATGTGGAGAAGGCTGAAAAAGGAATCATTTACATCGACGAGATTGATAAGGTAGCCCGCAAATCGGAAAACCCATCCATCACGCGTGATGTGTCTGGTGAAGGCGTTCAGCAAGCGCTTTTGAAAATTTTGGAGGGGACCGTTGCGAGTGTTCCACCACAAGGTGGACGCAAGCATCCTCACCAAGAGTTCATTCAAATCGACACGTCGAACATTTTGTTCATCTGCGGCGGTGCATTTGATGGCGTTGAGCAGATTATCAAGCGTCGTTTGGGTAAAAAAGTCATCGGTTTCGGTGCAGACTTCGGCGATGGCGTAAAAGGCGATCTGAAAGCCGGAGAATACCTGAAATACATTTTGCCGGAAGACCTGCTGAAATTTGGTCTGATTCCGGAGTTCGTTGGTCGTTTGCCAGTGCTGGCTACCTTGGAGCCGCTGGATGAGGAGACGCTCGTGCGTATCCTGACAGAGCCGAAAAACTCTTTGGTGAAACAGTACCAAAAACTGCTGAGTCTCGACGGTGTTGAGCTGGAGTTCGATAACGGTGCGCTCATGCAGATCGCCAAAGAAGCGATTAAGCGCAACACTGGTGCGCGCGGACTGCGTGCGATTATCGAACAAATCATGCTCGATATGATGTATGAGCTTCCTTCCAGAGAAGACGTCAACAAGTGCGTCATTACCGAAGAAACGGTACGCGACAAAGTGAAGCCGCAACTGTTGACCAAAGAAGGACAGGAATTGCACGAAGAAACAGCATAAGCATCGTCTACACGAACCATCTCGCGATAAGCGAGGTGGTTTTTTAGTTGTTGGTTTACGTCTACGCTTGCGGGGCAATACTACTTGATATCGTTCAAGAGAAGCTTTGCATATGCACAAAACGGTCATGAACGTGTTCCTCTCTCTTGGGGGACAAAAGTTGACCGCAAGCGAAGACGCATGGGAGGGACTGCATATGGACTATACGACATTGGTCATTGCTGTCATTGAAGTGGTTGTTGGTATCGTGATCGGCACCTACTTTTGGAACTTGCTGCGAGCGCAGAGAAACACGAAAACCTCAACCGAAAAGGAATCGCGTAAGGATCTGGATTCCATTCGTAAAATGAGAATGGTTGCGTTGACAGAACCTCTGTCAGAGAGAACAAGACCAGCGACTTTGGAAGAAATTGTAGGACAAGAAGATGGGCTTCGTGCGTTGCGTGCCGCCTTGTGTGGTCCCAACCCGCAGCATGTCATTATTTATGGACCACCTGGTGTAGGCAAGACCGCAGCGGCTAGGGTCGTGCTGGAAGAAGCGAAGAAAAATCAGCTATCGCCGTTTTCTTCTGATGCCAAGTTTATTGAAATCGATGCGACGATTGCTCGTTTTGATGAGCGCGGGATTGCTGATCCGTTAATCGGCTCTGTACATGATCCGATCTATCAAGGGGCAGGCTCGCTTGGGCAGGCGGGGATTCCGCAACCAAAGCCAGGTGCAGTGACGAAAGCGCACGGTGGTATGCTTTTTCTTGATGAAATAGGGGAACTTCATCCTATTCAAATGAATAAGTTACTAAAGGTTCTTGAAGACCGCAAAGTCATGCTGGAGAGTGCTTACTACAGCGAGGAAAATAACCAAATTCCTTCGCATATTCATGACGTTTTCAAATACGGTTTGCCCGCCGACTTCCGTCTGGTTGGAGCGACGACGAGGTTGCCAGAAGAACTGCCTGCTGCGCTTCGTTCCCGTTGCCTGGAAATCTTTTTCCGCCCATTGAAGGCTGGGGAAATTGGGAGTATCGTGCGTACAGCTGTTCCTAAAATGAATATGAATATAGAAGACAGCGCTGTTTCCGTGATCGAGCGATACGCGACCAATGGACGTGAAGCGATCAATACATTGCAAATCGCTGCGGGCATTGCCTTAACGGAAGAACGCCAGGACATCCAGGCTGCCGATGTGGAATGGGTGATGCACAGCAGTCAAAAATCGCCTCGCCCCGAAAAGCAGGTGCATGATGCACCGCAGGTCGGATTGGTCAACGGTCTTGCTGTGTACGGTCCGAACATGGGTAGTGTGATGGAGCTGGAAGTGACTGCTTCACCTACAGCTATTCCGGGTCAAGGTCGAATGGCGATGACAGGAATGGCAGAGGAAGAGGAAATGGGCAGCCGCAACCGGACGATTCGCCGGAAGTCGATGGCAAAAGGCTCGATCGAAAACGTTTTGACTGTATTGAACAGAATGGGCGTCCGTCCGTATGATTATGATCTGCATATCAATTTTCCGGGAGGCATCCCTGTGGATGGGCCTTCTGCGGGCATTACCATTGCCACTGCGATCTACTCGGCGATTGTGAATCAGCCTGTTGATAATTTACTGGCTATGACTGGTGAAGTGAGTATTCATGGGAAGGTAAAGCCAGTTGGGGGTGTAGTCGCAAAGGTGGAGGCTGCTAAACAGGCGGGAGCGACCCGAGTCCTCATTCCCCAGGAAAACTGGCAAAGTATTTTTGCCGACATGAAAGGGATCGAAGTCATTCCGGTGTCTACCGTCTCTGAAGTAATTGAGCTAGCTGTACCGCAAGCTGCTATACAAGAAGCAGAGGCGACGGGATTTACTTTGCAAATCCCAGCAGAGGATCTCGCTTCCTCTCCGCTATCCCTGTAACAGTCGGGTATGCTCGCGGATTAGACATCGGATTGTGTTTGCGCTACAATGGAAAAAAGCTTCTGCTTGCAAAGAGCCTGAGGCCTTGCCCAGCCTGAAACGAGCTCCACAAAAAATGGTTGTGTATGATCTTTTTTGTCTCGTTTTTGGGGCTGGGTGGGCGTTAGAAAAACGGCTTTGAGGGCCGTTTTTGTCTGTTATAAGGCTCTTTGCAAGAGGGTAGATCAACAAGGAGAGGTGCATCCGCTTGGGCGAACGTTCCGGTAAACGAGAATTACCGCTTCTCCCGTTGCGAGGATTGCTTGTTTATCCGACAATGGTACTCCATTTGGACGTTGGACGGGAAAAGTCCATCCGCGCATTGGAGCAAGCCATGGTAGACGATAACAAGATTTTGCTTGCGACACAGGAAGAGGTCCATATAGAAGAGCCAGATGCTGAGCAAATTTACAGTATTGGTACCGTTGCGCGTGTGAAACAAATGCTGAAGCTGCCGAATGGGACAATCCGTGTATTGGTAGAAGGCTTGCAGCGCGCGAAGATCGAGGAGTATCTTCAGCAGGAAGATTATTTCGTCGTGTCGATTACATATTTGCAAGATGAAAAAACAGAGCAAAACGAAGTGGAAGCCTTGATGCGTTCTTTGCTGGGCCACTTTGAGCAGTACATCAAGCTGTCCAAAAAGGTTTCTCCAGAGACGCTAACCTCTGTGCAGGACATTGAGGAACCGGGACGTTTGGCGGATGTGATTGCTTCGCACTTGCCGCTCAAGATGAAGGACAAACAAGAAATTTTGGAGACGACCAACATCAAGGAACGTCTCGAAATTCTTTTGACCATTTTGAACAACGAGCGCGAGGTACTGGAGCTGGAGCGCAAGATCGGCAACCGCGTGAAGAAACAGATGGAGCGCACGCAAAAGGAATATTACCTGCGTGAGCAAATGAAAGCTATCCAAAAAGAGCTGGGCGACAAGGACGGACGCCAGGGCGAAGTAGATGAGCTGCGTACTCAGCTCGAAAAGTCCGACGCTCCTGAGCGAATCAAAGCGAAGATCGAGAAGGAGCTCGAGCGTCTGGAAAAGATGCCGGCGACTTCTGCGGAAGGCTCGGTTATCCGCACGTATATCGATACCTTGTTTGCGCTGCCGTGGACGAAGACGACAGAGGACAATCTGGACATTCATCATGCGCAGCAAGTACTCGATGAAGATCATTACGGCCTGGATAAACCGAAGGAGCGCGTTTTGGAGTATTTGGCAGTACAAAAGCTGGTAAACTCCATGCGTGGACCAATCCTTTGTCTGGTAGGTCCTCCGGGTGTCGGAAAAACATCTCTGGCCCGTTCCGTAGCGCGTGCAATCGGGCGTGAATTCGTTCGCATTTCCTTGGGTGGAGTACGCGATGAAGCAGAAATTCGCGGTCACCGCCGTACGTATGTAGGTGCTCTCCCAGGACGAATCATACAAGGAATGAAGCAAGCCGGTACGATTAATCCTGTCTTTTTGCTGGATGAGATCGACAAGCTCGCATCCGATTTCCGCGGAGACCCTGCGTCTGCCCTGCTCGAAGTACTCGATCCAAATCAAAATGATAAATTCAGTGACCACTACATCGAAGAGACCTATGATTTGACGAACGTGATGTTTATTACGACTGCAAACAGTCTCGATACGATTCCACGTCCGCTTTTGGACCGGATGGAAGTCATCTCGATTTCCAGCTATACCGAACTGGAAAAGCTGAACATTTTGCGTGATTACCTACTGCCGAAGCAAATGCAGGATCACGGTCTGGGCAAAGATAAGCTGAAAATGAACGACGATGCGATGCTGAAGCTCGTTCGTTTGTACACGCGGGAAGCGGGGGTTCGTAACCTCAATCGCGAAGCAGCCAACGTATGCCGCAAAGCTGCCAAGCTGATTGTGGGCGGTGAGAAGAAGCGAGTCGTGGTTACAGCCAAGACGTTGGAGACACTGCTCGGCAAACCGCGCTACCGCTATGGACTGGCGGAGAAAAAAGATCAAGTCGGCTCCGTTACGGGTCTGGCTTGGACACAGGCAGGCGGCGATACGCTGAATGTAGAAGTCAGCATTTTGCCTGGAAAAGGAAAGCTCACCCTGACAGGAAAATTGGGTGACGTCATGAAGGAATCTGCGCAGGCTGCATTCAGCTATATTCGCTCCCGTGCAGAGCAGTGGGGAATTGATCCTTCCTTCCACGAGAAGAACGACATCCACATCCACTTTCCAGAAGGGGCGATTCCAAAAGATGGTCCGTCTGCTGGGATTACCATGGCAACCGCACTCGTATCCGCCCTCACGAAAATCCCTGTGAAAAAAGAAGTGGGGATGACCGGGGAGATTACGTTGCGAGGTCGGGTTCTGCCAATTGGCGGGCTGAAAGAAAAATGCATGTCTGCTCACCGTGCAGGTTTAACCACGATCATTTTGCCAAAAGACAACGAGAAGGATATCGAGGATATTCCGGAGAGCGTACGTGGTGAACTGACATTCTATCCAGTTGATCATTTAGATGAAGTGCTGCGTCACGCGCTAACTAAACAGCCAGTAGGTGACAAAGCATGAAAGTAACATCAGCAGAGTTTATTATCAGCGCGGTTGGACCGAAGCAGTATCCGACGGATGGCCTCCATGAGATCGCGCTGGTAGGACGCTCGAACGTAGGAAAATCATCATTGCTCAATAAAATGATGAATCGCAAAGGGCTAGCCCGGATCAGTTCTCGTCCGGGTAAAACCCAGACATTGAACTATTTCCGTGTCAATCAAATGCTCTACTTCGTTGACTTCCCGGGTTATGGGTATGCAAAGGTAGCGAAGACGATCAAGGAACAATGGGGAAAAATGATCGAGGGCTATTTGAAAAACCGGAAAGAGCTTCGTTTCATTATTCAACTGGTTGATATTCGCCATGCTCCGAGTAAAGACGATGTTGCGATGTACGATTGGTGCAAGCAAATCGGGATTCCTACCGTAGTCGTAGCGACGAAAGGTGATAAAATCGCTCGCGGGCGTTGGATGCAGCATACGAAGGTCATCCGTCAAAGCCTGAATTTGCGCGGGGATGATACGATCATTGTATTTTCCTCGGAGACAGGTCAGGGCAAGGATGAACTGTGGGCAGAAATCATGCGTCGTATCCGTGCTGGAGAGGAAATGGCAAGGGAGACGGCTGCTATGGATGAAGAGACTGCTCCAGCCAATGAGTAATTCTTAGACCCAATTCGTCGTGGGGAAGGGAGCATCTGAGTGAGCGGGAGTGCTTGCTTTGCTGTACGTGGTGTGATCGAAGGTTTCTATGGAACACCTTGGACACATGAAGAGCGGCTGGATATGATCGACTTTTTGCACCGATATGATTACAACGCGTATTTCTATGCTCCCAAAGATGACGAGTATCTGCGGGAACGCTGGATGGAGCCGCTTCCTGCGAAAGCCAATCAACAGTTAGATGAGCTGATCCAGCGGGCAAAGGCTCATAACATGCAGTTTATTTATTGTCTGGGTCCTGGACTCAGCATGGAATATACGAATCGTCAGCACTTGGAGCTGTTGGGCAGGAAGTATCGGGATTTGTATGATCGTGGTGTGCGTTACTTTGCGCTATTGTTCGATGATATCCCCATGCACCTGTTGCATGACAAGGATGTAGCCGAGTTTGCCCATTTGGCGGAAGCGCATGCCCATACGACGCTTTACGTGTGGGATTTGATACGCAGCTGGGGCGATCCAGTCAAGCTGGTTGTCTGTCCTACGCAATACAATGGGATTGGAAAAGAAGCGTACATCATGTACCTCGGTCAGCATTTGCCGCCAGAAATCGATTTGTTCTGGACGGGACGATTCGTCTGTTCGCCCTATCTGACGGACGGCGATGCGATTCGTTTCCAAGAGTACACGGGTCATCAGCCATTTTATTGGGACAACTACCCGGTGAATGATTTGGCCATGGCGAACGAACTACATATCGGTCCATTGCGTCACCGTGACCCTGACCTGTGGCAATACGCGGCAGGTTATGTGGCGAATGCGATGTCCAGACCAGAATGCTCGAAGATTCCTTTGATTACGACGGCAGCTTATTTGCGAGATCCGATCGGCTACGATCCTGATACAGTATGGAAACAAGCGGTCGAGGAAGTAGCGGGACAAAAGGATGCGGATGCTTTCTTCACCTTTGCGGATAACGTGCAAAGCTCGTTTTTATGCGAGGTGGAATCGCCGCGATTGCTGGAAGCGATCCTGACCTTCCGCTTTCATTTTTTGCAGGGAGATCGGCAAAAAGCCATTGCCGATTTGACTGCTCTTTTCCAGAAGATGGAGGCGGCGGCTGACAAGCTGTTGGCAGGGATGACGAATGGGAAGCTTGCAGAAGAAACGAGGCCATGGTTGGAGAAGTTCCATCTGTGGACCAAAGTCGGTCTTTCGGCAGTCGCTCTCATCGATCATGGGACAAGAGGAAGACTTCCACAAGCAGCCTATCACTTGCTCCGGCTCAAACAGTGGCTCAAACGAACGGAGCGTTACCCGCAAGAAGTGTGCGGACCGGTCATGCAACTTTTTGTGGATGCGGTAATGCTAGAGGTTAAGAAGAGCTCATAAAAAAAGTTCCTTTCCCGCATGGGTGAAGGAACTTTTTTGCTTTTCGCATCAGGCGGATTCACGCCCGTCATTGGGTTTTCTCTGACGGAAATTCCGCAACCATTCTTGAATCGGCAGTTCTGCGAGAATCATGCCGGTGAAAATCAGGAGACATCCGGTTAACTGTCTTCCACTCAGTACTTCATGAATAAAGACGTAGGAGGTGAGGGCTGCAAATACAGGCTCCAAGGCGAAAATGAGAGCGACCCGTGTCGAGCTGGTTTGCTTTTGCAAGGCTGTCTGCGCGAGAAAGGCCAGTGCCGTGGCGAAAATAGAAGTGACGATCAAACCAAAGGCCACCTCGGGTATGAACAAGATCGCCGGATCAAAAGCACGACTCCAATCCTCAAAGAAAAAAGCGTACAGCCAGCTCATTACACCTACCGTGCCTAATTGCGTAATGGCAAGGGGCAAGGCTGCAAAACGAGGTGCGTATTTGCCTGTAGAGACGATTTGCATGGCGAAGCAGATTGCACCGAAGAATATCAGGGCATCACCAAGGTTAAAGGAGAATGACTGGTTCTGCGTCAGCAAATACAAGCCGAATGCTGCCAGAATCACACCGACGATAGCGAATGGTTTGACACGCTCACGTAAGAGCAAAAATGAGAAGAGCGGCACCAATACCACAGATAAGCCAGTGATAAATCCAGCTTTGGACGGCGATGTATACAAAAGTCCTACTGTCTGAAAGGCGTACCCCAAACAGAGCCAAAAACCGAGGATGACGCCGGCACGAAGCAGTGGCCCTCTCCATTCAGAGATCTGCCCACGATGACGATTGCGGATGAAATAAATGATCAATAAAAATAACGCAGCAATGGTAAAACGAACAGCGTTAAACGTATTGGGAGGCAGCGATGCGATTGCCTGCTGAACGATCAAAAACGTGGTTCCCCAGATAAAAGCAACGAGGAGCAGCGTTATGTCTGCCATCCATGGTTTTCTCAAAGCTTCTTTCCTCTCCTTTCTGACATTTTCGCAATTTTTCTTCTACTTCATGTATAGCCGACATCATAAGGTATTCCCGGAAGGAACGCAAGCGGATTATACAGGATATACCCAAAGTGCACTCCGTTAAAAAACTTTTCACAATTACTCCTATCCGATTCGGGACATAATGATATAATAATAGTGCATTTTACATATGCCGCTAACAGGTTTGGTATTCTGGGAGGACATTATGGATATTCTTTTGCTGGGTCTAAACTATAAAACAGCTCCTGTCGAAATTCGCGAAAAGTTTACATTCAGCGACGACGGGACAGCACGCGCTCTTCATCTTCTCTCCCAGACGAAGAGTATCGCAGAATGTATCATCCTGGGGACGTGCAATCGGACGGAAATTTACGTCGTTTGCGATCAGGCGAATATTGGTCGAGACTATACCCGCCGTTTTTTGGCAGAATGGTTCGGCGTGGAGAAAGAACAATTTAAGGATCATCTCTATATAAAAGAGAACGAACAAGCAATCGAGCACTTGTTCCGCGTCTCTTCCGGTCTTGATTCGATGGTAATGGGAGAAACACAAATCCTCGGACAAGTCCGGGATGCGTTCCTGTTGGCGCAGGAGCGTCAAACGACAGGGACTGTCTTCAACACCTTATTCAAGCAAGCGATTACGTTCGCCAAGCGTGCCCATACAGAGACAGCGATTGGACAAAATGCGGTTTCTGTCAGCTACGCTGCTGTCGAACTGGGCAAAAAGATATTCGGTTCCTTCGCAGGGAAGTCTGTTCTGATCGTCGGAGCAGGCAAAATGAGCGAACTGACCGCCAAGCACCTGCACGCGAATGGATCGGAACGCGTCATGGTAGCGAATCGTACATTGGAACGAGCGCAGCTTTTGGCAGAAAAGTTCAAGGGTGATTCCTGTACGATGGAGCAGTTGCCAGAGGCACTGCTCACAGCAGACATCGTCATCAGCTCGACCGGAGCGACAGGTTATGTCCTCGGAAAAAAAGAACTGGCTCCGATCATGAAACAACGGAAGCATCGTCCGTTGTTCATGGTGGATATCGCAGTTCCTCGCGACCTGAATCCAGACTTGCATGATCTTGATAACGTATTTTTATATGATATTGACGATCTGGAAGGAATCGTTGCGAGTAATGTTGCGGAACGTTCTCGTGAAGCGGAACGTCTGGATGTCATGATTCAAGAAGAGATCGTGGCATTCACGACCTGGTACCAGACGCTTGGCGTGGCGCCACTGATCGCTGCACTGCGTGACAAGGCAAACACGATCCAAAGCGAAGCGATGCGAAAAATCGAAAACAAGCTGCCGAATCTGTCTGAGCGGGAGATGCACATCATCCGCAAGACAACCAAGGGCATTGTCAATCAACTGTTGCACGATCCGGTCGTGCGTTTAAAGGAAATGGCAGCGACCAAAGACGGGGAAGAAGTACTGGATATTTTCGAGAAAATGTTTGCGTTGGAGGAGATCCTGGAGCGAAAAGAACAGGAAGCAATCTGGGCTAACGATAAAAATAAACAGACATCTTCTTCTCGGGAACAGGTATTGGCTTCCCGGTTCCCTGACTAAGCTGACCTGACAATCTATCTGCTACTAGAGGTTGTTCAAAAAGTCGTCTTTTGATCACGAAGTAGCTCAGAAAGCTAATTCGACATCGAATATGGCATTCACCTCCGAAGTCCGGTGCTCATGTAGATTACCTACACTGCGCTCCTCCTTCGTTCGGTTCTCGCCATCTTCTCGGTGCTAAAAAGGCAACTTTTTGAACCGCACTGTTAGAAACCGATTGGGAAAGTGGGGGAGAGAGTGCATGGCCGAGGTGAGATGGATCTACGACTTGACGATCTTTCTCTACGCTGCAAGTGTTCTCTTCTATTTTAACGACTTCTTGCAAAGCAACCGGAAAGTCAATCGTCTGGCTTTCGGGTTGCTTGTTGTCGTTTGGGCCTTGCAAACCGCATTTTTTGTCTCGCAAGCAGTCATGAAGGGGTATTTTCCAGTCATTACGCTGTTTGAGACGCTCTTTTTTTATTCATGGGTGCTGGTAGGCTTGTCGCTTGCCATTCACTATTTTTTTCGGATTGATTTGCTGGTTTTTTTTACTAATATTATCGGGTTCGTCGTGCTCGTCATGTCGATGTTTTTGCCGGAAACGCCGATTGAGGCTGTATCGAGCATTTTGACCTCTGAGCTATTGCTGACGCATGTGACACTGGCCATGTTCAGCTACGGGGCGTTCTCGCTCTCCATGATCTTCTCGGCCATGTACTTGCTTCAGCACAAAATGCTCAAGGGAAGACGGTGGTCGCCGTTGCTCAGGCGTTTGCCAAGCCTCGATCAATTGGAAGGCTACGCGTACCGAATGAACATGCTCGGCGTACCAATGCTCTTGCTTTCGATTGTATTAGGGATCATTTGGGGTAAAATGGTTTTGCCGGAGAAATTTCTGCTAGATTCAAAAGTAGTGCTCTCCGTGCTCGTCGTTGCGATTTATTCGTTGTGGCTGTACCAACGCTATCGGGATACGATGCAGATGCGCAGACTCGCGCAGTGGAACGTCCTGGCGTTTTTGTTACTGCTTATCAATTTTTTGGGCTTCACTACTTCTACATTTCACGACTGGTGGTAGGAGCTGTTCATCAAGGAGGCTGTCATGGGAAAATGGAAAGTGGGAACGCGTCGCAGCAAATTGGCGCTCACCCAAACGAATTGGGTCGTAGATAAACTGAAGGGGTTCGCACCTGAAGCTGATTTTGAATTGCATGAAATCGTAACAAAAGGCGATCGAATTCTCGATGTGACCTTGTCCAAAGTAGGCGGAAAAGGATTGTTTGTCAAAGAAATCGAGCAATCCTTGTTCGATAAGGAAACCGATTTTGCCGTACACAGCTTGAAGGATATGCCGGCTGAATTGCCAGAGGGCTTGGTAATCGGCGCGATTCCGAAGCGTGTTGATCCTCGGGATGTTCTGCTTTCCAAGGACGGCAAGACGTTGGATGAATTGCCCCAAGGAGCTTTGGTAGGGACCAGTAGCTTGCGCCGTTCTGCACAAATTCTCGCACATCGCCCTGACATTCAGATCGAATCTCTGCGTGGAAATATTGATACGCGCATACGCAAGCTTGCGGAAGGTAATTTTGATGCGATTATCCTCGCTGCGGCTGGACTTGAGCGCGTGAATTTTGAAGGCGAAATCTCGCAGTTCCTGCCTGTTGAAATCAGTTTGCCAGCAGTCGGTCAAGGTGCGCTTGCCATCGAATGCCGTGCAGACGATGAGAAGACACTCGCTCTCTTGAAGCAGTTTGATGACGCACCGACACGCTTGGCGGTAACAGCAGAGCGGAGCTTCCTGCACAAGCTCCAAGGAGGCTGTCAGGTGCCGATTGGCGCATACGCGACAGTTGGAGAGAACAATGAAATTACGTTGACCGGAATGGTTGGCTCCCCTGATGGAAAACAAATGTTCAAAAACACGGCGACTGGCCAGGATCCGTTAGCGCTTGGCATTCAAGTGGCAGAAGCTCTTCTGGCACAAGGAGCGGGAGACGTACTTGCGCAAGTATTGCGGGAGAATGAGCAATGATTGTCCACGGATCGCACAAGCCGCTGACTGGCAAGTGCATCATGGTCACGCGGGCAAGAAGTCAAGTTCGCGAGCTCGTTGAACATATCGAGCGGTTGGGTGGAGAAGCGTATGCATTTCCCCTGTTAAAAATGATGCCGCCGACGGACACTGCCAAGCTCGATGAAGCCATCACCCAGTTGCCAACATACGACTGGGTGGTCTTCACAAGTGTGAATGGTGTACGCTTCTTCTGGGAGCGCATGCGCGAGGTCGGGGTAGGCCTTGAAGCATTCACTGGCAAAATTGCAGCAGTCGGTCCGAAGACGGCCAAGGCACTTGAGCATCACGGGCTCGAAGTAGCTGTCATCCCGTCTGATTACGTGGCGGAGGGCTTGCTGTCGAGCTTGTATGATCAGTTGCTTTCTGGTCAGCGCGTTCTGCTGCCTCGTGCAGATATTGCCCGCAAGGCACTGCCGAAGGAGTTGGCTCGCTTGGGACTTGCTGTGACAGAGGTAGACGTGTATCACACTGTCATCGATGCAGAGCAGGCTCCAGACGCAGCGGAAAAGCTCCAGCAAGGACTCATCGATATCATCTTGTTCACCAGTTCTTCAACGGTGACACATTTCATGGCAGCGATGGAGCCCTATGCATCGTTAGACTGGCTCAAGCATGTTCAGATAGCCTGTATCGGACCAATAACAGCAGACACCGCAAAGCATAACGGGCTTTCTGTTCATGTGGTAGCGAGTGAGTACACCGTGGAAGGATTACTAGCAGCTATTATAGAGAATCTGGGAGGGAATCGACATGGCACAAACATTTGACCGTCATCGCCGTCTTCGCAAAAGCGCGGCTATGCGCAATCTGGTGCGGGAGAACCACGTACGGGTGGAAGACTTGATTTATCCGTTGTTCGTAGTGGAAGGAACCGGTATTAAGAATGAGATTCCGTCCATGCCAGGCGTGTATCAGCTCTCCTTGGACACGCTTGCCGAAGAAATGAAGGAAATCGTAGCTCTCGGCATTCAGGCTGTTTTGATGTTTGGGGTACCAACGCATAAAGACGCATGCGGAACAGAGGCGTACAATGATGATGCGATTACCCAACAGGCGATGCGTCTGATCAAGGAAGCCCATCCGGAAATGATCGTGATTGCAGATACATGCCTGTGTGAATACACCGATCATGGTCACTGTGGTGTCATTCACGAAGGCGAAGTCGTGAATGACGAAACATTGAAGCTTTTGGGTCAGACCGCTGTTTCCCAAGCAAAAGCTGGAGCAGATATTATTGCACCTTCCAACATGATGGACGGTTTCGTGATTGCAATCCGTGAAGCTTTGGACGAGGCTGGTTTTGAGCACATTCCGATCATGTCCTATGCGGTGAAATACGCTTCTGCCTTCTACGGACCATTCCGCGATGCGGCAGGCTCTACTCCACAATTCGGTGATCGCAAAAGCTACCAAATGGACGCAGCCAATGCACGAGAAGGTCTGCGCGAGGCAGCTTCCGATGTAAAAGAAGGCGCGGACTTCTTGATCGTGAAGCCAGGTCTTGCCTTCATGGACATGGTTCTTCGTCTGCGTGAGAACTTCAACCTGCCAATCGTGGCTTACAATGTGAGTGCAGAGTATTCCATGGTAAAAGCGGCAGCTTTGAATGGCTGGATCGATGAAGAGCGTATCGTTATGGAAACATTGGTTGGCTTCAAGCGCGCAGGTGCGGATATGATCATTACGTACCATGCAAAAGATGTTGCAAAATGGCTGGCGAGGTGAGCACGAGATGAATAGAGAAAAATCTACTCAGTTATTTGCAGAAGCACAGCATTACATACCAGGCGGAGTTAACAGTCCGGTTCGTGCCTTTAAAAGCGTTGGAGGCAATCCTGTTTACATCGCAAAAGGAGAAGGCTCCCGCATTTTTGATGTCGATGGAAACAGCTATATTGACTACATCGGCTCGTGGGGTCCATTGATCTTGGGTCATGCGCATCCGCGGGTCCTTGCAGCGATTACGGAAGTAGCTGCACTTGGAACCAGCTTCGGCGCACCCACTGCGCGGGAAACCGAAATGGCAAAGCTCGTTTGTGAGATCGTGCCATCTGTGGAAGTTGTGCGTATGGTGAACTCCGGTACAGAGGCGACGATGAGCGCTCTGCGCCTCGCGCGTGGCTATACCAGACGCAACAAAATCATGAAGTTCGAAGGCTGCTACCATGGTCATGCCGACAGCCTGTTGATCAAAGCTGGTTCCGGTGTGGCTACACTTGGACTGCCAGACAGCCCAGGGGTACCAGAAGGAACAGCACACAACACGATTACGGTTCCTTACAATGATCTCGAAAGCGTCAAACTGGCATTTGAAACGTTTGGCGATGATCTGGCAGCAGTTATTGTGGAGCCAATCGGCGGCAACATGGGGGTTGTTCCTCCACAGTCGGGCTTCCTCGAAGGACTGCGTGAAATTACGGAGAAACATGGGACACTGCTCATTTTCGATGAAGTCATGACTGGCTTCCGTGTAGCATTGGGCGGTGCACAAGAGCTGTACGGCATTACTCCGGATCTGACAACGATGGGGAAAGTCATCGGTGGTGGCTTGCCAGTAGGTGCATACGGTGGCAAACGGGAGATCATGCAGCAAGTGGCTCCAGCAGGACCAATCTATCAGGCAGGTACGCTGTCAGGAAATCCTTTGGCAATGGCTGCTGGCTTGACTACCTTGCAAGAGCTCAGCAAACCAGGCGCTTACGAGCGCTTGGAGAAGATGTCCGCTCGTTTGGCTGAAGGCTTGGCTGACAATGCCAAGAAGCTGGGCATCCCGCACACGCTCAATCGCGTAGGCTCCATGGTTTGCCTGTTCTTCACAGAGACGCCGGTTATCAACTATGAAACAGCGAAAACATCCGATCTGGAGCGTTTCTCGGCATACTTTAGCTATCTGCTCGAGGAAGGCATCATGATCCCGCCGTCCCAGTTTGAGGGTATGTTCGTTTCCTTGGCTCATACGGATGAAGATATCGAACGGACGATTGAAGCAAGCTACAAAGCAATGAAAAAAGCGTTTGAATAAAGAATCAAAAAAAGCACTTCCTTGCTGATGCAGGAAGTGCTTTTTTTGATTTTTTGCAGGATTTTTCCACCCCCTGTCAAAATACGAAGGAAAATGCAGAGGAGTGAGGTGGAAAGATGGAAGGGACGATTGTTCACGTACCGCAAAAACATCTGATTGGACTTAGCTTCTCCGGTTCTTTTCCGATGCTTGTCGAATACATGCCCAAACTGTGGGAGACTTTTTTGAAGCGTCAGGATGAGATTCCTTTCGTGATTTCACCAGATGTTCGTTACGACATCAGCAACGAGAATCGGACGTATCAAATGTATACCGAGTACATTGTGGTGGAAGTCGAGCGTTTTGAGCAGATCCCTGAGGGCATGGTAGGGTTTACGATTCCAGCGAAGACATACGCTCGCTTTACCCACACAGGACCGATGGAACAGGTCCAAAACACATATCACAGTCTGTTTGGCTGGCTCAAAGAGAATGGCCATCAAGTGGACGACCAAGCCCTTCGCATGGAGCGCTACGACCAGCGGTACACTCCCTCTGTGCATGAGTCTGCTCGCGTCGACAATGCGTATGAAATTTTTATCCCGCTTCGGTAAAAAACAAGAAAACAACACCTACTTTGCACGAGCAAGAGGTGTTGTTTTTGATGTCAATCCATTTGCTTGTCCAAGAAGCGTGATAGTTCACCCATAACAGACTGAAGCACTTGAAGAGAATCATCGATGGAGAGATCGACATCGAGGGAGTGCTTGGCGTTTTGCGGGAGATGGAGCTGGATGTTTGGTTTGGATGCGGCAAGCTGATCAACCACACCCTGGTTATAGTAATGATCGGCAGTGCCTGAGACGAGAAATAACTGTTGGTCAAGAGTCAGCAATTCGGTATGGAACACATCCTCAGTCAGCAATGGCGTCAACAGGATAGCAGATGAACGGGCAAAACGAGATTCCTTGAGCAATCCACATGTAATCGGCACCGTACCGAGTGACTTCCCGAGGAAAAAAACTCGTTCATACTCATGAGCATCCAGCACATGTGAGACAACCATTTGCATCTCTTCGCTGATCCAAGCACTTCGTTTGGCGAATGAGCAATTCCAAATATCCTTATTGTCTCGTCCATACTCTGCGTGTACATGGACGAGATCGATCTGTTTGCTCAAAAAAATCATGGTAGAATAATACAGATAAGGTCTGTCGAACGAATAGCTGGCTCCGGGAAAGAAAAAACAGACGGAGCGAGATGGCGTCTGATTTGCCTGAATGTGCGTGTACGTCATTTCTCTGCCGTCCCTGACGATCACGGAACCTGTTTTTGGGTATACCATCTACTAGCTACACCTCTTTCGTGTTCTTCGGAACAGGGGTATTTTCCAATAGTAAGGGCTAGTAGCATTTGTTGACAAGAAGTAAACAAACGATAAAGGAGAATGATTCGATGAAAAAGGAAGTCCAACTGAGTAACGGCATCAAAATAGCTTACGTAGAAGAAGGAACGGGGGAGTCGCTTGTTTTGATCCACGGCTTTTGCGGGAGCTCATCTTACTGGCACAAACTAATGCCACTCCTGTCAAAAACGCATCGTGTCATTGCGATCGATTTGCGTGGTCATGGAGACAGCACGGCCCCTGATGAACCGTATTCGATGGAGCGCTTTGCAGACGATCTGTCTTTGTTTGTAGATGAGCTGGGGGTAGCGAAGATTCATCTGTTTGGACATTCGCTCGGTGGCTATGTGACCTTGGCATTTGCCAATCAATACGCGGACAAGCTGGCGAGCTTTGGTTTGATTCATTCGACGCCATATCCGGATGACGACGCTGCAAAGGCCAATCGGGATAAAGGCGCAGACAACATCCGGCAAAATGGAATGGAGCCGTTTATCAAAGCGCTCGTACCGAAGCTGTTCGCACCTTCCCATATCGACACGATGAGAGAAGAAGTCCAGCTGGCAAAAGAGATTGGCTTTGCGACAAGCCCGGTTGGAGCTATTCAAACATTAATCGCCATGCGTGATCGAGCGGATCGCAATCATGTGCTGCAAGAAACAACTTTGCCTGTGCTATTAGTCGCAGGATCAGAGGACCAGATCATTCCTGCTGAAAAAACTTTTACAGTAGATAAAAATAACGTCGAGCAAGTGTTGCTGCCCGATGCAGGGCATATGGGCATGGTAGAGGCACCAGAGAAAATGGCAGAAGCCTTCAACAGCTTTCTAAACAGAAAGTAAACAAATATCACACCATAGTCCTAGCAAATTTTGCTATAATGAAAACGTTATCCTATTTATTTATACATAGACGAGAGGGGAAATTATCATGAAAAAGGCACGTCGGATTACGATGACGGCGTTTGCATCTATCGTATTTGCATCGCTGATGTCTTCCTCAGCATTTGCAGCACCTTTGCATCCCGTACAGCACGTTGACTGGATGGTGAAAAAGGCAATTGTATCAGCGGGTCAAAATGGCGATCTTGCTTTGGATCGTGCCGTGACTCTCGCAGAAGCTACTGTTGTTTTCTCCAAATTGAAAGTGGCAAAAGTGGGAGCTGCCGCTAAAGGTGCTCATTGGTCCACTCCTTACTTCGACTGGGCGAAGAGCCAAGGTGCTCTCACACAAGAAGATTATAAAAACCCTGCGCAAGCGGTAACATCTGCCAAGCTTACACAAATGGCTGACAAACTGGGCTACAAAGTGAAGCTCGAAAACAAGGCGACTGTAACGCGCGGCGAGTTTTTCCAAGCATTGGGTGATGCGGCTACCACGCATGTAACGATTGCACACACCAACGATACACACGGTCATATTCAAGAAGACAAGAACCAAAAAGAATTCGGCTTTGCCAAAATCGCAACCTTGCTCAAGGAATGGCGTGCAGAGAACGAAAACTTCTTGCTCTTGGATGCTGGTGATACCTTCCAAGGTACCGTTTTCGTGAACCAATTCAAAGGCGAATCTGTTGTTCCGATCCTCAACAGCCTTGACTACAACGTAATGGCAGCAGGTAACCACGAGTTTGACTTCGGCTATGAGCAATTGCTCAAGCTGCGTGATATGCTCGAGCATCCAGTTATCTCAGCTAACGTATTCAAGTCAGATGGAAAAGAATTGCTGCCGCCTGTTTTCAAAGCAGAGATTGGCGGAAAGAAATTCGCCTTTGTTGGTTTCGTAGCGGAAGATACCCCTGTATTGACTCACCCTGACAACGTAAAAGGGCTGACATTCAAAAACCCGGTAGAAGTGGCGAAAGTACTTGTACCTGAGTTGAAAAAAGAAGTAGATCACGTGATTGTTGTTTCCCATATCGGGGTGAACGTGGACCGTGAAATCGCGAAAAACGTTCCTGGCATTGACCTGATCGTTGGTGGTCACTCCCATACTCCGCTGAAAGAACCTGAACTCGTAAACGGCACATACATCGTACAAGACTGGGAGTACGGCAAGTCACTCGGACGCGCTGACCTCTACTACCTCGGAAAAGAACTGGTAGCATTCAGCGGCGGTTTGAAAGAGTACGATGAAGCAGTTGTGGCTGATCCGGATGTAGATAAGATGGTTAAAGAAATCGTGAGCAAGATCGATACGGTCATGAATGTTGTCATTGCGAAATCCGAAGTACCACTCGACGGTGACCGTGCACTGGTACGTACGAAAGAAACAAACGTCGGTAACCTGATCACAGATATCATGCTGGAGCGCACGCAGTCCATCAAAGGCTATGAGGCAGATGTAGCACTTGCTAACGGCGGAGGCATCCGTACACAGCTGCCAGCAGGCGATATCACGAAAAAAGGTCTGTACACGCTCCTGCCATTCGAGAACAATACACTGGCAGTCGTAGAAGTAACAGGCGAAGAGCTGAAGAAAGCCCTCGAAAACGGCGTGAGCAAGGTAGAAGAGGGAGCAGGACGTTTCCCGCAAGTGAGCGGCATGAGCTTCACGTACAACCCATCCAAGCCAGCAGGCGAACGGGTAGTAGAAGTAAAAGTTGGCGACAAGCCGCTTGACCTGACCAAAACGTATAAATTGGCTACGATTGACTTCCTGGCAGCAGGTGGAGATGGTTACGAATCTTTGAAAAAGCCATTCTTCAACACAGGCCTGTCCATGTACAGCATTGTGGAGGAAGGCCTGATCAAGCGGAAAACTGTCAATCCAAAAGTAGAAGACCGCATTGTTGAGGTAAAATAAGGTTTGACCGGACAGGGGTGGAGAAAAACCTCCCTGTCCGTCTTTTATTATGAAGTACCTTGCAATATATAGTAGCCATTTGGTAAGCTTTTACATGGGTGATATTGATGAACGTACAGTTTAAAAAAGGGGTTCTGGAGCTGTGTGTTCTCGTCTTGACAGCTAAGCAGGACAGATACGGCTATGAACTGGTTGCAAGCATCTCGGAAAAATTCCATATCTCTGAAGGAACGGTTTATCCCTTGCTTCGCCGTTTGACCCAGGAAGGATTTTTTACGACCTATTTGGCGGAATCACAAGAGGGACCCCCGCGGAAATATTACCAGCTGACAAATCGCGGACGTCAATACATGAATGACCTCGTCTTGGAGTGGCGAATATTTAACCGCGGGGTAAATGAGATCATAGAGGAGGGACTCGAATATGACAAGGCGTGAGTTTATGGATGAGTTAAATGCTTTGCTTAGCGCTTTGCCCGATAAAGAACGTTTAGACATTCTTGCCGATTATACAGAGCATTTTCTCTTGGGTATGAATCAAGGGAAGACGGAGCACGAAATCGCGGAAGGATTGGGAAGTCCGAAGCTAGTGGCACGCGAGCTTTTGGCTGGCTACCGAATTGATCAAGCTCAGTCCACCGCATCGGTAGGGAATATGACCAGAGCGATTATCGCGACAATCAGCTTGGGATTTTTCAATCTCGTCTTCGTTTTGGGGCCATTTCTAGGCCTGATCGGCATACTGATGGGGTTGTATGCGATGACTGCGGCGCTTCTGGTTGCGCCAGTTGGAATATTCTTGGATTACGGGATTCCTGCCCCTTCTCAAGAGCGACTTTTCTTGTTGTTCTCCAGCATGGTTTCCGTAGGATTGGGCGGAATGTTTGCCATTGGCTTGCTGCGACTGACGAAATGGCTGTATCGTCAGTTCTTGCGTTATCTCCAGTTCAACGTGAAGATGATCAGGGGGAAATGAGATGCGAAATTTAGGGAAAAGACTCTTTGGCATAAGTCTTCTTTTATTCATCATCGGTGTATGTGGAATCATCTGGCTCTTTACGAAGCAAGAAAATTTCTCCTTTTCGTTAAAACAAGTCAATGAAGAGCACGTGATCGAACAAGAGGTAAAAGCGATTGAGTTGCTGACGGAAGCGGCTGATGTGGAAATCATGGCAAGCAAGCAACCAAAAGCGAGCGTGAGAATGGTCGGGGAAGTATCCGAACAACAGCAGGAGCGACTGGAGTTTCGGAGTGTAGTCTCACCAGATGGTACGCTGCTCGTAGAACTGCGTGAACTCCCTCACGTCAATATGTTTTATCCTCGTAACGGGAAGGTAAAGCTGGAAGTCTTCCTGCCAGAAAAAGTGTATGAGAACGTCCAGCTCGAAACGATGACAGGGGATATCAAGAGTGGAATGCTGCGTGCAAAGAACACGAAAATATCCACCGGCAATGGAGATGTGAACGTATCGGGCTATGAAGGAGAAGCACTTAACGTCCAGACAGCTACAGGTGATATCAATCTTGCGGATGTTCGCTCGGCCGTTGTAATCGAAAGCTCCACAGGCGAGATTGACAAACTGACAATGCCTGAGCTAACCCATGACGTTTCCATTCGAACGGATACGGGGGATATTCGAGTGACGGTGGCCAAGGAGCCTGCTGCAGCACAGTTGGAAGTAACGACAGATACAGGTTCCATCTCAACCACCTGGTCGAACCTCATCTATGAAAAGGACGAGGAATACAGAGTGAAGGCATCGATTGGATCAGGTGGACCCAAAATGACAGTGAGAAGTTCGACCGGGGATGTTCGCATTCAATAGGAGAAGTTTGGAAACACTGATGGATAGGATTGGAAACGGGAGAAACGAAAAGATTTTGACACAAAAGAGACATTACTTGTCGAATGACGAATGGTATCATATTGAAGGAAACATAATTGTGCAAAGCGAGGTTTATTCATGACCGCAAAAACTTTTAACGATACGTTTTTGAAAGCATGTCGCGGTGAAGCGACAGAGCATGTTCCGGTTTGGTACATGCGTCAGGCGGGGCGTTATCAGCCAGAATACCGCGCCATCCGCGCGAAGCATAGCTTTTTTGAAATGAATTACATACCGGAAGTTTGCGCGGAAGTGACACGTCTGCCCGTTGAGCAACTGGGTGTTGACGCTGCAATCTTGTTTGCAGATATCATGACGCCACTAAAACCGATTGGCGTGGATGTGAATATCGAATCGGGTATTGGTCCTGTAATCGCAAACCCAATCGAATCCTTGAAGGATGTTGAGCGTCTGCTTGAGCTCGATCCGGAAACACATGTGCCGTACATTCTTGAGTCCATTAAGATCTTGCGTCAGCAATTATCTGTTCCATTAATCGGTTTCGCGGGTGCACCATTTACACTGGCTAGCTATTTGATCGAAGGCGGCCCTTCCAAGCATTATCATAAGACAAAAGCATTCATGTATACGGAGCCAGTTGCTTGGCAGGCGCTGATGGAAAAACTGGGCGATATGACTATCACCTACCTCAAAGCGCAAATTAAAGCAGGTGCACAAGCTGTGCAAGTATTTGATTCGTGGGTCGGTGCATTGAATGACGAAGATTACCGCGAGTACATTACACCAGTCATGACGCGGATCTTCAACGCCCTAAAAGATACTGGCGTGCCAACGATCTATTTTGGTATCGGCGCGGGTCATCTTTTGATGGATTGGAACCGCTTGCCTGTTGATGTGGTTGGTCTGGACTGGCGTACTTCGATTACAACTGCTCGTGAAATGGGTGTGACGAAGACGCTCCAGGGCAATTTGGACCCAACACTGCTATTGGCTCCTTGGGAGAAGCTCGAAGCGAAGGCGAAGGAAATTTTGGATGAAGGCACAAAACAGCCAGGCTTCATTTTCAACCTAGGCCACGGCGTATTCCCTGACGCCAAAGTAGAAACGCTGCAACAACTGACGAAGTTCATCCATAGTTACAAAAGGGACGTCTAATCAGGAGGGGCGCTTACATGTCAAAGCAGAAGATCGGACTCTTGTTAATGGCGTATGGAACGCCACGCAGTCCTGAACAGATTGAACCATACTATACGCACATTCGCCGTGGTCGCAAGCCACCACAAGAATTGCTCGATGATTTGATGGCTCGTTACGAGGCTGTAGATGGATTGAATCGATTTGCAGACATTACGGATGAGCAGGTTCGCGCTCTCGAGCAGGAAATGAACAAACGCTACCCAGACCGTGAATTTGTAGGGTACCTTGGTTTGAAGCATATCGCTCCGTTTGTCGAAGACGCAGTAGAGCAAATGAAACGCGATGGAATTACCGAAGCGATCAGTCTTGTTCTGGCGCCTCATTATTCCAGCTACAGCGTCAAAGAATACAACGGACGAGCACAAGAGCATTCCGTGGCAATTGGTGGACCTGTTATCCACAGCATTGAGAGCTGGTATCTGGAACCAGGCTTCATCGGATATTGGGCAGATGCCATTCAATCGACGTTTGCCGAGATGACGGATGAAGAGCGTGGACAAGCAGTCGTGATATTCTCCGCTCACAGCCTGCCGGAAAAAATCTTGAAGTCAGGTGATCCGTACCCAATGCAACTGGAAGAGACAGCAAAGCTCATTGCCGAGCAAGCGGGGATCACTTCCTATGCCATTGGATGGCAAAGTGCAGGAAATACACCTGATCCTTGGTTGGGACCAGATGTACAGGATTTGACCAGAGAGCTGTACGAAGCAAAAGGCTACCAAGCATTTGTTTACTGTCCTGTCGGATTTATTGCAGAGCATTTGGAAGTTCTGTTTGATAATGATGTGGAATGCAAAGCGGTTACAGATGAGCTAGGGGTACATTACTATCGTCCAGCGATGCCTAACGCCAGACCTGCGTTCATTTCCTGTCTGGCAGATGCAGTCGGAAAGAAGCTGGCGAATTAGGGGATCGATCATATGAGCGATAATACCTATCATATTACGATTATAGGCGGCGGTATAACAGGGTTGACCGCTGCTTTTTACTTGCAAAAGGAAATCGAAGCAAAGGGCCTGCCCATCCGTTTTCAACTGATTGAAGAGCAAGGACGACTTGGTGGGAAAATCAAGACATGGCGTCACGAAGGATTTGTGATTGAGCAAGGTCCCGATTCGTTTCTCGAGCGAAAAACAAGCGCGGCTGAGCTGGCAGTGGACTTGGGGCTTGGGGATGATCTCGTTCGCAACAGTACAGGACAAGCTTATATTTGGCATCAGGATCGCCTGAAGGCTATACCAGAGGGAGCGGTCATGGGTGTGCCGACAAAGGTCATGCCTTTTGTCACAACCGATCTCATTTCTTGGCCGGGCAAGCTTCGGGCAGCTTTGGATCTCGTTCTTCCTGCCTCCAAAGGAGACGGCGATATCTCTGTGGGTGACTTTTTTCGGCGTAGGCTAGGTAATGAAGTTATTGATAATCTTATAGCGCCCTTATTGTCCGGTGTCTACTCCGGGGATCTCGACAATCTCAGCTTACTTGCGAGTTTTCCTCAATTCGCACAAATGGAGAGGCAACATCGCAGCTTGATCGTAGCGATGAAGCATTCTCGCCCGCAAGCAAAAACGCAGGGAAAGCCAAAAGGCATCTTCCTGACGTTGAAGAACGGCTTGCAGTCTTTGGTTGAGGCAATCGAGAAGAGCTTGCCTGAAGATGTCATCTCGAAGAATACTGGTGTCAAAGAACTGGTGAAACGGCCAGACGGGAAGTACACCTTGGTATTGAAAAATGGAGAAGCGATTGAGACGGATACGGTGCTGTTTACCGTACCACATGCTGTCGCAGAGCCATTGTTCCGACCTTATGTACAAGTTCCTACCCTGCCACAAGCGAAGCCGCATATGGTTGCAACCATCGCAATGGCGTTTCCAGAGTCAGCAATTGATTTAGGGATGGAAGGGACAGGATTTATTGTACCGCGGAATTCTGGCGCAAAAATTACGGCGTGCACGTGGGCGCATCGCAAATGGCCACATACGACGCCGAAAAACAAAGCCTTGCTGCGTAGCTTTGTAGGGAGAGCAGGAGAGCAATCCTTCATGGAGCAGACGGACGAGGAAATTCTGGAGGTCGTCCTCCGCGATCTGCGCAAGATCATGACGATTCGAGCAGAGCCGGATTTTTATAACGTATCACGCTTGCAAAATGCCATTCCATATGTTGTCGGACATCAGGCTTGGGTGCAGGATGTGAACAATCAATTAAAAGAAAAACTCCCTGGTGTTATCGTGGCAGGTGCGTCGTACAGTGGCGTAGGTGTACCAGATTGTATTGATCAGGGGAAAAAAGCAATAGCAGAATGGATTGCGTCTGTAAAACCGGGGAGATAGATAACCCCGGTTTTTCCTTTTTTTTCGGTGCTAAACGGCTCGTCCTGTCCATATAGTATAGGGAAATGTCCTGCACTTGAAAGGAGGAGCACGAATGGCATTACAGGATGGGCAACTCTCTTTTGCCATCAAGGAGACCATTTTCCTCTCATCCGATAGAGCTGGAATAGGTGAATTGCAAGAGCTGGAATTGGTTCCAGATGTAGAGGTGCTGGAAAACGATTCCTACATCTCAATCACGGGCTGCTTGCAATTAGTAGGGAAGTACGAGCCAATCAGGGAAGCCGCAGAAGCGACAGGCGGCGAAGGAGAATCGCTGGTTGAGGCCATGACTTTTACGCCCTTTCGCCAGGAAGCATCGGATCAAGCCTTTTATGGCTGGGAGGAACAGATCGGTCATCGTATTCCATTAAACATCACAATCCCATTGGATCGGATTACCGAGATCGGAGACATCTACGCAATTGTGGACAGTTTTGACTACAAACTGGAGTCACCACATCAAATGCTAATTGATGCCGATCTGAAGATTTTGGGGATCGTCCTGGGGGATAGAGCTGAAAAAGCGGAGCAGATCGAAACACGGGCTGCTAGTCCAGGCGAAGGAGCATGGGAATACACCTTCGCTGCTGGAGAGGATGGGCAAGAATATACGGAACCGACGTCCCTCGATGATATTGATCAAAAGCTGAGTGCACTGGAGGAAGAGTTGGAGCGGCAGGCATTGCCGGCATCCTATGAATCAACCGAATCTCCTTCCATGTTCGATACTCCGGCTATTGCTCAATCCAATGAAGAGGAATACTACGAACAATATGGTGACGTGCTGGAAGTGACACAGTCCAATCCTCCAGAATCCTGGGAGACTGCTCCTATTTCGTATGACTTTGATTCCCAACAATCTGCTTCGTACGATTCTTCTGACTCCTATTCCGAACAGCCAGTATTGGCGGATGAGCAGGAGCAAATGAGAGAAATAGCCGAAAAAGATTCAGGACATGAGGAGCCTATATTGGCTATACACGATCAACAGGCAATCGCATACAAGCAAGTTTCCAATGAATCTACTGGCTCGTCAGTCGAGGCAGAGTCGCAGGAAGCAGTGCAAGAAGCGGCGGAAGCCAGTGTTGTAGCCGAGCCGGAACCTGAGCAAGAAGCAGAACCAGTCGTTGCACAACCAGAGACTGCTGCGGAAGATGTTGAAGTGCGAGTGGCGATTTCAGGGAAACCCTCCCAGGAAGAAAGAAGTAGCGTGAACATTACTACCATCTTCTCACAAGCGAGTCGTGCCAAACAGGAAGCGATGGCGATGGAGGCGGAATCTTCATCCAGCTCTTCGCGACATGGGTCTGCGGCGAATGCCAGCCCTTCAACGATGGAGGCCATGCAAAATCTCACATCGTTTGTCCGGAAAAAAGAAGAGCGCTCCAGTCAGCTGAAAATGTGCATTATTCAGCGAGATGAAACGTTAGAGCATATTTCACAGCGATACTCCTTGCCTGTCTCCAAAATCGTGGAAGTAAACCGATTGACTTCCGAACAGCTTGTAGCAGGCCAGATTTTGTACATCCCACAATAGAGGGGTGGGGGACCGTGGATAAAATTGATCTCTCCGAAGTTTGCCAGCAATATCGGGCGCGCGTAATCCGAATTACGCCCCTTGATGATTGCTATTTATTGGAGACAAACCGGGGCCCCAAAGAACTCCACGTTTGGCCGCGTGTAGATGTGATGCGCTGGTCGTTTGCCTGGCGCGAACGACTGGCTCGTCAGGGGTTTCGAGAAGTGGAGCGGTTTATTCGGACGAGAGACACCAAGCCATTTTTAATTTTGGGTAAACGCGGCGTTACCATGACCGACCATCACCGACAATTCGAAGACTATCAGCCCGGCCAGGACATTGCGAGACAATGCGGACGCGTGATCGCAATGATGCATCAGTCTCAGCAGGAAAGTCCTTTACTGTCCGGTAGTGATTTGCTCAAGCAGGAAAAGCAGCAAGTGGAGGAAAAAGGCAGGCGTGCCAAAGAGCTGGTCGAATCATTTCGAGCCAAATATGAGAAGAATTCTAAGGAAAATCGTTGGGTATCGGAGCTCATGAACCCTATGCTGCAAAGAATGGACCGTTCTGCCGCGATGTTGGCCCATGAGCGAATTACCACGGAGGCGGTCGCTGTATCCCATCGGGACCTTTTGCGTGATAACTGGGGAACGATAAACGGGAAGCTGTACTTGAGAGGCTTTTTCAGGCCGGTGATTTCTGTCCAGCAACGCGATGTTGCCACCTTTTTACGCGATCATTTTTTAACCCATAAGGATCTGAAGCAGATTGACGCTTTTTTTGACGGCTATGAAGAAATCAAGCCACTTACCTATGGAAACTATTCGTTGATTCTCGCCTTTATGGCTCGTCCTCGTGAAGTGTACAGAAGTATCGAATCTTACGTGAAACGCGTTTCGCTGGATCAAGAAGCGTCGATCGCTGGTATTGAGCACGCCTTGCAGAGTCAACAATCTGTTGACTTGCTGCTTCGGCATATTGCAGAGCGAGCCGAGCGTTCGAGGAGGGAGGGAGTCTATGAGTCGGTATGATGACGTTGCTCCTTTGTTTAAAGAGTATGACATGTATGCCCAGAGCATTGACGTTTTAAAGGAGCCAAATGTATTTAAGGCGACGACTCCCTACGGCTCCTTCGTATGCAAACGAGCGCAAATACCCGTTCAACGTCTGGTTTTCGTCAGCGATATGCTTCGCCAATTGCAGCACCGCGGATGGGATGGGGCCGTTCCGTTTACGTACACGAAATACGATGATCCTTTTGTTCAACAGGGGAATACTGCCTTTTACGTAACCCCCTGGCAGCCAGGAAGTGAGGAATGGGCCGAGCAGCCCTTGTCTTGGGCGACCCCCGCCTTGGAACGTTTGGCTGAGCTTCATCATTTGACGCAAAACTATCGCTACGATGACCCGAGACAGGTAGAGCCGCTTGTGGACTCCTTGCTAAACCGTTGGCAATATTGGCAAGACCAAATGAATAAGGCGGCAACTCTTGCGCAGGAACGCAAATACCCTTCCCCTTTTGATCTGGTGTTTCTGGCAAACAAGGAGTTTATTGAGGAAATGGCTCAAACAGCTACAGACTTATTGACCGATTGGCGAGAACGTCATGAGACACATGCTCATTTTCGCTTATCGTTAATCCATGGCAACCCGAATCCAGAGCATGTTGTGCCGGATCGATCGGGAAAAGGACGGTTGCTTAATTTTGATCGTGCCAGTTTTGATACACCAGTACGCGATTTGACGCTGTTTTATCGTACTTATTTTCAAATGGCGGGGGATGAGGCTGGAGCTTCTCAACTATTTCATCGCTACGCCGAAATATTTCCGCTGGAACCGGAAGAAATTGAACTGATGGCTTCGTTTTTGTCCTATCCGGAGAGGATCATGAGGGACTTGGATATTTATTACCATCATCCTCGCGAGTGGAGTGAGCTTTACGCTGTCCAACGTTTTGAAAAAGATATGGACCGCCTGATGCGCCTGCATCGTTGGGTCCAGCAAGCCTTTTAGCGAGCAACGTCTCACCGCGTGGGGCGTTGTTTTTCTTTTTTATAACCATTCAAGAGAGATGGCAACATAGAGCATGGCTAACAAACCGAGAAGGATGACATCAAAAGAGGTAGGAAACACAACCGTTCGAATAAACTGAAAAACCAACAGCGGAAAGAGCACCTGTTTGCAACCGTATTTGATCCGTAAATACGTGGGGTTATACTTCCAACGAAAATTCATCACAATCACCTCATTCCAGCATATGCGCGGTGACTTTGGACAGTGTCTACAACCTTGAGCAAACGCCTAAAACATTTTCATGGAAAGTAGATAGTGGTTTGAATAGTGCCCGAAAAGGGAAGGTGTAGGGCATGAAGGCTAGGACGAAACGAATAAAGGTGATCACAATGTTTTTGAAAATTGCCAAAACCCTTTTCGCAATTCCCGAAAGAAAGAATTATGCTAAAGTGTGTATGGGAGTGGCTCGGGGATGAATCATCAATTGGTCAAACTAATGGAATTGAAACAGAACTACGAGTATCTGGTATTGACCAGCAATGAGCAAAGCAAGCGCCAGGTCAATTACGAGAGTCTCATGCCATTTATAGAAGAGTTGGTCGATACGTGGTTCGTGAAAATGGACAAGCCTTGCTTCCTGTCGATCACGTTTGAATCGGCGCTAGGTGCTGTCTATTTTCGAATCGAGCGTGGGAACAAAGAGAGCGCAATAGCGCAGTGCGAAGTAGAGGAGCGTATAGTTGTCTCGGAACAGTGTGACACCGCTCAAACACCGCGTTATGTCCGCTTGTTCGCCCAGAGTAACGTCAACGACCGTGATCTAAAGGAACTGGAGAAATCTTTTTATGGACTGCTCCTCGTAAACATTCGGGCGTTGATCCTCAGATGTCAACAGGACCAGTCATCAGGACAGCGAGAAATCGAGATGGAGATGAAGCTGGCTAGACGAATGCAGTCGATGCTGATTCCGACAGAGGAATTGCAGTTGACCAGTTTGCGAACAAGAACGGTTTACGTACCAGTTGATTATGTAGGCGGAGATTACATCGACTATAGACAAATCAATGATCGCTACACCTGTTTTATCATAGCGGATGTGTCTGGGCACGGTTTTTTGGCCAGTATTTGGGCAACGGGGATTAGGATTGCCGTACGACAGGTTTTGCAGTCCAGCTATCTGCCGGACGAGATTTTGGAAAGACTCAATCAGTTGCTTTATGCAGATTTGGTGAAAACCCGTTCTTACATTACGATGCTGGTCGCAGTCTATGATGAAGTGGAACACAAAATTCGATTTAGCAGAGCAGGGCATCCGCAGCCTTTTTATTTGTCCAGGTCGAATCAAACCATTTTAACTAGCAAGGGCGGGGTCGGCCTAGGGCTTTTGCCCGATAGCACGTACCAAATGGAGGAGGTACCCTTAGAAGAAGAGGGCATGCTATTACTCTACACAGATGGCTTGCTGGATACAGGGAGAAAAGAAGTGATTCGAGGCAGCAGGCATTGGCTTGAAGAACTAACCTCCTTATTAAAGATGCCTGGTGACAGTAAGCAGGACTTGATGAATCGAGTTGAGGCCTACTTAATGGAGATAACACAGCAGCGACAACAAACGGATGATATTTCTGTGTTGATTCTTCAATTTGAGCCTGAAGAGAGTATAGCCCTCGTGTAGTTGCGTCAGTGAATAGGAGGATGAACTGTGATTTTGTGTGAGCGTTGTCCGGACAATCCCACTTGTGATAATTGCCTTGTCGCGCTACGTTCTGGCGGTGCAGCAAACAAAGTTGTTCCGCCCCGCACTGTAAAGGTGACGAACCTAGCAACGATGGAATCGTTCCAGGCGAAGCTGGTAGCAGTGAGTCGGACGACCATTGGGTTAAGCAGTTCTGATCATGATTTGCACGGACGCATAGAAATAGAGCTCGCCTATGATTTCCGAATTATCGGTAGCGGATTGCGTGGTATAGCAGGTGATCCTTACTATATTATCGACATCGAAAAAGTTTTGCGACGGGAAGATGTTCTGGAGCGTTTGCTCCTGGAAGAATTTCACACGTGGCACATGAGTGGCGAATTGGACCCTACAGACGTCTTGTTACATTGGAAGGATCGAGACGACGAGCGGGGGCGATTAATCAAACAAGAGATTCAAAAGTTATCGATACTGCGTCAGATCGAGACCGTTTTCCTCTATCTTTACGATGAAGGGAAAGTGTGTCCACTGGGTGACGTTCGTGCGAGTTTGGAAGTCGAGCGAGAAATGCAACGTCTGGTCGAAGAGGCAGCGGGAATGGGCGGACCTGTGAGGGAGCAAATTGTCACCTCGGATGGTACAAAGGTGTTCGAATTATACACATCTGTCTTGCCAGATCGGACCTGTGGAATCGCTTTGATTGATGTCACCGCCGTCATTGCAGAAGAGCGAAAAAGCAAAAGACGGGAATGGGAGATCTACAGGGATATTCTGGGTGTGGTCACAGAAGGTAAGCTGTTGTTGCTTAGTGATGAAGAATTATTTTTCTTGCTTCGGGAAGGGCATAAGCTCTTGGCGATCGATATCCGTTTACCGGAGCAGCTTGCAGAACTGCGAAAATTATTCAAGCAGGCTTTGGAACCACAAGGAATTTCTGATAAGCGATTGCTGCAGTTTCTCGTTGCGGTCAACGAAGCTGCTTCCAATACGTTGAAGCACGGAAATGGCGGTGTGGTCACGTTATACTTATCGAATGACAGGCAGATGTGCCGGGCTGTGATCCATGATGAAGGACAAGGAATTTTGCTCGAGGATATTCCGCGAGCTACCCTACAGCAAGGATTTTCTACACGTCACTCCCTTGGGGCCGGTTTTCACGTGATCCTTCAATATTGTGATCGTGTATATTTGAGTAGCTCGCTGGCAGGAACAAAGCTTATTTTAGAATGTATCCTTCCGCGTTAAGCAACGATTTCCAAAAAGCCAAATGTTTGCAAGTGAATGAAAATGGGTAATATAGTAAAAGGACGAGCAGATTGGGTGTACCGATACCTATTGAGAGGAGTTTGAGCATGGACTACCGCGCAACAGAGGCGAACGGACAAGCTACATTGTTTTTCGTCGGAGAGTTGGACATGGCTGTAGGAGATCGAGTAGGTGAATTGCTCCAGCAGTATGGAGGGCGAAATCAATCCGTTACCGTCGATTTTCAAGGTGTCTCCTTTGTAGATTCTTCCGGTATTGGAAGCCTGTTTTTTACCACGAAAGAACTATTGGCCATGGGCAAACAGGTAGAAATCGTCAATGTCCGAGAAGAAATTCTCGATATTTTGGGCGTTCTCGGTTTTACCGAAGCACTGGGCATTGCAGTTGGAAAAGTGGGCGAAACCCGGGTTTGACGCCAAACAGCGTGATTGTATATAATAGTGAAAGCTAATAATAAGACAACTACATACGATATGAACGATGAGTGGGAAGAGTAAGTCAGGACGCCTTGGCAGAGAGGAGAATCAGATGCTGCGAGATTCTCTAAGGTCATGAATGGCTGAAGGTCGCCCAGGAGTTTTTTCGGTGAAAGCATGGGCCTAGCCGAGACCGGTTCGCAACCGTTATCTTGTCAGAGTGAACACGCCATAAGCATGACGTTTATCGTGTGTTAACAAAGGTGGTACCGCGAAAATAATCCTTTCGTCCTTTGCGATGAAGGGTTTTTTTATTTTTTGCAAAGCAAGTTATGCGAATAGGAGGAGTCGTACATGTCTACACAGCCAACAACCGACATCGACCAATTGCTGCCGAAAAACTATGATCCAAAAGCAGCAGAAAACAAATGGTATCCGTATTGGATTGAAAAACAATTTTTCAAGGCAGAACGTGATCCGAATAAACGCCCGTTTACAATTGTTATTCCACCGCCGAACGTAACGGGTAAATTGCACCTGGGCCACGCGCTGGATACAACTTTGCAAGATATTATTACCCGTACCAAACGTATGCAAGGCTACAGTGCCTTGTTCTTGCCAGGTATGGACCACGCCGGTATCGCAACCCAAGCGCGGGTAGAAGCTACCTTGCGTGAAGAAGGCATCTCTCGCCATGATCTGGGCCGCGAAAAATTCGTGGAAAAGGTATGGGAGTGGAAGCACATTTACGCTTCGCATATTCGTGAGCAATGGGAAAAGCTCGGTCTTGCCCTGGATTACTCGCGCGAGCGTTTTACCATGGATGAGGGCTTGTCCCAAGCTGTACGCGAAGTATTTGTTCGCCTGTATGAAAAAGGCTTGATCTATCGCGGCAACCGCATCATTAACTGGGACCCTGCTGCTCGCACGGCTCTGTCCGATATTGAAGTAATCTACAAGGAAGTAAAAGGTGCGCTGCATCACATGCGTTACCCATTGGCAGATGGCACTGGTTATATCGAAGTAGCTACAACCCGTCCTGAAACGATGCTCGGTGATACGGCTGTAGCGGTACATCCGGAAGATGAGCGTTATAAAGACATGATCGGAAAAACCGTGATTTTGCCAATCGTAGGACGCGAAATTCCAATCGTAGCCGATGACTACGTTGATCCTGAGTTTGGTTCTGGCGCTGTAAAAATTACGCCAGCACACGATCCGAATGACTTTGAATTGGGTCTTCGTCATCAGTTGCCACAAATCGTTGTCATGGATGAGACGGGCACGATGAACGATCTGGCAGGTATCTACAAAGGCTTGGATCGCTTTGCTTGCCGTAAGCAAATCATCAAGGACTTGACTGAGCAAGGTGTTATGTTCAAGGTTGAAGAGCATATTCATCAGGTTGGACATAGTGAGCGCAGTGATGCAGTCGTAGAACCATATCTTTCTACCCAATGGTTCGTAAAAATGCAGCCTTTGGCTGACGAAGCACTGGCTAATGCAAACAGCCCTGAGAGTGTGAAATTTGTCCCGGAGCGCTTCAAGACAAACTACCTGCGTTGGATTGAAAACATCCGCGACTGGTGCATCTCCCGTCAGCTTTGGTGGGGTCACCGAATTCCTGCATGGTATTGCGGAGATTGCAACGAAACGATTGTATCTCGCACAGATGTGACTGAGTGCCCTAGCTGCCACAGCCACAAGCTGGAGCAGGACAACGACGTTCTCGATACATGGTTCTCCTCTGGTCTATGGCCGTTCTCGACACTGGGCTGGCCGGAAGAATCCGAGGACATGAAATACTTCTACCCAACGAATGTCCTGGTAACAGGCTACGATATCATCTTCTTCTGGGTTGCTCGCATGATGTTCTCAGGTCTTGAGTTTACCGGGAAAAGTCCGTTTGAGTCTGTCTTGATCCACGGCATTATTCGCGACTCCGAGGGCCGCAAAATGTCCAAATCACTCGGTAACGGTGTCGATCCGATGGAAGTGATCGAGAAGTACGGAGCAGATGCGCTGCGATACACACTGGCGACCGGAAACTCCCCAGGGAATGACCAACGCTTCTATTGGGAAAAGGTGGAGGCAAACCGCAACTTCGCGAACAAGATTTGGAATGCGTCCCGTTTTGCCCTGATGAACCTGGCTGACTTCAAATACGAGGAAATCGATTTGAGCGGTGAGCTGACTACACCAGACAAATGGATTCTCTCCCGCCTGCAAGCGACAATCGCAGATGTAACCCGTTTGTCTGATGCATTTGAATTCGGTGAAGCAGGCCGTGTACTTTACAACTTCATTTGGGATGACCTGTGTGACTGGTATATCGAGATGGCGAAGCTGCCGCTGTACGGTACAGATGAAGCGGCAAAGAAAACGACCCAATCCGTTCTGGTTACGGTTTTGGATCAAACGCTCAAGCTGTTGCATCCGTTCATGCCGTTCATCACGGAGGAAATTTGGCAGGCATTACCTCACCAAGGCGAGAGCATCACAGTAGCACCTTGGCCAACTGTTAACGAGCAATGGATTTTTGCGGAAGCAGAAAGCGAAATGAACCAGTTGATGGATATCATCCGCAGCGTACGCAACATCCGCGCAGAAGTAAACGTACCGATGTCCAAGAAAATTGAGCTCTTGATCAAGCCAAGCGATGCATTGTCCGCTGAACGACTGACACGCGGTGAGCACTACCTCACTCGTTTCTGCAACCCTGAGCGTCTGGAAATCAGCCTGGATCTGGCTACGCCTGATAAAGCGATGTCTGCTGTGATCACGGGAGCAGAATTGTTCCTTCCACTGGCAGGCTTGATCGATATCGAGCAAGAGCTGAAGCGTCTGGAAAAAGAAGTGGCGACACTCAACGGCGAAGTGGAGCGCATTGAGAAAAAGCTCAACAATGCCGGATTTATGGCCAAGGCACCTGAAAAAGTAGTCGAAGAGGAAAAAGCGAAGATGGCAGACTACATGGATAAGCGGGATAAGGTGATTGCACGACTTGCTGAATTGAAGGGCGAATGATCCGCCATACCATCGCATATTTTTTAGAATGGAGCATTGTGGTATGCATGCAGAAGAAGGGTTTGTAGAATACACGCAAGCGCTCGACTGGCTTCATGGACTGCTCAGGTTCGGTCAACGGCCGGGGCTTGAGAGAATGCAGTGGGTTTTGGAGCAACTAGGACATCCTGAGCGGAGAATCCCATTTATTCATGTGGCTGGCACCAATGGAAAAGGTTCAACCTGCGCATTCCTGACGCAAATGCTGATGGAAGCCGGATATAGTGTAGGTACATTTACCTCCCCCTATTTGGTGGATTTCCGTGAACGCATCCGTTACAACGGCAGCATGATCGCGGAAGAAGACCTATTGCAACTGGTGAATGAAGTCAAGGTATGGGTGCGACGATGCGAACAAGAAACAGAGTTCGGTTCCCCTACCGAATTTGAAGTGATTACGCTGATCGCCATTCTTTATTTTTCAAGAGTGGCGAGACCAGCGGTAGTCGTATGGGAAACAGGATTAGGCGGGCGATTGGATTCGACAAACGTCGTCCTTCCGCTTGTTTCAGTCATCACGAATATCGGCATGGACCATACACAGGTGTTGGGAGAAAGCTTGGAAGATATTGCCCGGGAAAAAGCGGGGATTATCAAGCCGGGTGTTCCTATAGTCACAGGTGAGGTTAGGCCGGAACTTCTCGCGATTTTTGAGGAGCGCGCGAGACAAATGAAGAGTACGCTATACCATATAGGTGAACATTTCCAGGCAGAGCAGGTAGAGGAGCAGCTGGGTGACCAACAGTTTCGTTACAAAAGCATTCACCGTCGTGCGGAAGCATCCTACCGTCTTACCATGAATGGCATTCACCAAACAACCAATGCAGCCGTTGCTTTAATGACTATCGATGTCCTGCGAAATTACTTCTCTTTCTTGCTGGAGGAAGAAGAAATATCTCGCGGTTTGCAACAAACGCGTTGGCCTGGTCGTCTAGAAGTCATCTCTCCAAGACCAATGGTTATCTTGGATGGGGCACACAATCAGGAAGGAATGGAGGCACTTGTAAGCAGTCTGGATCGGTTGTTACCGGATGGAGTACAGCTGCATTTGCTCTTTTCTGGATTGGCAGATAAGCCGCTTGCCAAAATGGCAGAGTCGCTCGCACCAGTAAAGTCAAAAATTAAAAAGCTGCATGTGACAACCTTTGACTTCCCGCGTGCAGCCGAAGCCAATAGCTTACAAGAGTCGTTTTTAGCCGGTGGCTGGGAGCAAGAGTATCTCGATGCAGTCCCAGACTGGCGGGCGTTTCTCCTTTCTTGGATGCGGGAGAAGCAATCAGCGAAGGCGGATGACTGGTTGGTCGTCTGCGGTTCGCTCTACTTCATCGCCCAAGTACGCGCATTCTTTCCCACTATAGTAGAAGAGGCAGGTGAATAGGGTGGATCAGGCCCAACACGTCCACTTTGTGGGCATCGGCGGTTATGGCATGAGTGCCATTGCCCGCGTCTTGATCGACCTTGGATACAAGGTAACCGGCTCCGATGTCGCCATGAACGATTTGGCGAAAAAGCTGGAAGCAAGAGGGGCGGTCATTCATATTGGCCATAACGCTGCCCACGTGGAGGGAGCAGACAGCATTGTATACTCCACCAGTATTTCTAAAGACAATCCTGAGGTGATCGCAGGCCAAGCGCTAGGAATTCCGGTCATGCACCGTTCCCAAATGCTTGCTCGCATATTAAATGAGCGCACAGGAGTAGCAGTAGCCGGAGCACATGGCAAGACGACCACGACCTCGATGATCTCTCACGTGCTGGAAGAGTGCGGTGTAGACCCGACTTTCATCATCGGCGGTGAATTGATGAGTGCTGGTACCAACGCAAAGGCAGGTGCCAGTGACTATGTCATTGCCGAGGCAGACGAGAGCGACGGTTCCTTTTTGGAATATAGACCGATGTATGAAATTGTGACGAGCATCGAACCAGATCATCTGGAGCATTTCGATGGCGACTTCAACAATTTGAAACAGGCGTACGTCCAGTTCTTGAGCCATCTCAAACCGGATGGAAAAGCGGTCCTGTGTATCGATGATTCACATGTGCGAGAAGTCATGCCGTCCGTCGAAAAAACGGTCGTGACGTATGCAGTCGATCCGAACTTTGTGGCACAAGCACAGTTTTCTGCCACTTCGATTGAATGTGGAGATCGTTGCAGTACATGCCAGATTTATCACAAGGATGAATGGTTGGGTGAATTGTGTCTCGTAGTTCCAGGCAAGCATAATATTGCAAATGCACTGGCTGCGATCATTGTATGCCTGGATATTGGCCTATCCTTTGATAAAATTGCACAGGCACTGTCTACTTTCAGTGGTGCCAAGCGCAGATTTCAAATTATCGGGGATGCACGAGGTGTCCTGGTCGTAGACGACTATGCGCATCATCCGACAGAAATCATCGCGACACTAAGCGGGGCAAGGGCATCAGGCCGACGTGTAATCGCTGTGTTTCAGCCGCAACGCTACACACGCACCTATTTCCTCATGGATGAATTCAGCCGTGCCTTTGCAGAAGCAGACGAAGTGATCATCACGGATATCTACTCCCCAGCGGGAGAAGAAAAAATCGAAGGAGTAACCTCCGAAGTGTTGGTGCAAAAAATCCGCACCAACAGCCACCCGCGTGCGCAGTACATTCCGACGAAGGAACAAATGCAGGAGCATGTCTTCAAAGGATTGCAAGAGGGCGATCTCGTGTTGACAATGGGTGCAGGAGACATTTGGAAATCCGCTTACTGGCTGGCTGAAAAGCTTGAGAAGTAACAGATAGAGACGTATACAGACTTGGAACCTACGGGTTTCAAGTCTTTTTATTTACGATCGCAAAGTTTTTGTAAAATACTGCTAAGAATGATCTGCCTGTATTTTAAAAGGCATCGATGAACCAACCAAGCTAGTGAGAAGAAAAAGCACAGGGCTCGTAGACCTTGACAACGCCTACCCAGTCGGAACTTAAAAAAGGAGACAACGCTTGTCGAACACTTCTTCTTTGAGAAACGTCCGCCCGTAGGGTGGCTTTGGCTCGACGGTCTCCTTTTTTAAGTGGAGACGGTCAGTGAATCCCCTTTGCGGGCGTGTCAGAGTCGAAGAGAACTGTGCTTTTTCTTCTCCACCACTATGTTGACTCAAACCAAAATGCCTTTTTTCTTAAAAAATTAGTACCAGATACTAATATCTAGTGTTATAATCAGATCATAAAAACGGAAGGTGATGATTGGATGATGACAAATACAAGCCCCTTCAAGTCGCGAATTACCGCCATCGGTACGTATGTGCCGAGTCGCGTTCTTACCAATACAGATATGGAAAAGCTAGTGGATACATCGAATGAGTGGATTTTGCAACGAACGGGTATTCATGAGCGCCGTATGGCAAGGGAAGATGAATTTACCAGTGATTTGGCCATCGCTGCTATCCACGATATGATCGCAAATTACGGGAAGGATGTCCGCGATGTCGATATGATTTTGGTGGCGACCAGTACGCCAGACTATCCATTCCCAAGTGTAGCAAGTCAAATTCAGGCGCATTTTCAAGTCGAACAGACGGGAGCCATGGACCTCTCCGCTACCTGTGCAGGATTTACGTATGCGCTCCATACGGCAAATGCACTCATTAGCTCTGGCTTGCATCGCAAAGTGCTGGTGGTAGGTGCAGAAACGTTAACAAAAGTTACTGACTATACGGATCGTACGACGTGCATTCTGTTCGGTGACGGTGCGGGCGCGGTGCTGGTTGAGCAAGACTCTACAGCTCCTGGTTTTTTGTCCGCCTACTTAGGATCAAAAGGGGACGGAGGGATTCATGTATACCGATCGGGCTTGTCAACGCATATGGATGGACGAGAATTGAGCGGGAATGGATGCATGGTCCAAAACGGGAGAGAAGTCTACAAGTGGGCAGTAACTACTGTTCCAAAGGGGATGCAGGAGGTAGTGAGCCGTGCGGGTAAATTACTCGAAGATGTGGACTGGTTCATCCCGCACAGTGCCAATTTGCGCATGATCGAATCCATTTGTGAGAAAAGTCAGTTCCCTCTTGAAAAAACATTGTACAGTCTGACACATTATGGGAACACATCAGCGGCTACCATCCCATTGTCGCTCGCCCTGGGGATCAAGGAAGGCAAAGTGAAGGCAGGGGACACGATCCTGATGTATGGGTTTGGCGGTGGTCTCGTCCACGGTGGTCTTTTGTTTACGTGGAATCCGTAAAAGTGGTCGTAAATCGAAAATAGAGAGGCTGTCCAGAACCGTTCTGGGCAGTTTTTTTGTCCCGGGAATGGCAGATATCCTTTAAGGACTGTTTTCGACTGGGGGAAGAAAAAATGACTAACGCTGTGATATTATTCGTGCTCTGCCTTTACCTTTCGTGGGTAGATTTTCATTATAGACGAATACCTAATCGCGCGTTAGTTGCAGGGTTTGTATTGGTTTCATTTTCAGATTTTGTCCTCTTTTCGCCGATGGAATGGCTGAAGGCTGGACTCTTTGCGATTCTCTGTTTACTCGTGTTTGGATGCATCAGCTGGTACAGGCCGCTTGCACTTGGGATGGGGGATGTGAAGCTGTTCGCTCTCGTCTGCTATGGAATTGGGGTTCGTGATTTTGTTCTTGTTCTTACGGTTGCGAGCTTGGCAGCCTTGCTCGTCTCTCTCGTTTTGTTGCTGATACGAAAAGGAAGTATCAAATGCGAGGTGCCGTTTGCGCCTTTTGTGACGGTTGGGCTAGCTGTCCTTTTGGTTATGAGCGAAACCTCTTGAATTGGCATGGGGAATAGTAGTAGAAACAAATTCGATAGAATCACTAGATAGAAGTCATAACCCGTCCGAGCAAAACGTATGCTAGTACAAAGAGCCTGTGACTAGGAGGGCAAGCGTATGAGCGGACAAAATAAAAATCGTGTGACGGTCAAAATGAACGGCAGGTTTTGGGATGAAAAGCGGGATGACATCCCAAAGGAAGAAAGTAGGAAGCGTACCCCAAAGGATGATACGCCACGCGTTCGTTTTCAAGCTCCTCCCTTACCATTTACTGACCCGTTTAAGGAGAAGGGCAACGAAGCATGGGAACGCATGATGCAGCTACGAGGAGCTGCAGCCAAAGAAACGAAGCCGAATGTTGAATTCGATCAGACGACAAACGACTCACACGAAATCGATTATTCCTTCGAGGATACCGAAGAGAAGGCATACAGAAGTAGTCCGATGAGTCGGCTTGCAGCGCTATGGCCAAAGGGACCCTTTTGGCGTACGACTTTAACAACAGGTGGGGCTGTAGCAATCGGCCTCTTGTTCGGATTTCTTGTTTTGACGGTCTTTTCCCAAAAGGAGTTTTCCGAGTCGTACGGAAATGTTCTGAGTGAAACGGTTCAGACACTGACCGCGCCGGGTGCAGGCACTGAACAAACGGTTGGGAAAAATGGTGTGGCAGGTCCCGCCTTGCCAGATGAAAGTCAGCAAACGCAAGGTGCGTCGATGAAAGGTAACGCAGCGGGTCAAACAGCAGTAGCTCTACAACTTCCAGCCGTAAACATGTACGTTGCACAAGCGGGTGTATTTCAACCGGATGCATCGCCGCAAACAGCTGTAGAACCACTGGAGAAGGCTGGTATTCCTCATCTGCTGTATAAGGACGCGAGCAAGCAGTACATGTTTGCAGCCGCTGCTCCCACAAGAGATGCTGTGCTAGGCTTTGCTGCCAGCTTGAAAAACAAAGGCATGGATATTTACGTCAAAGAATTTACCTTTCCCGCTTTTGAAGGGTCTGTCCCTGTCGGAAAAGCCGCGAACGCACCTGGTGATCCTAACGTGAATGCCTTTTTCACCCACGGACTTAAACTCGTCCAAACGCTTTCGGCACAATCAGGGTTGATTATTACGACGGGGCAGCTTTCGCCAACGGCAAAAGAAACGGCAGAATTAAAAGAAATTCACCGCCAATTTCTGGAGGAAAGCCGTAAAATGGAAGCCAAGGAAGCCTGGAAGCCACTGCTAGATGGGATGGTAAATGGGGTGAATCAAGCGCTGGCAGCTAGGGACAAAATGGCAGAAGCGAGCGCTGGCAAAAAGGTGGAAAGCGCCGAATCCTATGCGTGGCAAGTGCAGGCAGGTGTTCTTGCCTTTTTCGAAAGCTATGCGAGCTGGATTCAAAATGCACGCACATCGAGATAAATATATGTTTATATGGTCTTCCGCAAGGTTTTCTTGCAGGAGGCCTTTTCTTTCTATACAGTAACTACCAGGAGCAATCAGGGATTGTTTCGCTTCTCCCCATTTGCTAAACTTATGTTTGGCAAAAAGAGAATCCCTTATAAAAAGGGAGTTGGGAAAATGGGGAAAGAAACGCTTACTCTCGTGTTTCTGTTGGTGAGTGGACTTTTGTTTGGCAGCATTATCGGGGAGATTTTAAGTCCCTGGCTACCTTTTTTGACCAAGAGCAAAGAGATTACTTGGTCGCCTGCGGCAGATTTAGAAATTTTGAAGTACGAACTGAACTTTCAGGTAAAACTAAATCTAGCCAGTATCGGAGGCTTAGCCCTCGCATTTTGGATACATCGACGAATAAAGTAGGTTGAAAAATGACGAAAAAAAATGTTCCTCTCATTCTGGCTTCATCTTCGCCGCGTCGAAGAGAGCTTCTGCAAACTTTAGGCTTATCATTTACCGTCATCACCAGTGATGTAGATGAGACGACAGCAGAGCATTTATCTGCGAGCGAAGTAGTAGAAGAATTGTCTTTACGCAAGGCCAAAGAAGTGGCTTCTCGCTTAACGGAAGGCGTCGTTTTAGGATCTGATACGGTAGTCGTTCTTGATGACCAAATACTGGGCAAGCCTGTTGATGAAATGGACGCATATCGTATGTTGTCCATGCTCCAGGGGCAAGAGCACACCGTTTATAGTGGAGTCGCCTTGATAGATGTGGAGACAGGCCGTGCGGAAGTCTCACATAGTCTAACACACGTAAGAATTCGAGCTTTAACAGAGCAAGAAATCAAGTCGTACATTGCGACAGGTGAGCCGATGGATAAAGCGGGCTCATATGCCATTCAGGGTATTGGAGCCACGCTCGTGGAAGGAATAACCGGAGACTACTTCACTGTCGTTGGTCTTCCGTTAGGCCTGACGTCTACACTTTTAACACGTTTTGGGATGCCTATATTGTAAAGTTGTCATGCTTGAAGCAAGCGGCGACGGCCATACGCCTCATGAACCTCTCCATGTCAGCCGTTTTCGTTAATGTGAATATGGCTGGAGGCGGATATAAAATGGCAACAAATACCTGTAACAAAACGCTGTTGAAAAACGTCCCTTACTATGACCGTCCACGTGAACGACTGCTTCGCGAAGGAGCGGTCCATCTGTCTGATACTGAACTTCTTGCCATTTTACTGCGGACAGGCAGGGAACAAGAGACGGCTCATCAGCTGGCTCAGCGCTTGTTAGCCAGGTTTGGAGACCTGCGTGGTTTAGCCCAAGCCTCTCATGCTGAGTTAACAGAGCTAAAAGGAATTGGTCCAGTCAAAGCGATTGAATTGCATGCTGCGTTTGAGCTTGGGCGTAGATTGATGGGAGTGCCTCGAGAGTATAGGGCTTCTATCCGTTTACCACGGGACGTAGCTGATTTGATGTCGCCTGAGCTTGCTCATTTGACACAGGAACATTTTGTCTGTCTCTTTCTGAATACCAAGAACCACGTGATTGGCAAGCAGACGATTTTCGTAGGCAGTCTGGACGCTTCCATCGTACACCCGAGAGAAGTCTTTAAAGAAGCGATCCGTCGTAGCAGCGCATCGGTGATATGCCTACATAACCATCCGAGCGGTGATCCGACACCTAGCAGGGAAGACATCGCGATTACGCATACATTGCGTGACGCTGGTGAACTGGTGGGGATTTCATTGTTGGATCATGTTATTATCGGGGAAGGCAAGTACGTTAGTCTCAAAGAGCAAGGGTACTTGTAACATGTTTTTACGCGCAAGATTTATCATCGATCCTTCTATGATTTCTTGTGCGCATGAAAACCTTCCACAAAAGCGCGGTCGCTCTACCTTGGAGAGGCCTCGAAAGAGGTTCTCTTATGCTTGTCATTTGGATTAATATTTGGAAGGAGTTTTTTTATGTTTGGTGGATTTACACGTGACTTGGGGATTGACCTCGGCACTGCCAATACACTTGTTTTTGTGAAGGGTAAAGGAATTGTGGTGCGTGAACCTTCTGTTGTAGCGATTCGCACTAATAACAATTCCATTGAAGCAGTAGGGAATGCAGCGAAAAGCATGATCGGTCGTACGCCAGGTAATATCGTAGCGGTTCGCCCAATGAAAGACGGGGTTATCGCTGACTTTGATACAACTGCGACAATGATGCGCTATTTCATTAATCAAGCACAAAAAAATCAAGGGCTGTTTACACGTCGTCCAAACGTAATGGTCTGTGTACCTTCGGGAATTACTGCGGTGGAAAAACGCGCGGTCGAAGATGCTACGAAGCAGGCTGGGGCGAAGGAAGCATATACGATTGAAGAGCCGTTTGCAGCCGCGATCGGTGCAGACCTGCCAGTGTGGGAGCCGACTGGAAGTATGGTCGTTGACATTGGTGGTGGTACGACAGAAGTCGCTATCATTTCTCTCGGGGGGATTGTTACATCCCGCTCCATTCGTGTGGCCGGGGATGAGATGGACGAGGCGATTATTCAGTACATCAAGCGCCGTTACAACTTGATGATCGGGGAACGGACAGCAGAAACATTGAAGTTGGAGATTGGCTCTGCGATTGCTCCTGATGAGGTCGAAAACGTTGACATTCGCGGTCGTGACCTTGTAACCGGATTGCCAAAAACACTCTCGGTAAGCAGCACAGAGATCGCGGAAGCATTGGCAGAAACCATTTCGGCTATCGTAGAAGCGGTGAAGGTAACACTCGAAAAAAGCCCGCCTGAGCTCGCGGCGGACATCATGGATCGTGGAATTGTACTCACAGGCGGCGGTGCGCTCTTGCGCAACATGGATCGCCTGTTAAGTAAGGAAACGGGTATGCCCGTGCATGTCGCGGAAAACGCACTGGATTGCGTAGCGATTGGAACAGGTCGTGCATTGGAGAACATTCACCTGTTCAAATCCAAGCAAGGCATCACCTCTTCCCGACTAAAACGGGGTAAATAAACGGAGGGTAGGGCATGTCGTTTTTCGGGAATAAGCGGCTTATCATTGTACTTGTAGGCTTGGTCCTGCTTATCTCCGTCGTGGGCTTCACTTCTCGTGAACGGGTTAGCCTGACCTGGCCAGAAATGTTCTTCAAAGATACCTTCAGCGTGGTGCAGGGCTTTTTCTATCGCCCTGCCCAGGCTGTTTCTGGCTTTTTTCAGGAAATTGAGGAAGCGTACGGCGTATATGAAGAAAACAAGGCGCTTAAGGCAGGGCTGGATCAATACGCCAGTCTAAGTGCTGAACTGCACACGCTCAAGGCTGAGAATGATCGCCTTCGAGAAATGCTGCAGGCAAAAGATTCACTCAAGTCTTACCGCCTCCGCTATGCGGAAGTCGTGGCGAGAAACCCGGATACTTGGAACAACGTCATCACGATCGACAAAGGGCTGAAACATGGCATCAAAAAGGATATGGCGGTTATTACAGCCAAAGGAATGATCGGCCGCGTACAGAGTGTAGCCAATTTTTCAGCTACAGTGGAATTGTTGACGAGCTACGAGCGACGTGACCATATTTCTGCGGATATTCTGACGCAGCAGGTGGTCGATGGCAAGCCTGTGTACCATCAAATTAGTGGTGTTATTGAAGAGTACGACGCGCAAAAGAGATTGCTCGTCATGCGCAAAATCCCTTGGGGGCAGGCCATTAAAAAAGATCAGCAAGTTATTTCATCCGGTTTGGGAGGAGTTGTTCCTCGCAATTTGCCGATTGGCTATATTGTTCGCGTTGAACCAGATGATTATGGCTTGACTCAAACCGCCTACATCCAGCCAAGCGCTGATTTTTCACAATTGAATGAAGTCATGGTTGTGGAACGAGACTTCACAATCGCTCCCAATGGTGAATTGATCCCGCAACAGCCAGCCGGCCAGACACAAACGCAGACAACTGTGCCTCCGGCTCCACCTGCTAGCGGGGGTGGTCAGTAATGGCTCGGTTTTTATTGACGTTGGGCGTCGTGGTTATGTTTGTTTTGGAAGGAACTGTGATGCAAGTATTTTCACCTGATGCATGGGGTCTGTCTTGGATGACAGTACCCCGGTTTGCACTTGTCTGCTGCATCTTTATTTCGATGTATCTCGGTAGGCGCGAGGGCTTGTATTACGGGATTGCCTTCGGATTTTTACAAGATGTCCTGTTTGGGCAACTAATTGGAATCTATACCATGTCCATGATGGTGGCCAGCTACTTTGCAGGGATGATCGTTCTTTTGTTCCAGAGAGGATTCGGGATGGTTTTCATAACCAGCTTCCTGATTTTGTTCGGACATGAGTGGCTTTTGTATTCCTTGTTCCGCTTGTTTTCCGCTGCCCCCTTTGATGTTCAATGGATTTTGACGCATCAAATTTTGCCTAGTGTGCTGTTTAATCTCGCTTTTGGCTTACTGGTATACTTTCCGATCAAGAATGTCTGCAACAAGATTCTGGCGAAAAAGGAAATGCACATGCAGTAAGGGCGAAGGAGAGGAGAGTTCGTGGAAGAAGTCAAAGAACCGAAATCAGACATACCTATTCGGCTCAATATATTGTTTGTGATTGTATTTTTGTTCTTCGCCGCCATTATTTTGAGACTAGCCTTCGTGCAGCTGGTGGAAGGTGAACAGTACAAGCATGAATTGGAAAAGTTCAGTATTCGTGAACTGCCGATTTCTGCTCCTCGTGGGCGTATCTTGGATAAAAATGGCGAGGTACTTGTTTCGAATAAGCCGGTGTACACCGTTCAATACGTTGAAGAACAAGGCCAGGACATTGATGAAGAGAAAGTCGCAGATCGTCTGGCAAAAATCCTCATTCCCGATGGTGGTAAAATTGGTACGGATAAGGAACTGTTAAAGAAGACGATTGAATTGAGATCAACTTTGCCTGTTGCTTTCAATGCGCAAGAAACAAACGATCTCAAGGCAAAGGTTGCGGCGAAGTTAAAAGCCGTTCCGAAAGCAGAGTCCGTTGATCAGATGTCGGACTTTGAGCTGGTAAAAACTGCTGTGTATCTCGGGATGCGCGTTCGTTCTCCTTTTGATGACAAGGAGAGAGCAGACCTTATTAAGAAGCTGAATGCCGCCAAACCGGGTACACCCGCGATTACGGAAGCGAACACTACTGACTTCGAGCTGTTAAAAATGGCGATAAACGCCAATATGACCCTCACTCTGAAATTGGACAAGGAAGATCGCAATGACCTCGCCAAAAAAGTGAAGGATCAGATCGGAGTTTTGCCAACTCCCGTGGGCTTGGCAGATAAGTCTGACATGGATTTGCTGCGCTATGCCTCGTTGTTCGACATGGATATCAAACTTCCGCTGACAGAGCAGCAACGCCAATTTCAGTGGCACAAGCTCTCTTTACTACAAGAGATGCGTTCACCGCAGATGGCCAGCTACATTCCGAGACGTGTCAAGGTAAACATCACGGAGCAGGAAATGTTCCAAATCGAAGAACGGCGTACTGAACTACCAGGAATTAGTGTGGAGTTGGAGCCTGTTCGCCAAATTTTCGAAGATCCGGATGGTTCAGCATTTGGTACTCACTTTCTCGGTTATATCAACGCGATTCGCCCTGAGAGCTTGAAAGAATATCAGGCTCAAGGCTACAACGCTATTGATCGTGTCGGTGTAACCGGACTGGAGAGCTCCTATGAACGTTATTTGCGTGGCAAAAACGGGATCATGGAAGTGCACGTGAACAAAAATTCGGAGACCGTAGAGAAAAAGATGCGCCAATCCCCTGAGCCAGGAAACGATCTTGTTTTGGCAATGGACTGGCGTTATCAAAGCAAGGTAGAGGCCATCTTGAAAGAAGAGGTTGAAGCATTCAAGAAGCGCCCGTCTACTCCAAAAGCATTTAAAGACGCACATGTATTGGTGATGAATCCGAATACGGGCGAAATATTGGCGATGGCGAGTTATCCAGATTACAATTTGAATCTGTATTACGACCGTAAGAAATTCAACGAGAATTACGCCTCGCTTATTTTGCCGAACGAATCAAACAGATTCATTTATACGCCGTATCCTCCTGCTTCTACCTACAAGCCACTGTCTGTCATGATTGCGCTTCAGGAGGGGCTGACTACACCGAACGAAGTCATCTATGACCGAGGCGGATTGTATGTCGGAAACACGTATAAACGCAACTGGAAGGCGGGTGGTCATGGAGCTGTTAATGCTCGTCGTGCCTTGCAGGTGTCGAACAATACGTATATGTACGAAATGGCGCTTCGCTTAGCAAGAAAAGGGAAAGATGGCTGGGAGAAGCAGTTCTCTGTCTATGATTACTACAATGCCCAGTTTGGACTTGGTGTGAAAACAGGTGTGGATCTACCGAATGAACATACCGGTTGGGAAAACCAGAACATGTACTTCGGGAACTTGGCGGACGTGATGATTGGTCAATATGATTTGTTCACGCCGATGCAGCTGGGCCAATACGTATCGACCATTGCCAATGGAGGATATCGGGTACGCCCCCATCTTGTAAAAGAAATTCGCAAAGGAACCACCGATCCGAAGAAACCAGGACAGACGCTCTCCGTCATTGAACCAGAAGTGCTCAACCGGGTTGATATCGATCCAAAGTATATACAGGTGGTAAGAGAAGGGATGCGGTTGGTTACTCAACCAGGTGGTACCGTTCAACGATTCAATGGGTTGCCGTTCACGGTTGCAGCCAAGTCTGGTACGGCACAAACGTCGCAGCCAGCGGAAAATGCACTGGTTGTCGGCTTTGCGCCTTATGAAAATCCTCAACTGGTATTCGTCGTCGTTGCGCCGAACAGTTTGAGAGATGGTACATCCAGTTCTGATGCTACTGGTCCGATCTCGCGTCGATTGCTCGAAGCTTACAATGAACTGAATCCAGGTGTCCTAACTGGTGGGGTTCCGAAGCCAAATCCATCGTCCTCGAAGTAACCGCAATGGTTGTCCAGGGCAATCAAGCCCAAGAGAATAATCGAGTCAAGCTCTTGTAAAACGCCACCAACTGACCCGATTCGGCAATTTTTTCACGCAGAGCAGGAAAAATCTTTCTGCATGGCGAATGGTATCGGTCGAGGTGAAACCGGTGACGACTGTGAAAAGCAAGGTCACGATCAAAGGGACTAAAGAGGGTCTCGTCTTCTTTATGGATGATACCTGTTCCTTCGACGAACTGCTGGCCGATATGCGTGAAAAAATAGAGCATAGCCACCAACAGATTTTGTCGGGGCCACTCATTCGGGTATCTATAAAATTGGGAAAACGATACTGCTCACCCGAGCAACAAGAGCAGTTGACTCAAATTATTCGGACAAAGGGCAACCTGGTGATCCATACAATCGAATCCGATTTGATCACGCGGGAAGAAGCTATGGCTGAACGCCTAAAAACCCATTTTTCCATACAGGTAAATACGGTACGCTCTGGGCAAGTTCTGGAGTTTGACGGTGATTTGCTCTTATTGGGAGATGTCAATCCCGGTGGGACGGTTCGCAGTACAGGAAGCATCTACGTGCTGGGACATCTCAGAGGGTACGCACACGCAGGTATTTCCGGTGACTCACAGGTAATTATTGCGGCTGCAGTCATGAGTCCTACTCAATTGCGGATTGCAGATGTGATTAGCAAGCCGGGTGAGGAATGGACGAATAATTCCGGGGGCACAGAATTTGCCTATCTGGAAAATGAGATCATGCTGGTAGCGAAAATGAACTACTTGTCGCGAATTCGCCCTGATTTGGGTGAGAAAAAGCGTGAGGGTTGAGGGAAAGAGGAGGAACGGACGTGGGGATAGGAATTGTCGTAACTTCCGGTAAAGGCGGCGTGGGTAAGACGACCACTTCCGCCAATTTAGGAACGGCGCTCGCATTGTTGGGACAAAAAGTTTGCATGGTAGATACCGATATTGGCTTGCGCAATCTGGATGTAGTCATGGGACTTGAGAACCGAATTATTTATGATCTGGTAGATGTTGCAGAAGGCGCATGCCGATTGCCGCAAGCTCTGATCAAAGACAAGCGGTTTGACAATCTGGCATTGCTCCCGGCTGCTCAGACCAAGGACAAATCAGCAGTAACTCCTGAGCAGATGGAGGAAATCATTACGCAACTGAAGCGGGAATATGATTATGTCATCATCGATTGCCCTGCGGGTATTGAGCAAGGCTTCCGCAATGCGGTGGCAGGGGCTGATCAAGCAATCGTCGTGACTACACCTGAAAAAGCGGCCGTGCGCGATGCGGATAGGATTATTGGCCTGTTAGAGCGAGAAAAAATCGGAATGCCTAAGCTGGTGATCAACCGCGTTCGCTCCCATATGGTAAAAAATGGCGACATGCTGGATGTAGAAGACATTTTGGATTTGTTAGCCATTGACTTAATTGGTGTAGTGCCGGATGATGATCATATCATTAAATCCGCGAACCAAGGTGAGCCGGCTGTAATGAATCATGAATCACGTGCTTCTATCGCGTATCGGAACGTCGCTCGTCGACTTTTGGGTGAAGCTGTTCCATTGCAACCATTGGAAGAAAAAGCGGGCGTGTTCCACAAAATGCGTAAATTCTTTGGACTAAAATAGGTAATACATGGCTCCCTTCTTTTATAGAGGGGAGTCACGTTTTCTAGGAGGAAACGGATGGACCTGGAAAAACGTCATTTAAAAACCATTGACTGGACCATCATTTTGATTATGGCAGGTCTGGGTGTCTTCAGCTATTTGGGGATTTCCGGCTCTGCGGCAGGTGTAGATAAGGCGCATCAGCAGGTCATTTGGTATGTGATCGGCTTTATTGTGTTAGGTGTGACATTGCTATTTGACTATCGTCTATTCCACAACACGGCCTATGTCTTATATGCACTCGGTCTGATTCTGTTGATCGGGGTATTTCAAACAAAGCCCATTAACAATACGACGAGCTGGTATGACCTTGGCCCTGTGCTGTTTCAGCCTTCTGAACCAATGAAGCTGTTCACGATCATAACGGTGGCCCGCTTCTTGTCCAAGAGGGCAAACGATCAGGATCGGTTTTACTATTTTTATAAGCTGATTCCGGTAATGGCTTTGGTTGGTGTACCACTGCTTTTGATTTTAATTCAGCCCGATTTGGGTACAGCGATGGTTTATACGGGTATGCTTGCCACTATGCTAATCGTTGGTGGTATACGGATGAAGCATGTATTGTATATGGGCGGGCTGGTCGGCAGTTTTTTTGCCGCTATGACACTGTTGTATCAATACAAGCAGGATATCTTTTTCAAGATTATCAAGCCGTATCAGTGGGATCGGATCGTCTTTTGGATGAACCCGGATCTTGAACCGATGGGACGAGGGTTCCAGCTCAAGCAAGCCTTGATTGCTATCGGCTCAGGGCAACTGTTCGGAAAAGGGATTGATACGCCCACACAAGCGAGCTTTGGATGGGTGCCGGTAGGAGAAAGTGATTTTATCTTTACCGTCATTGCAGAAAAGCTGGGCTTTGTCGGAGCGGGCTTGCTGATGATTTTGTTTTTCGTATTGATTTACCGAATGATCCGTATCGCGATGGAGGCAAAAGATCCGTTCGGCTCCTACGTTGTCGCGGGTGTCGTAGGGATGCTTACCTTCCAGATCTTTGAGAATATCGGGATGACAATTCAGTTGATGCCGATTACGGGTATTCCGCTACCGTTCATTAGCTACGGAGGGAGCTCGCTTGTAACCAACTTCCTGATTATTGGTGTGGTCCTCAACATTGGGATGCGTAAGGACAAGTTGCGTTTTGATTAAATAGTTGTTCAAAAAGTCTTCGGTTCTCGCCACTTTCTCGGTGTTGAATAGAAGACTTTTTGAACACTCATGAAATGCGTGACAAATGCAAATACTTATGCTAAAATCATCCTAAGTTAACCATTTTTACAAGTTATAGTGTTTGATTGATTGGTATGGAGTCGTACGTATTGTGAGTGACGTCACCAATTGTCAATCGCAATTCGTATGACTTTTTTTCCTTGACGCAAAAGGCTTATCTGTAAAAAAGAGGTTAACGCTACACTCTTTCGCCTCGTGGGGCGTAATGTTCAGGGAGGTTTTGTTTCATGCAACAAGGTATCGTAAAATGGTTTAACGCAGAAAAAGGATACGGCTTCATCCAAGTTGAGGGTGGCGACGACGTATTCGTACACTACAGCGCAATCCAGTCAGAAGGTTTCAAATCTCTTGACGAAGGTCAAAAGGTTGAGTTCGAAATCGTTCAAGGTAGCCGTGGACCACAAGCTGCTAGCGTAACTAAACTGTAAAAATTGACAGATTCAAAGGCAGTCTCTCATTGGGGAGACTGTCTTTTTTGCGTATTTCCAGCCGATACGCCGGGGCGTTGGAGAAGGACAACGCTCGTCATAAAGCAGGTAGACAAGTCATAGGATGATACTAAAGGCTTGGCCTGCGGAGGGATGGACATGTTTGAAAGAGCAGATCGTGTAAAAGAACGACGGAGGGAGCGTTTGGAGCGAATCCGAACACAGTCGCGAGACAGCTATACTCCGTACGTCGATGATTGGAAAGATCCAATCGAAGAAACGCCAAACCCATTCAATTATTCGCCGCGCGAGAACGATCTGATGGACCAACCACCGTCCCATGAAAAGTGGGGCGTGCAAATTTTAGCATCTGTCTTATTGATTGGTGCTGCTTATGTATTGTTTCAAACAACGCTGATCCCTGCCTCATGGAAAAGCTCCGCGAAGGAAGTCATGACACGGGACTTTAATTTTTCAGGCGTAGCGGACTGGTATGAAGCGAGATTTGGACCGATTCCTACGATGCTTCCTTCGATACCTACCAATCCCCCTGCCGTGCCAGCCACGAGCACGACGAAGGATGCAAGTGCGGTATGGAAGTTCCCGAATAGCTGGAAAGTCGTAAAATCCTATGATCCAGAGAGTGCGAATGTGATCCTGCATACGGGTATGAACGATCAAATCACGATCGGAGAAGCTGGTTGGGTTGCTTTTGTCGGTGAAAAGCCTGATTATGGGACGACAGTGATTGTTCGTCTAACCAAAGGGCGGGAGATATGGCTGGGCAATCTCGATAGTATAGGGGTGACGAAGGACGAGGTCCTTGCACCTGGTAAAGTCATCGGAACCGCTCGGGTTATGGATCAGACATCACGTCATCTGTATGTAGGGGCGAAAGTGAATGAGCAATTTGTAAATCCCCTGGAAGTGATTCCGTTTGAATAGGGGAGGCTGGCTCGACATTCGGTTTCGCATTCACCTGCTATTTTGGGCAGTGATTGGCTTGTCCGTGGTGACAGGCCATTTTTTGGAGGTCATTACCTTGTTTGTCATCGTGCTGATCCATGAATTGGGTCATGTAGCGATGGCGCGTGAGCTCGGATGGACCGTAAAAGAAGTGCAGCTTCTGCCTTTTGGTGGAGTAGCGACGATGGAAGACTCGTATGCTACGGACCCAATGGATGAGATTGTGGTGGCGCTCGCAGGGCCCTTCTTAAATATGGTGATGATGGCTGCCTCGTACTTGTTTTGGTTTATGGGGATTTGGACGGAAGAGTGGGCCCGCTTTTTCTTGGTAAGCAATTTGACGATTGCGATGTTTAACCTGTTGCCAATCTGGCCATTGGATGGCGGGAGAATCTTGTTGGCCGTTCTATGCTGGTTTATGTCGTATAGGCAGGCGACGATGATATCGATGTCCGGAAGTACGCTGTTTGCGGGGATCATGGTGGGGATGTCCAGCCTGGAGTTGAAGTACAACTTAGCAGTAATCGGGATTTATTTATTGACGTTGAACATTCAGGCGTTTTTGCGGTTTCCTTATCAATTTTTTCGCTTCCTGGTGGAAAAATACGACCGGCAGCAAAATGAAGCTGCTGTTCAAGCGATACGCGTGCATCCCGAGGAAACGGTACTGGCTGTCTCGCACAAGCTTCGGCGAGGATGCTCTCATCTTTTCTACGTACAAGGGGCGGGTCTCTTGGCAGAGGAACAGCTCTTGTATGCCCTTTTGTTTGAGCAAAAGCACGACGCTGCAGTGGGCAAGCTCCTTTAGACTTTAGTCCTTAATCAGCAGGAGCGATCCATTCCATCAGCCAGCAATCACGCATGCTTCCTTCGTGCCATTCGTGCAGAGGAAGCTCTTTTACTTTTCGAAAGCCACATTTTTCGTAGCAACGGAGGGCTCGTTCATTCCATGCTTGCGGGTCAATGGCTACTTTTTGAACTCGTTTTTCCGTGTGGAGATAGTGGAGGATGGCTTTAACGAGCTGAGTGCCAATACCGCGATTCCAGTAAATAGGCTCTCCGATGAACTGGTCCATGCCGTAGACAACGTCCTCTTTTGCATACCCATACTGTTGTTTTGCCGGGGCATCGAGCGGATAAAATTGCACATAGCCAATTGGTTTATCCGCGTATATGATCAGGCAGCGGGTCTCACCATCGTCCCCCGGAAAAAAGCTTTGCAGTACGAGGGACTCGTCATGTGGCCGATCGCGACCTTCATAATAGGCCAAAACGCGCTCGTCAGAAAGCCATTTGACTAAATGAACGGAATCGTTGGGGGATAATGTTCTTATTTTAAGATCACCAGTATGAATCATGGTTTATCTCCTTTACCTTGACTTGGTAGCTATGTTAGATTACTTCCTATGAGCCCGGTTATCCTTCTTTTGGGCAACGTTTGCACGGGGAATAAGGAGTGAAGGCAGTGAAGCAAGTAGCAATCAGTGCACAAGGTGGCAGCATCCGCATCGCATTTATGGAAAACGGGAAATTGCAGGAATGGCGTACACAGGATGTGGGGACACACGCAAGCGTTGGTGACATTTATCAAGGACGGATCGCAGATGTGAAGCCTGGTATCCAATCTGCTTTTGTTGATATTGGTACAGGTCAAAATGCTTATTTGTACGTAGATGACACGGTCGGTGTGGAGCCGGGTGGAACAGCGAAACCAAGTATTGCGGAACGTGTTCACGTAGGGCAAAAGGTATTGGTTCAAGTGAGTAAAGAGGCGATGGAAATGAAGGCGCCAAAAATCACGATGCGGATCAGCTTGCAGGGGCGTTACCTGGTGTACCTTCCGACTGAAGAAAGCATTTCACTTTCGCGTAAAATATCCGATGATACCAAACGAAAACGACTGCAACAGGTTATCTCTTCGACAGTAGAGCAAGGGGAAGGCTGCATTCTGCGCACGGAAGCAGCGGAAGCAGAAGAGCAGACACTCATTAGTGAATTGACTTATTTACGAAAACGCTGGAAGGATATGCTGCGAACAGCGGAGGGACTGCGCTCGACCGGGCGGATTTTTCAGGATGCCGAGTTGATTGAGGTAGCGCTCCGAGATGGCTTGGCGAACGGAATGGATGAGGTGTTGGTAGAAGGTGCGGCGACTCATCAGGAGGTAAAAGCGGCGTTGGCAGCTTTTGCTCCGGAAGTACAAGAGAAGCTTCGCTGGTATCAGGGCAAACAGCCGCTCTTTGACTTCTTGGGAGTCGAGGCAGAGTTGATTCGTGCTCGTGATCGACAAGTCCCGCTTAACAGTGGAGGGTCCTTGGTCATTGATAGGACAGAAGCGATGACGGTCATCGATGTAAATACCGGTTCATTCACTGGTGGGGGAGGGCAACAGCGGGAGCAGGCAGTGACGGCGACCAATCTGGAGGCGGTAGCTGAAATTGCCCGGCAGCTGCGGCTGCGAGACATCGGTGGCATCGTGATCATTGATTTCATTGACATGAAAGAGCAGGGCAATAAGGAACGAGTGATCTCGCGATTGAAACAAGAGCTGGCGAAGGACCCTGTGCCTTCGACTGTTCTCGGGATGACGTCGCTCGGATTAGTCGAGATGACGCGAAAAAGAGTTCGTGCGAGCCTGATGGAGCGGTTGACGGAGCCATGTGAGGCATGCAAGGGTCGAGGGAGAGTTTGGCGAGTAGACGAGCTGTTCCGGCGCTTGTACGCCGAAGTCACCGCTTTGGCAAAGAGCCAAGATGCAGAGGCTGTTCTCGTGGACATGCCACCAAGAGTGTTGGATATGATAGACGAGTGGGAAAAAGCAGAAGCAATTACATGGCCTGTCCAGATCTATAAGCGGCTGGTCCCTTCTATGAGTCCAGACAATTTTCAAATTGGATACGTCGGAAATCGGGCAGAGGCACAGCGATTACAATCGAAATAACTTGACTGGGCTATTGTAGCTATGATAACCTAATGGTTGTCATGCAGATATGCCTCGTGCATACTGTAACCGCACGAATCAGGTACATAAGCCGTCGCTTGTCGACGCACCTGTAAAGGCGAGTCTGAGTATAGGAGGTGCACACAGTGTACGCAATTATCGAAACCGGTGGAAAGCAATACAAAGTTGAAGAGGGAGCAGTTCTCTTCATCGAGAAATTGGCTGGCAACGAAGGAGACGTTGTTACTTTTGACAAAGTTCTCTTCGTAAGCAAAGACGGCAAAGTTACTGCAGGAGCTCCTACAGTAGCTGGTGCAACGGTAACTGGTAAAGTAGAAAAACACGGTAAAGCTGCAAAAATTATCGTGTACAAATACAAAGCCAAGAAAAACTACCGTCGCAAGCAAGGTCACCGTCAACCATTCACCAAAGTTGTGATCGAGAAGATCAACGCTTAATTGGTGACTTGTTATGATTGAAGTGATCGTGAGCCGTGCGCAGCACGGTATCCATGAAATTAGTATTTCCGGACATGCCAATGCGGGTGCCTATGGGGCAGACATCGTTTGTTCTGCTGTATCAGGCATCAGCTTTGGTATATTAAACGCCATCCAACCTTTGACCGGCATCACTCCTGATGTCGCTGTCGCACAAGAAGGCGGTGGGTTCTTGAAGTGGAGTCTTTCTTCTTCAGAGGATGAGACTGCACGCGAGAAACAACAGCTTTTGGCAGAGAGCATGGTAATTGCTCTTTTGTCAGTTGAGGCGAATTACGGTAAATACGTAAAAGTAAATGATCGTAAATGGCAGGGAGGTGTCTGATATGAACATGCTGTTTAACTTGGACCTTCAGTTTTTCGCATCGAAAAAAGGGGTAGGTTCCACAAAGAACGGTCGCGATTCCATTTCCAAACGTCTGGGCGTGAAACGTGGCGACGGGCAATTCGTTACTGCTGGTAACATTCTCGTTCGTCAACGCGGAACTAAGATTTACCCAGGTGCGAACGTAATGAAAGGCGGAGACGACACTCTGTTTGCAACTGCAGATGGTGTTGTTCGTTTCAAGCGTCTGGGCCGTGATCGCAAACAAGTTGTGATCGAGCCAGTTGCTTCCGAAGCGTAAATATTTGTTAAGAAAAACCCAGCGATATAGCTGGGTTTTCTTTTTGTCCGGCTCTTTTTTAACGAGCAGGAATTTAAAAATTCCGGAGCGCATAAAAACTTCCAGTAAAACGCGGTCGCTCTTCTATGATTTTGCCTCGAAAGAGGTTTTTTTATGGTACAATAGATGGGAAAGATATTCTTATCGACTTGGGTGAATGTGATGGGGGACGAGCGGAGGCTGTTTACGCATCAGACAGACCAACTGCTGACCGTTCTGAACAGGCAGCGGCATGACTGGTTGAACCATGTTCAGGTTCTGCTCGGCTATTTGCATTTGAACCGTACTGAACAAGGAGAGGCCCATTTGAAGCGCATCGCACAGATGGCGATGCAGGAATCGATGGTGGCCCGATTGAATAGCTCCTTGTTGTCCGTCTTCTTCTTGACATTTAACGCACTGAACAATGAATTGCTTTTAGAAGTAGACGTGTGCAATCATGTGGATCTCACGCGAGTAGTTTTGAACGAGCAAGACTTGTTTCAGTTGGTGTCAGAGATATTATGCACAGTGAACGATCATGTAGACCAGAGTGGATACGAAGCAGCCAGCATGCAAGTGAGCTTGCAGATGGATGAGCATGGCGTTCATTTTCGTTTTGACCTGGCCGGTGTACTTCGTGCATCGGGAATGGAAGAATTGGAAAAGCTGATACGTAAAAGCGAACAGAGTACGGTGGAGGTCACCGAGTGGATACATACGGAAGAAGAATGGGTCCTGAAATTGGTGGTTCCATTCGCGGAATGAAAGAGGTGACACCATGTTTGTCGATCAGGTAAAAGTATATGTAAAAGGCGGGGACGGTGGTAATGGAGCCGTCTCCTTTCGCCGGGAGAAGTACGTACCGCTGGGTGGTCCAGCGGGTGGAGATGGTGGTCAAGGTGGAGATGTCGTATTTGTCGTGGATGAAGGTCTGCGTACACTGGTAGATTTCCGCTATCAACGACATTTCAAAGCACCTCGCGGAGAGCATGGCCGAAACAAATCTCAGCACGGAGCAGGCGCGGAAGATATGGTCGTGCGCGTGCCACCGGGAACAACTGTCATTGATGATGATACCAAAGAAGTAATTGCCGATCTCGTGGAGCAAGGACAACGTGCTGTGATCGCAAAAGGCGGACGTGGTGGACGAGGCAATATTCGTTTTGCCAACTCTTCGAATCCAGCTCCACACATCTCGGAGAACGGTGAGCCAGGTCAAGAGCGTTACATTGTCATGGAGCTCAAACTGATTGCAGATGTGGGCTTGGTTGGTTATCCGAGTGTAGGAAAATCCACGCTGCTGTCCAGTGTAACAGCTGCGAAGCCAAAAATTGCGGCGTACCACTTTACGACGCTGACACCGAACCTGGGTGTAGTGGATTTGGGGGAGCAGAGCTTCGTCATGGCTGACTTGCCAGGATTGATTGAAGGCGCGCATGAAGGTGTAGGCCTTGGTCATCAATTCCTGCGTCACGTAGAGCGTACACGCTTGATCGTCCACGTGATTGACATGGCAGCGGTTGATGGACGCGATCCATACGAGGATTATTTGCAGATCAACCGAGAGCTGACGATGTATAACCTCAAGCTCGAAGATCGTCCGCAAATTGTAGTCGCGAACAAAATGGAATTGCCAGAAGCAGAGGAAAACCTGCGTATTTTCAAGGAAAAAGCTCCAGATGTGAAGGTGTACGAAATCTCTGCTGCAACCCGTCAAGGCGTACAAGAACTGATGTATGCGATCGGGGATACCTTGGCGACGATTCCGGACAAGCCTGCTGTAGAGGAAGTTGCGGAAGTGGAAGAGCGCGTGGTCTTCCGAGCAGAAAAAGAACCAGAGGCATTCGAGATTACGCGTGATAATGATGTGTTTGTCGTCAGCGGTGAAAAGATCGAGAAACTCGTACGCATGACGAATTTGAACAGCTATGATGCAGCCCAGCGTTTTGCAAGACAAATGCGCAGTATGGGTGTAGATGATGCTCTGCGCAAGCTGGGAGCAAAAGACGGGGATACCGTTCGGATCGGCAAATTAGAGTTTGACTTTGTGGAGTGACAAAAACCATGATTGATATCCCATCACTGAACCCATTTTTGGGGGATAAACGACTCCAACGCGGTGCGACGCTACCGCTAATCATCTCCAAGCAGGTGAAGACACCTGTCCAAGTTTTGGTTGAACATGCAAAGGGCAGTTATCTCGTCGTTTCGTATGAGATGAAGCCTGAAACAAAAGCAGAGCTTCTCGGATCAACTGTGCGAATTCGTTGGGAGACGGATGCGGCAGTGAACACTATTGATTTGGAAGTAGTTTCGGAGCAAACGCTTTGGCCGATCAAGCTTTTAGGGATGATTCCGATTAGTGTAGGGGTAGAAATTACACAAAAGCGCAAGCAGGATCCCATCTCCCCAGATCTCGGTATTTCTGTCCCTTACAAGGTGATGGGAGCTAGACCGATCGAAGAAAAAGGCGAGGCAGTGTTGCTGAAATTCTCTCCAACCCGTCTTGTTTTGGGAACGGACGGTTATGTGTCAAAGGGCGATTTTCTCCATTTGTCTTTCAAGATACCGAAGCAAGCGCAGGAGATCGTCATGATGGCGAAAATCGTGGAAAAAACGTTCCAGGACAAGCAATCAATCATTGAATTAATCTTTACGGATATCAATGAGAAGCACCATGAAATCATCAAAGATTACTATAAAATGCTCTCAACTACCGCTTCTTCCTAAGGAAGCGGTTTTTTTCCTTTGATGTTCCTGTGAAGAAGGTATATAGTAGTGTACATAGAGTTCTAAATCGAGCCTGTTCACTTTATGATTTGTTGTGTACGCTTTCCTGAATAAATACTTGTGAAATCATTCACTTTTGATTATTCGAATCCGTTGTTTGCTTTACTTTGTGAAAAATGTTACAAATAATTTTTAACCGGATTTTCAGGGAGAATAGCGGCCGTTACTCGTTTGAACAGGCATCGAGAATGAAAGGCCTCTATTCCAAAGCAAAGGAGGACGTTTTTTTTATGTCTCAAACAACTACGCAACAAGCTCAAGCTGCTGCAGAAGTAGCAAGCACTGCTACTCTGGCGCCAGCGCAGCAACAAGATGTACTCGATCAGCTGATGAAACCAGAAATCCAAGAGTCACTGAACGTATTGGTGGCGAATCTGCCTAAATTGGCGGAACTGACAACTCTTTTGACCAAAACGTATGATTTGGTACAAACGGTAGCAAATGATCATGTTTTGATCGACGACATCAAAGGCGGAATGGAAGAGTTCGTAAAACCGATCTCTGATAAAGCAAAGGGTATTGCCCAAGCAGCCATTGAAGCCAATGACCGTGTTCACGTAGAAGAGTCTACGATCGGTTTGTTCGGTATTCTCAAAATGCTCAAAGATCCGCAAGTACAAAAAACATTGCGTTTCGCACAAGCATTCTTGGAAGTAACAGCAGAACGTCAACAACAAAAACGCTAGTTTTTTTATTATGGAATGGAAGACAAGGACGGAGGATTGGGCATGGCGAAGCATATTCTGATTCTAGGCGGCGGTTATGGCGGTTTGCTCAGCGCATTGACTGCACGTAAATACATGACGGCTGAAGAAGCGTCGATCACGGTGGTAAACCGTTTTCCTACTCACCAAATCATTACGGAACTGCACCGCTTGGCAGTAGGAAACCTGTCTGAACAAAACGTAGCGCTCCCTCTGGAAAGATTGCTGCGTGGCAAAGAGATTAACCTCGTAGTAGACACGGTAGAAAATATTGGTCTCGATTCCCAACGCGTAACACTGGCGAGCGGCGAGTCCATCAAATACGATGCTTTAGTTATTGCGCTGGGTAGTGAAACCGCATTCTTCGGAATCCCGGGCCTGCAAGAGTACAGCTTTACACTGAAGTCTGTAGAAGAAGCAAATCGTCTGCGTGCGCACCTCGAAGAGCGCGTGATTGAATATAAGACGAGCAAAAATAAAGCAGATGTTACCTTCGTTGTAGGCGGTGGCGGTCTGACAGGTATCGAGCTTGTTGGGGAATTCGCTGATATGTTGCCAAATCTGTGCCACAAACATGGAGTAGACTTTGCAGACGTGTCCATCTACTGCGTAGAGGCAGGTCCATCCATTTTGGCTGGTTTTGCTCCTGACCTGGTTGAGCGTGCGAAAACGAGCCTGGAAAAACGTGGCGTTCAATTCCTGACAGGCGTACCTGTAACGGAAATGAAGGAAACCACAGTTTGCCTGAAAGATGGCGGTACCATTGAAACCAAAACAATGGTATGGACTGGTGGCGTACAAGGCAATCGCGTAGTAGCTGAGTGCGGCGTGGAAGTAAACCGCGGGCGTGCAACTGTAACAGAATTCCTGCAATCCACTTCTCACCCTGATGTATTCCTTGCAGGTGACAGCGCGGTTGTAATGGGGCCAGAAGGTCGTCCATTCCCTCCGACTGCCCAACTGGCATGGCAAATGGGTGAAGTAGTAGGTCACAATCTCTTCGCGCACTTCAACGGCACCAAAATGGATACCTTCAAACCGGTATTCTCCGGTACACTGGGTAGCCTGGGCCGTAAAGACGCAATCGGAACAATCGGTGCAAGCCAACTGAAGCTCAAAGGCTTGCCAGCAACCTTGATGAAAGAAGCGAGTAACGTTCGTTACTTGACTCATATCAACGGTCTGTCCTCTTTGGCATACTAATCGAATCAGGAAAACCCGGGATTAAAATGTCCCGGGTTTTTTGTGTTTGTTTATCCGTTTCCGCTGGGATCTTCAATCACGTTTGGGGATTGGGCCATCTTTTTGCCCCGCATGTCATTGCCAAACTGATCGAGACTGCTTGGCTTACCTGCTGGGTGATTGTTACGACGCTCCGATTTATCTGACTTTCCACGTCCGGCCATTTGCCTTTCACCTCCTCCATACGATACGCATTATTGTGCGCGAAGAAGCCTCCCCTCATGTAATCAAAGTAAACCAAATATGATCCGATGAAAAAAAGTGACGGATAAGGATTGTCACATGAGATGCTTTCCGTTATAATGTCCTCTATGAAGAAACAACTGTTTTTCTCAGGAGGACACAACGCATGAAAAAGGAAGAAAAATTCTACTTGATTCGATCTGACATCCTGCCAGAATCGATTGCCAAAACGATTGAAGCCAAGAAGATGCTGGAATCTGGCGAAGTGGATACCGTGAATGAAGCGGTTGAACGGGTAGGATTGAGCCGAAGTGCTTTTTATAAGTACAAAGATGGCATTTTTCCGTTCAATGCGATGATGAGCGAAAAAATTATGACGTTTACTTTCTCTTTGGATCACATGTCAGGTTACTTGTCCAAAGTGCTCACATATGTAGCAGATCAAGGTGGAAACGTTTTGACCATCAATCAGACGATTCCACTTCAAGGGATTGCTACCATATCCATGTCAGTCGATATGGCTAATCTTCGCGTATCTAGCACGGAGTTTTTGGATGGCTTGCAGCTGATCCCGGGCGTTCGCAAAGCGATGATCGTCGGTAGAGGCTAAGTAAAAAACAATCAAAGAAAAGGCAGGGGAGAGAGACATGGAGAAGCAGAGCATTAAATTGGGGTTAATGGGTTTTGGAACAGTCGGGACTGGTGTCGTACGCATTATCCAAGCCCATCAGGAGGATTTACAAAAGCAAACTGGCCTCAGTATTGAGGTTTCCCGTATTCTAGTTCAGGATGCGGAAAAATCTCGTAATATTCCATCCATGGAGAGCGCGCTGACCACTGATCCTGCTAGCCTTTTGGATGATCCAGAAATTGAAGTCATCGTAGAAGTGATTGGCGGCATTCACCCTGCAAAGGAATACATTTTGGGTGCACTCGAACGAGGCAAGCACGTAGTAACAGCCAACAAAGATCTGATGGCGTTGCACGGAGCCGAAATTTTAGAGAAAGCGCAAGAAAAGGGCTGTGACGTTTTCTACGAGGCGAGTGTGGCAGGTGGAATACCGATCTTGCGTGCGTTAGTAGAAGGGTTCTCCTCAGACCGTATCGAGAAAATGATGGGGATTGTCAACGGAACGACCAATTACATCATGACCAAAATGAGCAAAGAGGGCGCAGAATACAGCGAGGTATTGAAAGAAGCGCAAGCACTGGGCTATGCGGAGCAGGACCCAACCTCCGACGTGGAAGGCTTTGATGCCGCCCGCAAAATGGCGATTCTGGCAACGCTGGGCTTCCGTGTACCGATGAAGCTCGAAGATGTAGACGTAAAAGGGATCAGTTCCGTGAGCAAGGAAGATATCGCCTATGGCAAGCAACTGGGTTATGAAATCAAACTGCTCGGACTGGCTCGTCGTGACGAAGAGGCGATTGAGGTAAGTGTGCAGCCGACTCTGGTTCCGAAATCTCATCCACTCGCTTCCGTAAATGGTGTCTTTAATGCCGTGTACGTACATGGGGAAGCGGTAGGGGAAACCATGTTTTACGGGCCGGGCGCAGGTGAATTACCGACTGCTACCGCCGTTGTGTCTGACCTGGTCACTGTCGTCAAAAACAGAAAGCTAGGAGTGAATGGACGCGGAATGGTTGCTCCATACAAAGAAAAAGTGCTGAAAGAAGACAGCGAAAAATTCTCTAAATACTTCCTGCGCATCGTAGTTGCAGATAAACGCGGTGTTCTTGCTCAAATTACGCAGCTGTTGGCTGACAAAAATATTTCCCTCGAGCAGGTCATCCAGCAACCGTTCAACAACGGACGTGAAGCGGAGATAATCATGATTACACACCTGTCCTCAAAAAGTGACATGGATGCGGTACTGGCTTACATGGAACAGATGGATATCGTATCAACTGTGCAGAGCTGCTACCGTGTAGAAGGGGGAGACAAATAATGGGTTCTAATCGACAGTCTGGCATTCTGGCACGTTACAGGGAATTTCTCCCGATCACAGAAAAAACTCCGCTGGTCAGCTTGCATGAAGGAAATACACCCCTGATCCATGCTCCGAACCTGTCCAAACAATTGGGGGTAGAGCTGTACGTCAAGTACGAGGGGCTCAATCCGACCGGCTCTTTCAAAGATAGAGGCATGGTCATGGCTGTAGCCAAAGCGGTAGAAGAGGGAAGCAACACTATCATGTGTGCTTCGACAGGGAATACATCAGCAGCAGCTGCGGCGTATGCGGCACGCTCAGGTTTGCGTTGCATCGTCCTGATCCCGAACGGCAATATCGCACTGGGCAAGCTGGCACAGGCCATCGCTTATGGTGCAGAAGTCATCGCGATTGACGGTAATTTTGATGAAGCGCTCGATATCGTTCGCGAAATTACAGCGAAAGAGCCGATTACACTCGTGAATTCCGTGAACCCTTACCGGATCGAAGGACAAAAGACTGCGGCATTTGAAGTGTGCGATGCGCTGACGGACGCACCTGACATTTTGGCTATTCCGGTTGGTAACGCAGGTAACATTACAGCATACTGGAAGGGCTTCGAGGAATATTTCGCAGCCAAAAAATCGAGTCGCTTACCAAAGATGTACGGATTCCAGGCAGCAGGAGCAGCGCCGCTGGTTCATGGAGAACCCGTAGCCAACCCGGAAACGATTGCGACAGCGATTCGCATTGGCAACCCGGCGAGCAAGGATGGCGCTTTGAATGCCATTTCGAAATCAAGTGGTCTTGTCGATAGTGTAACTGACGAAGAGATTTTGCATGCCTATCATTTGCTGGCGAAGAGTGAAGGCGTGTTTTGTGAGCCTGCCTCGGCAGCATCGCTGGCTGGTATTATCAAGCTGCATGAGGCTGGAAGGCTTCAACCTGGCAGCCAGATCGTGTGCGTGTTGACTGGAAACGGACTAAAAGATCCAAATATTGCTTTGAAGCTGGTAGGTGAAGAGCCGCGTTCAGTTCCGGCGACACATGAGGCTGTGATGGAGCTGGTTCGTCAAAGTGGGAGAGAATTTGTATCATGAATGGACGGCGTGTAAAAGTAACCATACCGGCATCGACAGCGAATCTGGGACCGGGATTCGATGCGCTGGGAATGGCCTTCCAGTTGTATTCTGTTGTAGAAATGGAAATCAGTGATCATACGACAGTAGAGATGATGGGCAAGGAGCTGCAAGGAACACCGACGGACAAAAACAATCTTCTGTACAAAGTTGCGGCGGGATTGTTTCAAGAAGCTGGTCTCGCCATTCCTGAGCTCGCGATCCGTGCTTCCAGTGATGCCCCCCTGACAAGAGGATTGGGGAGCAGTGCGGCTGCGATTGTAGGTGCACTCGTAGCGGCCAACCATCTCGCTGGAGAACCGTTTACGCGTGAGCAATTGTTTGAAAAGGCAACCCGCCTGGAAGGGCATCCGGATAATGCCGGAGCTTCGATGTTTGGTGGTATTATTGTTGCAACAATGCCGGAAGTACCAGGAGACCCCGTTCCTTATGTGCGATTTTCTGCCCCGGCGGGATTGCAAACTCTCGTCGTGATCCCAGAATTCATGCTCTCGACAGAAAAAGCGCGGAACGTCTTGCCACAGGTGTACAGCAAAGAGGATGTTGTATATAATGTGGGTCATAGTAGTTTGCTAGTTGCTGCACTGGCACAAGGCAGACTCGACCTGATGGGACGGGCAATGTCGGATCGGCTGCATCAGCCGTATCGAGCAAAGCTTGTACCTGGCTTGAACGAAATCCTGGACAAAGCGACTGAACACGGGGCACTCGGGGCTGCTTTGAGCGGCGCTGGACCGACGATCCTCTGTTTCTTCTCTTCGGATGAAGAATTAGAGAAGCTGCGTGCATTTGTGGACAGAGTGATGAAAGGGCACGACATCTCGTACCGCGTGATGATCTTGCAACCGGACGAAAATGGCGTACAGGTAGAAATCCATCAGAGATAGACCATAGTGGATAGGAGTAGCCATGGAGAAGAAACTTGCTTTTCTAGGACCGCGTGGAACGTTTACCGAAGAAGCAGCGCGTATCTTGTCGCTCGGACAAAAGCTATCTTTCGTTCCGTACCCAAGTATTATTGAAGTACTAGACGCTGTTTCCAAAAAGGAAGTGGCATACGGTGTCGTACCGATGGAAAACTCCATTGAAGGAACGGTCAATTCTACACTGGATTGGCTCATTCACGAAGTAGATTTGCCTATTTTGGCGGAGCTTGCACTGCCCATTACGCAAAACTTGCTGGTGGCAAAACGAGAGCATCCATTGCCATTGTCCGCGATTACGAGAGTGCTGTCACATCCTCAAGCGATTGCGCAAAGTCACAACTTTTTGCGTGAGAATTTGCCAGAAGCAGCGATCGAAACGGTAAACAGTACGGCATTGGCTGCAAAATTGGTGAGTGAGCATCCAGAAGAGCCGTGGGCTGCTGTAGGTACTCGATTAAATGTAGAGATCTATCCATTGGAGTTTGCGCGTGAACAAATTCAAGATTATTCGAATAACTACACGCGATTTGTTCTCGTCGGTCTGGAAAGTCTTGATCTGCCGGTTTCCCGCAAGGAAAAGACGACGATACTGGTCACGCTGCCAGAAGATTTCCCGGGAGCATTGTATCAAGTGCTTGCTGCTTTTGCGTGGAGAAAGGTCAACTTGTCTCGCATCGAATCACGTCCGACGAAGAAAGCGCTCGGAAGCTATTATTTTGTCATCGACATTGAGCAGAAGATGGACGACGTCTTGTTGCCAGGGGCGTTTGCGGAGATTGAAGCCATTGGCTGTCAAGTTCGTCAGCTCGGGACATATCCATTTTATATGCATCAGACCAATTCCTAGAGGGATTGGTTTTTTCTTTTTCTGCTCCCTCCCAACAAAGGAATGGCGTCAAGGAGCAAAACGCCCATGACTGCATACGATGTTAGGGAGTTTGGTGCAAGGGAGGAGAAAAACATTGAGAATACACATCGTCCAAAAAGGCGATACGATGTGGAAGATCGCCAAAAGATATGGCGTCGATTACAAAGAACTGTTACGCCTTAATAGTCAATTAAAAACTCCCGATACAATTTATCCTGGAGCGAGAATCAAGATTCCGGCGAAACAAGTTCCTATCCGACCATCGCAAAGAACGACACCCCCGCATCCAATGAGTGAGGCGGCCCCTTATGTGAAAGAAAGACCGATTACGGAAGAGGAAGAGATGGAGGTACCGCAAGAAATTGAAAGGCGGCCAATTGAGCCGGAAGAATCAGGAGAAGTGGAAATCGAATCCAGGGAGGAGACCAGACCTACTCTACCGCCGGCTCCCATTCCTACGAGACCACCCAAAGAGATGCCTAGACCTCCCAAAGAAATGCCAAGACCACCAGTTCCTTCTGTGTCCCCAGAGGTAGTCAGGCCAACGGCACCACCAACATTGCCACCTCCACCACCAACACAGCCGATTCCAAAGCCAACGGAGCCGATCGAAAAACCAATCGAGAAGCCAAGTGAAAAACCGATTGAGAAACCGATTGAGAAACCAACACCGTATAAACCACCGAACATTTCAGGGAATCCAGATGTGCAGCCTCCGGTTCCGCCTGTGCCCATACGCCCACTTATACCGACTCCACCTCCAACCAGAGTGAGCCCGTATATTTATCCACCGGCGATTCCACCGAATCAAAATGTGCCCTACATTCCATATAGACCACCGACTCAGGTCTTGCCCTTACAGCCTACACGACCGCCAGCAAATATATGCCCACCTTGCCCACAGCCGAATTATCCGCAACCACGGGTAAGTCCATTGCAACCGATGCAGCCAAACTACCCACCGCCACGGGTAAGTCCATTGCAACCGATGCAGCCAAACTACCCACCGCCACGAGTAAGTCCATTGCAACCGATGCAGCCAAACTACCCACCGCCACGAGTAAGTCCATTGCAACCGATGCAACCAAACTATCCACCACGGGTAAGTCCGTTGCAACCAATGCAGCCAAACTATCCACCTCCAAGGGTGAGTCCGTTACGGCCGCAGAAGCCGTCTTCAAAGGTGAGCCCACAACAGCAGCACAAGCCACCTTCAAAAGTAAGCCCGCAACAGAAGCTGAAGCCATCGACGAGGGTAAGTCCGGAGCAAGAGCGCAGGCCAATGCCACAGGTGCGTCCATTCCCGCCATTCCCACCGTCGTTCATGCCACCATTCCCACCATTTCCGCCTTGCCCACCGTGGATTAGCCCGTTTGTACCAAATCGACCGATTGTAAGTCCAGAACAAATTCGACCAATCAATCCATTTCCAATCTTCCCACCACACATCAGACCGATGCCGTTTCCTTATCCATGCCCACCACCATTTCCACCCATGCCTTTAAAGCGGCCACGAGCGAAGAAGCCTGTGTGCCCGGAACCAGTTGAGTCATCATCATGTGAGTGTTCTTCTGAAGTCCGGGAGTACAGAGGCCGAAAAGGCAAGTACAATCGTTCTCCACAGGGGATTCACAATAACATGATGTTCCCGCCTTCTCCGTGTATGGCTTCCATGCCTGAACAAGGGGTTTGGCCGAACTGGGGAGATGGGCATGAAGAATCCTCTTCTTACTGAGAGGGTATGGGATGAACAAAGGAATCTTATCTACCATTGAAAAGGCTTTTCGCTGTCAAATCTACGGGGTGAAGCCGAAGCGAAACGTCAACCTGTTAAAAACAGACCGGGGGCATTGGATACTCAAAGGATATAAGCAGGTCGAAAAAGCTGTGTGGGTGACAGAGTTAGCAGATGCACTACATCAGAAGGGCTTTCATCATACGGTGCAATATGTGGCGAATCAGGAAGGGACCAAAATTTTTGCATTTGAAGACCGCCATTACACCGTTATGAAAATGATTGATGGGCATGAAGCAGATAACGCTTCGCTTTTCGATGTTAAAAAAACAGCAGAGACATTGGCACGTTTTCATGTCGCAGCTCAGGGTTTTCCTATTGCTCATTCCTATGCGTATGAAGGAAAACCGGCTCTTTTAGATAAATGGGAGAGCCGCTTGGAATACTTTGAGCGTTTGATGTGGTCGATTGAACAGAAGGGACCCCAGAGCAAACTGGAGCAACTCATTTCCCAACAGGCAGATCATGTCCTTCGGGATGGCAAGGAGCTGCTGGAATCTGCCTACAAACTGCCTCTGACACCAGAAATGTTTTTAGCCATGGAGAGGGGGACGCTCGCGCACAGAGACGTGGCGAGTCATAACTTTTTGCTTACGGAGCGAGGCAATTGCTATTTGATTGACCTTGATACAGTAGGTCATGATCTTCAGCTTGTTGACCTTGTACAATTGATGTCGCGGATGCTATTGATGCAAGAGTACCGCATGGATTCCTTTGTGGAAGCGATGGAAGCCTATAGTAATGTCAACTATTTATCTGATACGCAGATTTGGGCTGTTCATCAATTGCTTCGTTATCCGGATAATTTCTTGCGGGAGGTAACGGGCTTGTATAGTCAGCGCCCAGGTTACCACATGCGGGGGGTCATGCAGCTGATCCAGATGGAAGGCAAAGTGATGGCGAATCGCCAACGCTTCTTAAACGACGGAGAACGAATTTTCTCGCGCTCTCCGTGGGGGCATTACCATTTTGTTGGATAGTCGGATAAAATAAAACATCCCTCTCGTAAGAGGGATGTTTGTGTTGTTGGCAAGCTTACTTGGAAGCAGGCTTGGACAAATCAATCGAGAATTTCGCAAATCCGGATTCCAATACGTTGATGAACTTGATATTGGACAATTTTTCAGCGAATGGTTTCGCGTCAGGAGAAGAAGTGAAGGTAACATTCAGCTTCGCATCTACTGGAGCAAAAGACCAGTTGTTGTCTGCTGCTGGGTCGATATTTTTTTGGTTCAGGATGTAGTCGATTACGATTTGACGGTTTTCATCTGGAGAATCGATTACGATGTTTTTGCCATCCAGACCCGGGAACGCACCGCCGCCGCTTGCACGGTAGTTGTTGGTTACGACGATGAATTTGTCTTCAGGTTTTACTGGTTTGCCGTTATAAGACAGGTTTTTGATGCGGTTTGCATCTTTGTTTGCTACTTTTCCATCTACAGCGTATTTGGATGGCTGTGTAACATCGATTTGATAAGTAACACCGTCGATGACATCAAAGTTGTACGTTGGGAAAGACTCGTTGATGAGTGGTTGCTCATCTGTTTTCTTCGCATCGATTTGGTTGAACTGTCCAGCGGAGCGCTCCAACCATTCTTTCACCGTAGCTCCATCAACCAGAACCGCTTTCAGTGTGTTCGGGTAGATGTACAGGTCAGATACGTTTTTGATGGCGATTGTACCAGCTGGGATATTGGAGTAGTAGCTTACTCCGTTGCGGCCGCCTGCTTTAAATGGTGCACCAGCAGACAGAACTGGAATGCCTTCGTATTCTGTACCCTTCACGTTTTTCTCAACGAACCATTTTTGTGCATTGGTTACGATTTGGATAGATGGGTCATCTTGTACGAGTGCAAAGTAGCTGAAGATCGGGGAAGATGTTTTCCCTACAGCGGAGCGAACCCATTCAACCGTTTTATCGTGATCTTCTTTTACTGCTTCTACGATAGCTTTGTCTGCGTCAGCCAAGGATGCTTTGTTTGCTTTGTCATAGATCGGAACTACTTTTGTAGCAGAATCAGCCACTTTCCATTTTCCGTTTTCTTGTTTCAGCGTAAGGTCGATCACGCCGAGGTGGTTACCCCAGAAGCCAGGCATAACGGCTGGTTTACCGTTGAGCGTTCCTTTTTCTGCATCAATGCCTGGAATTTTATCGAATCCAGGGCCTGGGAATACGGAGTGGGAGTGTCCGAACAGAATCGCATCGATGCCATCTACTTTGCTCAGCTGGTAGCTAGCGTTCTCCAATTGAGGACCACCCTCGATAGGGCCAATTCCGGAGTGAGGAACTGCGATGATGATATCCGCACCTTTTTTCTTCATTTCAGGTACGAATTTGTTGGCAGTTTCCACGATGTCCTTCGCGATTACTTTTCCTTCCAGGTTAGCCTTGTCCCATTGCATAATTTGTGGCGGAACAAAACCGATTACACCTACTTTGAGTTTTACATCTTTGCCGTTCTCATCTTTAAAAGTACGCTCCAGGATTTCGTAAGGAGTGAACATGTTTTTGTCATTGTCAGGGTTTTTGTCCTTGTCGTCTACATAGACGTTGGAGTTTATGTAAGGGAATTTCGCACCTTTCAAGCTGGTGTCCAAGAACTCCAAACCAAAGTTGAACTCGTGGTTACCAATATTGGCAACATCATAGTCCATCAGGTTCATTGCTTTGTAAGCAGGGTGAGTATCTCCAGCTTTCAACGGGTCGATTTTTGCCACGTAGTCGCCCAATGGGTTTCCTTGCAACAAGTCACCGTTGTCGATCAGGATGCTGTTTTTCGCTTCTTCTCTTGCTTTTTTGACCAATGTCGCTGTTTTTGCGAGGCCAAACTCGTCTGTGTTTTTGTCTTGGTAGTAGTCATAGTTAACGATGTTGGTGTGGATATCTGTCGTTTCCAGCAGGCGAAGCTTGAGGACAGAACCTGTTTGCGCGCTTACAGGAGTAAGAGGAAAAGAGAGTGCGCCAACAACCAAAGAAGTGCTGAGGAGAAAAGCGGTCAGCATTTTTTTGTTCGTTTTTTTCATGTTTGAAATGACCTCCATAAGTTTACAATAATGCCAAGCAAAAATAGTTTATCATTAGATTCAAAGGCTGGATAGATGGCGAGATGAAATAGTATATTAATTTTTTGTATTGACAAAAATAAAAAAATATAACGTCAATCCCTCTTTAGTCGCGTATGTCCCTGTTTCTTTGTGGCAATGATAGGAAGAAAAGCCTATGAAGAAGGGGTTCTAAGTGACTGAGAACAAAAAGTGGATGGTATACGCGACGTGGGGTGTAGCTTTAGCTACAGGCGTCGTAGTCGGTATCCTGTTCGTGGGTAATGACGGAAACGATTCAAGTCTTGCGCGCTTACTAAACCATACAGGCAATGCAGATGTAGTTGCGAGTCCGTCGTACGAGTTGGTTTTAGCTCGCCATTATTTGTGCGGGGTGCGAGATGAAGAGCATGTATCCGTTCGTACCAATCAACTGGCAGACGTCATGGGCAATTATAGTGGATGGGAAATTGTACAAGCAGAACCTGTCAAGTTGACCTTAATGAAGCGAGAGCAGGATATTGCGCCAGCGTGCAAAGAGAATGGACATATCGGAATAGCTGCGGACGGCATGCTTACCCTGTTTCATGGTCTGCCTGCTGAACAAGATGTCGTGCAAACTTTTTATCGAATCGATACTGCGAAAATGGAAGCGAGTCTGCCAAAAGAGGAATGGGAGAATCTGAAACGAGGGATTCGCATTCGGAATTTGGCAGAGTATAACAGTGTATTGTCCACCTATGGCGAATACCAATGGAGTGGCCAATGAAAACAGGTGGACCAAAAGAAACCCCTTTCGAGCCTTTCGTGTAACAAACACGGATTGTACTGGAAAGGGATTTTTATTTTCATTGCTATGGATTCAGTTCAACCCCTATGATTTGCCAGCGTTCCCCCGGGACTTCGCGGCGCAAAAGAAACTTCCATGTTCGTCGGAAATTCCCGCCTTCACGGGCGATGTACGCGAGTCGAACAGGAACCTCTATCAAGAGAGGACCACGTTCGTCTGAGGGGATGACAATTTCAGAGGTTCGCACAGACTCGATCGCGGACAGTCCTTTTGGAAGTGTGAAGCCATCTGTTGTCATTCGCATCGCATGAGTGTCATGTTCATGCAAAGCGGTGAGGAAGTAGCCGACCAATTCTTCAGGAGACGCCCCTTTTAGTGTAGTGGCAAGTGCTCCCGAGGCTTTGAGAATCATCATGCTGTGACTAGGATCGGGTTCTGAGCGTCGATGGGTAGAACTGCCAAAAAAGTGGATGCAAAAATGCCCCGGGAATTCATTTCCTTTAATCGCACCAGCACCATGAGGCATTCCGTGCATGGATGCTGCAAAATAAGTACCGTCTACCTCTACCAGAATGGCTCTGCGCTTCCATGACCATTTTCCCTGATAAATGTTTTTCATAATTTGTGTATCCTTGCGCGTCAAGGGTTGAACATCGGCATGGCGACTACCTGCTCTGCGCTGGACATCAAAACGTAGTCCTGTTTCTAAATCAATTACGGTGCCGAACTCCATCCGCTTTAACGTTTTTTTCACCTGCTCCCAAGGAATGGCTTGTGCAAAATGGACTGCTTCTACTGACTTGACCATTTCTTCGATCCGCTGGCGAACATCGTGTGCCAACACATAACGACGAGGCATTTTTTTTTCATAAAGCTGGCCGTCGTGATCATATACATACGTTCGTTTTTTTACGGTCAATGTAGCACGTACCCAGTGCGGGTTATAGGAGGCGACTTCGGTAGCAGAACTCAATATCCGCTTCGTAAATTGTTTTTGATCACGGAAAGACATGGTTGTTTGGAAGGAGGAATCGGGTGACACTGAAACGGTGACCGTGATGTCATTCTTGACTTTGGCAAGCGTAGAGTGCGGCATGGATAGCGCGATTGCGAAAAAGCATATACAAAAAATAAGGACTTTGCTGCGCAAGAACCAACACCTCCACAACTTATCGTTTCAACAATAGGTTTGGCTCATGTGGCGTAAATCTTGGTATCATAACGCCCTTGCGCTTACGCCATACTGATTTCATACGGTGATCGAAGGAGGAGTCTTTAGACCATGTCTACCATGCCTAGAGGTAGCTACAAAGACCAGTTCCATCAGCGTTTGTACGTTCAGTTGAACCAAGGACACAACAAGCTCAATTACCAACAGATCAACAAGATCAAAGAGCACATGCAGAGTGGTGTAGACGAATATGCCCACATGCAGCATGATGTGTCGGATTCACTCGGAATGAACAGACACTAACAGACGCCGTATAACCCGTTCCTTTTATAGGGAGCGGGTTTTTATATATTTTGAACTTGGATACAAAATGGAAATACACGTTCGCTTTTTGGGTGCTTTGTGTTACAGTAGAGAGTAGAATCTTTGCTCACGGAGAGTGGACTATGCGCATTTTAGGAATTGACCCTGGCATTGCGATTGTTGGCTTCGGGGTTGTGGATAAAGAGGGCAGCCAATTGCGTCCCGTCCAATATGGAAGCATTCAGACAGAAGCAGGATTGCCAGTGCCGCTTAGATTAAAACAGATTTTTGAGGCAATGCAGAGCCTTCTGGAAACATATCGTCCCGATGAAATGTCTGTCGAAAAGCTTTTCTTTAATAAAAACGTGACGACGGCATTTACAGTTGGTCAAGCCCGAGGAGTTATTTTGCTTGCGGCAGAGCTGGCTGGTGTGCCGGTCTATGAATACACCCCGATGCAGGTCAAGCAAGCTGTGACTGGATACGGGGGAGCAGAGAAGAAACAAATACAGGAAATGACGAAGCTCCTATTGCGGTTAAAAGAAGTGCCAAAGCCTGACGACGTGGCGGACGCATTGGGCATTGCGATTACGCACGCACAGTTTCGCGCGTTCATTTCCATTTCGGAAGGGGTCAAGAAATGATTGATTTTGTAGAAGGTACACTTAGTTATCTCGATTCGGAATACATAGTTCTCGAAACCGGCGGAATTGGTTATCGACTGTTTTGCCCAAACCCGTACCAGTTCGTTCGGTATGAAGGCAGCAAAACCAAATTGTTTACCCACCATCACGTTCGGGAGGATGCCATCTTGTTGTATGGCTTCGCTACCCGTGACGAACGCGATTTGTTCCGCAAACTGCTTGATGTTAGCGGAATCGGTCCAAAGGGTGGATTAGCTATTCTGGCTGCGGCGACGCCTGAGCAGCTGGTGATGGCGGTTCAACAGGAGAATGTTACCTATTTGACGAAATTTCCGGGGATTGGGAAAAAGACGGCCCAGCGCATTATCCTCGATTTGAAGGATAAATTGGTAGGGTACACACCATCTGCGATTTTGACTGTTGCAGCGGGTGATTTGACAGCAGGCGAACAAGCTGTGTCTGCACTGAACGAAGCACTCGATGCGTTGACTGCACTGGGTTACTCTGATGGTGAACTGCAAAAAATCAGAAACACGCTGTCTGAGAAATCAAAAGAGGGCGATGGTGTAGAAAAGCTCATCAAACAAGGGCTTGCGTTGCTCATGAGGGGGTAGGATTTTGGATTCTCGGATCATCACGACGCATATGAATTGGGAAGAAGATGCGGCGGAGCTGAGCCTCCGTCCTCGTTATTTAAACGAATACATCGGTCAGCAGCATGTGAAGGAAAACTTGAAAATCTTTATTGAAGCGGCCAAGATGCGGAAAGAGTCATTGGATCACGTACTGCTGTACGGTCCGCCTGGACTAGGGAAGACGACTTTGTCGCAAATTATTGCAAATGAGCTGGGTGTGAATATCCGAACGACGTCTGGTCCGGCAATTGAGCGCCCCGGTGATTTAGCCGCGATTTTGACGAATTTGCAAGAAGGCGACGTCCTGTTTATTGACGAGATTCACAGGCTCAACCGAAGTGTCGAGGAAGTTTTGTATCCGGCTATGGAGGATTTTGCGCTGGACATCATTATCGGTAAAGGGCCAAGTGCTCGCAGTGTCCGTTTGGATTTGCCGCCATTTACACTGGTCGGGGCTACGACGCGGGCTGGCATGCTGTCCGCGCCGCTTAGAGATCGCTTTGGGGTCGTTAATCGCCTGGAGTTTTATACAGTCCCGGAACTGACCTTTATCGTTTCACGGGCAGCCGACATCCTGCAGGTCGTCATTCGAGAGGGCGGGGCAGAAGAGATTGCCAGACGTTCACGCGGAACACCCCGGGTGGCAAACCGTTTGCTGAAGCGGGTCCGCGATTTTGCCCAGGTAAAAGGCGAAGGCGTCATTACGACAGAGATTGCCAAGGAAGCGCTGGAAAGATTGCAAGTGGATGCCTGCGGTCTCGATCATATTGACCACAAGCTGTTGCTAGCGATTATTGATCGCTTTGACGGTGGACCGGTTGGACTGGATACGATTGCAGCAACAATCGGAGAAGAGTCACAAACGGTGGAAGATGTTTGCGAGCCATACCTCATGCAGATTGGCTTTATGCAGCGGACGCCGCGGGGGCGGGTTCTTACCCCAAGTGCGTACCAACACTTTGGTCGGGAGATGAAATCGTGAATCCTGTAGCCAAGCTACTCATTATTGGTGGTGCTGCTTTAATCGTAGTCGGTCTTTTGTGGCAGGTAGGTGGCAGATTTTTGCCGCTGGGGCGCTTGCCCGGAGATATCGTGGTAGAAAAGGAAAACGTCAAGTTCTACTTTCCGATCGTGACTTGTATTGTGATTAGCATCGTCCTGTCTCTTGGCATGTATTTATTCCGGCTGTTCAAATAGGGGAAATGTGAAGGCCATCGGAGCTCATCGTTCCGGTGGTTTTTTTGCGTGCGGGCGTTTGGTCCCATTTTACGAAAAAGGCAGGAGATCAGCCTGCGATTGTCGAAAAACAGTGGGAAGACATGCCAATTTTTGTTGTAAATCAGGTGAAGAAAGGACAATGGACGACATGAGAAAGAAATGGATGGGGAAAGTCCTTTCGGTGGGCCTGCTGTCAGTAGTTCTCGTAGGAGGACATGTACCAGCGCAGGCAGCCGGCGACAATATCAGAGTTGCGCTTTTTGTGGATACAGGGCAAGGCTATCGGGGAGTAGTTCCTTCCATTACGCTGACTGCTGAAAATGGAATGGATGTCGTGCTCAATGGACCCGAAGGCAAGACAGATTTACCCGAATTAAAGGGAGATGCAGCTCGTTACCGGGTTGATGAATATCATCTGATCGTTGCCGAAACAGGTGACTGGAATCGCGCACAACAGATTGCACAGCAAATGAGTCAACGAAAATACGAAGGCTCAATCCAGGTGGCTAATCGTAACGGTCAGACCGTCTATCAGGTTGTAAGCGGAACGTATGACACGTATCAAGCTGCTGCAAATCAGGCAAAAACAGTTGCCCAAGCAATCGGGCAGAATCCGCTGGTAAAAGGTCCGCATCGACTCGAAGCGGGTACATTCAAAAGCTTAAAGGAAGCACAAGAATGGCAAGCGTCATTTGAAGCAGCAGGTATTCCTGCTTACCCCGTGATGGTATCCGATGGGGATAAAGTCAAATATGCGGTTTGGATCGGTGACGAGGTTAGCCCTGATGCCGTGAAAGAATTGAAACGAAGAGCAAACGCTGCATTTCCTTCTTTCTCCTATCAGGAGCCAGACAGCCAATCTTATGTTATATTGAAGCAGGATGTATACGGATCACCAGATGAAGTGATTTGGAAGTATGTTTTCTCCCCTCAAGTTAAGCTGACAGTTGAAGCGAATAAAGCAGGCGATGAATCGGTGATTGGCGTTGTGGAACGAGAGCAGCGTACATATCGCGGTGAGATGGAGCTGTCGGAATACAATGGTCACTTGACACTAGTAAATGAGCTTCCAATGGAAGAGTATCTGTATGGTGTCGTTGGCTCTGAAATGGCTCCAGGCTGGCCGTTGGAAGCATTGAAAACGCAGGCCGTCCTTTCGAGAACTCGTGCTGTGTGGCAAGGCAATAAGTATGGAGTTGCCAATGTGTCTGATACGGTTTTCGAACAGGCGTATTATGGCTATACAAAAGAGTCTGATGATGTGCGTGAGGCCGTCGACGAGACTGAAGGCGAAATCATTTACTACCAAGGCAAACCTGCTGAGTCGCTCTTCTATTCCAATGCAGGCGGTATGACAGCGGACGGCACAGAAGTATGGGGCAATCCGGTTCCTTATTTGCGATCTGTCGAGAGTAAAGACACCTATCCACTGGACAATGCAAGCGTATGGTATAAGGTGGCTTTAGCAGATGGCACGCTCGGCTATGTAAGAAATGATCTGGTAACCGAAACGGGCCAAAGCAATTCAGCGGGCCAAAGAATCGCGGTCATTTCGACCGAGAATACCAATTTGCGCTCAGGTCCAAGTACAACGACACAACGTGTGTTGTCTGTACTCCCTACTGGCGCAGAGGTTACGATCCTTTCAGAAGTAAAAGAAGAAAATGCGTATTCGTGGACGCGCGGTCCATTTACCTCTACAGAGATCGCAGCCATGATCAACGCCGCGCATGACAAGAACAAAGCTCCACGCATTTCGGGAAACGTAACGAGCCTGAAAGTGACAGAGCGCGGTCCATCTGGACGTGTGATCGCGATGGAAGCAAACGGGACGCCAATCGTCGTCTCTTCACCGGATGCTTTGCGTTCTGTTTTTCAACAAGGTGGCTCCCCTCTGCGCAGCACGAAGTTTGAAGTAGAAAAAATCAATGGTTCGCAGTTCATCTTCCGTGGTACTGGCTTTGGACACGGACTTGGTGTTTCGCAATACGGAGCACGTGCGATGGCAGAGGAAGGGTATGACTACAAGGATATCTTGCAACACTACTACCAGGATGTGACAATCGAAAAGTAAGTCGTTTGCCACAAGATCTACCGCAAAAAGGAGTAACGATTTCGTGGACGTGCAACAATTTGATTTTGATTTACCGGAGCATTTGATCGCCCAGCACCCGCTAGAAGACCGAACTTCATCGAGATTGCTCGTGTTAGAGAAACAAACAGGCAATATCGTTCATCAGCAATTTACCAATTTAATCGATCATCTCCAAGCAGGGGACGTACTCGTCATGAATGACAGCCGCGTTTTACCTGCCAGATTGATTGGTGAAAAGGCTGAGACTGGTGCGAAAATAGAAATCCTTTTGTTAAAATCACTTGGTGATGATCGCTGGGAGACGCTGGTAAAGCCCGGTAAGCGGATGAAGCAGGGGACAGAAGTGGTTTTTGGTAACGGTCTTTTGCGTTGTGTTTGTGAAGACGTGACAGAGACAGGTGGACGAATCGTGCGCTTTGTGTACGAGGGTATTTTTTACGAGATTCTCGACCAATTAGGCACGATGCCTTTGCCACCGTATATTCACGCGCAACTGGAGGACAGTGAACGTTACCAGACAGTCTATGCGAAGGAGCGCGGTTCAGCAGCAGCTCCCACAGCCGGGCTTCATTTCACGAAGCCGTACTTGGAGCAAATCGCTGCCAAAGGCGTACAGCTGGCTTATGTAACACTGCATGTTGGACTTGGGACTTTTCGCCCTGTATCAGCGGATTCCGTGGAAGAGCATGTTATGCATGCGGAGTACTATCAGATTCCCGAGGAAACAGTAGAGCTGGTGAACCAGGCAAAAGCAGAAGGTAGAAGAGTAATCGCTGTCGGGACGACATCCTGCCGAACATTGGAGACAGTAGGGCGCGCGAATGGAGGAAAGCTGGTGGCAACCTCTGGTTGGACGGATATTTTCATTTATCCGGGTTACACGTTTTCCATCCTGGACGGGCTACTGACAAATTTCCACTTGCCGAAGTCTACGCTCGTTATGCTAGTGAGTGCTTTGGCTGGAAAAGAGAATGTGATGCGTGCTTACAAAACGGCTGTGGAAGAGGAGTATCGTTTCTTCAGTTTTGGCGATGCGATGCTAATTTTATAAAAATGTGAACAACCCACCTGTATAAGTGTATACTTATTAGTCAGGTGGGTTTACTTCACCCAGAAGTTTTTCTATAATAGGTAAGACTTACATACATAGCTTGAGGAGTGCAAAGATTTGGCTGTACGCTACGAGTTAATCAAAACATGCAAGCAAACTGGTGCACGTCTCGGTAAGCTACATACACCTCATGGGACGATTGACACCCCTGTCTTTATGCCTGTCGGTACACAAGCGACAGTAAAGACGATGAGCCCCGAGGAGTTAAAAGCGATTGGTGCGGGCATCATCCTCAGCAATACGTACCATTTGTTTCTTCGTCCAGGGCATGAAATTGTTCGCGAGGCAGGCGGACTGCACGGCTTTATGAATTGGGACCGTGCCATTCTGACTGATTCCGGCGGTTTTCAAGTATTTAGCCTTAGTAACCTCCGCAAGATCACGGAGGAAGGAGTATCCTTCCGTTCCCACCTAAACGGAGAGAAGCTGTTTATTGGTCCTGAAGAGGCTACACAGATTCAAAACGCGTTGGGTGCCGATATTTTCATGGCATTCGATGAGTGTGCTCCTTATCCTGCGGAGTACGATTATGTAAAAAAATCAATGGAGCGAACAACCCGCTGGGCAGAGCGTTGTCTGAAGGCGCATACTCGTCCAAACGAACAAGCGCTGTTTGGTATCGTTCAAGGTGGAATGTTCAACGATTTGCGCGCACAAAGTGCACGAGATCTCGTTTCCATGGATTTCCCAGGATACGCGATCGGCGGTTTGAGCGTGGGAGAACCGTTTCCTTTGATGTACGAAGTGCTGGAGCATACCGTTCCACTGCTTCCAACAAGCAAAGCCCGCTATTTGATGGGGGTTGGTTCACCAGATGCTCTTATCGAAGGAGCGATCCGCGGCATCGACATGTTTGATTGTGTGTTGCCGACAAGAATCGCCCGCAATGGGACATGCATGACAAGCCAGGGAAGACTGGTCATCCGCAATGCAAAATACGCGCGCGACTTTACCCCGCTTGATCCAAATTGCGATTGCTACACCTGCAAAAATTACACACGTGCTTACATCCGACACCTGGTCAAGTCGGAGGAAACCTTTGGCATCCGATTAACTACCTACCATAACCTGCACTTCTTGGTGAAGTTAATGGAGCAGGTGCGTCAGGCTATTGCCGAAGACCGCTTGCAAGATTTCCGCGACCAGTTTTTCGCTCAATATGGATTGGGTGAAGATAGATCTTTTTAATCGAGGGGGATTTTTTTCATGGATGGCTTGACTCAGTTTTTACCGATTATCATCATGTTTGCGATTTTTTACTTCTTGCTGATTCGTCCGCAACAAAAGAAGGCAAAACAACGCAACGCTATGCTTGCTGCTCTGAAAAAAGGCGACAAGATCGTAACAATCGGTGGAGTGCATGGAACGATCCAAGAACTGTCTGATGATACAGTTACGTTGCGTATTGCTCACAACGTAAACGTTACTTTTGATCGTGGAGCGATCAACAATGTAGTTTCTTCCAGCAACGAACCTGCAAAGAGTGAACCAGCGAAGAGCGAAGAGACAAAAGAAGAATCCAAATAATACATGCGAAAAGCAGGTGGGTGATCCACCTGCTTTTTTCTGTCTTGTTTTAGCGGCGAGGCTTGATAATTTTAGGTTTACTGCCTTTATGCTTGTTGTTGGAATTGGCCGAATTCACGCCGAGAATCCCACCTAACGCGGCCACTCCAAAAGCGCCGAACAAGAACAGGAAGGTCCCCCATTGCATTGGTGCGTCAAAGCCGAGGAAGCCGATCAAGAGGATGAAGAGGAAGTATGTGAGTCCGGTAAGTCCGCCGTAGTACCAGCCCTTGCCGCCACAACGACGTCCTGTAACGAATCCCCCGATCAAGAGGGCGATGGCATTGATCACGTACGTAAAATAGGGCAGCGTGCCTTCCCGTATCGAGGTAAAGCTAAGAAGCAGGGTCGCGAGCAACGCTCCAATTAAAACAAGACATGTCGTATACAAGAGACCGGTCAGTACAGAGGTGGATGCACTTCGCACGGTATGTACCCCCTTATTGGAAGTGTTTGTACATCTATATGAGAGGCTTGGCTCACGTATTCATCTTCGCGTTGAACATTGATAGGAATTTTCGTATGATGGATGGGGAACGAGACGGGGGTGAGGAAGATTGATCAAAACGTACTTTTATAACCACTCTGAACAGAAGATGTTTCACGACGTTGATCTGGCAACGAAAGATCAATGGCTGAAATCACCAGAGGATTTGCTCTGGATCGATCTGTATGATGTGGGAAACAATGAACTGCCCTATATTGCCAAGATTTTCGACTTTCACCCGCTGGCAATTGAGGACTGCCTGCACGTCAGTCCACGTGCCAAGGTAGACAAGTACGATGACTACTATTTCTTCGTTTTTCACGCCCTGCGTTACAATGAAGAAAGCGATGACGAGATTACAACGGTAGAACTGAACGTTTTTCTCGGCCCTAACTACATCGTGACGATCCACAAGTCTCCGATGAATACCATCGGTCGGATCGCTGCCATGTGTCACCGCAACATTTCTTACTTGAACAGAGGTCCCGACTATTTGCTGTATGCCATAGTAGACGGGATTACCGATGAATACTTTCCCATTATTGATCGGATTAGTGTGCGGATTGACGAGCTGGAGGACGAGATTTATGAACATCAGATGGAGGAAATTACCGAAGAGTTCCTGGCGCTGAAGCGAACAATTATTTTAATCAGGCGTGTGATTATGCCGCAAAAAAGAATTTTCGCGAACGTCAATGGCCGTTACTCCTTCGATATTTCCGAGGAAAACGTTCCGTTCTACACCGACCTAACAGACCACCTGGAGCGGATTTCGGATTCAACGGAAACCTTCCGTGATCTGGTAAACGGTGCGTTGGATACGTACTACACCATCATTAGCGCCAAAACAACGGAGACGATGCGAGTTCTTACCATCATCTCCACGATCATCCTACCTTTGACATTTATCACCGGACTATTCGGGATGAATACTTTCGCATGGCTTGGAGAAGAAGCAGAACCTTATATGCTGATCGTGGCACTCGTGATTATGCTAGCCATGACGTTTGCCATGCTTCACATTTTCCGCAAGCGAAAGTGGCTGTAATTGGTGCTAATACTTTCCCTGCCCCCTGTTGAACACTACTATCAAATGTTCTTTGGGGGGCAGCGTAAGTGGATAATATTACTATGGTGTTACTTCGCACCCTTTTCTCGTATTTTTTCCTCCTGATTTTAGTGCGGTTAATGGGAAAGCGGGAATTGGGAAAGCTGTCCGTTTTTGATGTGGTCATCTCGATCATGCTTGCAGAAATGGCTGCACTGGCGATTGAGGATGTCGATAAGCCTGCTCTTCGGTTTTATTTGCCGATGCTGTTGATTGCCTTGTTGGAAGTCGCCTTCGCTTATCTGTCATTAAAGAGCAAGAAATTCCGCGATACAGTGGACGGCTCTGCCGATTTGATTATAGAAAATGGGCAAATCAGGGAACATGCGATGCGTCGCAATCGCTTGAACATGGATGATTTGATGGTACATCTGCGGCAAAAAGACGTAAAAAACATTGCGGATGTTGAATTTGCGCTGTTGGAGCCAACTGGACAGATGAGTGTGTTTTTAAAGGAGCAAAAAGAAAAGGTCTCGAGGGAAGATCTCGCGTTGATGGAGAAGCCACAGGTCGGTCCTGTCTCGTACAAAGGTCTGCCCATCCCCCTGATTCTCGATGGAAAGGTGAGAACGGAGGCCTTGAACAAGATCGGACAAAACGAGCTTTGGCTCAAACGAGAAATCCGGAAATACGGAATCAAAGACATTCGAGAGGTGTCTTTTTGCAGCATTGACGAGCGTGGCATCATGTATTTGGACAAAAAAGACAAGCCGCAGCAATAAGTGCTAGCGGCGAGGGAAGAACACGGCGAGTTGTTCGCCGATCCACGGAATGCGACGTACGTCTTGCTTGCCCAAGACGCGCATGGCGACGAGCAGGACAATGTACAGCAAGGTGCTAATGAAGGTGCTTGCAGTCAATAGCTGTCCAATCGAAATGTCCATAAACCAGTGCTTGGCAATGTAGGAACCGGAATAACCCATGAGTAGCATGGCGATCGCGATTTTGCCGAATTCCCGAAGGTCGATCGTAAAACCGATTTTTTTGATCAGGCTAGCAAAATGCAATAACGTCCCAAGCGTAATGCCGATATTAAGAGCAATGACAGCGCCGTGAATGCCGAATGCTGGATGAGCCGTGAAAAAAAACATCGCGACAGTTTTGACAATGGCACTGATCAGCGTATTTCGAAAGACGACCTGAGCGTAATCGAGACCTTGCAAGGCGGCGGCAAGCGGTGCTTGGAAAAACAGGAAGACGGAGAACGGTGCCAGCTCTTTTAACAGCACGCCAACCTCCCGATATTCATTGCCGTAAAGCAGGACACATAAAGGTTCTGCAAAGATAGTGAGCAAGACGGTACAAGGTGCTCCGATGACGAGTGTAATCCGCATGGCTTGATAAATGCGGCGATGCACGAGTGGAGCATTTTTTTGATAGGCGGCTTCAGCAACGGCAGGAACGAGGGAAACGGACAAGGAATACGTTAAAAAAGTAGGAAAAAGCAGCAAAGGAACGGCCATCCCTGCAAACTGTCCATACAAACCAGTAGCAGTCGAGGTGGTAAAGCCTGCAATGACCAGTGCGTATGGCACAAGCAACGGCTCTAGCACGTAAGCAATGGAGCCGATGACGCGGCTAAGCGTGACAGGGAGAGCGACATGGATGAGTTGCGACAAGCTCTTTTTGCTTGCTGAAACCGTCATGAGAAGAGGCTTATCCAAAAGCTGAGTTGCTGCTTTTTTGCTGCCTTTGCGATACTGCCAGAGAATGTACAAGAGTCCGGCGGCTTCTCCAAAAATAATGCTGGCGACAGCCCCTGCTGTGGCGTACTCAATGCCTGCCGAAAGAAACGACATCGTCATGACAACGACCAATGCCATTCGTACGACTTGCTCCACGAGTTGGGAGACGGCAGTAGGGATCATGTTTTGCTTGCCTTGGAAGTATCCTCGCAGGACAAGGGATATGCCGGAAATCGGGATGACCGGAATGGCTGCAAGCAGAACGATGTGTGCACGAGGGTCTGTGAATAGCATTCCGGAAATCCATTGAGAGAACAAGAGGAGCAGGACGCAAATGAACAGGCTAATCCCGCCAGCGACCGACAAGGCTAGTAACAAAAACCGGCGAGTCTGCTGCGGATTATTAGCTGCTTCCGTCTCTGCCACTTGCTTTGCAATGGCAACCGGAAGTCCGAATGTCGTCACAGTAATCAGAAAGTATAAAAGGGGCACAACCATCTGATAAAGCCCCATTCCTTCCGCTCCGATAATGCGCGACAACACGATCCTGTGAGCAAAGCCAAACACTTTGGTGATGCCACCAGCAATAATGAGGATGACCGTTCCGTAAAAGAAGGATTGTTTCATGGAAGGCTCCTTTGCAAGGATAAATTCACTCAGTAAAGAATATGGACGTGCCGCTGTCGGCATGACTACTTTGAGGGGGAAATTAGGATGGACCAAGCGCAAAAACAGGAATGGTATGGGCAAGTGGCAAGCCTTTGTGTAAGCAAGGCAGAGGAATTTGCTCTTTTGGGGTACGACAACGTGGCGCCTGAAGATGTTTGGGAATGCGTCACGAACGGCTATAAAGAAATGCCACCGATCCACCAGCTTGTCAACGACATATTGTCTCTAAAGCCAAACAAGTACATGAATTACCTCATGATACAAATGTATAAAAATTCTTAGTGATTTTATAGAAACTTCTGGTCGCCCTCTTCGTATACGTACATGTCGCGAAAAATGCAAGGGGTTGGTTACCATGGTTCACCTTTCCAGCAATAATTGACACGTTTTTTTGTACTTCGTTATAATGGGCATATTGGTTTCTCGTCTAGGACGGGACCCTGTTAGGAAAGAGGGGTATTACTACTATGATTAAATGGGGAAGATTCCTCCTGTTTCTGGTCGTTGTAGGGCTTTTGGCTACGCTCGTAGCAACAACGACCAAGCAGGTGGCAGGAAACATCACACTCGGTCTGGACCTGCAGGGCGGGTTTGAGATTCTGTATGAGGTAGAGCCTCTCGAGGCTGGGCACAAAGTTGATATCGAGCTTTTGAAATCAACAGCACACATGATTGAAAGACGGATTAACATCGGTGGCGTGGCTGAGCCAGTCACCACTACCGAATTGCCAAACCGGATTCGCGTTCAAATCGCATCACAATCAGCGGATCAGGACAAGCTTCGCGAGTTGATCGGGAAGCCTGCTCATCTGACATTCCGTGATGAAAATGGCAAGATTATATTGCAGGGAAGTGACTTGGCTCCAAACGGGGCAGCAGTTGGTTATGACGACCTGAAACGCCCGCTCGTAACCCTGAAATTCTCTGACCCGAAGAAGCTAGAAGACGCCACACGTGCAAACCTGCACAAACCAATGGCGATCTTTTTGGATGAGACGATGCAAACTAATCCGACCATTCAATCGGTCATTTCTGGTGGTAGCGCGCAAATTACTGGAAATTACACACAGGAATCGGCACAGGAATTGGCTGATCTGCTGAATTCCGGTGCGATGCCAGCCAAATTGATTGAGAAGCAAGTAACCTCCGTGGGTGCTTCCTTGGGAACTCTGGCTCTGGAGAAAACCTTGTATGCAGGGTATATCGGGGCTGCGCTGATCTTTATTTTCATGCTAGTTGTATACCGTATGCCAGGTATGATTGCAAACATTACCTTGGCTGGATTTACTTATTTTTGTATGGTCGTACTCGACTGGATGCATGCAACGCTGACGCTGCCAGGTATTGCTGGATTTATTTTGGCGGTAGGGATTGCCGTGGATGCCAACATTATTACCTATGAGCGCATCCAGGAAGAAATTCGTTCTGGCAAGACGGTCCTCTCTGCCTTCCGTGCAGGTGAACGCCGTTCCTTGATTACGATTATCGATGCTCATGTGACGACACTGATTGCAACGGGCGTTCTGTTTTTCTTCGGGACGAGCTCCGTACAAGGCTTCGCTGTTGTATTGGCGATGACGATTATCGTAAGTATCATTACCAACGTGTTTGGGTCCCGCTTCCTCCTCTGGCTGGTTGTCCGTTCCAACATGTTTAAAAAGCCGTTCTGGTTCGGGGTAAAGGAGAGTGAGATCCGTGAGCTATGATAAAGACCATACAGTAATCAGATTTGACATCGTGAAAAATCGCAGGAAGTTTTTCATCGCTTCCTCTGTGATTATTATCATCGGCCTTCTGTTTACGCTATTTCAAGGACTTCACCTTGGCGTTGACTTCAAGGCAGGAACTCGCTTGGATCTTTACATTGGAAAACAATTCAATCCGACAGATATAGAAGCAGTGATCAAGAAAGAGGTTCCTAATGTGAATTTCAGCGCGGTCACTCCGTACGGGGAAAATCATGGTCAGGCCTATACACGTTTTGACCAAACCATTTCATCTGACACACTGATGAAAGTGGAAATGGCTCTCAAAGCAAAATACGGTGAGCAGGTCTCGAAACAGGTTTCGTCGGTTGATCCGAGTATTGCGCAAGAGATGGTGAAAAAAGCAGGGATTGCGGTTGCGATTGCTGCTGTGGGTATTGCCATCTACATCGCGATCCGCTTCCAATGGCTGTTCGGTATTGCATGTGTCGTGGGGCTTGCCCATGACGTGTTTATCCCGATTGCATTGTTCTCTATCCTCGGGTTGGAGGTAGACATTACCTTTATCGCCGCGCTTCTGACGATCTTGGGTTACTCGATTAACGATAAAATCGTTATTTTCGACCGGATTCGGGAAAACTTGAGAACGATGAAATCCAAGACAATTCCTGAACTTGAACATCTGGTAAACGTGTCACTGTGGCAAACGATGCGCCGTTCTGTATACACGGTAGCGACTGTATTCTTCACAGCTCTTGCACTGGCTGTTTTGGGAAGCGAGAGCATCCAGAACTTCTCCTTGGCCCTGCTGTTCGGTCTGGTGAGTGGTACGTATTCCTCCATCTTTATTGCAGCCCAAGTATGGGTGAATTTGAAAGAACGGAATATGAAAAAGAAAAAAGAAGGAATGTAAAGGTGGACGAAACCGCAGGGAACCCTGCGGTTTTTCTATTCTCTGTTTCTGTATTTGTCGCAGTTTGAAGCCGTATGAGAGTTTTGCATAAAACGGTATGTTTTATGCAGTTGTCAGCTTCCTGCTCCATCCTCTATAATGAATGAGGATTGGAGGAAAGCCCATGCTGAAAGCGAAAACACGCTGGAAACTGGCCACCTATGATGAGCAGCTTGCTGCTAGTATTGCCGCAGATTGCCAGCTTACTCCGCTCGTATCAAAGCTACTGGTGATACGTGGCATTGACACATCACAAAAGGCTCGTGATTTTTTGCAAGCCGGTCCAGAATTGTTTCATGACCCTTTCTTGCTGGATGGAATGGAACAAAGCGTGCATCGCATTCAACAAGCCATTCAGAGGCAAGAACCGATTTGCATATACGGCGATTACGACGCCGATGGGGTTAGCTCCACATCGCTAATGGTACATCTACTGCGCCAACTCGGCGCTGTTTTTGACTACTACATTCCCAACCGTTTTACAGAAGGGTATGGGTTACATAAAGACGCCTTGGCGCATCTGCATCAAAGTGGCTATAAACTGATCATCACTGTCGATACAGGGATCAGTGCAGTCGAACAGGTAGCGTACGCGAACCAGTTGGGTCTTGACGTCATTGTAACCGACCATCACGAACCTCCGGCAATCATCCCGGAGGCATTTGCTGTGATTAATCCCAAGAAGCCTGGTTGTTCGTACCCGTTTGATATGTTGGCGGGAGTGGGGGTCGCCTTTAAAGTGGGGCATGCCTTGCTGAAGGAGCCGCCTCTGCATTTGGCAGATTTGGCTGCATTGGGGACGATAGCGGATCTGGTGCCGTTGGTAGATGAAAATCGCATTCTGGCTCGAGCAGGATTAAAGCGCTTAAATCATACAAGGAACCTTGGTCTGCAGGCCTTAATCCGAGTATGTGGCTTAGCCGATACCGAGCTGTCTGCGGGACATGTAGGCTTTGCGCTTGGACCGCGTCTGAATGCAAGTGGAAGGCTGGAGACGGCTGAATCCGCTGTGAAACTGCTGACGACTTCGGATATGGACGAAGCAGAGAAATGTGCCCAGGCGCTGGACGACTTAAACCGTGAACGTCAGGAAATCGTCGCAGCGATGACCGAGGAAGCTGTACAGATGGTGAATGAGCTGTATCCGCCAGACCAGAACAATGTTCTCGTTCTGGCTAAAGAAGGCTGGAACGTGGGCGTGGTAGGGATTGTAGCTTCTCGATTGGTTGAGCTTTTTTACCGTCCCACGATTGTGCTTGGCATCGATCCGGAAAAAGGAACGGCAAAAGGCTCGGCGAGGAGCATTGCAGGTTTTGATATGTATGAAGGTCTGACTGCTTGCAAGGATTGGCTACCGCACTATGGCGGTCATACGATGGCAGCGGGGATGACCTTGCCTGTAGAAAATCTCGACTTATTACGCCAAAAATTAAACGAGCTAGCTGGAGAGTGGTTGTCCGCTGAAGACTTCACGCCGATGACCAAAGTGGACGTTGCGATGAACATGGAAGAGATCAGTTTGACCGCAGCGGAGCAACTCGAACAGCTCGCCCCATATGGCATGGGGAATCCAACTCCGCTCGTTTTGTTAGAAGAAGTAGAGACACAAGGTATGCGCACCATTGGGCGAGATGACAATCATTTAAAGTGTACATTGAGCAAAGCGGGGACCTCTTTGGATGCAATTGGCTTCAACTGGGCACATGTAACAAAGAGAGTAACGCCCAAGGCACGTTTTCACGTATTGGGAGAATTGTCTGTAAACGAATGGAACGGAAATCGAAAGCCTCAGCTGACGATCCGTGATTTGTCTGTTGGACATCAGCAAGTATTTGACTGGCGAGGCAGCCGTGACAAGATAGAGAAATGGCAGCAAGTGATGGCGGAGTCTAATTCGGTGACTGTTCTGTTTCGCGAGGAAAGCTATGAATCATTGGCAGCGAAAGCAACAAGCGAACAGGTGAATTCCTTGTTCGTGGTTGGTCGAGAAGGGAACATTACAGCCTCATCCAATGTGATTTTGTATGATTTGCCGACGCGCCGTTCTGACTTGGAAGTGGTTCGTGTCTTGCTCAAACAAGCGGAGCGCATTTACTGTTTGTTTGGTGATCCGGATTTAGGAATGGAGCGGCTTTCCTGTCCGGGCCGAGATCATTTTAAACAGTTGTACCAGTTTTTCGTTCAGGTGCCAACTGTTAAAAAAATCCATATGGATGCATTGGCAAGAAAGCTGCAATGGAAAAGAAATCTATTAGACGGCATGATCGCCATCTTTATGGAGCTGGAGTTTTTAGTAGAGGAGGCCGAGCAGTACACGCTGCAGGCAAACACTGCCAAAAGGCCGCTCGAGAGCTCTGTGCTCTATACGAATTGGAAGGAAGAGGCACAACTTGCTACGGATTTATTACTATCTTCTTCCGATGCAATGATTCAAGCGCTTCATCAATTGGTGGAACCAACCACCGTTTAGGAGGAATTTTTCATGGATTTTAAACAATACATTCGTGTTATCCCAGATTTTCCACAGCCAGGGATTCGTTTCAAGGACATCACTACTCTGTTGAAAGATGGCCCTGCTTACAAAGCTGCGATTCAAGACTTGGCGGTCTTCGCTCGTGAAGTACAAGCAGATGTGATTGCGGGTCCAGAAGCTCGTGGATTCGTAGTAGGTGCGCCATTGTCGTACGAAATGGGAATTGGCTTTGTACCAATCCGCAAGTCTGGCAAGCTGCCATATGAATCCATCAAGGCGGATTACGACCTGGAGTATGGAAAAGATGCATTGGCCGTACACGTAGATGCGATCCAACCAGGTCAGCGTGTTCTGATTGCAGACGATTTGCTGGCGACAGGTGGAACCATTGAGACAACAATCAATTTGATTGAGCAACTCGGAGGAAAAGTAGTAGGAGCTGCCTTCTTTATCGAACTGTCCTACTTGGATGGACGTAGCAAAATAGGTGAAATTCCTGTCAAATCGCTCGTTCAATATTAATTGATGCAACAAGGAAAAACGGGTCAAATGCCCGTTTTTTTCTTTTTTCTACGACTGTACATACTTTACAGGGGAATTCAGCTTTACAAGACGAACGACATACAAGATAATAGTATGAAATAGACAGACATGATACGTGCAAGTAAGCCTTCGCCTGCGCCAAAAGACTTGGCAACGCCCAAGTTTTCTAGTCGTATAGGAAAGTTCAAGTGCTTCACAGTGCGAAATGCGTCCAGGCTTAAACTTTCCGGAGCGCATCACGAAGTGCCTCAGCTTCTGCTTCCGGCAATACTTCGGTGAAACTTTCCGCTATAATGCGGTCGCTCCTCCGTGAGAAGGCCTCGATCGAGGTTATTTTACTGAGAGGATAAGGGAAGGGAACTATGATTACCGGCATTGATGAGATAGTAAAAAAAGCAAGCACCTATTTATCACAATCGGATATGGACCTGATTACACGTGCCTATCAGCTTGCCGAAAAAGCGCATGAAGGGCAAATACGCAAATCAGGTGTTCCTTACATTATGCATCCAATCGCCGTGGCGGGAATTCTCGCAAACCTGCACATGGATGCGGTTACGATTGCGGCTGGATTTTTGCATGATGTCGTAGAGGATACCGAGATTACGCTTGATCACCTCCGTGAGCAGTTCGGACCAGATGTTGCTCTTCTGGTAGATGGTGTGACCAAGCTGGAAAAAATTAAATACAAGTCCAAAGAAGAACAGCTCGCCGAAAACCACCGCAAGATGCTGGTTGCCATGGCACAGGACATCCGCGTCATCATGATCAAGCTGGCAGACCGTCTGCACAACATGAGGACACTTCGGCACATGTCCGAGGAGAAGCAACGAGAGATTTCCGATGAAACGCTGGAAATCTTTGCGCCACTCGCTCATCGCTTGGGGATCGCTTCCGTCAAATGGGAACTGGAAGATACAGCGCTTCGGTATTTGAATCCGCAACAGTACTATCGGATTGTGAATCTGATGCAAAAGAAACGGGTGGAACGAGAAGCCTACCTGAATGAAGCTTCGGATACGATCAGAGAAAAGCTGGGCGAGTTAAACATTGAGGCAGAAATTTCGGGACGTCCGAAGCATATCTACAGCATCTTTAAAAAGATGACGAGACAAAACAAGCAGTTCAACGAGATTTATGACCTGCTTGCATTGCGGATCATCGTGAATGACATCCGCGACTGTTATGCGGTTCTCGGTATCGTGCATACCCTGTGGAAGCCGATGCCAGGTCGATTCAAAGATTACATTGCCATGCCAAAGACGAACATGTACCAATCTCTTCATACGACAGTGATTGGGCCAAAAGGTGAGCCATTGGAAGTGCAAATCCGCACGTGGGATATGCACCAGACAGCAGAGATCGGGATCGCGGCTCACTGGGCGTACAAGGAAGGCAAAAGCATCGTGCAAGGCTCGTTTGCAGAGAAGCTGGGGAGCCTGCGGGAGATTATCGAAGGTGGGTCAGAAGAAGCTCCGAACGCGCAAGAATTCATGGAGAGTCTCAAGCAGGATCTTTTCTCCGATACGGTTTTCGTCTTTACGCCAAAAGGTGATGTCGTTGAGCTGCCAAAAGGCTCTGTACCGCTGGACTTCTCCTATCGGATTCACTCTGCGGTAGGAAACAGAACGATTGGCGCCAAAGTGAACGGCAAGATTGTACCGCTCGACTACGCGATGAAAACAGGCGATATCGTCGAAATCCTGACGTCCAAGCACTCGTACGGTCCTAGTCAGGACTGGCTCAAGATGGCCAAATCTGCGCACGCTCGAAATAAAATTAAACAGTGGTTTAAAAAAGAGAAGCGGGAAGAGAACGTCGCCAAAGGTCAGCAGATGGTGGAAGCGGAGATCAAATCGCGCAGCTTTGATGTAAAAGAAGCGATGACGGAAACGAACCTGAAGGAAGCGGCAGCCCGTTTTAATTTCCAAGGGGCAGAAGACATGTTTGCCGCAGTCGGCTATGGCGGCATTACGGCTTCGCAAATAGCGACTCGTCTCCTGGACAAACTCCGTCGGGAGCGCGAAGAACAAAACCCGACCATTCCTGAGGTCAAACCGAATCCAGCAAATCGTTCTGCCAAGAGTGAGTCTGGCGTCAAAGTCCGTGGCTTGGATAATTTGCTCGTCCGTATTTCTCGTTGTTGTACACCTGTCCCCGGCGACCAGATTATCGGTTTCATTACGAGAGGTCGTGGGGTATCGGTGCATCGACTGGACTGTCCGAACGTACTGACTGACGAATGTACAGAGCGTCTGATTGATGTCGAATGGGATACCGATTTCAAACATAATTTCCATGTAGAGATCGAGATCACAGGCAATGATCGGAGCGGACTGTTAAACGATGTATTGCAGGTTGTGGCTGAGACAAAGACGAATATTGCGGCTGTCAGTGGCAAGTCCGATAAAAACCGAGTGGCAACGATTCACATGACCATCTCGATTAGCAATGTGGATCATTTGCTGAAAGTAGTAGAGCGCATTAAGCGCATCAAAGATATATATTCGGTTCGCCGGATACTGAGCACCTGATCCTTCGTGGATTGGGTGTTCTTGTTTAGCTAAGAGGAAGGATGAGTCAGTGTGAGAGTTGTCGTACAAAGAACGAGAGAAGCGAGTGTTACCGTAGCAGGAGAGATCGTCGGACAAATTGATTACGGCTTAATGCTGCTGGTAGGAATTACGCATGAAGACACAGAAAAAGAAATAGAATTTGTCGCAGACAAAATTGCGAACTTGCGTATTTTTGAAGATGAGGAAGGCAAAATGAACTTCTCTGTTTTAGACAAGGGTGGTCAAATTTTGTCCGTATCACAATTTACGCTGTATGGGGATTGCAGAAAGGGCAGAAGACCCAACTTCATGGCTGCCGCACGACCTGAGCAGGCTGAACCGCTGTACGAGCTGTTTAACGCCAAGCTGCGGGAAAAAGGGCTCCATGTGGAAACAGGACGCTTTGGTGCAATGATGGACGTGCGTCTGTTAAATGATGGCCCTGTCACATTGATTGTGGAATCATAAACACAACCAAGGGGGATGAAATCATGGCGCAAGAAGCATTGGTTATCGGTGCGAGTGGCATGCTTGCAGAGGTCTCCCGATGGCTGGCTCGCCAAGGCTATCAAGTAACTGTACTTGGTCGGGATCCAGTCAAATTAAGTCGTATCAGAGACGGTTCCATTCATCCAGAGTCGATTCATTTGCTGCCACAGGACTATCATCAAACAAACAGCTTGCGTCAGGCTATGGCCGAGCTCGTAGAGAAGAGAGGACCGATGGATGTGGTTGTCGCGTGGATTCATTCGACTGCACCGCATGCACTCTCGGTGATCGTGGAAGAACTGTCGCGTCCTGAGAAGCACTGGCAATTGCTGCATGTGTGTGGGAGCGGTGCTTGGAAAAATTCACGGAAAGAACCTACATCAGAAGTTTGCCATTATCGACGGGTCATCCTCGGGTTTACATGTTCAGGTGAGCATTCACGCTGGCTGACGAATGATGAAATTGCGGCTGGGGTGATTAACGCTCTGCAAACAAATGAACAACAGATAATCGTTGGTCAGGTCGAGCCATGGGAAAAACGCCCCGCTTATTCATCCTTATAACGAAGTCAAATACAAAAAACGATTGCCGAATGCAATCGTTTTTGTCGTTTCAGTACGAAATCGGGTCAGTGAATGTAAGTGGCTGTTGGGAGGATTAGATTTTTGCCAATTAGGTTTGCAGAAATCGGTTTTTTCCCGATTTCTCGTGCCCATATCGAAAGTTGTCCGACATGGTGGATTTCATGAGCAATCATGTGCCGCATAATTTCACCCCATGTGTACGTAGCGATGCTACCGTCTGGTTTCGTATCCTGAAAGGCTCTTGTTTCCATACTTTCATCCCAATTGCGCAAAAATTGAAGCACATCAGGGCGGAAAGTCGCCTCCAGCTCACGAACCTTTTCCAACCGTTTGTAAAGGTTGAAGCTTTCTTGAAAATCAGGCCTTCCCAACATGACTTGAATCCAGCTCCACTCTACATCAATGATATGGAACAGTGTATGCAAAATACCCCCGACACCTCCGAGGCGCGGACGAAGCAATTCTTCCAGCGGAACATCCTCACACCATTTCATCCATTCTTCACGAACCATCCAATTGTACTCAAACATGGTCTTAATAGAAATCACTCCATTTTCAAAGGTTAACTTGTGATCACCTGCGTCCATACCGTGCGATTACTGATATTGTGATTGTTTTTCATCCGTCATCACTCCTTTCGATGCCTTATGATATTCGCAAATAATTTGGGAATTCCTGCCAGTCCTGCCTTAATGCGATTGGATAGGCCATAAAACAACCTCCATACGAGTGAGCTTGAGCCAGCTTTTTTCGCATGGAGGTTTTAGTAAGAGAGGGATCAGCCTCCCTGATTGCTTTGTGTATTAAAGTACTGGACAATCCCTTTGAACAAACCTTCTGCCGCAAGATCCTGCTGTTTCTCAGAACGTGCGCGAATCTCATCGTTGTAGTTGGATAGGAAGGAGATCTCGGCCAAAATGGATGGCACCGGGTTTTCGCGTAGAACGAAATAGTTTCCGTACCGATAATTCATGTCCTTGTAGTTCGTCGCTTTGACCAGTTCCGTTTGAACCAGGGAGGCGAGCTTGCTAGAGTTACCTTGGCTGTAGTAGAAAATAATCGAGCCATTCGTTGCAGAGTTTGGATGCGTATTATGATGGACGCTGACAAAAATATCAGCCTGATTTTGAATCGCGATGTCGACGCGCTGTTGCAGGGTCAGCTTGCGATCATCAGCCCGTGTCATGATGACTTTGGCACCTGCCGATTCCAACTTGTTGCGCAGGAGCAGAGATACTTGCAGATTGACTGTTTTCTCTAAAGTAGAGAAGCTGGAACCCGTCGAACCGCCATCTGTGCCACCATGTCCAGCATCGACGACGATGACTTTGCCGGCAAGATCATTACTGCGCACCACTGCTGGCGCACCATTCGCAGAAACGAGCCAGCCTGCAATGTAGCCTGTGGAGCCGTCAGGGAAGTTTACTTGGAACCACTCGCCTGATTTATTGGCAATCCCGTATTTCTCGCCAGGCTGTACCTGTTTGATAACATCATGATCGGTGCTCGGACCAGAACGAACATTGGTATCTGGATTCATGATCGTCACGTATGGGCCAGTCGGAGTAGGCATGCTTGGTTGGTTCACCGTAATATGCCAGCCTGCCACCCAGCCAGTTTTTCCGTCCGCCGTGTTGATGCGGTACCAATCTTCTTGTTTTTCCAAAACAGTCAGCTTGCTTCCGACTGAAAGTGTAGCTTGAATGGCACTGGTTGTGTTCGGTTCACTTCGCAGATTCAATCCGTCCGTTTTTACTGTGGCGGTTTGACTGGAAGAGGATGGTTGCCCAGTCTGAGGTTGCGTGTTTCCATTTCCATTTTCGGGTAGAGTCGGTTGACCTGTATTCGGGTTGGTTTGATCGGTGGAGAGCCAAGCATTGACTCCATCGTAAGGGAATTGAATCCAACCATTTTGTTTGTTCAAGACCGTAATTTTCTCGCCCGCATGCAGTTGACCGATAGCAGGTGTACTGGCATCCGGCGTAGCGTATACGTACGGAGCGAAATCCAAGGTTAGGCTGGCTCCTTGTACAGCAGGAGGCTTCTGTTGTGAGCCTGTTCCCGCTGGATTGGTCGTTGGGGGCGTACTACCTGTAGAGGGAGGGGAAACTGCTTGTCCCGTACCTACTTCTTTTACAAGCCAGTTTGCTACCCAGCCTTTTGTTCCTGCGTTGAGTTGAATTTGGAGCCATTCGCCACTCGTTTGCACGATAGGGTAGCGCGTACCTGGATTGATCGTTTGTACGACTGCATATGTCTGACCGGGCCCAGAACGAACATTGAGATTCGTTGTGGTGCTCTCCACTTGCTTGGCAGATACAGCTGGTGGTTTCTGTTGCTGTTGCTGTGCGCTGACGAGCCAGTTCGCTACCCAACCGCTTTGACCGTTCGGAAGCTTTACTTGAATCCAGTCATTTTTGGTGGAGATGACAGGCAGCACAGTTTTGTTCGGCAGTGTAGTGACGATAGCGTCTTGGAGGCTGGGACCTGAACGGACATTGAGCTTGTCCACTGTGACCTGAACAGAACCGGCGGCCCAGGCTGCAGAAACGGGGAGGGAAATGGCACAGACGACAGTCAGGAGACTCCTCAGGATCTTTTGACGAACAAACACGATAGACATCCTTTCCGATATACGTAGCTTTTTGAATTCATAGCATTCTTGCATGTTTTTACCAAAATAATCACTTCGCTCTTTCTCCTGCCTTTTCCTGCAAAAAACGACAAAGTTCTGCATGGCTTCCCTGATTGCTTTTCTGTAGCCAAGGCAATACTAGATTTTACTAGACGCTAGCGAACGCAGCTTTTCAGGAGGAATTCATCGTGAGACAGTCAAAGAAGGAAACATTCGCGCAAGGATTGAATCGGCAGTTTTTATCTGTCGATTTTCAAGACGATTTAGAGAAAGAAACGTCACTACAAAATGCAGAAATGGCCCAAGATTTTCATCCGGGCTTGCGGGATATCCAACACCCCAGGCAAAAACGGAAATGACCGCTTTTGCCACCTTGCACATGATGCCACAACTTGTCTAGTTGACCCGAGTAATTCTCGTCGGCTATGATGAGGAGTGGCATTTTTGAAAAAAGCAGGTGAACTCCATGATACAGATTATATGTGAGGGACACGCATTCGAGCGGGAACTCTCCTTAATTCTCGCATTATTTTATGAAGATCCAGCGCTCACTTTTGTACCTGAGTGGACAGATGGGGCAGATTTGAAAATCAAGCTGGCATTGACCGTGCATGAAAATGGAGTCGTAGCATCGGGAGAGTTATACGATGGCAAGCGAAGCATCTCCCATCAGGTGGAGCGAAACTATGTAGCACGTGATGAGAAAGCGATGAAAAAGACAGCCAAGCAAGCTCTTTGTTATGCGCTGTTATTGATGCTGGAAGAATATACGGGTATGGAGCAAGGCTGGGGAATCTTGACCGGGATACGTCCGACGAAATTGCTGCATCAGTTGAACGCCGCTGGTGTAGACAGACAGGAAGCACATAAGAGATTGCAGCAGGATGTAATTTTGCGACCATACAAGCTAAAGCTTTTGCAAGAAATCGTAGACAAGCAGCTTAGCGACGTGCCTGATTTGTATCAAATTGACCGCGAGCTATCGGTATATATCGGCATCCCATTTTGTCCGACGAAGTGTGCGTACTGTACGTTTCCAGCATACGCGATTCGCAGTCATACGGCTTCGGTTAATCCGTTTCTCGAAGGTCTCCATTACGAGATGGAGCGGATGGGAGAGTGGCTTCGCGCGAATGATCAACGGATCACGTCCATTTATTTCGGAGGTGGAACCCCAACGAGTATTACCGCAGATGACATGAACCAGCTATTTGAGACGATGCATCGTTCGTTTCCACACATGGGAGATGTGCGTGAGTTGACGGTTGAAGCGGGAAGACCCGACACGATCACTCGCGAAAAGCTCGATGTGATGAAGCAGTGGGAAGTGGATCGTATCAGCATTAATCCTCAATCGTTTACGCAGGAGACGTTACAGGCAATCGGACGTCATCACACCGTCGAAGAGACGATTGAGAAGTACCATCTGGCTATGGAGATGGGCTTGACGAACATTAATATGGATTTGATCATCGGACTGCCAAACGAAGGCGTAGCCGAGCTGGCACACAGCCTCCAAGAGGTAGAAAAGCTGATGCCCGCCTCTCTGACGGTTCATACGCTGTCTTTCAAAAGAGCATCTGAGATGACGCAGAACAAAGACCGCTACAAGGTCGCCAGTCGCGAAGAAATTAGCAAGATGATGGAGATGGCCTCCGAGTGGACAGCAGCGAACGGTTATGACCCGTACTATTTGTATCGTCAGAAAAACATTTTGGGAAATCTGGAGAATGTCGGGTATGCCAAGCCAGGGCAGGAGAGCATCTACAACATCATGATCATGGAAGAGGTACAAACGATCCTTGGTCTCGGCTGTGGTGCGGTATCCAAGCTGATGGCCCCAGGAAGCGGCAAGCTGACGCGCTTTCCGAATCCGAAGGACCCGAAAACGTACAACGACACCTACAAGGTTCTGGTGGATAACAAGCTCCGTGATTTGGATGAAATCTATTCGGGCGCGAGAACAGCTGGACAGGTATCTGGCAAGTAAGTGATGGATATACTTGTTCTTAATAAAAAAAGTTTTATTCGAGCGCCTGTTGACGGCTGTTGGCGGGTTTGCTATGATTCACATTAAGCTTTTTTATTGAATAAGAAATGATCTGATGACGGGAACAAGTATCCAGGAACCGGATGCCCAGAGAGAAAGCGCCGTGGCTGAGAGTGCTTTCGTATAACGGCTTGGTGAATGACATCCCTGAAGACCGCAGTGAACGGCTGAAAGAAATCTCTTTCCCCAGTAACTGGCAGGCGTGTGCCGGCGTTAACGGCTAATAAGTGGGATAGCCTTTTGATTGTAGGCTATTCAAACAGGGTGGCACCACGGGAGTATAACCAGTCTCTCGTCCCTGACATGCGGCGATTTGCTAAATGTCAGGAGACGAGGGGCTTTTTTATTTGGTCATAAAGAAAAGTTCCTTGATCCTGAAGGTTTGGCTTTAGCCCGAGTTTTTGAAAAGACATGGAGGTTCGAGAGGAATGACAAGAATCCAGATCCCACGCGGTACGCAGGATATCATGCCTGGTACTGTAGAGCTGTGGCACTACGTGGAGGCCAAGGCCCGCGATCTGTGTCGCCGCTCCAATTACGCGGAAATTCGTACACCGCTGTTTGAGAGCACAGAGTTGTTCCAACGGGGTGTAGGCGAGACCACGGATATCGTGGAAAAAGAAATGTACAGTGTAGCCAATCCGCGCAGTACGGATGCCCTCACGCTGCGCCCAGAAGGGACAGCGGGTGTTGTGCGCTCCTACGTGGAAAACAAGCTGTACGGTGTGCCTAATCAGCCGACCAAGCTGTACTACTTAGGACCGATGTTCCGTCACGAGCGTCCGCAAGCAGGCCGCTATCGCCAATTCGTGCAGTTCGGTGCAGAAGCGATCGGTTCAAGCGATCCAGCAATCGATGCAGAAGTCATTGGCCTTGCGATACGTCTGTATCAGGAGCTCGGATTGACAGGACTTTCTGTGGAATTGAACAGCGTAGGTACAGTAGGAGACCGGGCGCGTCACCGTGAGCATTTACTCGCACATTTGAACGGTGTTCGCTCCGAGCTGTGCGAGGATTGCCAGTCTCGTATCGATCGCAATCCGTTGCGCGTGCTCGATTGCAAAAATGAAAAATGCAAAAGACTGAAGATGGACGCTCCGTCCATTTTGGACTACTTGAGCGAGGAATCCGCGGCCCACTTCGAAGCCGTACAAAACTATTTGACCGCGCTGGATATTCCGTTTCATGTAAATCCTCGCCTGGTTCGCGGCTTGGATTACTACACACTGACCGCATTTGAAATCAAAATGGCGGAGATCGGTGCGGTAGAAACGCTATGTGGCGGTGGGCGCTACAACGGACTGGTTGCAGAGCTGGGCGGCGACGATATGCCGGGCATCGGATTCGCACTCAGTATCGAGCGTCTGCTATTGGCTCTGGAAAAGCAAGGCGTTCAACTGCCAATCTCGGGTGGCATCGACTGCTTCGTAGTGGTGCAGACACCAGAAGCGAAAACAACAGCCTTCGTACTCGTCGATCAATTGCGCCAGGCGGGGATTGCGGCTGAGTTGGATTATCTGGATCGGAAAATGAAAGCACAGCTGAAGCAAGCAGATCGCTTACAGGCTCGCTTTACTGCGATCATCGGTGAGTCTGAATTAGCGAATGGCACGGTTGTTCTAAAGGAAATGGCAACAGGCGAGCAACAAGAAGTGAAACGCGAGGAACTCATTGCTGTACTCGCTGCAAAAGTAAATCAATAAAACAAATCATTGGGGGAAATGATCATGTCTTGGCAATATCGCACCGTACATGGTGGAGAAGTAACAAAAGCACACGTTGGACAGGAAGTCGTACTGAACGGATGGGTACAAAAGCGCCGCGACCTCGGAGGCGTCATCTTCATCGACTTCCGTGACCGCACTGGCATCGTCCAAATCGTATTCAACCCGGAGTACAACAAAGAAGCTTGGGAAGCGGCTGACAAGGTTCGCAGCGAATACGTACTGGTTGTAAAAGGGAAAGTAGTAAACCGTGCACCAGAAGCAGTCAATCCAAAGCTGAAAACAGGCGAAGTAGAAGTGCACATCTCCGAAATTGAAATCCTGAACGATGCAAAAACACCTCCGTTCCTGATTGAAGATGAGATCGATGTAGATGAACAAGTTCGTCTGAAATACCGCTACCTCGACTTGCGCCGTCCGGAAATGCAGCGCTCCCTGCTTTTGCGTAGTAAAGCAGCAAAAGCTTTCCGTGACTACCTGGATGAGAACAACTTCCTGGAAATCGAAACACCAATTCTCCAGAAGAGCACGCCTGAGGGCGCACGTGACTACCTCGTGCCTTCCCGTGTACACCCAGGCGAGTTCTACGCACTGCCGCAATCGCCACAGCTATTCAAACAGCTTTTGATGGTATCCGGTTTGGAGCGCTATTACCAAATCGCTCGTTGCTTCCGTGACGAAGACCTGCGTGCTGACCGTCAGCCTGAATTTACCCAAGTGGACATTGAAACCTCTTTCCTGTCTATGGAAGAAATCCTGCCAATGATGGAAAAGATGGTCGCTCACGTGTTCAAGCAAACGGTTGGGGTAGACATACCGACTCCATTCCCTCGTCTCACGTATGCGGATGCCATGGCGCGTTACGGTTCTGACAAACCAGACGTACGCTTCGGCATGGAGCTGACAGACGTATCTGATCTGGTTGCGACAAGCGACTTCAAGGTGTTTGCAGCAGCTGTAGCTGGCGGCGGACAAGTAAAAGCGATCAACGCAAAAGGTTGCGGACACTACTCCCGTAAAGAAGCAGACGACTTGGGCAAATTCGCTTCCCGTTATGGCGCGAAAGGCTTGGCTTGGATCGGGTTCAAAGACGGCGAAGTTAAAGGGCCAATTGCGAAGTTCTTTAAAGAAGAAGAACTTAACGAGATGAAAGCTCGCTTGGCGGTAGAAGAAGGCGACTTGCTCCTGTTCGTTGCTGACAAACCAAAAGTAGTAGCAGATGCGCTGGGTGCTCTTCGCTCCAAGCTGGGTGCAGAACTTGGTCTGATTGACCAAAGCCAGTTCGCATTCCTCTGGGTAGTAGACTTCCCGCTGGTTGAGTGGGATGAGGATGCAAAACGTTACGTTGCCCTGCACCATCCGTTCACACGTCCAAAAGACGAAGACCTGCACCTGTTCGACACCGATCCAGGTCAAATGCGCGCACAAGCGTACGACATGGTTCTCAACGGATACGAGCTCGGCGGAGGTTCCATGCGAATCTTCAAGCGCGAAGTCCAAGAAAAAATGTTTACCGCACTTGGCTTTACACCAGAAGAGGCGCGGAAACAATTCGGCTTCCTCATGGATGCATTCGAGTACGGTACACCTCCACACGGAGGAATCGCTCTTGGATTGGACCGTCTGATCATGCTCTTGGCTGGCCGCACCAACCTGCGCGAAGTCATCGCATTCCCGAAAACAGCAAGTGCGAGCGACCTGATGGTAAACGCACCAGATGTCGTAGACGGAAAACAATTGAAAGAGCTGTCCATTGCAACAATTGTCACAGAAGAAGAAAAGGTAGAAGCGTAATCGACTTGCGCAACTGCATTGCTCTTTGATACATTGGTAATACTATGATGAAAGCCCTGCGATGCCCGTGACATCCGATAGTTTTGAGCCACAAAGTTTGTTTAGGGAGTTTTTCGTCCGTGATTGTAAAGGCATGCCTCCTTAGAGTGGACGTCTGTAACAGTTCGGCAAGACACCCACCTGCGATGAGCAGGTTCAAAACTAAGGAGCAACACGGCATAATGGGGCTCCTTTTTTCTACTTCAATCCTACTTTTCCGATTGACTATAAACTCGCTTGTGAAAGGTGACACGAAATATGCTTCATCAATTTTCTCGTTGTGAATTGGCCTTCGGTCCCGAAGGTTTGGAAAAAATGAAAAATAGTCGCGTTGCTGTATTAGGGATTGGCGGAGTCGGTTCCTTTACAGTAGAAGCACTCGCGCGTACAGGTGTAGGCAAGCTCATTTTGGTAGATAAGGATGTAGTAGACATCACAAACATCAACCGCCAAATCCACGCGACGCTGAACACAGTCGGTCAAAAAAAGGCTGAGCTCATGAAGGAACGTATTGCGACGATCAATCCAGAGTGCGAGGTCGTTACACTGAATATGTTCTACAATGAAGAAACAGCGCATGAGCTGTTTGAGCATGAACTGGATTACATCGTGGATGCGATGGATACCATGTCCGCAAAGCTACATGTAATTAAGGAAGCGAAGCGTCGCAATATCCCTATTATTTCTAGCATGGGTGCGGCGAACAAAATGGACCCGACCCGTTTTGAGGTTGCCGATATTTCCCAAACGAGTTATGATCCGATTGCAAAGGTCATTCGTCGTGAGCTGCGGAAAAGCGGTATCTACAAAGGGGTAAAAGTGGTATATTCCCGTGAGATTCCCGTAACCGTACGTGTAGATGTACGCGAACAGATCGTTTCCAACCCGGACTCACCGATTAGTAAAGTGCGGATGCCTCCAGCAAGTAATGCTTTCGTGCCTTCTGTAGCTGGTTTAATTTTGGCCAGTGTAGTGGCAAGAGATATTTTGGAGTGGCAGCCTGTAAAAGGATAGTGGAACATGGATGATTTATTCACGTTTGCCTATGACCAGCAGGATGGCGGCAAACAGAAGCCATTGGCTGCGCGGATGCGGCCGAAAACGATTCAGGATGTAATCGGGCAATCGCATATTTTAGCTCCTGGAAAGCTGCTCCGACGCGCGATTGAAGCAGATCAAGTGTCCTCTGTCATTTTTTACGGACCTCCAGGAACAGGGAAAACAACACTGGCAAAAGTCATTGCCCGAACCACACGTACGCATTTCTCCGAGTTAAATGCCGTTACGGCTGGTGTCGCTGACATTCGCAAAGTGGTAGATGCGGCAAAGGAACGGCTCGTCATGGATAGTCAGCGGACAACCTTGTTCGTAGACGAGATACACCGCTTCAATAAATCGCAACAGGACGCCCTTCTTCCTTATGTGGAAGAAGGCACGATTATTTTGATCGGCGCTACGACGGAGAATCCTTTTTTCGAGGTGAATCCGGCGCTTTTGTCGCGTTCACAAGTATTTTCCCTTCAATCGCTTTCTCATGAGGAATTGAAGCAGGTCATGGATCGGGCCCTTACTGATGAAGAAAATGGATTGGCGGAGCTATTTGTCACCGTAGAACCAGAAGCGGCTGAGCATTTGATTCAATACGCAGAAGGGGATGCCAGGCGTTTGCTCAATGCATTGGAACTGGCGGTGACAACGACGCAACCAGGAGCGGATGGAAGAATTACGGTGACATTGGACGTCGCCGTAGAATCCATTCAGCGCAGGGCTGTACGCTACGATAAGAGTGGGGACAACCATTACGATACGATCTCTGCTTTTATTAAATCCATTCGTGGATCTAATCCCGATGCAGCTCTTTACTGGTTGGCAAGGATGATTGATGCTGGAGAAGATCCGCGGTTCATTTCTCGCCGTTTGGTCATTTCGGCTTCAGAGGACATTGGAAATGCTGACCCGCAAGCGATCACAGTTGCGATTTCCTGCTTTCAGGCGGTAGAATTGGTGGGGATGCCTGAAGGGCGTATCCCTTTAGCACAAGCGACGACGTACCTGGCAACCGCCCCCAAAAGCAATGCCGCTTACAACGGAATTAATTCCGCGTTGGATCGTATCCGAACGGATGGTCACAAGCAAGTGCCGATTCATCTGCGAGATTCTGCTTACAAGGGAGCTGCGAAGCTGGGACACGGTCAGGGATATCTGTACCCTCATAACTATCCATATGGGTATGTACCTCAACAGTATCTGCCTGACGGTGTAAACTACTCGTTCTACCAGCCAAAGGATCACGGCTATGAGCGTCACATTCGCCGCTTCCAGGAAGAAAGACAGAAGATGGATGAACGTGGATTGCCAAGGAAAAACTCCCCCGAATAATGGGGGAGCTGACATGTTAAGTGCGGACATTTCCGCCTGGTTTATTGGGCAAATCACCGTTTTCATTCGGCTGTTTGCTCTGCTCACTCGCACCATAACGGGCTTTGTGAGCAATCGTGCCTGCGGGTTGGTCGTACAAGGTATCGGACGGGTGGTTGCGACCTCGTTCCGAGCGTTTGTTCGTTGTCATTTGCATATCACCCCCTAAGATGTTAGTGTGTCCCGCGATACTGAAGACATGTAGGGGTTGGCGCGTATTACCGATACAAAGAGGAGAGTTGTTAACGTGAAGATTTCAACGAAAGGACGTTACGGGCTGACGATCATGATGGAATTGGCCAACCGTTGCGGTGAAGGGCCGACTTCCCTGCGGAGCATCGCCCAAAAACACGATTTGTCCGAGCATTATTTGGAGCAATTGATTGCACCTCTGCGTAACGCGGGTTTGGTAAAAAGCATTCGTGGCGCATATGGAGGTTACGTTCTGGCAAAGCAGCCGGATGAGATTTCTGCTGGAGATGTGATTCGCGTGCTGGAAGGACCGATCAGCCCTGTGGAATTTGCAGAGGAAGAAGATCCGGCTAAGCGTTTTTTATGGCTGCGTATTCGGGATAGTATTTCTTCTGTTCTGGATTCGACATCTCTTCAAGACTTAATCAGCTTTGAAGACGATGGTCCTGCCGATAATTATATGTTTTACATCTAGAATATAAGAGGTTGTTCAAAAAGTCGTCTTTTGATCACGAAGTAGCTCAGAAAGCTAATTCGACATCGAATATGGCGTTCACCTCCGAAGTCCGGTGCTCATGTAGATTACCTACACTCCGCTCCTCCTTCGTTCGATCCTCGCCGTCTTCTCGGTGCTAAAAAGCCGACTTTCTGAACACGTACTATAAGGTGGTAGAAGGTGACAGCATTGTCAGATCGAATTTATTTTGACCATGCAGCTACTACGCCCGTTCATCCGCGGGTAGTTGCTGCTATGACTCCCTATTTGACGCAAGTATACGGGAATCCATCCAGTGTCCATGGTGCCGGTCGCGAAGCGCGAAAAGCGTTGGAGCATGCGAGAGATACGATTGCAGACTTTATGGATGCTGATCCGCAATCGCTTATCTTTACGAGTGGCGGGACAGAAGCCGACAATATGGCAATCATTGGCGCTGCAATGGCACAGCGCGAACGTGGTCGTCACGTCATTACTTCGCAGATCGAGCATCATGCTGTCTTGCATGCTTGTGAATTTTTGGAGCAGGCAGGATTTGAAGTGACATACTTGCCTGTTGACCAGACAGGCATGGTTCATTTGGAAGACCTGAAACAAGCGGTTCGCCCGGATACGGTCCTAGTGTCCATTATGTACGGCAACAATGAAGTAGGAACGATCCAGCCAATCGAGGAAATCGGCACCTTTCTGCGAGAAAAAGGGATTGTTTTTCATACGGATGCTGTACAGGCTTTTGGTGTACTGCCAGTCCATGCACGAAAGCTGCCTGTAGATATGCTCTCGGTATCCGCCCATAAAATTAATGGGCCAAAAGGAGTCGGCGCTTTGTATTTAGCGCGTAAGGTTCCGTTTTCCCCGATTTTGCACGGCGGCTCACAAGAGCGTAAACGCAGAGCGGGAACGGAAAACCTGGCTGGGATTGTTGGGTTTGCCGAAGCGACAAAGGTCGCTCGCGAGGAAATGGCGGAGCGGGTTGAAAAGTATGAGCAGATGAAAGCAGCGATGATCGCAGTCTGGCAGGAAGCGGGAATTACGTTCTGCCTGAATGGACATCGCGAGCAGACTTTGCCACATATTTTAAATGTGTCATTCCCTGGCGCCCATACAGAAACCATGCTGATGAATCTGGACATCGCCAAGATTGCAGCTGCGAGCGGCTCAGCTTGTACATCCGGATCATTAGAGCTGTCACATGTGCTGAAAGCGATGCACTTGGACGATAAAATTGCTCTTTCAGCTATTCGTTTCAGCTTTGGGATTACGAATACGGTGGAAGAGGCGAAACAGGCTGCTACAGCGGTTGCTGCGATTGTAAAGCGCTTGGTTCGTGAATAACGAAGGATGAAAGCCGTTTGGATGAAGCCAAGCGGTTTTTTCTTTGAGCAAAAGCGGGTTTCTTATTGGAGTTTGTGGTGAATAGTGGAAGAGGATGGTAAAATGATGCTGTAGTACTAATCCTGAAGAACTATACAATTCGGATCATCCGATAAGGAGAGGACTTTCATGTTGGCCAGACGATACTCCATTCGCTACAAACTGGTGTTTACGATACTCATCCTAACCATGCTCCCATTAATGGTCGTCGGCTATATCCAATTTGAAAATGCGCGCAGCGCGCTTTACAAGCTGGCTGTATCTGACTTGCAATACATAACGGAAATGAAGGCGCGTGAGCTGGCTGCTTACGCTCAAGATACAACGATTCGTGAGGGAAGCAGACAGAAAATTAACGAAATAACACGCGAGGTGGCCGAAAAATATTACAAGCCAAATGGTATGGTTGGCTACGCCTATATCTTGGATGCGAGTGGAATCGCCGTCTTTCATCCAGATCCGAAAGTGGAGAGTACCTCTTTGGCGAATGAGGAATTCACGCAAGTCATGCTCGCTCAAAAAAACGGCTGGATCGAATATGAATTCGGAGGCTCTACCAAAGTGGCGGCGTATAAGCAGTTGCCGAACGGGTGGATTCTTGTCATTGGCAGCTACGAGAATGATTTGCTGACGACGATTGAAAGCAGTCGTCCGATGATGTTTCTCCTCAGTCTCATAAGTGCCAGCCTAGCGCTGGTCACGGGTATTTTTATTGTCAACAAGCTGGTACGACCGTTAAAAGAACTGGTATCAGCAATGAAGCGTGCAGAGACTGGAGATTTGACCACGCAAGTGACTGTTCGTTCCCGGGACGAGCTTGGGGAATTATCATCGATGTATAATGAGATGATGGGGGTATTTCGCAGCATGGTCAACGAGGTGCAGCGAGTAGCCCAACAAGTCGCGGCAGCTTCGGAAGAATTAACTGCGAGTGCGACAGAAAGTGCACGTGCTTCCGAACAGATTTCCATGGCTTCTTCGGAAATCGCGACGGGTTCCGAACAACAAAAACAAACGGTGACGGATACAGTGCGCTTTTTGTCTCGTATCGGTGGAGATATTCAACTTATTGCGGTCTCGACTTCTCAAGTCAATGTCGATGCGACAGACGCGAATCAATTGGCACAGGTTGGTGAAGGCAAGCTGAAAGAGCTCGTACAAGAGATGGATCAAATCACGGATCATGCCCGTCGAACAGAGCAGGTTATCCGCGAGCTTGGCTCTCAATCCGAGCAAATCATCGGAATCATCACGACCATTCGTCAAATATCCAACCAAACGAATCTATTGGCTTTGAATGCCGCCATCGAGGCTGCCCGGGCGGGGGAACAGGGACGCGGATTTGCGGTTGTGGCCCAAGAGGTACGCAAGCTGGCTGAGCAATCGGGTGAGGCAGCAGAAGAGATAGCAGGCTTGATTCATACGATCCATACAGATATTCTCGCGGCTGTATCGGAAATGGGAACGACTGCTGTCGCTATCCAGGATGGACGCGAAGGAGTGGCCCAGGCAGGGGACAGCTTTAAGCAAATCTTGGCGGCCGTTCAAGACGTCAGCCAGCAAGTACATCGCATGAACGATGCTGCCCAAGCGATTCATCGCGATACAGTCCAATTGGTGAGTCACTCCGAAAAAATTGCTGGGCTTGCGGAAATAGCGGCAAGAGATACACAGGAAGTGGCAGCAGCGTCCGAAGAACAGTCAGCAACGTCCGAGGAAATGACAGCGGCATCCGAAACGCTGGCGAAAATGGCCGAGCAGTTGTCAGAACAAGTAAAACGATTTACAATTTAAGACGAGCATATGAGAAATCCACTTTCAAGAGAAGTGGATTTTTCCTTTCTGGAACGGTTTTTATGTAAGGAGGCGTTTAGATGGACGAGCAGCAGTCAATCTCGCTGTTTGCGGAAACCTACATTCGAGGATTTGTTTCTCAAGAAATTTTTTACAATGATGAAACCTGGTACGGAGTTATCCGTCTAAAGATAGAAGAGACTACCGAATCGATCAAAGAATCGGAGGTCATTATTGTCGGTAATTTTCCTCGTCCACATCCAGATGAGCTGTACACCTTTTACGGTGAATGGAAAACACATCCTCGATTTGGGCAGCAGTATGTAGCAAAGCGCTATGAACGTGAAACACCGAAGACATTGGCCGGGGTTGAGCGATATTTAGCCAGTGGCTTATTTCAAGGGATCGGAAAGAAGATGGCCAAACGAATTGTAGAGCAGCTCGGGGTAGATGCGCTGTCCATTATCGCGGACTTCCCGGAGCGGTTGGCTGAGGTACCAGGCATTTCTGAACAACGTGCCAAAACGATCTATGATTCTGTAGTCGAGCATCGTTCTTTGGAAAGTGCCATGGTTTTCTTGTACGACTTCGGCATTGGTGTAAACATGGCGCTGCGTATTTATCAGACCTACAAGCTGGAAACGATGACAGTGCTGAAGGAAGAGCCATACCGTTTGATTGAGGATGTCGTAGGAATCGGCTTTAAGCGGGCGGATGACATCGCACGAGCAACTGGTATCGCGGCTTCCTCGGAAGAACGTGTGAAGGCAGCGGCACTCTTTGGGCTGCAAGAGGCTTCGTATTCAGAAGGACATGTTTATTTGCCTGTGGAGGAGCTTTGTGAAAAAACGCTGCGCCTTCTCGAAGAGTGCGGGGGACACGTCTTTTCTGGTGACGATATTCGACTGGCAGTGGAAGCCCTGTTTGTGTCGAGCAAAATTGCCTGGGAAGATGAGCGGGTGTATTTGCCCTCGCTGTTTTTTGCCGAGCTCGGTCTAGCCAAAAGACTGCGTCACTTCGCTGCGCGGGATGATTTCGGTACGTTTCCGACATGGGAATTTTACCGTGCGTTAGGGGCGGTCGAGGATGAGCTGGGGATTACGTATGCCCAGACGCAGCGTGATGCCATTGAACAGGCGATCAAAGCAGGTCTGATGCTGTTGACAGGGGGACCTGGTACGGGGAAAACGACAGTGATTCGTGGGATATGTCGTGTCTTTTCCCAGCTTCATGGATTGTCGCTGGACTTGAAAAAATACAACGAAGAAAATCCGTTCCCGATTGTTCTTGTGGCTCCTACTGGACGTGCAGCAAAACGTATGACAGAGACTACGGGTTTACCTGCAATGACTATCCATCGCTTGCTCGGTTACAAAGGGGAGAGCTTCGAGCATGATGCGGAGCACCCAATCCGTGGTCGGCTATTAATTGTGGATGAAATGTCCATGGTCGATATCTGGCTCGCAAATCAATTGTTTCGTGCGGTCCCAGACGACATGCAGATCATCATGGTAGGTGACCCTGACCAGTTGCCTTCTGTAGGACCGGGCAACGTCCTGTTGGATATGATCCGATCTGGATTGCTACCGTTGGTGCAGCTAACAGAAATTTATCGGCAAGCGGAAGAGTCTACCATTATTCGGTTGGCTCATGATGTACGCAAGGGGAATGTACCGGCAGATTTGCTTCACACCACCCCGGATCGGCGATTCTTCACAAGTTTGCCACAAGAAGTTCCGGAAGCAGTGAAACAAATTTGTTTCGGAGCCGTAAAAAAAGGATATACGGCAAAAGATGTTCAGGTATTAGCCCCTATCTATAAAGGTAATGCCGGTGTGAACCGGTTGAATGAAGAATTGCAGGAGCTGTTTAATCCGAAAACGCCGCAAAAGCGTGAAGTTACTTTTGGAGAGACGACTTTCCGTACAGGAGACAAGGTTCTGCAATTGGTAAACAATGCTGAAGAACAGGTGTTTAACGGTGACATGGGTGAGATCGTCGCCATCTTTTTCCCGAATGAAAATGCGGAGAACCAGGAGATGCTGGTCGCTGCCTTTGATAACAGGGAAGTGGTGTACAAGCGTTCGGATTACCATCAGCTGACGCTTGCCTACTGCTGCTCGGTTCATAAGTCTCAAGGCAGCGAATTTCCGATTGTGATCATGCCGTTTGTCAAAAGTTACTACCGTATGCTCAGACGCAAGTTGGTCTATACCGGGATTACCCGGAGCAAATCATTCCTCATCATGTGTGGAGAGCCGGATGCGTTCCGTGCTGCTGTAGAGTCTGATGAGGAGGGGGTACGGTACAGTTACCTGGAGGAACGGCTAAAGCAAGAGTGAAGTTGGAACCATTTGCGCCGAATGGACGTATCCATTTCGCCTGATACTAACAAGGCGGAAGGGGGATGTCCCACATGCGCAAGGCAATGGATGCAGTCGGATTACCAGTTGTTTGCCTCCAAACAGGAGAGACGATGGGAACCGTGCGTGACATTCTTTGCGACTCCACTTGGCATGTACGAGGAGTCTTGCTGAGCGAACAGGGCTGGTTCCAATCAGGTACCTATATTCCTGCCGAACATATTCATGCGGTCGGGGAGTCCTGCCTTACCGTATCGGGAAAAGACGCGATCACGCCCTTACCTCATCTCGCCGGACTAGAGCCTGTCGGCATTGTGACGGGAAAGACGAAGTTAAAAGGAAAAGCGGTGATTACCGCTTCCGGAGAGTGTTTGGGGAGGCTGGAAGATGTTTACTTTTCAGCCAACTGGGAGAAACTTGTAGGGTACGAACTATCGAATGGCTGGTTTGCAGATATTACGGAAGGTCGAAAGCGCCTCCCTGCACCAGCATCCGTGATCATCGGGGAAGAAAACCTGATCGTGCCGGACTAGTTCGTGGCCAGGCGTGAAAGGGAGGAAAAGCGTGATGCGTGTCATATGCCCGAATTGCAGTTCCAAAGACGTAGGGAAGATTGGAACCAATCAATACTATTGCTGGAACTGCTTTATAGAAATGAGCGTTTCCAATGAGCAGATCGCTTCTGTCTACCAAGTTGAGGAAGATGGATCTTTGCATTCGCTCAACGATCTGTTTATTGAGGATCAGACAGTAACCGCTCACTTGAATATGTAGTGGATTTGAGCGGCAAAACCAATGGAGGTGGCACGCTTGTTCACTCGAAGCCTGTTGCGGGTTCTGGCCACAAGCGGAATTGTGGCGATCATTGGCTATTGGTTGGCTCCGCGACGTCGCAGTCGGTTTTCATTGAATTGGAATCAGTTGCCCTTTTCCATGCGTGATGTAACACGTATGTGGAAATCAGGTCGCAAGCTGATGCGTGCCGTCACTCGTTAACACAAAATGTGAATTGGAACGTAAATAAACACCCGAGCATACACTGTGTTCGGGTGCTTTTTTTTAACCGGCATGAAAAAGCTCCGTCGCAGAAACGACGGAGCCTTGCTTTGTATTAAGATTGTTCTGCCAAGCGTTTTTGCTGTTGGCTTTTCATGCGTCCGATCAACAGGACACCAACCACAACAGCTACGATGAATACCCATTTTACCCAAGGGTAAGCGGCAAAGAATGGTGTGAGGAACTTCTCGTTTGTTACCATGCTCGCAGCAGTATACGCCAATACTGCAGAACCGATATATATAACGACCGGATATTTCTCGATCAGCTTCAAGATCAATGTGCTACCCCATACCATGATCGGAACACTGATGATCAAACCGATAACTACCAGAAGAAAATCACCATGTGCTGCACCAGCAACCGCGATCACGTTATCCAAGCCCATTACCGTGTCGGCTACGATAATCGTCCAGATCGCTGCTCCAAGCGTTCCGCTTGCCTTCATATTCTCATGACCATTATCTTGAATCAGCAATTTGAGAGCGATCCAAATGAGAATCAAACCACCTACAAGCAGCAGACCAGGAATTTTCAGTAACCAAACGACAGCGAGTGTCGCCAATGCACGAATGATAATTGCACCAACCGTTCCCCAGATGATGGCTTGCTTTTGCTGATGAGCAGGCAGGTTACGAGCTGCCATCCCGATGACGAGGGCATTGTCCCCGGCCAGCACGAGGTCGATGATAACGATAGAAAGTAATGCGGTCCAAAACTCAGGGCTTAACAATAAATCCATTTCTCTTCCTCCTCCTAATCCATTTTGGAAGCGAATAATCCGCTGGCCGTTTTCTTGATACCTCCCATAGTGTGTGTAAAGGGGCGAAAAAGAAAACGACCTTTCCCGATGCAGGAAAAGGTCGTTTAAAAAACAAAAATAGACCTTTTACCTGGTCGGCAAAGGTCTTGCTTACAACATTTACGAAAATGTTGCCAACATAGCCGGGGAAAAATCCCGTAATGACGACTATGTTGCGAAAAAGCTACTCCCCTTTGGAGATATCCTCTTGTAATTACATACTACTGAACACGAAATTGTGTGTCAATAGGTTACATGAAATTAATGTGAATGAGACAAGCTAAAAAAGATGTAGGCAAATAGGGAGGAGTTGGGGAACGTGGATGAACTTCGGCGAAGTCGTCTATTTGCTGCTGCTGTTTGGGTCATCACACTTTTGGTCATCGGCAATCTGCTTTGGCTGCTCCGCCCAGTCCTGTCCCAGTTGTTTTCGCTCGTAAAGGAAGTAATCGTTCCCGTCATATTGGGACTCGTCATTGCGTACTTGCTCCATCCGATCGTGCAATTGCTGGAAAAAAGAAGGGTTCCGCGCTTGATGGCAGTCCTGCTCATTTATGGATCATTTGTATTGGTGATTACCATTGCGATTATAAACGCCATCCCAGTTTTCACGAAACAATTGGTGGAGCTGTCAGACGATATTCCCCGCCTGATGGATTGGTACCATACATGGATGAGTGAGTGGGAGGCACGAAAATATTTCTTGCCGGATAGCATCTCCAAGGGTGTGGACCGGGTGATCATCCAGTCGAATGAGGGAATGTCTCATTCTGTATCGAAAATCGTGGATAATGCCAGGCATTCGATGGGAAAGCTGTTTGCTTTTGCTATCGTGCCGTTTATCGCTTTTTACTTTTTGAAGGATATGAAGCAATTGCACGAGACGGGAATGTCGATTGTTCCAAAGGCTTATCGGAAGCAAGTGCTGATCGTCCTGCGGGATATAAACGAATCCTTGGGCAAATACATACATGGACAAATGATGGTCGCCTTGATCGTAGGCGTTTTCGCATACGTGGGCTACTGGTGGATCGGCATGCCGTATCCTTTTGTACTGGCTGCATTCGTATGTCTCACCAACATCATTCCGTACATCGGACCATTGATTGGGGCGGCACCAGCAGTTGTGATCGCGATTACGATTTCCACCAAGACACTGCTACTCGTGGTCGTTGTCAATCTCATTATTCAAATCGTAGAAGGGAACATTTTGTCTCCCAACATCGTTGGTCGTTCCTTGCATTTGCATCCGCTTCTCATTATCCTGGCACTGCTGGTAGGGGAGACGGTAGGGGGTATCATCGGGTTGATCGTTGCTGTCCCGATTCTTGCCGTTTGCAAAGTGATCGTCAGCCGAATCGCTGTCATGATGCATGAAAGTTGACAGTGATCAGGTAAAATATTTATAATATGGACAAAGTGATTTATGTGAAATCAATGAGGGAACGAGTATGTTGCAGACCTTTTACAGAGAGGACGCTCCATGGTTGAGAGGGCGACCAAAAGAAGAGCAGCAGAAGGCTACTCCTAAGACCGGGCAAAACCCGGCGGCTTGGCACCGTTAGACGCCACTTAAGCGACAGGCCTTGGCTCAGAAACGTGTAGCGAGCCTGTAAGCAGGGTGGTACCGCGAGAAATCAGTTCTCGTCCCTGAGGGGATGGGGACTTTTTTTATTTTTAGATGAGGAGAATGTTAGATGAAGAAACTGACAGGCAATCAAATCCGCCAGATGTTCCTCGACTTTTTTGTAGAAAAAGGACATCGCATTGAGCCTAGCGCTCCATTGGTTCCAATCGACGATCCTTCCCTTCTGTGGATCAACAGTGGTGTGGCGACTCTCAAGAAATACTTTGACGGCCGCATCATTCCGGACAACCCGCGTATTACGAACTCGCAAAAGTCTATTCGTACGAACGATATTGAAAATGTGGGACGTACTGCTCGCCATCATACTTTCTTTGAAATGCTGGGTAACTTCTCTATTGGTGAGTACTTCAAGGAAGAAGCGATTGAATGGGCATGGGAGTTTTTGACAAGCCCAAAATGGATCGGCTTTGATCCAGAGTTGCTCTCCGTTACCATTCACCCGGAGGACGAAGAAGCATTTGAGCTGTGGAGCAAGAAAATCGGTGTTCCAGAAGAGCGAATCATCCGACTGGAGGGCAACTTCTGGGATATTGGAGAAGGCCCGAGCGGACCAAACACAGAGATTTTCTATGACCGTGGAGAAGCATTCGGAAACGACCCGAGCGACCCTGAGCTGTACCCAGGTGGAGAGAACGAGCGTTACCTGGAAGTGTGGAATCTGGTATTCTCCCAGTTCAACCACAATCCAGACGGTACCTACACGCCGTTGCCTAAGAAGAACATTGATACGGGGATGGGTCTTGAGCGCATGGCCTCTGTCATCCAAGGCGTAGACAACAACTTTGAGACGGATTTGCTGTTCCCGCTGATCGAAAAGACCACGGAAATCTCCGGTGTGAAGTATAAAACAAGCCCTGAGATGGATGTAGCCCTGAAGGTTATCGCTGACCATGCGCGTACGGTTGTGTTTGCGATCGGTGACGGTGCGCTTCCATCCAATGAAGGGCGTGGCTATGTCATTCGCCGTCTGCTTCGCCGTGCCGTACGTATGGGGAAAAAGCTGGGCGTGGAGAAGCCATTCCTGTACAGCTTGACTGAAACAGTAGGCACGATGATGGGCGAATTCTATCCAGAGGTTGTTCAAAAGCGTGCGTTTATCGAAAAAGTCATTCGTGCCGAGGAAGAGCGCTTCCACGAGACATTGAACGACGGTCTGGCGATCCTGTCCGACATGGTAAAAGCAGCAAAAGAAAGCGGAAAGACGCAACTGTCTGGGCAAGATGTGTTCAAAATGTACGATACGTATGGATTCCCAGTTGACTTGACAGAAGACTTCGCAGACGAGCAAGGGCTGACTGTCGATCGCGATGGCTTTGACCAAGCGATGGAAGAACAGCGTGAGCGCGCACGTGCAGCACGTCAAGATGTAGACAGCATGCAAATTCAAGGCGGTCCATTGTCTGATTTGACGGTTACGAGCCAATTTGTTGGTTATACTGAATTGGTAGCAACAGGTAATGTGGAAGCGATTATTTTGGACAACCAGCTGGTAGAAGAAGCAGAAGAGGGTCAAACCGTACAAGTCGTTCTGAGCCAAACTCCTTTCTATGCAGAAAGCGGTGGTCAGATCAATGACGAAGGTTTCCTGATTTCTGATACCGTAAAAGCACGCGTGACAGATGTACAAAAAGGACCAATGGGACAAAATGTGCATTCTGTTATCGTCGATGCAGGTACCCTGCGCAAAGGCGACGAGATTCGCGCGGAAGTGAATCGTGAAGCACGTCTGGCTATCACGCAAAACCATACAGCGACTCACTTGCTGCATCAAGCACTCAAGGATGTCCTGGGAACGCATGTCAATCAGGCAGGTTCCTTGGTAGCACCAGAGCGTCTCCGCTTTGACTTCACTCACATTAGCTCCATTACTCCTGAAGAACTGGAGCGTATCGAAGCGATCGTGAATGAAAAAGTGTGGGCAAACCTGAGTGTCGAGATCTCCAACAAACCATTGGCTGAGGCAAAAGCGATGGGCGCAATGGCGTTGTTCGGTGAAAAATACGGCGACGTTGTACGCGTTGTAAAAGTGGGCGAATACAGCCTGGAGCTGTGCGGTGGATGCCATGTAAACAATACCGCGGAAATCGGTCTGTTCAAGCTGGTTAGCGAGAGCGGTATCGGCGCAGGCACACGCCGGATCGAAGCAGTAACAGGGCGCGGCGCTTATCAGTTCTTGAACCAGCAGTTCACTACGCTCAAAGAAGTGGCGCAAGCACTCAAGGCACCGGTTCTGGCAGAAGCACCTGCACGTGTAGAAGGTCTGCAACAACAATTGAAAGAAGTACAGCGCGAAAACGAGTCCCTGCGTGCAAAACTGGGGAACATCGAGGCAGCGTCGTTGACGGATAAACTCCAACAAGTAGACGGTATGAACGTACTCGCTGCACGTGTTTCCGCTGTCGATATGGACAACCTGCGCGGCATGGTAGATGAGCTGAAAAACAAACTCGGCTCCGCTGTCATTGTGTTGGGTGCAGTCGATGGCGACAAGGTGAACCTCGTTGCAGGTGTAACCAAAGATCTCATGGATCAAGGCATTCACGCTGGCAAGATCATCAAGGAAGTCGCAACTCGTTGCGGTGGCGGCGGTGGTGGACGTCCTGATATGGCACAAGCCGGTGGTAAGGACCCATCCAAGCTGCAAGAAGCTCTGGACGCTGTGGTTGACTTCGTGAAGAGTCAAGTAGTAGCGAAATAGTGCGATTGCAAGAGAAATTTGTATAATCGACAGGAGTAAACGAAATCCGAGTCGAATACAAAAAAGAGAATGTAACCAAAAGAGTCTCAAAAGGAAATCGAGGTGTTGATTGTGAGTTCGTTGGATAATACCATGAAATTCACGGTGCCCAAGGAAGCGAATGCGGCGGATGTGCAAGAAACATTGACAGAGGTGTACAAAGCCCTGCAGGAAAAAGGATACAACCCGATCACCCAGATCGTAGGTTACTTGCTTTCTGGCGACCCGGCGTTTATCCCACGCCACAACAACGCGCGGAGCCTGATCGGCAAATTGGAACGGGACAAAATCATAGAAGAGTTGGTGACCGTTTACTTGTCAGAGCGCAAGTAGACCTTAACGATGACACGATTGATGGGGTTGGATGTAGGCGACAAGACGATTGGAGTGGCTGTCAGCGATGAGCTGGGCTGGACTGCGCAAGGAGTAGAGACCATCAAGCGACAATCCAAGGAAAAGGATCTTGCTCGCCTGAGCGAATTAGTTTCGCAGTATCAAATTGGGGCTTTCGTCGTTGGTTTGCCCAAAAACATGAACGGAACCATAGGCCCGCGTGCTGAAATGTGTCAAGCATTTGGCAAGCTTTTGGAGGAACGCACGTCTCTTCCTGTCCACATGTGGGACGAACGCTTGACGACGATGGCGGCAGAGCGTATGCTGATCTCTGCTGATGTTAGCCGTCAAAAGCGAAAGACAGTGATAGATAAAATGGCGGCCACTTTAATCCTCCAAGGATATTTGGACGCGAAATCGAGGTGACCACAATGAGTGAAGAGATGATGGAAGAGTTCGAAGTGGGCGATGTGATCGCGCTGACGGAAGAAGGTACCGAGGAACCGCGAGATTTTCGTATCATGTACATTTTTGACATTGAAGACCGCAGCTATTTGGTGCTCGTACCAGTAGATCAGGAAGAGGAAGAAGAGTACGAGGTTCACTTCCTGCGTTATGATGGTACAGACATGCTCCAGCCAATCGAGGATGACGAAGAGTGGGAGCAAGTAGAAGCTACCTTCGAAACATTGATTGCTGATTTGGAGAAAGACGGAATTTAATAGACGAGTGGAAAGAGAGTCCGCAACTGGCGGGCTCTTTTTTTGTCTTTTTTCGCCAAAATCACCCATGAAGTGACAGGTAGATAAGCCTCTAGTATAATGAATGGGATGGAGATAAAGAGACCCTAAAGGGAGGATTTCTAGCTTGAAACCAATGTCAGCGAAGCCTGATTTTAACCCAGGCCGCCCTGTGACGCATCGACGCAGACGCGGCGGACGAATTGTGATGTGGCTGGTTACCTTTTTGTTATTGATCATTTTGGCTGCAGGGGGAGCAGCGTGGTACGTGTACCAGCAATTGCAGCCCGTTGCAGGTGAACAGACGGTGAAGAACGTAGCGATTCCGTCCGGTTCCTCCGTACAAAAAATCGGTCGACTACTGGAAGAACAAGGTCTGATCCGAAATGCCGATGTATTTAATTACTACGTGAAGTATAAAGGCATGGCTCCTGATCTTAAGGCGGGAGAATACCAATTTACGACTGGCCAAGCCATTGACGAGATCCTAACCGCCATGGTGGAAGGAAACACGGTGATCAATGCGAACCGATTTACGATCCCGGAAGGCTGGAATGTCGAACAGATCGCAGATCATCTCGATAAAGAAGGCATTGTAGAGAAAGCGGCATTTTTAAAAGAAGTAAATGAAGGAGCATTCCCGGACTATCCTTTTGTCGCAGCCATACCGAAGCATGCAGACCGAAAACACCGTCTGGAAGGGTATCTGTTCCCGGAAACGTATGAGGTGGGCAAAGACGCTACGGCACATGATGTCGTCTCGCGTATGCTGGCTCAATTCCAAAAGGAATGGAAGCCAGAGTGGACAGAGCAGTTGAAGCAGCGCGACTTAACACTGGATGAAGCAGTGAATCTCGCATCGATTGTCGAGCGTGAAGTTACAGTAGACAAGGAGCGTCCGCTTGTAGCAGGCGTGTACTACAATCGGATTCGTGACAAGTGGCCATTGCAGGCTGATGCTACCGTCCAATTTATTCTCGGCAAACAACGAGACCGTCTGACCTTTGAGGACCTAAAAGTAAAAAGTCCGTACAACACGTACACAAATCCTGGATTGCCACCAGGGCCGATTGCCAACCCAGGTAGAGCTTCGCTTGAAGCCGTCGTAAATCCGGCGAAGCATGATTACTTTTTCTACGTGACGAAAAAAGACGGAACGTCCGAGCATTACTTTTCCAAAACACTGCAAGAGCATGAAGCAAATGATAAGAAAAGCAGGGGAAACTAACCGGGTTTCCTCTTTTTTTTTGCATACGGTCAACAGTGCTTGACGTAGCCAAGTTTTCCTTAGGTGTGCTATAATAATTCGGTTGTAACGAAAGAGGAGTGAAATCATGATTACCAATCCGGCAATTGACGACTACGTGTCAAGCCTGGTTCCCGAGCGTTCTTTGCTGCTCAAGCGACTGGAGCAGGAGGCGGCAGAGGAAAACATTCCGATTGTGCAGCTCCCGTCCGCTCAAGTCATGCGGATGTTGTTATTGCTGCATCGTCCCAAAGCGATTCTTGAAGTGGGTACGGCAATTGGCTATTCCACTATTTGGCTTGCAGAAGCTGCACCGGAAGCGCGAATTGTCACGATGGACATAGATGAAGATCGATTGGTGAGAGCACGGGAAAATATAAAAGAAGCAGGCTGTGCAGATCGTGTGGAAATACTCTCACGTGACGCTACTTTAGGGCTGCCGGAGTCGTATCAATTTGACTGCTTGTTTATCGATGCGGCCAAAGGTCAGTATCGAGTATTCCTCGATTTGTATCTACCGCTACTTCGCGAAGGCGGTTTGGTAATCAGCGACAATGTCCTGTTCCGAGGACTGGTGGCGACCCCAGAAGAAGCGGGCAAGCGCCAGCGTCCGATGGTGGACAAGCTGCTTTCTTATAATTCGCATCTGATGGAGCGTCCTGATTTAGAAACGACATTTATTCCAGTGGGAGACGGGCTGGCTATCAGTATGAAAAAGAAGTAAAAACTTAGGGTCGTATAGCTGTAAAGCATCATGAGGAAGGGGACATGAAGCATGGGTAACCCCGTATTGATTGGGGTAGCGGGAGGCAGTGGTTCCGGAAAAACGACTGTAGCAAAGGAGCTGTACCGCCAGTTCCAAAATGATAGTGTAACGATGATTGAGCAGGATTCCTACTACAAGGATCAAAGCCATTTGAGCCCAGAAGAGCGGGCGTTGACAAACTACGACCATCCCTTCGCTTTTGACAATGATTTGTTGCTTGCGCATTTGCAGGAGCTGATGCAAGGAAAAGCGATCCAAAAACCGATCTACGACTTCAAGGTGCATAACCGCAAGCCGGAGCAAATCCAGGTCGACCCGAAGGATGTCATCATTCTGGAAGGAATGCTGATTCTGGAGGATGAGCGGATTCGTAATTTAATGGATATCAAGGTGTTCGTCGATACCGATGCGGATGTGCGTATTGCACGCCGAATCGTTCGTGACATCGAAGAGCGCGGTCGTTCCCTCGATTCAGTGGTAACGCAATACTTAAACGTCGTCCGACCGATGCATTTGCAGTTTATTGAGCCGACGAAGCGATATGCAGATGTCATCATTCCAGAGGGCGGCTACAACCGTGTAGCATTGGATCTGTTATCCACGAAAATCAGCAATATTTTATTGGAGAAGCAACAATTCTCCAATCAATCATAAACACTTACAAGTGCACCGTGACGTACGGTGTGCTTTTTTCTTTGTTCGTTGTTTCTGTCGCGTACATTCCGGCAATACTGGTGAAAAAAGCCAGGGAGGGAATTCGATGCAGCTGGATCGACGAATCAAAAGACGTCACTTTCTTGTATTGTTGTCCATGTCGTTGTTATGGCTCGGTTTGATCGTGCGCTTGTGGTGGATTCAACTCGGATCGCCCCATCGGTTTTCTCGGCATGGCGTTGATTTGGTAAAGGCAGCAGTAAAGCAAAGACAGCAAAGCATTGTACTGCATAGCGGTCGTGGCGATATCGTGGATCGAAATGGGTACGCCTTTACCGGAGAAGAGCATCTCGCCTTGATTTTGTTCCCGTTGGCGCGTGGGAGCCTGCAAGGAACAGATGCCTTGCAGCGGGTGGCACAAATAACCGGGGAATCCAAGGAGCGGTTGTCGGAGACCATGGAAAAGGCGAAAGCACCGCTGCTCATGCGAGAGGCGTCCGGAAAGCTGGTGATGCTCACCGAGCGGCAGGCTGAGGAAATCAATGCCCTTGCTATCCCGGGAGTTGTGGCATTGGCGGTGACAGAGCGATACCGCGCTGATGAGGTAGCCAAGCATTTGATTGGTTTTATCCATAAAAATCCCGACATGGTGCAAAAGCTGTATCCAGATGAATGGACCAGCGGCAAAATGAATGCCGAGAGCACGCTGGGGGCATCGGGTCTGGAGCGAAGCTTTGATCGGTTTTTACAGGGGGTAGAGCCGTCTGTCTTGTCCTATTACGTAGATGGGCACGGACAACCGCTCCGAGGACTGGATATTCGCTATACAAAACAGTCGAATCAATACTATCCGCTTTCATTAACGACGACCTTGGATGCAGCAATCCAGAGAAGCATGGAAGCAGCAGCCGATCAAGTAGGTCTCAAAGAGGGCAGTATCGTCGTTTTGGACGTACAAACAGCCGACGTTCTTGCAGCTGTGAGTCGCCCTACCTATGATCAAACAAATGTCACGGGAAACACGAGCGATTGGAAGAATCGCGCGTTCAAACAACTCCCGCCTGGTTCTGTCTATAAAACAGTGGTTGCGGCAGCAGCCCTGGCGGAAGGAATCGTTTCGCCCATTGACCGTTTTACATGTACAGGGGAGTACGGGAAGTATCATTTCTCCTGCTGGAAAAAAGAAGGTCACGGCAGTGTGACATTGGAAGAAGCGTATGCCCAATCCTGCAACATTGCGATTGCCCATATCGCCAAGATGGTAGGCGGAGAAAAGTTGGAGGAATATGCAAAAAAGCTGGGCTTGACCACTCAAGTGGGGCATGTTACTCCCAATCTGTATAAACTCAAGAACTTCAAGCAGTTGGATGGTGAAGAGCCGGGTAGAGTCTTTGCAGAGGGGATATCCCGCGACGATGAAGGCGTCCTGATTCAAAGCGCCATCGGTCAGCGGGATGTACGCATTACCCCCTTGCAAGCAGCCAATATGATGGTAACGATTTTGCGTGGCGGGCAAAGCTCTCAAGTACGACTGGTAAAGGAGATCGCATACCGAAATGGTCAGTCGTTCCATACATTTCCCCAGCAGGAGCTCTCTTTGGACGGAATTGACTACGTCACAGCCAACAAATTGCGAAAAATGATGCGTAAAGTTGTCACAGAGGGAACAGGACAGATGCTCATGAATTCCGCTTGGCAGGTGGCAGGCAAAAGCGGGACTGCGCAAATCGGGGATGCGAATGGAAACAATCATCTGTGGTTTCTCGGGTATGCTCCGTTAGAAGAGCCGCGCTACGCCATTTGTGTCGTGGCAGAAAATCAGCCGAGTTGGGGAAAAAACCAGGCTATGGAGCTTTTTCACCGGGTTGTCGCTGAGCTTGCCGATCATACAGCTCAATCTTCCCAACCTCGCGAAGAGTATTTCCGAGGATGAATCCTCTTGCGTTAATTTGATTGTTTTTACCTAGTCCAACGATCAGCATGAGGGGAGAGGAGGACATGTACATGGATTGTGACGCTTTTGACCAAATGGTTCTCTTATCACCTTTGCTGGGAGATAGGCGCTTTACCGTATGGCTATGCCAATCACCAATGTATTTCCATTGTCGATGCCTGCTTAATTTGCGGACGAGCTTTTTGAGATGTATGTCATCGAAAAATATAGAATGTGGCTGGTGAATCGCATTTGGGCCTGGTTCACTTGCATATGTTACGACCCATCTATCCTCTCCAAGTGGGTATCCCATCATGATCCCTCCTGTTTCCAGCGAGGGTTTTTTTCGTACGGCCTGCTCAATTTGTTTCCACGCTTTTGGTGTGATGTACAGCGTCGTCATGAGACATTCGTCCCTCCTTGATAAAACCACTGACATTTGCTTGATATCATATGTACGCGAATAGTGAAATGTCCCGGCACCAGCAAAGTTAGGAATTGTCGAAAAAAGGATTGTAACTCACCTTCTTCCTTTCTATAATTTGAGTAAAAGTGTGAGTTCAAAAAGTCGGCTTTTTGAACAACCTCTAAAAAGACGGAGACTGGAAAGGTTGATTGTATGCCTTTGGCACCTGTTGATCTCTCACTGATTGGGCAAGTATTAGCGGTTGATTTGTACACCGAACAAGGAATATTGCTGCTGGGACAAAACACGACGATTACGCCTGCCCATGTGATCCTATTGCAAAAGCAACGAGTCCGTGAGGTTGATATCATACAGAGTCTTACAGAGGGAACTGGTGAGGAAGTTACTTCTCAACTATTCCAACTAGAGGCAGATTCTGAGACCGTTGCAGCTTATGTACAAGCCCTCGACAAAACGAGACTACTCTTCGATGAACTGACAGTTGGCGGGGCACCAAGTCTTGATCATTTTTCCAACATCTTTTTTGATGTAGCAGAAAAATCGAGGAAGCATTTGGGGTTGTTCCGGAACTTGTACGTACTGGAAGGAGCAGACAGCTATACATACCGCCATTCATTAAATGTAGGCATTCTCTGCTCGCTCATTGCTCGCTTGATGAAATGGGATGAAGAGCGAGTAGCATTCATGGGGACAGCCGGATTTTTGCATGACATTGGGAAAATGAGGGTACCTAAGGAAATATTGCTGAAGCCAGGCAAGCTAAGTGAAGAGGAATTTGCGATCATGAAGAAGCATACCGTTTTCGGCTATGAGATGATCCGTGAGATGAAGGGTGGATCTGAGCTGTTGGCATTGTGTGCCTTGCTGCATCACGAGCGACTCGACGGGTCTGGCTATCCGGAGCAAAGAAAAGGCGATAGCATACCAATCGAATGTCAGGTGCTCGCCGTTGCCGACATGTTTGATGCGATCTGTTCTGATCGTGTGTATAAAGGAAGGTCGTCCCCATTCGAGGCGGCACAGCTCCTCTGGAAGGAAGCATGTAACGGAACGTTGAACGTGGAGATCGTTGCGCAGTTTGTCCGCTACATTGCTTTGCTGTACGTAGGGGCAAAGGCGAGATTGAGTAGCGGGGAAGAAGTCGAAGTAATTCTTATTCATCAAGATGAACCGATGCGTCCATTGGTAAGAAGAATGGGTGAATTCCTCGATTTGCGGCATGATCGCAAGCTGACGATTGAAAAAATGATTGGATAGAAAATCGATGCGAAAAAGATGAAACCGCTCTTGAAAAATGAGAGCGGTTTCATTGTTGCTGATCTGTGAACGATCGTCGGGAAAGCTCGATCAGCCTGGCAGATTGTGACACAATGATAGAGTATCTGGCAGTCTAAGAAACGAAAAGGAACGTGTCGTGCGAATGCTCGAAACGCAAGGAGGAAACACATGATACGCAAAGCGGAACCCACAGATGCAGCTTTTGCTGCGCCCTTAATTTATGATGCCATTGGAGATATCGCGCATACGTTGACAGGTGCGACGGAGGCAGGGGAAGCGATTCGCATGATGGAGGAGTTTTTTGCGAAGGAAAATAACCGACTGAGCTACGAAAACGCGGTGATTGCCATGGATGGAGATGTACCGGTAGGCCTTGCGCTCTTTTATCATGGGAGCCAAACAGAGGTGCTTGATCGTCCCTTCGTTGAGCATGTCCAACGTTTGACTGGCGAGACGATTACACTTGTAAAAGAAGCAAAGGATGACGAATTTTATTTGGATTCCGTCGCGGTTGATTCCTCATGCAGAGGGAAGGGGATCGGATCACTTCTATTGGATGCTTTTGAAAAAGAAGCGATTCAGCGCGGGCATGACCGAATCGCTTTGCTCGTTGACGAGGAAAAACCGCGTGCGCGCAAGCTGTATGAATCTCTCGGCTATCGTGAGGATGGGACAGTGATCGTAAGCGGCCATAAATTAAGCCATATGGTGAAGGACATTTCGGAAAAGGCGTAAGAAGACCTCTATCGAGGCTTGATACAAGAACAAAAAACGTTTCCCAGTGGACATAGAGCTGAGCTAAAAGTCCGAGGGAAACGTTTTTCGTAAGCTTAACTGCTAAAAGAAGGCACGCTTTGTACTTGGGGTGAGGGCAGGTAAGGTGTGAGATCAAACTTCCAGTCAAATTCACGGATGGGACTGTACTTACCCGTCAGGAGCTTCAAAATATGAGCTTCGGCTGCTTTACTCGTGTTTTTAGACGCGCCTGCTTCATCGTACAGATTGCCACATGCATAGGCAAATAAATACTCTTCCCAGCTTGAATAAGCGAGTTGGATTCGCTTGGCTACGTCCAGCATACCTTCTACGGCATCTGCCTTGGGAAGGTAGGACTGCTGGGCGCCTGCTTTGCAAATAATGAGATACCAGGCATAATCAAACGCTGCAATGCCGGCATGTGGGAGTCTGTTCATGTACGCGTACACGATCAACTGCCGGGCTGACTCCATATCCCCTTTTTTTAAGGACGCGATGTAGTTGGAGCGATTGGCAGCGCTTAGTGCAGACAATACGTGGCGATGCCGATCAAATTCAATTCTTCGCCCATGCTCTAAAAACCAAGTTAAGCGCTCTTTCGTTTTCACGGCGTCCCCCGTATCCCATCTGTTATCAATACGAAGCCGCAAAAACGTATCGCGCAGGCGGTTGTATTCGTGGATGGCCAAATAATAGGCGAGCCGCTTCTGATTTAGGCAAACAGAGGAGAGAGCATGCAAGTAGCGGCTTAACTTTGGGTCGATCTCTTTTTCGTTTTCTGCTTCTTTTGTCATGGAAGTCGTCTCTGCCTCCTTTAGTGGAATGTCAATGCTTTGCGAGTTTTGGGAATCTCACGAATGATGCGGATGTAATACAACATGGAAATCATCGCGAGAATGCCCAGAAGCCATGATCCCGTCCATCCTTTTTCCTCCAAGTCAGGCTTGGCATTGATATACATATCAGTCAAAAGAATCGACTGGTAGGGATGCTTTCGTTTTTCCAAAGCATTCACAATGACAGGCAACATCTCCCCATCCGGTATCGCCTTCAGCGTGCCTCGCATCGTTATGGATTGCTTGTCATGAATTTTCTTGGCATGGTCGTAGTCCGTAATGACAATGATCGCTTGTTGATCCAGATAACCTATATTTACATAGCCTGTCTCAGAGTTTAACAGATCTCGCTCTTCGGCTTTGGCGGCAGGAATGAACTCAGCTTTTGGCTCGGGATGCTTCTCTGTGTCATAGACGCGGAGCAAATTGATATAAGATGCTTTGGTCAATGTAAACTCCACCTGGTAGCCAAGGGGAGTTTGTTTCAACTCATCCATCGTCTTCAATTGGACAGGATTATATTTATTGACCAAGGAGTCAAACATCTGCTCCGAAGTCATCTCCAGCTTCATGGATACGACAGCAAACATAGCGTAATGGAGCAGAAGGAGAAAAATAATCGTCCAAATGTTACGTCTCGTGTAGAGGGCAAAAAATTGCTTGAACCTTGCTACCTTGCCAGGAAGCCCGAGGGCTTTCAACGTTTTTCTTCTAGCGGCTTTGGCTTGCTTGTTCACAGCCGGTTCGGAGCTCTTGTTAAACGGAGAATGTATTTGCGTCAGGCATATCTTTGCGTCGATATCGGAGGGATTATGCGAAAGCATCTCCTGAAAAACCACTTGAGCCTTCTCCCATTCGCCCAGCTGAAGATAACCTTTCCCTAGCAAGCTGCGAGCGTCCCACAGTTCTGGCATGCGAGTGAGGATTTCCTCGCAATCTTTGATCGCATCGGCGGCATCTCCCTTTTCGAGGAAAAGTCGGGCTCGGCACAAATACGCATCGATGTTATTTGGGTCAAGACGTATCAATTGATCAAAGGTATGAAAGGCTCGATTCTTATTTCCGGTTCGCAAAAAATATTCGCCCTGTAAACGGATCAAATCGGGGTCAAGCGCGTACAGAGCATGTGCTTTTGCCAAATAGTTCTGAGCCGATTCGCAATCATTTTCCATGAGGGCAAATAACGCATCGCTGCGCCATTCTAGAAACGCTTCAATATCCAGGTCATCGCGATTGTCAAAAGAGTGGTAACGCAGCGTGAAGGTCTGATTGAGCTGGCCGTTCAGGTACGCGACAAAACGTCCTGAGAGCTGGTTTGCGTGCTTTTCCGATTTCTCCCGCCATTGAAAATGGGAATCGAGCAACTTCCACACCTCATGAGGCAAGTGATAGTGTTCTTCTAAAAAGTGGAGAAATCGCGTATCGATGAGTTGATGGCAGCCGACATTCCACATCGCCTCGTCATTCAGCAACTCACGCCAGTTTTCAAGCTGGATACGCTCGTGATAGTTGTCGTACAACATTTGCGTACGGCGGAAAAAACGCTCCACCATATCATCGGGGTTCATGGAGCGTTCGGAATGATCGTAGCTCTCCGTGAAATTGTACCGCTTGGGAATAGGGGTTTCTTCTACAGAGACTACTTCTTGCGTTGTTTCCTCTAAAAACCTGTCAAACAGTGTGAGCCGCTGCGGTGGATCGTAGGTAGGCTGCTCTCCTTCTGCTGGTTCAGAATGCCACAGATCATATTGTCGTCTCGGCGGCTGGAGGGGAATCGTCTCTTCTTGCGATTCATGATTTTCCTCACTATCCAGCTGTCTTTTTTCAGGTAGGGGCGTTTCTTCGATCCTGCGATTCCGCTTGTCATTGCCCGTGAACTTCAGGGCGAGGTCGTACGCCTCTCGCAATCGCTGAAAGCCTTCAGGATCAACTTCCGGATTATGCACCTTCAACTTTTTTGCATAAGCCTTTTTTATCTGGGCAGGATTGTCCGTCGGTTCAATCCCGAGAATCTCCCAAATCCCCATTAATACTCATTCCACCCTTCAAACATGTCCAGCTGTTGCTTCAATTCTTCTGCTGCTTTGGCAATGTCTCTATCATTTTGGGTGGACAGGACACTTTCAAATCGGCGTAAGTAATTCGCAATGATCATACGGTTTTCGCCCAACGCTTCCTCATACATACGCTCGCCTTTTGCCAGAAGCAATCGATTTTCAGTTCGTTCCCTGGGGTGGATCTTAATGTTTTGAAGGGCTTGAAAACGCTCCTCAATTTCTTTTGGTGAAAGGCTGCCCGGATTTTTTTCGATGACGGCCTTGGTTTTGACCCCTGTAGATACGACAGTCACTTCGACTTCGAGAATCCCGTTGATATCATATGTGTAACGAACATCGATAGACTCCTCGCCCTTTTTGGCAGGGGGAACTTTTACATTCAGTTCGCCAAGCTTGAGGTTATGTTCGACCCGTCGGCTTTCGCCTTGATACACGTCAACGAGAATGGAGCGTTGATAATCGAGAACGGTGTATAACCGTTCTACCCGGCTGACCGGGATTGGCGTATTGCGCTCGATGATCGGAAAGAAGTAGCCATCCTCGTGTTTGCCGTTTGCCATGGTTTGTACAATACCCGTACCGAGTGTGTATGGGCAAACATCTGTTAATACTAGCTCGTTTAACGCCTCGTTGCGTTCCTTGAGTGCTGCTTGAATCGCTGTTCCCAATGCAACAGCCTCATCGGGATTAATATGGGAATAGGGCAGTCGCCCAAATATTTTGCTTACAATGGATTTGATAAGCGGCATCCGCGTCGCACCACCAATAAGCACGATTGCGTCCAATTCCCGAGGTGAGATGGAGGCGTCTCTCAAAGCGCGCTCGATTGGCTGACGCAGTCGTTGCAGCAGGGGAAACGCGAGATCTTCCAGCTGATTCCGGCTGAGAGTCGTTTCAACCAGCTCTCCCTGGATATTGACACTCATTTTCCCTTCTTGGTCCAAAAACAAGGCGCGCTTGCACAACTCAGCTTGTTTGTGGATGGACGAACGCGTTTTACTGTCCAGCGTGTTGATATCGAGTCGATGGGCTTCTATGAAATAAGAGGCGATCAGATCGGTAAAGTCTTCGCCGCCCAAAAAGTTGTCTCCAGCGATTGATTTTACTTCCATCACACCTTCGAACATTTCCAAAATAGAAACGTCAAACGTTCCGCCACCTAAATCGAATACGAGGAATTGTGTCTCCGATTCCTCCTGATGGAGCCCATATGAGATCGCGGCAGCAGTCGGTTCGCTGATTAAGCGCTCCACTTTTAGTCCAGCAAGCTCTGCTGCTCGCTTGGTCGCTTTGCGTTGTGTGTCGTTGAAATAGGCAGGCACACTGATAACCGCTTCGTGAACGGGATGCCCTAAATGAGCCTCTGCATCCGCCTTCAAAGATTTAATCACAAAGGAGGAAAGGTCTTCTGCAGAAAAGGAATATCTCCCCAGTTGGTATCTTTTTTCTGTCCCCATAAACCGTTTGAAGGTAGAAGCTGTACGATCTGGGTGAGTCAAGAGACGCTCTCTGGCGATTTTTCCAATCAAGATCTCGCCATTCTCATCGACGCTGACAACAGAAGGAGTCAGTGTTTCTCCGAGCGCGTTTGGAATGAGCACGGGTCCATTTTCAGTCCAGTAGGCCACCAGACTGTTCGTCGTGCCCAAATCAATTCCTATGGTGGTCATCAGCTAGGTCCTCATTTCCGAGTTTTTTCTACTAATATCGGCAAAAATAGTTACTTTGTAGATAATTTTACCATGAAAAAAATGGATATAATTGGTGCTTTAGTAGGATATGAAATCGAATTTTAGATAACGAAAATAGATATAGAATTCCTAAGATAGAAAACGACAGACGAGAGAGGTCGTTATGCCAATGCAGCAGCGAATGGAAAAGTGGTTTGAAACGTGGAAGTTACTTATGCATGATATGGAGCGACAAGGTGCTCAGGTTTGGCCGCTCACTATAGAACCACCAGCAAGGCTGGAAGAAATCGAGAGTAGAGAGGAAAGTCTCGGGATCAGATTTCCCGCGACGATCCGGACTATTTTGCTTGCGGGTAGTAGTCAGGTTCAAATAAATTGGTCGTTGCCATCTCGAGCGTTAGACCCTTTTTCGCTGAGTGGGGATTTGGGATGGTCATTGGATGCTTTTGAGTGGCCGTACTTTGGTGGGGACGAAGAGAGTGAGGACGAGAAAAGGTATCTCTGTTTTCACGTCGGTGGGAATGGCGACATGCTGCTCATCGATTTGTCGACAGGCGTGGATGACCCGCCCGTTTATTCCTGGGGGCATGAGACAGACGAATTCCTATTGCTCGGCAAAAGCTTCACAGAGTTCATAGAGCGGGTCACGGAGTTGGGCTGTATTGGGGCAGAGTGCTGGAATTATGAAGCACTCGCCGGTGCAGATGGACTCGATGTCGAGGGACAAGTCGCACAAGAGTGGAAAGAATGGCTGCAAATCTATCGGACGCTAACCTTTGAAGAGGCAGCGCAAGATTTCGAAAAGCTAGTCTTGTTTGCCAAAATGCATGGTGCAGGAGATTCGCGTATCCAAGAGGCATTTACTCAGTACGATTGGGAGCGAGTTTTACAAAAATGGGTAACGCAAATCGAGCAGGAAACCTCATCAAGCAATCTGTTACTTTGGTGCCAGCTCATTGTCGAGACAGTAGGCAAGAAGGCAGAGGGCTGGGTGCGCTCGCTATGGAAGTCCGGGCCACATTATGAACGTATAGGCTCAACCTTGCGTGCATATGTAACGGCAGCTTGTTTGCCCGAAGAAGAGGGGTTACAGCGAGTTTTGGCTGAAATGGATGAAGTCGTTGCCAGAAAAGAATGTTTGGTAGGATATGCTGCCAACAGTCATTTGCATCACTTTCGCTCCCGAGAAGTCATTTTATGGATGGAACCGCATGTGGCGTACCCGATTGAAGGCTGGGATGAGCTTTTCGCGGTGTCCCGTCCACAATGGGATGATCTGATTCGTTGGCTGGACGGAAATGAAGCACAGCGGCAGATTGCATTAAGTGCTTGGGGGAAAATGCTAACAAATGGTGACTCGCTTTCCGGTGAGGCGAATTGGGAAGAAATCAATCGGTTGTTGGATATAGCGTACGAGAAAGCCATTCTGCGCAAGGAAAAGGAGCGTGTAGATCGCATTCGCTCTTTCTTGGAAACAGTAAAGCAGTAGACGAGGGGGGGGAATTACTATGAGAAATGTGGTAACGGTATGGGGAACAACCTTGCAGTCTTCTGATGAGCTAGCGGATTTTCTGACTCCGGTTTACGACGAGGACGGGGAAGTGATACCGTCTGGCTTTTTAACAGCATCGGGTCTTGAATGGGTAGACGAGGATTTTTTTGAAGTGCATGAGGTACAGGATGCAGAGGCCAGAGCGGACTTTTTGACGTATTTGGAAAACGAATATGCGATGAATGCAACACTCGACAGAAAAGAATGGCCGAAAAAGCTAACAGAGGAGATTGGCAAGTACCCACATGTCATTTTGCTGTACGGCAATGAATCGAGGTACGGTCCGATTAACGAAAAACTGTTCGAACTCACTGAGGATGGGCAAGAAAAAGACTCACCGCTGGTCCTGCTCGCCAAACTTGTCTTTGAAACAGAGGAGCGGTAAGGAACAGGGAGAAATACATAAGTTAGGGGAGGCAGACATGGCTTACAAATTCGCAGATTTATACGATGCGGCTGAACTGGGAGATATTGAGCTCGTAAAGAAGATCGTCACGCAACAGCCGGAATTGCTACATGAAAAGGATGAGTATGAGTTTTCCGTACTGCATGGAGCTGTGATGACAGACGATGTCGACCTTATTGCGTACTTGGTGGCACAGGGAGCAGATGTTCATGCGAAAAACGATGAGGGCATTACCCCGTTGCATATTGCACTCTATCCAGAGGTTGCAGAGGCGCTCATCGCCCACGGTGCAGACATACATGCCAGCGCTCATGATGGAAGTACTCCGCTGCACACACAGGTAGCGGATGGAGAGGAGCGTGTGGATGTGGTAGAGCTGCTCCTGGGTAAAGGTGCGAATCCTAACCAAAAGGATATGGAGGGGCAAACACCATACGATATAGCGCGAGAGAGAGAAGACGAAGAGATGATGGCATTATTTGAATAGGGGAAAAAGGAAAGCGTCCGTTATGATTTCGGACGCTTTCTTTCTTGTTCGAGTGCGGCGACGCGTTTTTCCAGCTCGTCGAAGGCTTTTTGCTTGGTTCCTGTGCGTTTTACGATGAAAATGCAGCAAGCAATGAAAAGGGCTAAAGGCATGAGGAAGACAAAGAGCTGAATGAGTAACGTACCCCATTCGAGCGACACAGCGCCAAATTCTAGCATGAGTAATCACTCCAATAAGTTTGGTTTGGATATGCTAATTTGTTTGGATCATTGTACCAAAAAATATAATTTTTTAAAAATATTGTAACGAAAACGATAGGGAGGCTCATATGCCCGACAACATAAAAAACTTAGTTGAATACAAAGAGGTGTTCGCCGAAAAATGGTTACATTTTCAACTAAGCCAGAGGGAGATTTACGTCATTTATCTCCCATTGGATAGTGTTTTAATTGTCGATGGTAGACTTAATCAATATGTTAAGCAAGGCGGCTTCACGGGTACCTTGGTATTTTCCCCCAGAAAACAATTCATGTCATGGGAAGATGCCTTTGTAGGTGTTTTTAAAAAGTATGTCCATCATTGGGAGAGTTGGTCTGATTTTTATGGAGATGATTTCTCAAAAGAGGAGATCGTTCATATTTTACATACCCATATTTTTCCTCAGTATATAAATCCGAATCAAATGAAACGCATGAACAGTGCAGCGTACATGGAAAACTTGAATAAGGAACTGAGAGAAGATGGTGTGTCTGAGGAGTTTATTCAATTTTTACAACCGCAATTAAGTAATCTTGAAATTATTTCGATAAAAGACGATTGGGATGACCATGCGGTTTTTGGAATATCTGACTCGCTCGTGTTCATTTACCTTCGTTTAATCAGCCACTAACCGAGTACGTCTTTGTACAAAGAAGGATTCGCTTATTCACTCGGTTATTTTAGCGTACATGCACATATAGGCGACCGCCCACATAAGGATAGAAGTAAGCTATTCCAGACGTGGAGGTGGCAGCCATGTCCAGCATTATCGCGGCGCTTTCCCTTGTTTTTAAAGAACTTCTTGTTTTTGTGGCTTATGTCAAGAACAATGCCTTCCCGCAACCGCTTCAGGACACCGAAGAAGAAAAGTACCTCCGACTCATGGCCAAAGGCGACCCTTACGCCCGCAACAAGCTGATTGAGCACAATTTGCGTTTGGTGGCGCATATTGTGAAGAAATTCGAGAACACGGGTGAGGACAGTGAAGATCTGATTTCCATCGGTACCATCGGCCTGATCAAAGCAATCGAGAGTTATCAGGTGGATAAGGGAACCAAGCTGGCTACGTATGCTGCGCGTTGTATTGAGAATGAAATCCTCATGCATCTGAGAAGTTTGAAAAAAACCAAAAAAGATGTTTCCTTGCACGACCCAATCGGGACGGATAAAGAAGGCAATGAATTTACATCGAAACCATAGACGTGTTGGATAAACTAAATGCGTGGCAGTAGTCTCAAGGAGAAAGAATTTCCTTGTTGATGCTGTTCTTTTGTGTAAACCGCGTGATTGATAATTTTCTTCAAGAGCGAGTTTTTTCTTAATGGATCATCGGTACGTTTAATTAAACCAACCACCGTTTGAACCTCTGGGATTATCTTCTCCTGTGTTTCAATCAAATTTATTTCATTTTCAATTGATTTTTTTGTTTGTAGTATCGCATTATTTGCCTCCAACATTCTTTCTGAGATCCGTTTTGATCTTTCGAGGAATGTCGCCTCATCATAGATACCTCTTTCTAGAAGATCGAATAACTTGTCTTTCTGAGATGCCAGTTCTTTGAGCTCTCGCTCAAGGGAAACTAAGGCGTTTTTTTTGTATTCTAGCTCATGGTTTTCACCAATATGATCAGTATCATCTAGTTTGACTTGAAGATCATGGAGCCATTCATCTAAAGCTTGAAGCAAACGGTTTTCAACAAATTCATATCGAGCGCTTTTGTTATTACATGATTTGGTTGTACAAATTAAATGTGCAGCTTGGCCTGTGTATGGCCTGTACACCATTGTAGACCCACATTTTCCGCATTTTACCAAACCAGCTAGTGAAGTGGAGATTTTTGGCTTACCATTTTCTAAATGGTAAGGAATGTGATATTTTCCAGCAAGGATATCCTGAGCTTTATTGTAAACCTGCTCATCTATAATTGGGTCATGTTTGCCATTTGCCGTTATCCACTCGTTTTTAGGGAGAGACGTAACGCTTCTTCTTGTTCCTGGCTCTGTAGACTTTTTAGTTTTCTTCTTTTTCCATTGGATTTTACCAATATACACAGCATTTTTTAAAATATTGATGATTGATGAAGCTTCCCATTGCTTTCCTGTGTATGAAGGGATTTTTAACTGATTTAAACTGTTCGCAATTTTTCTACTGCCAATTCTCTTTTCAGGATCTTGATGTGTGTACCAATCAAAAATCATTCTCACAGTGTTGGCTTGTTCTTCATTAGGTACCAAGTAACGACCGCCTTTTTCATCATAAAATATGCTATATCCGAATGGCGGACGGGTGCCAATGTAATTACCTTCCTCTACAGAGCGTATACGACCGCTTTGCAAACGACGCGTAATTATCTTTAACTCTTTTCTAGCCATAAAGGCTTCAAACTCACTATATTCCTCATCAAATTCGTTATTGAGATCGTAAATTTTGCGGGGTGTGATGATTTTAGTACTTGCGGTTCGAAAAGTTTCCAGGATTAATCCTTGTTCTTGCATGTTCCCGCGGCCCAAGCGATCTAAATCCATAACAAGGACGCCTTTAGGTTTTTTTTCTTCTAATAAATTCAGCATTTTCAACATAGCATCTCGGTGAATGATACTTTCACCTGAAGCGATTTCTTCAAACACTTCTGTAATGCTAATCATATAATCCCTTGCGAGTTTCATTAGTGCTTTTTTGTGTCTTGCAAGTGTTTCACCGTCTCCGCGCGCTTCTGCATCTAGATCAGCACGCGATTTGCGAAGATATATCCAGTACTCTCCACCTTCTAAATGCCCAACCATCAGATCACCTACTGTTCTTTTTCAGGTTTAAAGTGTCCTGCGTAAACCCCACAAATAACGACATCATTTGGCAACGCCTTTACAGTTGCATAATCGTCATTTTCCGGAATCAATGAAATAAAGGGTTGCTCTACAGACCATTTTATCCGCTTTAAAGTACCATCTTCACCATTTATAATTGCTGCAACAATTTGCCCATTGTATTCAGCCCATTTCGCTTTCCGCATAAATACTATGTCACCATCATCTATGCCAGCATTTTGCATTGATTGTCCTTGTACCCGCAACGCGAAATCTGGACGCTTATTCTTTTGCAAAGGGTACTGAACAAACTGTTCAATGTTTTGTTGAGCGAGCAAACCATCACCTGCACATATTGTCCCAACAAGCGGAACACCCATGCTAAGTTCTTCGGGGTAAATACCATTTTGATCATTATCAACATTTTGATAGTAGTCTTGTCTTCCTAAAAGGTAATCAACAGAGACTTTATGATAATCAGCTAGCTTGCTAACCATTTCAATGTCTGGTCGCGCGAAATTGTTTTCCCAAGAGTTGTACCGCGCTCTCTTAATTCCCAAAATATCAGCCATCTGATCTTGGGTTAACCCCTTCTTGTTCCTCAACTCAGCAATAACTTTACCTAAAAGCATTACAAAAACCACCTATCAAATGTGATAATTAAAATATCAAAAACGTATTGACGATAATCTAATTATCAAATATAATCTGAACTAAGAAGGGAGGGAAATAAATGGCACAGGTAAGGTCAGCCTTTAGAGACAAGCGTAAGATGAAAGGCTTAACACAAGCAAAACTGGCAAGTTTGGCTGACAAGTCTACAGTTTATATTCGAATGATCGAAAACGGAACATTTACTCCTGGCAGAGACACTATGTTCCTACTTGCATCCATCCTTGATTCGACCGTTGAAGAGTTGTTTTCGGATTACTTCGCTAAGATTCATTCCACCCCAAATAATTCAAAAGCGATAATTTAATTATCTATAACGAATTATAGGTGATATGTTGATTATCGTCAATAAGTACTTTTACAACTTTTTGCAAAAAAGTTTATTTGTCATGCCTTTGTTGATAATTAAAATATCGGAAAGGGGGACAATCAGTGCTGCATATGTTAAATCGAGGTGATGCAGTGATGGAAAAGCACAACGGAAAGTTTGCTGCTGTATATCACTTTGGTGAAACCACCGTCTTTATTGATGACTCGTGCATGGTTAAAACCCCTGAGGAAAGAGAAAAAATCTTGGATGAGATTAGGGCAGAGGGCATCCAAATACTTAAAGAAGAAGCTAGAAGGAGGATCAAAGAAATTAGTTGACAATTCTGTTTCTTGTTTGAGCAGCGGCTCTTAGGAGTCGCCTTGGTGGACAAGCTTTGAAAGGAGAATGCTGAATGTACAAGATAACCGCTTATTTTTGTCAGTCTTACTTCGGTTACGTCCGTGTACCAGGGACAAATGATGTCGTGTTGTTCGATACCCAACTTCAGGCGAACGAGCATGCCAAAACAGTAAACGCACCGCCAGGTGTAGTTTTGCGGGTGGAATCGGTTGAATAACGGCATAAAATTCCTAATAAAAGGAGATGAAAGCATGAGTCAATTGCAAATCATTCAAGAAAATGGACGGTTGTTGGTGGATAGCCGAGAAGTGGCCGAAATGATCGGAAAGCGACATGACCATTTACTAAGAGATATCGATGGTTATGTAGTAGTTTTAACAAAAACTGCTGCCCCCAATTTTGGGGTGAGTGATTTCTTCATCGAAAGCACCTACCAAGACAGTACAAACAGAACCCTAAAATGCTATTTTCTCACCCGCAAAGGTTGCGACATGGTTGCAAATAAAATGACTGGCGAAAAAGGCGTACTCTTTACAGCAGCCTATGTCACAAAGTTCGAAGAAATGGAACGACAAGTGGTTAACCCATACCTCGGACTCAGCAGAGAGTTGCAAGCAATCTTCACCATTGACAAAAAGACTCAAGAAATCGAAACCCGCGTTGAAAAGCTCGAGGATAACATGACCATCGACTACGGACAACAGTTGTCCTTGCAGAAGGTAGCAAAAAATCAAATCCTCACAATCGTCGGCGGCAAAGAAACGCCTGCATATCAAAACAAGCCTCTTCGGGACAAGCTATTCAGTTCCATCTGGAGTGACTACAAGGATTACTTCAATGTTGGGTCCTACAGGGATACAGCGCTAAAAGATTGCGATAGGGCAAAGGAGTATCTCAAACAGTGGTCGCCACAAGGAAAGCTTTTACGCGAGGTAGAGGAAGCAAATCAGCAGCTTACATTTGTCAGTTAAAAGCAACATGCAATCAAACATTTTAAAGAAAGTGGGGTTTTTAAAATGAACATCGAGATATCTGATCATCTCAATTTGGTCAGACATACAATCAATCATTTCAACTATACGCCGCCATACGATATGGATGAAGATGATCTGTTTCAAATTGGGTGCATGAGTTTAATGAAAGCAGTCAAGAAGTTTGATCCATCGCTAAATTATAAGTTCTCAACTTATGCGGTTGTCTTAATAAGATCCGAATTAAATCGCGCTCTTGATTATTACAAACGAAATAATCGAAGCAAGGTTCGGACAGTTCGGATCGATCAAAAAGTTAAGGAAACAGGAGCGTTACTTATAGAGGTAATTCCTTCTCAACACTCATTAGAGGAGGAGGTGGTGAATCAGGAGAGGATAAGAGAGGCGCTGCGAATTGAACCGATCATTACAAACTATCTTCTTTCTGGGTTAACTCATCTTCAAATAGGAAGAAAAATGGGGATTACTCCACAACGGGTACATCAACGCATAAAAGCTATGAGAAAGAAGTTGATGGCGTGATGGACAAGCTGATCGACCAGGATAGCCGTAGGGCCCTAGCTTATTACCAGCAACTTATGATGACCGCAAAGACAGTAGGCGATATGCGCTTGCATGAAAGCTGTGTAAAGATCACACGTGAATTGAGCAAGCAAATAAAAGAAAAAAGCAGTCTGCTCGTAACAGACTGCCAAATCTCAATATACCCGAGCCTTATTTTAACCGAATGTCGAACGGAGGTCAATCATGAAGCCGTCCAACATCCGTATTAGAGAACTCCAAAAGGAGATAGACAATCTTTCTGTGCTTAGAGATGAAGCGAAATCCGAATGGAATCAGCATTCCGACGAATATCTGCTGCATAAAAATCAAGCCATAGCAGCAGAAAAACGCATGCATGATTTGAACGACGAAATTGAATATAGATTGGCAGAAATTAACGAACTGGAGGAACAGTCAAACAGTTCGGCTCTAATGGAAGTTGTCTGACATCGAGCGTGGCGCAGTCTGTGGAGCTGTAACGATTGTGTAGAGGTAGGGGCACGATGTAACTCGATATTAGGAGTACTTACTATGAATACATGCGATTTATGCGGTGAATATGCCCGTCAATCTGTAACTCTAATGCATGGTATGCATAGATTTGATGGACACGAAAGATGCATGGAGCAAATAAAGAAGATGCTGGACAAAGAAGCAGCAGACCGTGGTGAAAATCCAGAAGTATATCCATTGTGGCCGAACAGAGATTTGAATGTCCCACGAAGACCAGCAGAACCTTCTCAAGATGAGTACCCAGAAGCATGGAAGAAAAAACTGGTTTATTGATAGGAGGCTTGTATATGAGCGAAAAAACGCTAGTCAAGAAACTGGCGCAAGTCATGAAACAAGTCAAGTATATTCAGAAACGCGGCAAAAACAAGTTTCACAATTACACTTACGCCACTGAATCGGATGTATCTGAAAAGATCAGAGAAGAACTAGCTGAACGAAATGTCATGATGATACCGAGTGTCGTTGGTCACTCTACGCGAGAACATACCAATCAAAAAGGGAATCGTGAATACATTTGCACGGTTGATATGCAGTTTACATTCCTCGATGGGGATAGTGGCGAAACGATCACCTTCAATACGATTGGAGAAGGTCAGGATGCGGGTGACAAAGGACCATACAAGGCCATTACAGGTGCACAGAAGTACGCTCTCATGAAAGCGTTCATGATTCCAACTGGTGACGATCCGGAAGCAGATGAAGGTGTAGATCAACGAAATACTGAGCCGCCCAAAAGTGGTGAAAAAGCAGAACCAAATGTCACGTCGAAAAAGTCCGCCACAATTAAAGCAAAATATCAATCGTTTAAAGGTACATTAGATGGATTTGATGATTTTTACCTTGGCTGCATCAACAACGGTTGGAATGAAGCGAAGATTGAAAAGTATCTGACCGAAAAATTGGCTGAAATGAATAAAGGAGAGAATTAGATGAACAAAGTCATTCTCATTGGCAACCTAACAAAAGACCCTGAGCTTAGATATACACCAAACGGCGTTGCAGTAGCTACGTTTACCGTTGCAGTCAACAGACCGCGTGTGAATCAGCAAGGCGAGAAAGAAACGGATTTCATCAACATTGTAGCTTGGCAAAAGCTTGCTGATTTGTGCGCGAGTTATTTGCGAAAAGGTAGACAAGCTGCCATTGAAGGACGAATGCAGACGCGCAGCTATGACAACAAAGAAGGAAAAAAGGTGTACGTGACTGAGGTTGTTGCTGAGAATGTACAGTTCCTGGGCGGAGGACAACAAACAGACGGACAAAAGCCAGCTAACAACGATTTTGACCCATTTGGTGATCCGTTCGCAAATGCTGGAAAGCCTATCAACATTTCAGATGACGACTTGCCGTTTTAGTCGGTGGTAAACATGATGCCATTTAATCCAGCGCCTAAACCTGTTCACAAACGGCGTACTCCTAAACGTAAGGAACAGGGCCGTATTAAGCCACAAACCTACGCCAAGGTTTTTGAGCGCGACAACGGACAATGCATCTTATGTACTCGCGGAGACGGTCTGCAATGCCACCGTCACGTTTATAGATCGCAGCTCGGGAAAGGGACAGAAGACAACCTAGTTATGCTATGCCTCAGCTGTCACGAGTTGGCGCATAGCAGCAAGGTGGTACGAGATCGGATCGGGGAGTATTTGAAAGGTCTGTACCCAAAACAATACGGTCCATAAGGAGGAGCCATGGATCTGTTTGATATCGCAGCAGCGATTCGAAATGTAGCTACTAGACTAGACGGTGTTCCTCGAGAGCTACATGTTCAAGCAAAAGAATATGCCAGCGCAGAACGTGATTATCGCATTGCTTTACGCCAAGAAATATTGAAGCTCCGAGCAGAAGGTTTACCGGTGACACTTATCGCAGATGTAGCGCGAGGTACCTTGGCAGAGCTGAAGTTTAAACGAGATTTGGCAGAATCGTTGTTCAAGTCAGCATCAGAGTCATCGAAGGCCCTCCAAGCTGAATTAAGTGGTTTGCAGTCGATATATCGCAGACAAGATGAAGTTTAATCGTAATTCTCGGAAATTCCGGGAATTTCCCGGAATGGTTGGGAAGTGTTAGGAACGGTCGGGAACAGGTCGGAACAGAAAGGAGGGCTTTTGTGGCTGAAAGACGGATGATCAGTAAAAGCATCAGTGTATCAGAACGTGTGAATGGGTTGTCCGACACTTTTCATATGCTCCTATTCACATGGATGGTACCACATGCAGACGACTTCGGAAGGTTATTCGGTTCACCAATGAAGATAAAAGCATTGGTTGTCCCAATGCTGGACAAGACCATAAAAGATGTTGAAGAAGCCTTGAGCAGCCTGCATCGAGAAGGCTTGATCCAGTGGTATGAAATAGGCGGAGATCAGTTCATTCAGATAGATAAATTTGATCGCCATCAGACCGGATTGCACAAGAGAACAAAGTCTAAATTCCCGGAGCCTCCCGGAAATTCCGGGAATTTCCCAGAAATTCCTTCTGAAGAGAAGAGAACTGAAGAGAACAGAACTGAAGGGAAGGGAAGAGAAGTTGAAGAGAAGGGAAGTGAAAAGAGCCCTGCCGCAACAGACGAAAAAATAGTTCTGCATGATAATGATCCGTTTTCTTTCTATGAACAAAACATAGGTCGTCTCTCACCAACTATACGCCAAGCAATTGATGGCTGGCATGAAGACTTTCCACCAGATGTAATCATCGCAGCAATGAACGAAGCTGTAATCAACAACAAAGGCAATTGGGGCTACGCAAATAGCTGCTTGCAATCATGGTTCAACAAAGGTGCAAAGACGCTGGCTGATGTGAAGGCGCTCCAAATTGAGTATGAGCGCACGAGAGGAGGACAGCAATATGCAGGGGCTAGACAAAATGCTGGAGGATATCGTGGCAAGGGCGGAGCAAGCCCGTTTGATGGCTTCACAGTCCCGACCAAAAAACGAGACATCGATCCAAACCAACCAGACAACTTGCTCTAAGTGCAACGGAGCTCAAGGAATATTGCGGACGTGGTATGAGGACAAGGTGTTCTCCAAATTAGTAGACGGTGAATGGATTAGCGAAACTAGAGAGATAAAGTGTGAAAGTTGGGAATGGTGCAATTGTTATCTGCAAAAACGCACTTTAACTGCGAGCAAGATAAGTGAGGATTTCAGAGAAAAAGGGTTTAAAAACTTTGTCTTGGACGGACGCCCGGCCATTGTAAAAGAGTTATTGCAAGTGGCTAAGGAATACACGCTGAACTTTGAAAAGATACGTAAAGAACGAAGAAATTCAATTGCGTTCCTTGGGAATCCTGGTGTAGGGAAAACTCATTTGCTCATGGCTGCTTGCAACAACCTGATGCATCAGAATGTGCCCGTAACGTACTTCCCTTGGGTGGAAGGTTGGAACGAAATAAAAGACGATTTCGACCTGCTGAACAAGCGCGTGAATATGCTCAAAGAATGTGAGCTGCTATTCATAGACGATTTGTTCAAGGGTAGACCGATGGACGAGCATGGTCGCGGCGGCCCGACAGCATTTCAGTTAGAGCAGCTATTCGGGATCGTGAACTATCGTTACTTAGAAAAAAAGCCCATCATGCTATCGTCCGAGTGGTCATTCGAGAAAATCGTAAAGGCTGACGAGGGGATTGGTTCCAGATTGGTGCAGATGTGCAAGGACTACACGGTAGAAGTAACTGGCAATCCATTCGAATTGAATTATCGACTGATAGGGGAGGAATGAAATGCAAATTGACTACCATGGGAAAACATACACAGTTGTTGATTTCGCCCGTAGCACAGTTTTGCCAGAAGAGTTCATTGTGTTGAAAGGCGATGACGAAATGCTCGTAGCACCAACTCATGATTTATCAGGACTCAAACACGGGGGTGTAAGCCTGAATGAAATCAAACAAGCAATCATTGCGCCGGGACTTAAAACGTAAAGAGGACAGAAAAACAACCAAACTGGAGTCTTACGCAAAGCGTCCAGCGAAGACATACTTCCGATACTGCTAACACGCCTCAGACGGACGGAAACAGGGTAAATTTCAACGGAAGAATTAGAATCGACTGAATACCTGGGCATGAGTAAACGGTTGATTACAGAGCATCCTAGACCTTCATTTCAAAATTCATATAATGATTTGAATGTAGTCAGAGGAGGGAAACCTCAGAAATGAATGGACAAGCATCAAAATTTATCTTCAACGTGTCTCCAATGGGAGCTGTGAGAACCACACAACGACAGAAGTGGGTAGACCCACGCGCGAAAAAATACTACGCCTACAAACAAGAGATCGCTGGTTCGGCAGCAAGCCAATCAACAGTTGGACAACCTACCCCATCACCACTGGCTTTGAAAATGGTCTTCGTGATGCCAATACCGGAGAGTTGGAGCAAAAAGAAACGATGGGACGCGCTTAATAAGGCACACATGACTAAACCTGACCTGGACAATCTCATCAAAGGTTGCACGGACGCATTAAATGGCGTTGTCTGGCAGGATGACAAACAAATCATTGCTGTAGAGGCAACTAAGGTATACGGATTTGAACCGCGGATTGAACTATACGTAACCGAAATGAGGGGGCAAACGGGATGAGTGAAGTAAAGCAGGTGAATGTGAAGATCAAGAAACTGCACCAAGACGCGGTGGTTCCGCAATACGCAAGGGCTATGGATGCTGGGTTCGACTTAGTGGCTGTTGAGGATGTCCTTATCTTACCCGGAGAAAGCAAGAGGGTTCCGACTGGTTTGGCCTTTGCGCTGCCAGAAGGTTACGAATTGCAAATTAGACCGCGTTCAGGAGTAAGTGACAAGACAAAGCTGAGGGTCTCAAATTCTCCTGGAACTGTGGATGCCGGATATCGTGGTGAGGTGAAAGTATTGATGGACAATATAAGTCAACGTTATCCCGGAGAAGAACCAACCATATTGCATATCAACGGAAAAACGGTATTCGAGAGAATGAATTTGGAGCCAATAAAACGGGATGAAGGGGCCTATCTGATCAAAAAGGGAGATCGAGTGGCTCAAGGGGTAATCGCAGTCGTCCCGAAAGCTCAGTTTGAAGTAGTGGACGATCTTGACGAAACGGAACGGGGAACAGGTGGATTTGGCAGTTCGGGGGTGAGGTCATGACGCATGAACAGTGGATGGAATGGCAGAAGAGAGTCATTCGTGAAGAAATGAGGGACGGAGCCAATGAAAAGGCATAAGAAACCTCCGATCAACAACAACAAGACGATGCGCCCAGTGGATGTTGGCAACTTGCAAAAGGCAGCTTCAGCAACCGCAGAACAAGCTAAAGGCATCGTATATGAGGCGTTGCGCCAAGAATTCGGATTTGGACCCGCGAGGATTGCGAAGTTGAAACAGGTTGTTTCTGAGATGGAACGACTCAAGAGTTTTGATAACTGGGTAGATTATACGATCAAACAGAAGATTTAGGATAAGCCTTTCCGTGGCTGCCAAATAGCTCGTGTACATGACGATAAACTCGGACATGCATGTCAGGGAACACAAAAGCAACGGCTCCTTCATCAAGAGTCAACTTATCAGATGGCTGCTCAATCACAAAAGGTATCTCGATAGCTTCTAGAGTTTTTTTCAAATAACTTACATCAGACCAAGGCACTGAATAGTAAAACGACTTTTCCACGTTATCACGCTCCTATTGGAAGCGTAGCACAATCAGATGCAGCAAGAAAAGGAGGATTCACATGAACTTTGTAGAGCCAATTCGCGATAAGGAAAAACTCGAAGAACTGAAAGCACTTTTGAAAAAGCAATCAGCACGCAACGGTTTTCTACTGAATTTTGGTATCAACACTGGTCTACGTATCTCCGACATTCTGCCTCTGAAAGTGGCTGACGTGAAGAACAAGACACACATCGTTATTACCGAAAAGAAGACCGGGGAACCAAAACGTTTCAAAATCAATCAGGCGCTTAAGGAAGCGATTCAAAGCTATATAACTGGAATGAGTGACGATGATTACTTGTTTGCTTCAGAGAAGAGGGCAAAGCCAATTACTCGGGTAAGAGCGTACCAGATTTTGAATGGAACTGCTCGGAAGATCGGTCTGAATGAAATTGGAACACATTCACTTCGCAAGACGTTTGGATATCATTTCTATAGCCGGACACATGACATTGCAACGCTTCAAATGATTCTGAATCATAGTCATCCCCAGATTACGTTGAGGTATATAGGCATTAACCAAGACATTATGGATGAGGCTGTAGACCGATTCAGCTTGTAGGCCACTAGACCAGGAGGTAATGAACTTGGAACTGGATGCGGAACTGAAAGCAATAATTGACATCAAGCTGGATATGATTCTGCTCTTTCCAGAGGACAAGGAATTGCTGATTGATGAGATAAAAGAATTGGTCGATGAATGGGGAAAAACGCACGAATATTGCGAAGTGTGCGGAGAGAAAGTTGAAGTGGACTCTGGATACAGCGGGATCACTACTTGCGATGATGAAGAATGTGTTTACAAGATGCAAAGGGCAAACACGATGTAATAACCGGGAGGCAGCCTCGATGAAACGTGAAATATCAGAGAATCTAAAAAGCATTACTATCGGGCAAGTTTTGGAGTATCAGAAACAGAGGAAAGAAGCAAAAACAATGGGTGATTTCAAGGCTTTGGGCAGGGAAATCCGAGACAGACATGGATTAACAGACAGGGAAGCAATCGCATTGCTTAGCCTAGAGATCAATATTCAAGCTTAACACAAGCTCAATTCAGGAAAGGGAGGAAAGAACGATGAATAGACAAGCAATTTTGGACGTTCTGAACAGCCTGGAAGTGGTTGAAACAAACGGCGGAGATAGCCCATATATTCTTGTTGAAAATAACGAAGATGTTCGAATGAAGCTTAATGCGGTTGGGGTTACCGATGAAGTTATCAACCAGTACGGTGATGATGACTCGTTCGATGTACTAGCTCTCGGATGCGCAGAGGGTTACGCGGATTACTGGGAAAAAGGTAAGTTCGTTGTTTGGGGGCCGATCGATGACGAGCTGCGTTACCGGGTTTTGAACGGCGAAGGAACTGCAACGGATGCCGAGCGACTTCTAAAAGAATTGGAGGGTGGCATTCATCCGCGGGAGCAGGTCAGATGGTTTGCTGGTCAGATGGAGGCAAAGTTGCAGGAGAATGACCACAAAGGTGGCTGGGAAAAGTGTCAGTTTCCATTTCTCTATCGCCGCCTCATTGAGGAAGTACAAGAGCTACGCGTAACATACGATGACCAAAGCAAATCGCTTGAGGATATGATTCGGGAGTCCGCCGACGTTGCCAATTTTGCCATGATGATTGCGGACAAGGCAAGAGGCGTATTATCACAACGGTAATTAAGTCCTCAACTTACAAACGCCTAAAAAGCGTAAGTGCCTCCTGAGATGAAAAAAGTTACCTAAATCAATTGATTTCGAGAATTTGCGGTTGTATGATTTGGGTAACTTAAATCAAAGGTGGCGGATTACATGGCAAGAGGCGGTAAAAGAGAAGGCGCAGGACGTAAAGCAAAAGGAATCACGAGGAAGGTATCTCTGACGTTACCGGAGGATGTTTGGGAGATGATCGATGAATCTGGTAAGACGGTCGCAGAGTTCCTGTTGCATCTGGTTAAGCCAGTTAAAAAAGCGATCCTGTTCAGCACAGAAAATGAGGACTTCCGGTACGCAACCGAGTGCATTGAAAAAGCCAAGCAGATGATCGACGTAAAAGATCATGTGTTCTTCAACGGTGGAGACAAGGAAGGGTACTTCCTGCTCGTCGCAGATTTCGAACTTGACGACGAACAAGCAGCAGAAATCATCAAAAGTTTGAACGCGAACTACACCGATGACGAACTGGACGAAATTATTACGACAAACAAGTCCTTCGAGGTTCGGTAGGGCACAGAACACACGATTTGTAAAAAGGGAGGTGAGATCCTAATGAGTAAAACGAATTTCAATCAGGGAGTCTTTTTCAATCCCGAGACGGTTACGAATGTTTGGGAAACGCCGCAGGATCTGTTCGATAAGCTGAATGAAATGTTTCGCTTCACCACAGACGTTTGCGCTCTGCCGGATAATGCAAAGTGCCAGCAATTTTATACACCAGATCAGGACGGATTGCAACAAAAATGGACAGGCACCTGCTGGATGAATCCACCGTATGGCAGAGAGATCGGCAAATGGGTTCAAAAAGCGTATGAGTCCGCGCAGCAGGGAGCCACGGTCGTTTGTCTGGTCCCAGCAAGAACGTGTTCAGAATGGTGGCATCGGTACTGCATGCAAGGTGAGATATGGTTCATTCGGCACCGACTAAAATTTGGTGGGAGCAGGATTAACGCACCGTTCCCGAATGCGGTAGTAATATTCGAATCCAGAACCAAAGGTCATTCATACAAAGCAATCGACAGACACGGGAACTTTATCTCGGCATAGATACAAAACAATCGATTTGTTAAATAGGAGGGGGTTAAATATGAAATTAAATATCAAACATGTTTGTGAGCAATGCAACAAAGAAGCTGAACCAAACAAAGAGAAGAGCAATGAAAATTGGAAAGTCTATGATACCATATGCAGACATTGTGGCGGAAAAGTAAAAATGCAGTTTGATTGATAGCTTTACACATCATTACGTTTGATAAGGGGTGAAGATGGTGGAGTTTTTCAAAATTTCTTATGGTGGCGGTTGTGACACAAAAGTTATCATCGCAAACAATAAATACGAAGCAGTGGGCTACTACCTCTTAGAAGTACAAGAAGGTACAGGGTGTGTTGATGACATTGATGATATTGAAACTATGTCACCTGACCACGAAATTGAAGTGTCGTGCGTTGGATTTCCAGAAACAAAAACCTTGATGGAAATATATAAAGAAAAGCAGTTTTGGGATACACCTCAAGTTGTGATTGGACTCGAGTCGTAAGAATTATTGTGTGAAGGGGAGGAAGGTATCAATGGCTTGCGTGATCCAGAACATTGAAACAGGGAAGTACATTAAGCACAACGGAAATTACAACCCTGAGCAGTATTGCTACGACGATGTTGATAAGCAAGAGGATGCGGAACAGTTCCCCAATCTGCAACATGCCTTTTACGCAGCTACCTGGTATGCAGATATGTTCGAAAAGTGGCGTGTAATAGATGCGGCTACAGGAGACTCCTATGTTAAAGATGAAAACCGGAGGTTCGTAAGGGAGGCAACGGCATGACGACTGCTATTGAGTGGACGGACACGGTATGGAATCCAGTCACCGGTTGCAGCAAGGTGTCAGAGGGTTGTCGCAATTGCTACGCTTTTGCACTCCATGACATGCGACATAAGGCTTTTCAAGAAGGGAAGAGGCTTCCACAGCAGTACGCAAAACCTTTCAAGGAGTTGCAACTATTCTCTGAACGACTCGAACAGCCAGTTAAGTGGAAGAAGCCGCGAAAGATATTCGTGAACAGCATGAGTGACTTATTTCATAAGGATGTTCCCGGATGGTTCATCAAACAGGTATTCGACATCATGATGAAAGCTGACTGGCATGTGTACCAGGTCTTGACCAAACGTGCGGATCGGATGCGGGAGATCGTAACAGCTTACCTGGAACATGAAAAACTGGACAAGCTGCCACCTCATATCTGGATCGGAGTATCTGTGGAGAATGAGGATGCCAACAGGGAACGTGTCCACCATCTTGTAAAGACAAAAGCATCGGTTCGATTCCTTTCCTGCGAGCCGTTGCTGGGCCCGATTGATTTATCTGTACATCTTAATTGGCTCGAGCGTGATACGGGAAAACCATATATCCATTGGATCATTGCTGGAGGAGAATCCGGCTCCAATGCTAGACCAATGCGCCAATACTGGGTGGAAAGCCTGCGCGATCAGTGCAAAGAGTTTGGAGTGGCCTTTTTCTTCAAACAGTGGGGAGAGTTCTTACCTCATGAAGACGATGATGAGGACCCGGAGTTCTGGGTTACTGACGAGGGCGCAGGGTTCGTTCATACGAGCATCCCAACTGATGATGATTGGGATTACATGAATCGGGTTGGAAAAAAACGAGCTGGTCGCCTGTTGGACGGGCAAGAATGGAACCAGTTTCCGGATGGAGGGGAACGGGATGCAAATTGACGGTCAAGAAATTCCCGTTTATGACGATCTTGCGGACATGACCATGGAACAATTAAGGGCTGAGCAAAAGCGTCTCGGCCCGATCTACACAAAGCGATTTGATTTGCAATTCGAGGAATACATGGCGATCAGGATTTATGTAGCCATCAGCATGATGATCGAGAACATCGAGCGAGGCGTAAATCGCTGGCATCGAATTGACAGTGGGAGGGAACGGGATGCAAGCAGGACGTGAGTTGGATGCGAAAGTGGCAGAGGCACTAGGATTTCAAGGTGTAAAGTATGGACGTGATGAGGTAGGAGAATACGCTCATATGATTTCCGAAGAAGGTCATTCCCTTGGGAAAGTAGTGAATGTGCCGAAGTTTTCTACTACTGGTGACGGAATGCTACAACTCATTGAGGCAGCAAGGTTACAAGGTATTTGGCTTGATCATGAAACCTTTGCAGATGGGTATGAAGTGAATGCATGCGTATATCGAAGCAAACTCTCTAGGACAGTTCTCGCCGATTCTATGTTCAGAGCAGAGGACCTACCTGGTGAATACGCTCGAGTCTACATCAAGGCTAAAGAGGCAGTTTAACATAAGAGAAATTGTGGAAAGGGGAATAGATGAATGGATATGAGATACGGTGTTAGACTGGAAGGTTTACTGGTGGAGACATATGACACGCCAGAAGAAGCATACGACGATGCTCGGTACGCTTATGAGGAGAGTGGCTTGTTTCACGAAGTTGTCATGGTGCTTCCGACAGCTCGCGGTCTGAACGACTAAAGCCACGATAAATGGAGGTGCAGGAATGTCTTTTGAGAAGTTACAAGGAATTGAAGGCGGTTCAGGTGGGTGTGCGTGCTGCGGTTATCAATACCGACATTTACCTATGGAAAGCTTGATTGCTGTTGGATTCGGTGTTGCACAGGTGACGAAAAATGGTGAAGTAGTCTATGACGAACTGGATCTAAGCGACGAAGAACCCTTTTGGACTACGCAAGACGCAGAAGACATTGCGAAGAATGACCCAGATAATGATTGGCGCATTCATTTAGAAGCACCGTTGAGCGAGAGGCACTATCAGCGACAAGGAGACGGACTTTGGGTTTTGTACAAAAAAGGTACGGGATTTGCTTGACATACTTTTTTCGAATAGAGCAAGAGAAATTGTGATAAGGAGAGTGAATGATGAAAAAAGTGCGATTTGTTGAAAGCAATACGAAGAACGTCAAACTCGATAAGTTAGAGGAGCAGATAAAAACTGAAATAGAGATGATTAAAAAGTTTGCTCGGACAAGTAATCCGTTGGTCGACATAAAAATCGTGGCGCACGAAAGAAGAGAAGTTGCTCCGGATTAAATGAGAAATTGTGATGAGGTGAGGGAAGTGGAAGTAAAAACGTACCCCGAAATGAATGCTCAAATCAAAGAATTCTTGCGACTTTCAGATTTCCCAACAGACAAATACGCAGCGAAGCGCATCGAAGAGTTGGAAGACGAAAACAGTCATCTGTTGGAACGAGAGAAGAAACTCATAGTAGCGTTGAAAAAGATCGCCTACTGGCAGTATCCGGGTCGTCTGATTGCTGATGAAATATTGAAGGAGTTTGGGATTGACGAGGAGGCTGTATGACCAAATCATTCAATTGGGGCAACATTCTTCTCTGGGGCGTAGGTTTTGGCAGTCACGTTGTTATGGTGTGCCTTGGTCCACTGACGTTGTTCATTGACAAACCGATGAAGATAATCAAAAGACGCTGATTTAACATACTATTTCGGGAGTGAAGAAGATATGAACCTTGGACAGTTTGATCAACTCGTTACAGCTCTTGGTGAAATGGCTGTCACCATGGCGAATTATATGAAAAAACTAGAGTCTGAAGGATTTACACGTCAGGAGGCATTTCAATTATGTGTGAGACTTCAAACAGATTTAATAACCAGTAACAAAAAATAAAGGGTGGCGACGACAATGATCACACAAGAAGACGAGATCAAAATGATGGCAAAAGTAATGGCTCATCGTAACCCGATTATTGACCGACTAGATCGCCAAACAGAAAAGTGGATCAGGAAATATGGTCACACAATCGATAAATCCGGTCATCTTAAGTCAATGGAACAACATTGTGAATACGCGCTTGAAGAAGCGACCGATTTGATTGTCTATCTGGAGGATTTGAAGGCAAAGGTTATTCGGTTAGAGAGACGTGAAAGCAAACTGATCGAAGCAATTGGATTGATTGAAGATAGGGCCAAGGAAGGGCTGGACGATGAAGATAGATACGGGCAGGAACGAGCTCTGCAAATCATATTGCAACGTTGCCAGCAATTAGAACGTGCTTTGTATGAAGAAAACTAGGAGGCGATAGATTGAGCTTGATGGAAAACTTTGACCATACCTATAACGAATTGATCATGGAGATTGATGTCCTCGAAACCAGGATCAAAGATCTTGTCACAGAAAGGCGGTTCCTGCTCAAGAGTATGGATGCGAACGCGCCAAAAGGTATGGGCGCGGTTGACTATTCAAGAGATCGAGTTCAATCAAACTTCGTACCATTCCCACTCGAGAGAATCATCGAACGAATGAATAAGATTGATGAGACGATTGAACAACTCAGAGAACAACTCAAGGCAAAACGCGAGACGTTAAGACAACTAGACAGTCTGTTATCGCAGATGGATGGACTGGAATACAAAGTTGCATTTATGAGGGACAAGCTAAATATGAAGCTCCATGAAATCGCAGAAAAACTAGGATACAGCCACGACCATATCCGACGGATTTCCAGCAGGATGAAAAAGATGCCACATCGATGCCACATACAGCATAAAATTTCTAGTGTAAACTAGGATATAAGCCAAGGTAAAGGGAAATGTTTGAACTCCCGGAACTGAACAAGGGATCGGGGATATCCTGGTCGACTCCCACATACGGTCGATTCCATCTGGCGTAATAAATCTGGCTAGATGACGCGCCACATACTAGTTGATGGATAGACGGGAGACAAGCCGCTCAGAAATGGGCGGTTTTTTTATTGGAGGTGGGACTGATGAAATGGTTATTAAGATTTCTCAGGCGTATGGCTCCATGTAATGAACTTCAGCCCCGCAATCGACAGGAAAGAAGGCGTGGACGATCCTGGTAAATAGGCGCATAGGAAACAGGGACTAACGTTGCGGCACTCTTAATCTTTGTCTCGTGTGCTTCTTATTCGATTACTCCAATCCTGGTTGCGATCATCCATGATCATAAACACCAAACGCAGCTCATACCCGTTCTACCTCGGGCAACCGCGACCACAGTGGCGAAAGGATTGGATCGTGGCGGCAGCCTCACGCCGAAGAAAGTGGGGTTAATTGAAAGGTAATTACATAGGACTTGTGGAATAAACACAAAGAATCGGTAAAGAAGAGTAAGGGGGGAGTAAATTGGAGTTTGAAAGAGGCATATTGATGGTTGATGTACTAGATGCCATTAACATCACACACTACTTATCTGAGGGGCAATTGGGATTGCCTGAAATATTAAAATAAGAGAGTTTCACTCATGGATTTGATCTAAATCTTGTGACAGAAATACAGCTAAACGCCCATGCTAAAGAGAGGTATCCTGCAATGCAGGAGATGCTCCGAAATGCCTTGGAAACATATAAGCAACAGAATAAATATTGAGCCGTTCGATTGAATGGCTCTTTTTATTTTGCAAGACAAACCCAAACAATGGCGGTGGTGAATATGTAATGGCAAGAGCAAGAGACCCAAACCGAGACAAAGCATTCGAGATATGGCAACAAGTCAATGGCGATATCAAGCTAAAGGATATAGCTGACCAGCTTGGCATATCTGAGGGCACTGTCCGCGGATGGAAGAACAAGGACAAGTGGGAATCCCAAAACAGCGGATCGTCTGATCATCCAGCACAAGAACACATTATAGAAGCCGATGAACTGTATGATCAAGCTGTCTGTATTGTAGTAGATGTACAGATGGCCTCTGCCAGCCTCTTGCAGCGACGATTACGAATTGGATACACCCGCGCAGCAAGGCTTATTGATCTGATGGAGCAGAAGGGTGTTGTTGGTCCCTATGAGAATAACGAGCCTCGCAAGGTATTCATAAAAAAAGAAACGACACTACAAGCACCGAAAGTAGATTCTGCTCCAAAACCAACGGAACGTTCCAATCAAACGGAACGGAACGCTCCGAAAGTTACGGAACGCTCCAAAGAGAAAGTGGAACGTATCGATCCTCCGCTGGAAGATGGTAACGAAGATGGGTCTCTGACTGAAAAGCAGAGGCTTTTTGTTTTTGAGTACCTTCGAGATTTCAACGCCACCCGAGCTGCAATGGCTGTCGGTTACAGCAAGAAAACAGCCTATTCTATCGGATGGGAGAACCTGAGAAAACCTCAGATTCAAGCTGAAATCAAACGTCAGAAAGATGCGATGGTCGATGACCTTGGAGTTGGTGTTCAACGAGTGATCGCAGAGTATATGAAGATAGCGTTCGCCGACATTACTGACCTGCTTGAGTTCGGACAAAAAGAAGAACAACTGTTTAATGAAGAAGGTAAGCCTATCCCCGATCCGGTCACAGGAGAACCTCTAACCTACAAGCGCAACTTTGTATCTTTCAAGAACAGTGATGAGATTGACGGCACAGTTGTTGGCGAGGTCAAGCAAGGTAAAGACGGCGTATCCATCAAGCTGCATGACAAGATGAAAGCCTTGGAGAAGCTTGAAAAATACGTTGGCTTCATGACCGAAGAGCAGCGCTTGAAACTTGAGAAGACCAAGTTAGAGGTTGCGCATTTACGGGGTGATGATGACCAACAAGAGGACGACGGATTCCTTGAAGCCTTGGATGGAAAAGTACAGGACATTTGGGACGATGATGAAGAGGACAGTGAGGGATAAAACTTATGCATGATTTATACATTTTCGGCTCGGGAAATAATTTGCCTGAAACGCTAAAAACCGCGATATAAAGCGATTTGCATAATCAATGTATAAATGCGAGTTATCCACACTACAGACAAACCGCTCTGTTATCACGTTCTTGCAAAATGTTTGAGTCAGATAATAAATATTATGTTAACCGGAAATGTATATCGTATTCATTTTTGTGAGGAGGGAATGAGGTGCTGAAATAGATGAAGAAAGCAAAATCATCCTCCTTCAAATGGAGTCCATTATCTAACAAACAGCTAAAGGTACTAACGTGGTGGCGTCCCGACTCTCCTGTAAAGGATAGGGATGCCATTATTTGTGACGGTTCTGTACGTGCCGGGAAAACAGTAGTTATGTCCCTTTCGTATGTGGCGTGGGCAATGGACTCTTTCGAAGATGAGAACCTTGGTTTAGCTGGCAAGACGATAGGGGCACTTCGCAGGAATGTGCTTCAACCGTTAAAGCGGATTCTCAAAGGGCGCGGATATAAAGTCAAAGATCATCGAGCAGACAACTATCTAACGATCACGTACAAGGGTAAAACGAATTATTTCTACCTGTTCGGCGGTAAAGATGAAGCATCGCAGGATTTGATCCAAGGTATTACTCTTGCTGGAATGTTCTTCGATGAAGTCGCGCTAATGCCGCAATCATTTGTAAGCCAAGCCACTGCTCGTTGCTCAGTCGAAGGTGCGAAGTTTTGGTTTAACTGTAACCCTGCTGGACCATATCACTGGTTCAAAGAAGAGTGGCTTAACGATTTAAAGAATAAAAACGCGCTACACATCCACTTTACGATGGATGACAACCTGTCGCTGTCACCGAAGACAAAAGAACGCTATAAGCGCATGTATACAGGCATCTTCTTCAAGCGATACATTCTCGGATTATGGGTGCTGGCTGAAGGCATCATCTACGACATGTGGGACGATGACGAGAACACATTCGATGATGAAGACTTGCCGCCTGGATTCAAGATGCTAGCTCAACGGTATATCTCTATGGATTATGGGACAAGCAATCCCATGGTCTTCTTAGACATTTGGGACGATGGGGATACGTGTTGGATATTGAATGAGTATTATTATGACGGACGGGCAAAAGGTCAAAAAGACGATAGTCAGTATGCTGATGATTTTGAGCAGTTTGTCGGAACTGAACATATGCCCATTTATTCAGTCTTGGACCCTTCAGCAGCAAGCTTCAAGATCGCCCTACGGAATAGGGGATATCGAGTTAAGGATGCAGATAATGACGTGGAAGATGGCATCCGAAACGTAGCAACGATGATTGCAAAGCGAAAATTGCGTGTTCACCGGAGGAATTGCCCAAACTTCCTGATAGAGCGAGCAAGTTACATCTGGGATGAGAAAGCAGCGAAGAATGGTAAGGAAAAGCCGATTAAGCAAAAAGACCACTGCATGGACGCGGGCAGGTACTTCGTGAAGACAATCATTAAGCCAAGAAGATTGTCAGCTTAGACTGTTTGAAAGGAGGGACAAGGATTGAGTAGACGCAATAAACAACGCAAGAAGGTAAGGGATGCCCAGCAACCTCCTGCTACCCGGGAGCAAATCAAACCTGAGCAGAAGATGCCGCGCGGGCTGACAACGGATGCTTTTTCAAACGTATTAGCACGATTGGGACATGGGACACCGAATCTCATGGAAGGTACAGAGTACCCGCTAACTAGGCTCACGCAGAATTACCAGCTAATGAACAGCCTGTACCGGAACCACTGGATTATCCGAAAGATCGTTGATGCAATACCAGAGGACATGACACGCAATTGGATTACGATAACAACACAATTACCGCCTGACGAAATCAGAAAGATTAATAAGCTGTGGCGTACTCGGAGGGTCAAGTCAAAAATTCTTCAAGGTCTAAAGTGGGGCAGGTTGTACGGTGGCGCGGTCGGACTAATTATGATCGAGGGGCACGATGATATATTGCACCAACTATTAGACTTTGACACGATCATGCCCGGCTCTTTCAAAGGTCTGATGATTCTTGATCGATGGTCAGGGGTTTATCCTAGTCCTGAACTGGTCAAAGATATCGATGACCCTGAATTCGGTCTGCCAGAGTCCTATCAGGTAACTGTGGATGAAGGCAAGTCGATGGTGGTACATCATAGCCGCATTGTTCGGTTTATCGGTAGAGAGTTGCCATACTGGGAAAAGCTCGCAGAAGTATACTGGGGAGCTTCTGAGGTTGAGGTCATCTTTGACGAGCTGAAAAAGCGCGACAATACTAGTTGGAATATCGCTCAGCTTATCTTTCTGGCAAACCTCCGAGTTATGAAGAGTGAGGATTTAGGGGAAATGTTATCGATTGGAGATGAAAAACTCCAATCCGATATTTACAACACTCTGCAAGCACAAAACTGGCTCATGTCGAATATGGGCCTTCATCTAATCGGAAAAAATGATGAGTTTCAAACCCACTCGTATGCATTCGCTGGACTGAATGACATCTATGAGAGTTTCATGCTGGATATTGCGGGCGCGTGCCAGATCCCGGTCACAAAGTTGTTTGGCAGGGCTCCTGCTGGCATGAATGCGACCGGCGAATCAGATATGCTGAACTATTACGAGGTTGTCCAGCAGCAACAGGAATCTACTTTGGGGCCAGTCCTCGACAAGCTACTACCGATTATGTACATGTCTGAATTCGGGGCGATACCTGACGATATTGACTACACGTTCAATCCAATCCGTACACCAGATGACAAGGAAATCGCAGAGCTTGCTGACAAGAAAACTAAGTCGATTCTCGAAGTGTATAATGCTGGCTTGATTAGTCAAAAGGTATCCCTCAAGGAATTGAAGCAGCTCTCTGACACCACTGGCATGTTCAGCAATATTACAGATGAGGACATCGAAAACGCAGATGACAGCACACATCAGGGTGAGTTGGGATTTGGTGGTGAAGTAGACTATGGCGAGGAAATCCCTTTGGGCTCCGAAACGGCGAATAGAGCAGGCTTACCGCAAGGCGATACAAGCGGCTTTGAAAAGTTTAGGCGAGTCTTTGACAGGTTTAGAAGACGTATCAGAAATTCTTAACCGGATTCGTGACTATACCTATAATCCGCAATTTCAGGAGTATGCAGAAGCAGAGGCTTTGAAAATGGTTACTCATCTTTTTAGTGATGCAGGGAGAACTTGGAGACAAGCTGCAAAAACAAATAGCCGGGGGCGTCTTATCTTCGAGGCTCTTCAAAAAGAACTACGGGGTCCAATCGGCTCAGCCGTCCGGTTACAAGCTGAGAGGAATGCCGCAATCATAAAGTCGCTTCCGCTTGACGTAGCCAAACAAGTGAATGAACACGTCCTCCGGGAGGTCATGAAGGGAACACGGGCTAGTGATATTGCCGAACAGATTAAGCAGTTCTTTCCTGAGGCCACAAAGGCTAAGGCGGGGTTAATTGCAAGGACAGAAGTTAGTAAAACGTCCACTGCTCTCACACAGGCTCGTTGTGAGTTTATTGGAGCGGATTGGTACATCTGGAGAACAAGTGAGGATGCTCGCGTACGTGACTCTCATCAGCTTATGGATGATGTGATTGTGAAATGGAACGATCCACCTAACCCTGAAAAACTGGATGGGCAGAAGCATGCATTCGGTCACTATCACGCTGGATGCATTTTTAACTGTAGGTGTTACTCAGAGCCAGTGATTGATATGAATCTGATCAACTGGCCCGCAATGGTGTACTACGGAGGTCGTATCCAACGCATGACTCGTAAACAATTTGAAAAGATTGCGAGTTGATTTCGGGTTTATACAGCCTTATGCATTTCTCGTTTACCATAATATAGATTATCGGTCGCACCATGAACTGCAAAAGCGTTGGTATAAAAGCGTTTTTACAACGGGTGATTTTTTGTATATTATGCACGGTTTATGCAAACGTTGATATGGCGCTGTTTCTAGCGATTTGCCTCCACATTATTTCCCGGAGTGATCGACAGTTTATACATCGTTTATGCAACATAGAAGCTTGAATCAAGCTTCTTTTTTTATTGCCCGAGAGGAGGTGAGAACAATAAGAAGAGCGTATTACGGTTCGCGGTTCAGTAAGAACATGACGGAAACGCCAGAAGGCTTCCTGATATGCCATAACGTGCCTATTGCACGAACTGGATGGTATGAGTATTTAGGGAAAGAAATAGGTGCAGAAGACCAACGCGATGAGCTGGTGAAGGTGTACAGGAGTCCAGACGAAGTATTTAGCCCAGCAGCGATCGCAAGTTTCGAAGGCAAAGTCCTAACAGACGAACATCCGACTGAACCGGTGACACCAATCAACGCATTACGGTACACCAAAGGTGTGGTCCAGAATGTACGAAGAGGCTCGGGTGGAGATGCTGACCTATTGCTGGCTGATTTGGTCGTTTATGACCATAACCTGATCAATGAGATTCAAGACGGTAAAAGAGAGGTTTCTTGCGGCTACGATTGCGTGTACGAGGCCATGGAAGATGGTACATACCATCAAAGACAAATTTGTGGAAACCATGTGGCTGTTGTGCATAGTGGCAGAGCAGGTGATCGTGTTGCAATACAAGATTCAAAATCACTTGAGAATAATCAGATTCCGAAAGGAGATACAAGCATGAAGAAAAGACTTGCATTACCTAAGAAGCAATCGCGTGTAACTGACTTTCTAGCAGCGATTGGCTTGAAAGCATTCGCGACAGATGCAGAACCAGAAGAAATTAAGGAAGCAGTGGATGCTCTCGTAGAAGAAAGAGGAGCAGAGGACAATGATCCAGGAGAACCTACAAGTGAGTCGGCAGCTGATAATCAGGACCCCGCTGTAACTGCACTTGCTGATCAAGTCGCTAAGCTGACCGAGCTCGTCACTGGCCTTGTCCAAAACAATGCGAATAAAGATGATAAACCAGAGGATGCAATCGACAACGCCATTGCAGCTCTTGAAAAAGCAAATGGATCTGATGATGCTGCTGATGATGAAGAAGAGAGCCACACGATTCCTGTTGAGCATATGGACGAAGATGGACCAGTGTCCGATCCAGAAGACCGCCCTAAAAGTGCGCTGACTGGCGATAACGCCTATAAGATTGAGGCTTTGAAGGCGATTAAGCCAATTATCGCAGCTATCCCTGATCCCGCAGAAAGAAAACGGGCTGCCGACGCGGCGATTGCAAGCATTAAAGGCAAACCAATTAAAAATACTTATGCCAAAATCAAGCCGAATAAACCGGCCGCTGACAATAAACCTACGGTGGATCTCGCACAACTAGGTCGTGAAATTGCGAAGAAACACAATCCGCATTATACAAATCGCTCCTAAAAAACCGTAAGAAAGGATGAATAACTAATGCCAGGAAAAGTAATTGGTAAATCTCTCAACCTAGGTTATCCCGGTAGTGTTTCTCGAAGTGCAGACGCTATCATTACAAGTCGTTTGGTCGATGAAACGGATACTGAAGACATCAAATTTGGGGAAGCTGTGGTCCTTAACAGCAACAATACCTACTCCAAGTTCGACGCTACTGGAACGGCAGTTGCATTTGCTGGTGTAGCAGTACGGGAGGTAAAACAAACCACTGACTATTTCACGTCTCAAGGCTCCTATAAACCAGGTCAACCGTGTGACGTTATCGAACGTGGATCTGTGACTGTTGTGTGCAACGCAGGAACGCCAACAGCTGGCGGAGATGTGTACGTTCGAATTGCAGTCAACGCCGCTATTCCAACTGGTGTAGTTGGTGGATTCGAAGCAGCCGCAGATGGAACAAATACCGTCAAGCTAACAGGAGTCAAATGGAAAACAGGCAAAATTGACCCGAACAAGGTCGCTGAGATCACAATTCTGTCTCGGAACAATCCGTAAGGGGGATGAAAATAAATGAATACACCTAAAGCACCTATGGCAAGAAAGGTACACACAATTGATGGTCTTGCACCATCTCTGATTACGAATGACGCCGCTATTGGCACAGGCATGGCATTTCTGGTTGGTGAGTTGGAAAAGCGCGATCCTCGCCTTTTGGAACCGCTCAGTAGCGTTACATGGATGCGTGATATCGTCTCTAAAACTGGCGGCGGCTGGGTGGATTTCACGTCCAATCAATTCGTTGATTACGCAACAACGGGCGGAAATGATGACGGCATCATCGGCGGAGAAACCAATGATATTCCGGTCATGCAGGCTAACGCGACCAAGGACGTTTATAAGGTTTTTAACTTTGCTAACATCCTGAAGGTTCCTTTCGTTGACCAACAGAAGTTGCAAAACATCGGACGAAGCCTTGATGATATCTTGGACAAAGGTATCCGCCTGAATTACAACAAATCCATTGATAATATCGTGTACACGGGTGTTCCTCGAGCTGGCGTATATGGTCTGGTGAACAGCCCGGACATTACGGCTGCAGCTGTAGCAACCGGCGCGTCAGGACAAACCAAATGGAATCAGAAGACTCCCGATGAGATTCTTTCTGATGTAAATGCAATCATTACAGCGACATGGGCAGCCTCTGAGTACGATTTAACAGGTATGGCGAATCACATTCTGATTCCTCCTCAGCAATATGCGTACATCGTGGGTACAAAAGTAAGTGAGGCTGGTAACGTCTCCATTTTGCAGTTCCTCCTTGATAACAACATTGGAAAAAATCAAGGTATTGACCTTGTGATTGCCCCGTCTCGCTGGTGCGCTGGAGCAGGTACAGGTGGAACAGATCGCATGGTTGCTTATGTTAACGATGAAGACCGCGTGAATTTTGACCTTACTGTGCCACTAAGCCGTGTAATGACACAAGCACAAGTTACAGAAATGGCTTATCTAACCGCCTATGCTGCACAGATTGGACAAGTGAAGTTCTTGTATACTCAATGCGCTCGCTACGGCGATGGAATTTAAGGAGGAAGAACAGTATGCGTATCTACTCGAGAAAGGCTTTTCAATTTGACCATCCAGCGGGCCAAGAGCCTGCTGTGGTGGTGCGTGCTGCTGACTTCGCTGAGGTACCGAATTGGGTCAAACATTCTTCTATGTTCAAACTTGCAAGTCAAGCAGGAGACGTTACGGTAGCAGAAACCAAGCAGGCTGTAAAAGAAGCAGAAACTGGAACCAAAGCGAAGACAGCAGCAGAGAGAAGGGCGGAAGAACAAGCCCAAAAAGAAGCTGAAGCTAAGGCCGCAGCTGAAGCTGATCAACCACAATCCGAACAACAATAAAGAAGGTGAACCCATGTGTCGATCGCAAATGACGGCGAAATGAGTGCTGCCGGAATCATAGGGGTTGCATCCAACATTAGAACTGGAAGCAATCCCTTGTTTACGTTCGATGACTTTGTTTCCATATATCCGCAATTCGGACCAGATACAAACGGGAAGTACGTGGTCCCACTTGAGATTGTGCAAATGTATATCGATCTGGCAAACACTTGCATCAAGGAAGCGCGCTGGCATTCCTATTGGAAGGTAGCTATGGGCTGGTTTGTGGCCCATTTCTCCACGTTATACCTTCAAGGAACAGCTGATCCTAACAGTGGTGCAGCAGGCGTTTTAAAGGCGGGGCAATCGCGAGGGCTAGCAACTTCTAAATCAGCAGGCGATGTTTCGGTGAGCACGGATTATTCGATGATTGGTCAGGATTTGGATGGTTGGGCAGCTTGGAAACTCACTATCTACGGACAGCAACTTGCAACAGTTGGGCGGATAGTTGGAAAAGGCGGAATGTATGTGTATTGAGAGGTGATGACATATGTTCAGTGCATTTTCAAAAGTAACGACCGGGATTGATAAGACTGGAGAGCTCAGTAAAATACTTGATGCATTAGCCAAAAAACAGGTGTATGTAGGCATTCCCGAAGGAAGCGAACGCCCTGAAGATGACGGTCAACCAATCACAAATGCACAATTGCTGTATGCTCACACCCATGGTATTCGCCAAAAAGTCATGCGGGACGAAATGAACCCGAAAGTCGAGAGCGGTGAAATGACATATAGTAAGGCATATCAAATGTGGATACAAGCAAACGGGTCGCCTCTTTGGCGATCTCCTCCACGCCCGGTCATTGAACCGGCTATCGAACATCACAAGGAAGCGATTGCTAAGCAATTACGCAAGGTATCAGAGGTTGCCCTTGACGGAAGAGACCCTGAAGCTGAGCTGCATAAAGCCGGACTAATGGGACAAAACTTCGCGCGGGATTGGTTTACCAATCCTGCAAACGGCTGGCCCCCTAACTCCCCCATTACAGAAGAGAGAAAAGGCAGTGACAAGCCTCTCATCGATACGGGCGAACTTCGTAAAGCAATCACTTATGTAGTGAAGTAGCGAAAGGATGAATTGAATTGATCAATGTCAGTGAAGTGATTACTGATCCTGATTTTGCTCAGCAGTTTCAAGTTTTCCGTAAGTCAGGAGAATGGTCCAAGGGACGGTCAGGGTCGTCAGAAGTACCCATTATTATGACCGGAATCGTGACCGTTGCAGATGCTAAAACGTTGGAGCAGCTTCCTGAGGGTGACCGCGTAACAGGCTTGATGTGTTTCTATTCAACGCAGGAGTTGCATACAACCCGAGAGGAAGGCACTTCAGATCAAATCGAATGGCGTGGTGAGCGGTACAGGGTAAAGCAGGTATTCCCTTATGGGGATTACGGTTATTTCAAAGCGGTGGGTCAAAGGATGGAAGGTGATTAGATGGCAGACATAGCGCTTTCACTTTCCGAGATAGAAGATATATTTTGGACCTGCACAATAACAATTCTTGGACTTGACCCTCAAAAGAAAGAAAGCCAAAAACGAATTCGTATCGGCTACCCGGCAGAAGGCGCTCCAGCATGGAAGCGTACAGAGAATGTCGGGTTTATTCTTGTCTCGCTGGCAAATGACCCGATAATGGACCAAGTGGAGTTGAGTTACAACAGAGTGAGTGAAAAGTCTACGGATCACATTGCCAGCTATACACGGGTTATACAAGCGACCTGGATATTTTATGGACCAAACAGCTTTGATGAAGCAGATAAGGTGCGTGCGGGCCTGTTTAGGAGCCCATTGCTATTCTCGCCGTTGCATCTGGTCACCAATGTACCATCGCCTATTAGATTACCTGAGTTGTTTAGTGGTCAATGGTGGGAACGGACATCTTTTACTGCGAGATTTAATGAGAAAGTAGTTCGGAAATCCACAGTTAACTTTATCGAAGCAGCAGATATTGAAATTATCCCAAATAGATAGAAGGGCAGGTGTTTTACTTGGCTCAATCTCTTGATGACATTGTAAGAGTGAATGTCATTGTTTCACCCATGGCGCAGAGTGCAGGAACATATAACATTGGACTAATTATTGGTAAGGCTGCCGTCATCCCCGTTTCGGAAAGGGTTAGGGTATATTCTAGCTTTTCTGATATGAAGACAGATGGATGGAAAGAAACTGACCCAGAATGTGCAGCAGCTACCATTTATTTCAGTCAGGAGCCAACGCCAGCAAAACTAGTAGTCGGAAGATGGGATGAAGCAAATGGTGAAACTGTCGTTGAGGCGATCACAGCATGTCGAGCTGCTAACTACGATTGGTATGCCGCATATATCGTGAATACTACTTCAGCAGAAGTAGAGGCTGTAGCTGCAACGGTTGAATCCATGGAACCGGATTCTGTGTACTTTTACACTACCAACGACGAAGCAGTAAAAGCCGGAACTACCGGAAACATCATGGAAATCCTGAAAAATAAGTCTTACAAACGGACTTTCGGGCAGTATAGCACGACTCTGCACGCGGCCGTTGCTGCAATGGGCTATGCGATGGGCGCGAATACTGGTGGTGCAAATTCAGCGTACACGTTAGCTTACAAAACTGAGGTTGGAGTCGCGCCTGAGCCACTTTCTACAACGGAAGCAAAGAAAATTCTTGAGCTTAATGGAAATGTGTACACCAATTATGGTCCTAAGTTCAAGTTACTTGTCCAAGGGAAAGTGGCCAGCGGCGTATCATTCGATGAAGTTTTGAACCTTGATATGCTCAAGGCAGAAATTCAAATGGGAGCTGTAAACGCACTTGTGATGGCAAAAAAGATCCCTCAAACAGAGGATGGACTTTCTCTTTTGATGAGTGCCATTGCTGAGCAGTGTGAGAAATCAGTAACTCGAGGTGCGATTGCGCCAGGTGTTTGGAAAGGTGCTCCAATTTTAACCCTTCAAAGGGGAGACACATTGTCTAAAGGATATCTGGTATTATCCGAAAGAATTGAGGATCAAACACAAGAGGAAAGAGACGCCCGTATAGCACCACCTATTTATGTTCCAGTGAAACTGGCAGGAGCAATTGAACACGTTGTAATCAACGTGACTGTGAATCGATAGGAAGGAGGGGAAGCGAAATGTCATACACAACATATAGCTTTGCTGATGTAGCTGCTGTCATTGCTCATCCTGCTGTTGGTCAGTTTGTTGCGACGGGCGCTGGTCTTGGAAGTATTTCAACGACTATGGCAACGGACCGTTCTGCTCATGATGTCGCAGCGGATGGAACTGTTATGGTGTCCAAAATAAAAGGTAGAAACGGAAGTATTACAATTTCTGCACAACAAACATCAGACCTGAATAAATGGCTACTGAAACTTTACAATTACTTGGAACAAGCCCCTACTTCAGAATGGGTGCGTACTACCATCACAATCCGCGCATCCTTGATGCAAGATTTGATTCGGGCCACGGGAGTTTCGTTTCAGAAGCTACCAGACAAGCCCTATCAAGCGCAAGGACAACAGGTGTCATGGGTGCTTATGGCAGCGGATATTGATCAAACTGTGGCTTAATTAAACATCAAAAATCAAGGGAGCCCTAGGCTCCTTTTTTAATTGAGGAGGACAATCGAATGCAACCACGCGTATCCCATAAAGACGTTGAGATCAACGGTCGAAAATTCCGTATTAGAAAGTTTTCGGCTCGTGTAGGCTCGTTCATGATGATTAAGATGACAACAATTCTTGCTCCAATGTTTGCATCCATTAAGCCAAATTTAAACGCAAAATCTGTAGACGACATCAATGTAGATAATATCGATTTCTCAGGTATTTTAGGACAGCTTGGAAACATCTCCGAAAAAGATTTTGATTATATCCAAGAACAGGCCCTTCGCGTTTGTTTCGAATCGCTTCCAGCCGGTTATACCCCCGTTTTGAATGATAACAGATCATTTGGAGTGGCTGATATTGAAGATGATACGGCGACAGTTATGGCACTAACGGTTCATGCCATTGCGTTCAATCTGACAAGTTTTTTTCAAGGCAGCGGACTGGGTGGACTACTGGCGGGCTTGACTTCATCCCAGCAAGACTAATGAACGTCGATGAATTTTTGTTCGCTCCAGTAGTGGCAGATTTGTGGTCGCATCGTGATGTGAAACAAGATGTGTTTGACATTGATGACCTATTGGACGCCCACGAAATCCTTGAGGTTCGAGCTGAGAACAGGAGAAGAGCTAGTGAAACGGCCGAACTGCAGCAAAGGGGGATGATGGGATGATCGACGTAATTAAAGAGTACTTGGTCTCATTGGGGATGTCTGTAGATAAGCACTCTTTTGGTGAGGCTACAAGATCAATCCGAACTCTTGAGACTGGTGTCACTAATTTCGCTGGAACGACGGTCAAAAGTTTTGCATTAGCCAGTACCGCAATTGTGAGTTCTTTGGCCGCTGCCAACGCGGGTATAGCTATTTTCCTTGGTAATTTGGCAAAGGCTGACCTAGAAACAGAGAAGTTCGCGAGAAAGATGTGGTTGTCCAAGGATACCGCCGAGTCTTTGAAGAACTCGCTGTCAGCAATGGGGGCCACATTAGAGGATTTGTACCTTAGTCCAGAATTGTTGCGAAACTTTAATCAACTGCGTGCAACCATTAGCGGAATGAAGCCTCCTCCGGAATTTCAGTCCCAAATGAAAACGATCCGTTCTGTTCAGTTTGAATTTCAACGCATGCGTCTGGAAGCTACGTATGCGTTGAAATGGGTAGGTTTTTACCTGTTCAAGTATCTGGAGGTGCCGATTCAAAACAGCAAGAGGGGACTTAAGGGGTTCAACGATGCGATCATAAAAAGCATGCCGCGCTGGACAAAAAATGTAGCTCAGTTCTTCAGCTGGATCGCTCGACTTGGTATAGCGTTTGTGAAGGGTGGACGGGATGTCTTTCGATTATTCGAGAAGTTGGGTGACTACATCCCCGATCGATTAAAGATAATAGGGGCTGCACTCGTTGCTCTTGGTCTACTTATCAAAATGGGGCCATTTGGTTTGATTTTTACATTGTTTACCGGACTTCTTCTCCTCCTTGACGACTTTTACACCTACCTAGAAGGCGGCGAGAGTGCGCTTGGTCCGTTGTGGAAAAAGCTTCAGGAATTTTTCAAACTGCTCAAAGATACCGGTGTCATTGATCGTCTTGGAGAATCGTTCGCGAGCAATTTCCGAAAGATCGAGGGCTGGATAAAGACAGGCCGGGAGTGGATAGACCAGCTATTTAAAAAGTTGGAGGAACGTGGATACCTTGACTCTTTCGTAAATGCTTGGTGGTCCACTTTTGACCTTCTTTATAAAATCATCGAAGGCTTGTGGGAATGGATAAGCGAGTTCTTTGATGACCTGAATGAATCAGGGGTCTTATCTGGATTGATCGATTCTGTTATTGATCTTGGCAAAGAAGTATTCACCACCATCGGTTGGGTAGCTGACTTAGTATCCACATTTCTTGAATTAGAAAGTGTCCAAGCTGTTCTTGAGGGGATAGGATCATTCATTTCAGGTACGCTTCAGTTTGGTCTCGAACACGTCAAACAAACGATTGATAGTATTGTAAACGGAGTGAAATTGGCGCGGGCGTGGCTGTCTGATGATGCTGTTGGTTTAGAGGAAGCGTTAGTTGAAAGAAAGGACCTTACTGAAAAAGCACAAAATCGAGCGTCCTACTATGGGGGGAAAATTAAAGAAGGGATATCCTATCTATTTGCTGATGACAAGGGCTCGAATCCTTTTGTATCAAATTCGATTGAATCAGCTAAACAAACAGATAAGTTGAACAACAGTGTTACCAACCTGCCTAAAGGAATGGAACCATCCTTCAAAAAAGCATTAAATGAATCGGAAATGGTCAAGGGTTTCCGAACGTTTAATCAAGACCTGAATAAAGGGTTTAACCTGATGGCGATGATGATAAACCCTGATTTGTTTGCTCAATTCCATGAAATGTCGACTGGATTACCGAATAGTTATATGTACAGTTCAAATTCAACATCCAACCAAACTTATATCAATAACGAGAACAAACCTGTAATTTATATTAACAGCTCCGAACCGAAAGCTGTAGCACGCGAAATTGAGCAACAATTTACAGGATGGCCTGCAAAAAACATCCGTACTATCCAGCCTGTGACCGAATAAAGGAGGCAACGGACATGAACCCCATTCTTGATCTAAAGGCAACCCCGATTGCCTCCCTTGTTTATCTTAAAACCAATATCGGTGGTTGGTTTTTTGACGCAGTGTTACGTTCCACCCACACTAGCAGGTTGAATATCACACAACATCCTGTACAAACAGGAGCTGCTCTTACTGATCATGCGTTCCTTCAACCGAAGGAGTTGACCATGGAGATTGGAATGTCTGACACTGCTACCAGTCTTGTACCCGGACAATTTACTGGGGGATGGAGCCGATCTGTACAAGCGTTTAAGGTGTTACAGGAGCTACAGGCATTACGCGTTCCTTTGCAGGTACACTCCAGACTTGGGTTGTATCAAAACATGCTGATCGAAGAAATATCAGCTCCTGATGACTATACCACGTTGTTTGCATTGCGCTGCACCGTAACTCTGCGAGAGATTATGGTTGCTCAGGTGCGAACGGTCAAGATCAGTAGTAAACCAGCAGTGACAGGTCAATCAAACAGAGGTAAATTGGAGCCGCAAAGTCCGAACCAAAGCGCGTTAGTGCAAATAAATAACTCTTTATTTGGGGGATAGGCAATGGCAACGACAATTCTACCTATTACGCCTGCGACCAATCAGACATTCACCTGTACTCTCCCTGTTGGTAATAAAAACATTACTCTACAATTTACACTTATCTACAACGCCCCTGGAGGTTATTGGTCAATGAGTGTAAAGGAACATGATGCTGGAGTAATGTTGATTGATGCTTTGCCATTGCTGCTTGGCGAGTATCCAGCAGCAAATGTTTTAAAACAACACAGTTATTTAGGGATTGGGAGTGCAGTGGTTATCTCGCTTACAGAGGATAGAGCGATTACCTTTGAGTCACTTGGAAAAGATCATTTAATAGTCTGGACTGACAATATCGACTAAATTCGACATAAAGGTGACAGCTTTTTTGATAGAGTGAAATCAATAATGATGGAAGGGTGATCTAAGATGCATCTACTAAGATTGATTGTAGCATCACTTTCTTTGGTTTTACTCACTTCAAATGTTGCCTTTGCTTCGGGAGATTCTCAAAAGGGAGTTCCAAATCAGGTACCTGTAACTTCACCTAATGAAGAAGAACGTCCAACTAGAGGATTGCCAGCCGATGTTAAAGATGTAGCAGCGGCAAAAAATAAAAATAAGTTTATTGAAGATAATTTTGTTAATCTTTTGAGGACATATCCAGCTGCCGTTGATATGAAATCGACAGAACGAACCTTTGCAAGAGTGGAAAGAGGTTTGTACGATAAAGCAAAGTACTCAGATAATGAATATGATTTTACGTTGCAACTTGGTGTAATTAGCCTTGTTACTCCCGAAAAAAGGGAGTCAATAACATTTAATCTAGTTAAGCCTGATGGTAAAGAAATTGTGCCTACAAGAATATCACTTGCTCCCGAGTCGTTCTGGATACTTCAATTTCACTCCTATCCACTTCAACAATACTTAAATGCCTACATTAATGTGGTTTTTGGGGTTGAGGGTAACATCGATCCATCAACTTATATTTTAAGGATGTATGATGGTAAAGAGTACGTTGATATTAAATTAAATGGGGATTGGAAAGATGGAAAGTTGAATCTATGATTACTTTGGCGAAAGCGCTCCTTTTTGGGGCGTTTTTATTTTTATCCCATCTATTGGAGGAGACCACGGTGGCAGAGAATATAAAAAATATAGCTTTATATGAAGCCAATTATCATGGTGTGGACCCTGCAATCGTATTAGCCACACTTGAAGCCGAAACCAATTTTACTAATAAGACAGGCGACAGCGGAAGTGCACTAGGTCCAGGGCAAGTATGGCCAAAATGGCACAATGATGCTTTTATCACACAAGCGAATCGGTTCCGAATTAAATGGCCTACTTCGCATCAGGAACGAACCAATGTAGTTCTTGGTAATGACCATTTTGCTACTGCTGTTGCTGTAATGGTTATTGCTAGAACATGGAAGGCAGTAAATGGTGATTTTCGTAAGTTCTCAGAAAGATATGTCGGCCCCAAAATACCTGATTCAGACTATCAGCGTCGTTTAAATATATACCTTAAGTACACAAAGGGTACAGCTGCTGGTAACGCAGCAGCTTCGGCATATATCCCGGGTAGTTCGGAAGGATCAGGTCCATCAACTCCCAAAAACACGGGACAAATTAATGACCATGTTCTTCCTGGCACCAACTATGGCATTGTTGCAAATAGCCAACGAAATGGGAACATTCTGTATGGGCGTAAATACCGCGTACTTGTTACAACCGCAAAGGGAATCGCGCTCGATGTTTCAGATTTACGTTGTACCTTTGACGTCCGAAAAAACATGATGCAACCCCAGTTTTCAACAGTAACTATCTACAACCTGAATGTTGAAACTGAGAATCATCTCATAAATGAAGGTGACACCGTTATCGTGGAGGCTGGATATGAAGGTGAGCAGTACGGACTCATCTTTCGTGGGGATGTCGTCCAACCTATACGCGGTAAAGAAGACGGTGTAACGTACAAGCTAACGCTAAACTCAATAGATAGTGACCGTCAACTCAATGTTGGCGGTCTTGTTGTTTTTAATGTGGCAAAAGGACAATCAGCCCGGGAGCTTGTTGGAAGTATATCCAGTCAGGCAAAAATCCCTTCCGAACTAGGACGGATTTCAAGCGGGCTCTCATCCGCGAAACTTACTCGTGGCAAGGTGTTCTTTGGTACGTCAAAGGATTACCTTAGGCAACTTGCAAAATCCAATGACGCAACCTTCTATATGGATGATGGTAAGGTCAACATTATTCAGGCTGCTGACTTCGCAGACGATGAAATTCTTGACCTATCACCAGAATCAGGATTGATTGGGACTCCTATGCAGAGTGATTATGGCATTTCATTTAAATGTCTACTTAACCCGAGGGTGAGGCTTAATTCACTGGTGAGGATCAACAACAGTTTGATTCAAGCACAGGCGTTTCAACCGGGACAACTACCACGAGCGCTGGACGCAGAAGGTATTTACCGAGTGGTTGAGTTAGTTCATCTTGGAGATACGCGTGGTGACAACTGGTACACCGAGGCGGTTTGTGTATCGCAAGCAGGCGGGGTAATACCTGGATTGATTTCTTCAACAAATGCGAATTCGTGGAGGTGATTGTTCTTGAGTAATCCGGTAAATCAACGCATCAATAACAACGAATTCGAGTTTTACAACATACTGACTGACAAGATTTTTAACACTTTGCGTGTCAGTGTACCTGGTATCATCAAAAAATTTGATCATGAAACACAGACAGCAGAGGTTCAAATTGCTATACGGGAACATGTCAAACAGCCAAATCTGGAACGTATATGGACTGACATTCCTATACTACTTGATGTCCCAGTGGTCTTTCCGCGAGGAGGAGGATACGCCCTTACTTTTCCGATCAAAGAGGAAGACGAATGTTTGGTTGTGTTCTCTGATATGTGCATTGATGCATGGTTTAGTTTAGGTGAAGTTCAAAATCAGATTGATAAGCGTAGACATGATCTATCAGATGCAATTGCGATTCCAGGTTTATGGTCACAACCGAGAAAATTGGAAGACTTCTCCGGTGAACACGTTGAGTTGCGCAACGATGAAAGGAGCCAGTTTATCCGAATCAAGCCTGGAGATATTGACATAGTGTCTCCTGCTGTGCGTGTGAATGGGGTAAATATCACAACACAGGAAAGGTATAACGAATATATCAACGCGGGAGGAAGGGTGGACACATGAGATATAGGGAAATGGTCGGCGGGGATTATACAATGGGCAGGCCGTTTCTGACAAAGGCAGCAGCAGTTGGTCAAGCCATATATACCCGTTTGAAATTGTTCTTGGAGGAATGGTGGGAGCAGATTGACGATGGACTCCCTCTATTCCAAAACATTTTAGGTACTAGAGGTCATCCAGATAACGTACAGGCAGTTGACTTGTTAGTACAAGCCCGAATCATCGAGACGCCACATGTAAGCCAAATCACGGATTTTCAGAGCACATATGAAGATAGGACTTACTGGTTCAAATGCATGGTTGAAACAGACTTTGGTGAAACCATTCCAATTACGATATCTTTCGGAGGGAGGGAAATGGGATAAAATGGCCTACTTTGCCCCGTATATAGATGAAACAGGCTATCACATGCCTTCCTATACAGATATCCGTGATGATCTGATCAGTCAAGCCAAACAGATATTCGGACAGGATATCTATTTAGGAAATGACAGTCAAGATTATCAGTTTATATCTGTTTTTGCGAATAAACTTTATGATTCCTATTTAACCTGTCAGGCTGTTTACAATAGCAGGGGACCAGCAACTGCAATTGGTACTGGTTTAGATGTAGTGGTGGGGATAAATGGTATCAAGAGACTAAAGGACTCGTATTCAAATGTTCCAGTTATTCTTAAAGGTACTCCTGGAACGATAATCAAGGACGGCATTATTTCGGATAATGTTGGGAATCGCTGGTCATTACCTTCTTCCGTCACGATCGGATCAGAGGGATTGTTTACTACAACAGCTACTTGTCAGATACCTGGACCAATACAAGCAGAAGCCAATACAATCAAGGGGATTGTGACTCCAACATTAGGTTGGACAAGTGTTACTAATCTAGAAGCAGCAACTACAGGAAAATATACAGAAACGGACCCTCAGTTAAAGGCTAGACAGGCAGTTAGTACGGCAAACCCGAGTAGAACTGTGCTGGAAGGAATAAAAGGGGGGATCGCTGGTGTGATTGGTGTAACTAGGTATGTTGTGTATGAAAACGACACGGGTGAAACAAATGAAATGGGTCATCCTGAGCACTCAATCACAGTGGTTGTAGAAGGCGGTAACGATCAAGAGATTGCAGAAACCATTGCCAAACGAAAAACACCAGGATGCTATACAAATGGAACAACAACTAAAATTGTGACCGATATGTACGATGAACCAACCCAAATTCGATTCTTTCGTCCAGCCTATGTAGAGATAGCAACGGTTGTGCAGGTAAAACGACTTGGTGGATTTACTACGCAAACGGAAGACGACATCAAAAGTTACGTAGCCGACTTCATAAATAGCATTTCTCTCGGAAATCCAAGCTTAGTCATATCGAGTTTATGGGGGGCAGCCTTGCAAGCAAACAGGGTTTTAACGAATCCAAGCTTTTCAATTGTTAGCCTAACGGCAGCTCGCCTAGGAAATCAACCATCGACTTCCGATATTCCTCTTGAATTTTTTGAGGCGGTGCGTGGATCAAAACAAAATGTCACCGTGAATGTTGCGGGGTGAAGAGATGGCAATTCAACAATACCTTGACCTGATCACGTCACAACACTGGAACAAAGATAAATACATGCGGTGGTTAACTGCTGTACTCGAAAAAGGCGATGTCTCAGTAACAATTGCCAATGAAATTCCGAGTGCATTTGATGTCGAGACAGCCATAGGAGTCCAATTAGATACGGTCGGAGATTTAGTGGGCAGGTCCAGATACCTGCCTTTTCAATTGGAAGATGGTACATCGCCGGTAATGGATGACGACATTTACCGTATTGCACTGAAAGCAAAAATCGCACAAAACCAATGGGACGGGACGCTGCCACAGATATATGAAATGTGGGATAACTTGTTTCCAACCGCGCGCTTGAGAATGAACGACAACCAAGATATGACCATGAAAGCAGTTATTCGTGGTGACTTGGGACTCCACAGTGTTTTGCTTGTTACGGTAGGTTACATCATCCCTAAGCCGTCCGGGGTTCGAATCAACATTGCATGGCAATCCGAAGTCAATCGGATGGATTACGTTGGCATGCTAATTTCGGGCCAGGACACTACTACAATTAATTCCGAAATGCCACAAGACTGGTGGTTATCTGAAGCCAATCGGATGGATTATGTTGGAGGGCTCGTGACTGGTAATGACAAAGTGACGATTAAATCAGAAGCATTATAAGGAGGGCAGAAACGATATGGCACTTTATCCAATTATGGTAATCACGCAACTAGGAAAAAATCTCTACGCAAAAGCACAATCAGGTATTGCAATCAAATACACACGAATGCGAATTGGTTCTGGTTCATACAGCGGTGATCCGTCTACGTTGACCAATCTGGTACAACCTATTGGTTGGGTTCCGATCTACGGATTTAGCAGAACGGGTGCGACCGCACATGTCAAAGGACGCTTTGAAAACACAGATGTTACGCAATCAACGTATTCTTGTGAGATCGGAATATATGCTGAAGATCCCGACTTAGGTGAAATCTTGTATGGATATTCAAACGCTGGGACAAAGGGAGATTACATTCCGCCGATTTCAGCCGGTCCTTTTTCGAGGGAGTTTCAGGTAAACATCGCCGTAGGAAGTGCTAGTCAAGTAACTGCAATTGTCTCCCCCAGTGGCTTTGTAAGTTATGAAGAGTTTAACGAACATGTGCAGGATTACTCAAATCCTCATAAAACGACGTATGAACAGGTCGGAGCTGCGGCAAAGGACCATACACACCTTAATGCTACAACAATAGCTGCTGGATTTATGAGTGCGTCTGATAAAAGCAAACTGGATGGAATTCAGACTCAAGCCATTAATAAAGGAACAGCAGATACGCTATATGCCCCTCTGTCTCATGTGGGAACAGGTGGGTCAGCGCATGCCCTTGCTACATCTTCAGCAGCGGGTTTTATGTCCTCAGAGGATAAAGATGGGCAGCAGTCTCTCCGTAAATATCGCAGTGGTTATGATACGGGCGCACAGATATACACAACCGTAGAGTACAAAAGAAAAGACGGAACCTTATTTATGAAATCTGTCCTATCTAGCAAAGTAGGTAACAATTACACGGTTGATACACGTACCTTTTATGCTACGAATGGTACTACGATCAGGAATACGGAAATCTGGGACATTACTTATGATGCAAATGGTAATCCCGTAAACGAGGTGCTTCGATGAATAATTTTGGTGACGTGCTACGAGACCACGGAATCGGACTTGGAAAATACAAAATTAATTCAAAAATCTATTACAAAGACATTGGATTGGATTATCCGCCTTCAAAGCGCTTCGATACCATAAAATCAATAGGTGGAATTCAGGCGGCAGTAACGGACACGTCTGGCAATGTTTTTATAAAATTCCAGGATACAATTACAAAGCTTAATAGCAACCTTCAAATTGTTTGGACAAAAACAATCACAGCACCTAATTTCATTTTTTCGTCTTCACCTTACGCTGACACGCAAATGCTGTATCTCACAGCTGGAAAGTTATACACAGTCTTTACTGGAGCAGACAATACATCAAGTTACAAGTCGCTTGCAGTTTGTATCGATACTACAACAGGAAATATTGATTTCACATTTGCCGAAGGAACCGGTCACAGTTCGTCCCAGCAAGTTATGATGCACGTGATTCCCGTGCCCAATGAGGCTAATACTTTTTATATCTCAAATGAGCGTCTAACCTCCGGGTCAACTGGAAGCGTGCAAAAAGTTGTTATTGGCTCAACTGGAGTAAATCGTTTTATTACAAGCACTGTTTGGACGAAACAGATGGCTTATGGAGGAGCTCCGTCCTTGGCTTTGACGGCTGATAATTGCTTACTTTACTCTGACTATTACTCGACTAGCAGCTGGGCCACTAGGAAAGTAAATAGTACTGGCGCACAGGTGGCTACATCTAACGAAGTTATGCCTCAAAAATACGCTATTTATGAAACGAACTTGTATTTTTATGATAGATCAACCGACTATTTGATCCAGCTCGATACAACTGATCTCAGGTATGTAGGAGGCAAAAAATTTGCTACATCGTACATTGATGAACGGGTTGTTGGTGCATCAGCTACTGGGGTGTATGTATGGCATTTCTTTGACAACAAAGGTGGGTTCAGCAAATTAGACCCAACAACGTTCGCAGAAATATGGACGATATACGAGGATGTGACATGGTTGTTGGATCAAGAAATGGTTTCTCCGGGTCGTGTTGTGGGTTTAAGGCCTAATAGCTATTATGGAGCAGTGCAATACAATGAGTATTTGACAATTGTTAGATAAAGGGAAAGGTGCGTGTGTCTAATGATCTATGTAGAGTATGTTAATGTTACCGATGTGAAGGCTGTCATTAACTTTCAACATTTTATGCCTTTCGATAAGCATCACGGACTAGGAAAAACAGAAGAAGAATTGAAAACTACAGGAGCGTTGGTTGAAACCATTCCTGAGCCATTATATCAGGACGGGAAACAACCGGTCCTTTATATTAATCCCAAAACGAAAGAGTTGTTGTATGAATATGCAGACATCACCGCGCCTGAAGAAGACAGGATCACCCGATTAGAGAGGGACACAACTGAAATTAAAAAAGCAAATCTGGATACCCAAGATGCCGTTTTACAGCTTTATGAAATGGTCACGGCACCACAAACAAAGTAAGCCCACATAGGAGGAGCAGAGATGCTAAAACGACTATGGATATGGCTTCTTTTTTTATGTCTGAAAGGAGGTGAGAGGACGATGGTAGCAGTTTGCATAAGCTTGATTATTAATGGTCGCCGTACCTTTATGCAAATTCCAGTGAGCTTACAGGAAGCTGTAAAAGCTGACATGGAAGCAATGGGTTTGGGTACAGACGGCAAGCCTTTGGTATAGCGCCTTTCCTAATAGGAGGGCGTTTCTTTATGGGGAGCTGCTAATGCGGCTCCTTTTACTTTTACCCCCAGGGGGTGAGGAGGATGAACTGGTGAGGTTCGCACAGAGCTTAGATAACGTAGCAACACCAGCAAATGGCATTGCAGCAACAGTAGGTGTTTTTTTAGCTCCAGCCTTTCAGTACCTCTATGGAACCGGACGAATGGATATATTAATTCTTCTTTTCATCATGAACGCTCTTGATTGGGTGACGGGTATTGCAGCAGCTAAAAAAGACCTTACGTATTCTTCTGATTATGGATTGTCACGGATCCCACGGACGCTATTTCTTTTTGCATTGCCGGCAGTTGGCAATCTTCTTGATAAGGTCATGGGCACTCCAGGCTTCTTATTCTACGGAGTGACCTTTGGGTTGATCTATCACACATGGACAAGCCTGACTGCCAATGCTCACCGCGCAGGCTGGCCGATGCCAAAGTCCATTGAAAAATTGGTCGGATCAGAGATTAAAGCCAAGACTGAACGAGCTGCAAGAAAGGAGCACAAGTGATTATGATTCCTTTGATGAAAGAGTATCGAGTCACCAGTCCTTATGGTCCACGAAAGAGCCCTATCACCCAGAGGGATGAATTCCACACAGGAATTGATCTAGTAAAGCCAGCATACGCAAATATTCAAGCTTTCGTTGCTGGGACGGTTGTTTATGCCAATATGGGGCAAACGGGTACTGGAGTAGGTGGTTTTGGTAACACAGTAATTATCAAAGACAAAGACAATTACCTACATATGTACGCACACCTCACAGATTACTGTGTAACAGTTGGACAGTTCGTTGAATGTGGCCAGGTGATCGGCCGGCAAGGGAACACCGGAAAATCCGCAGGTCAGCACTTGCATTATGAGGTTCGGAAAAACGGACCGAGCTATGGTTTTGGAAACCACATTCATCCAGTTAAGTATGTTGACGATTTTTATGCGAATGAATGTCCACAGCCAGAGGTAAAACCTGTTGATAAACTTGTTGATAAAGTTTCCATCGAGATTAACGGCAAACTGCTTCCAGTGCATGGCTACCTCAACAATGGCGTCTCAACTCTTCCGGTGCGTGCGGTAGCAGAAGCTCTAGGAGTCACGCCAGGATGGTGCTCAGACAATAAGGGCGTGACAGTTAACGGCAAACAGCTGACAGTGACTATCGAAGCTGATACCTCTTATGCAGCTGCTCGTGACTTGGCTACTGCCCTTGGTCTGCAAGTGGAGTGGGTACAGGAACCCAAAACCGTGAAATTGAAAGGTTGTGTAACTGTATGAAAGACTGGCTGAGAAACAATAAAAAGAGCGTGCTACTGATCCTTACTGGTGCCCTCGGCATCGCCGCAGCTTCCATCGGATTGAGCGAAGACCTGCAACTCCAAATCGTCAGTATCGTTGATCAACTTCTGTCTTCCCCTCGCCCTTAATTGGGTGAGGGGCTTTTTTATTTTTGGCAACAATTGTATGATTGAGAAAAAACGAGGTGATAGAATGACCTACGATTTAAGAGATGTTGGCGAACGCGGAATCCCAATGTGTTTTGATTTTGGCGAACGCTGCACCGTGCTATGTTTTGACCTTGGAGAAAGACCATATCTTTTTGACGCTGATGAAAGAGGACAAGTTCTGTGTGCAGGCCCGGAATGGCAGATGCAAGATGGCCCAGAATGGGAAAGCATGAAACTTGATGATGGTCCGGGGTGGGCTATGAAAACTTCAGGGCCTGATTGGGAAGGCGTAAAGATGGATAGTGGTCCTGATTGGGAAATAAGCTTGGACGGCGGACCTGGTTGGCAAATGTATGGGCCACCAGATAGCTGGGAAAAAATATTAAAATTCGGACCTATCGAGACTGGCACGGCATTGCTCCACTAAAAAGTGGGGCTTTTCTTTTTTCGTCACTCGTCATAAAATAGGAACAAACGTTCTTGTTTAGGGAGAGTGATTCGGTTTGTTGTCTGATATCGAGAGGAAAGTCCTGCGAGTAATCGGAAACTATTCGGCAGGACGAAGAAGGACACCAACTGTAGACGAACTATGCATCAAGACAGGTCGAACTCGTGGCGGAATCATGACAATACTCGATGCTCTTACGAAAGAGGAATACATTGAGTGGCATAGGTCTGAGCCTGATAAGATGGAAGTGTTCGAGACTTGGGAAAGGAACGGTGTGTTGAGATGGCCTCTAAGATAGAAAATCCTTTTTCAATGCGTTTTGTGCTGCCGGAGCAACGAGCATTGTATCTACAGATGAAGGAAGATGACAAGCTCGTAACTATGCCTATTGTTGAGCAAGACGAACTGGAATCCTTAAACTACATTATCAATGATTCAGCGCGATCGGATTATGCTATTACTGTAACTTGGTGGAAGCAAGTAAAAGGCAACTTGGGGACCGTGTGCACGATGTGGGGTGTTGTTAAGTGGATCGATCAGAACGGCAGGAGAATAAAGCTTGTGACTGATGAAGATAGCCAGTGGATATCTATGGATCACATTACGGCCGTAAAAGCGGATTAAGGAGGGCTCTATGGCAAAGGCAGCTATACCAAAACGTCCTACAAGAGATGAATTTGAATTAGAGGAGTTAGGGAACCAACTCGTTGAAGCAAAGGATGATGGTGACGAAAGGGCATTGACCGTTTGGGGAATGTCTGAAAAAGTCAGAGGGCGGATCACAGTTCTTGATTCGCGGACAAGGCTAGTTCATGTAGAGGAAAACGGAGCAATTCGGAAAATACCATTTTTGGATATTATGAAGGTGAGTTACGAGTAATTACCAGCGCATGTCCCTTGTAGTATTGATACAATTATAGCGGTGATGCTATATGGATTTTATATACCCGATGTTACTAGAGCAAGCTGATAAACCATTTTCGGACGGCCGCTATGTCTTCGAGCCTAAAATTGACGGCCACCGCCTGATTCTATCCCGAAGAAACGGCGAGACGCGACTCTATACAAGGCACAACAATGATGTCACGGCGAAGTACCCTGAACTCATAACAGATGGTCCTGACATTGTAATGGACGGAGAACTGGCAGTGATGGACCCGGATACTGGCATTCCGGACTTCGAGCTAACTATGCAGCGATTCCAGTCGAATCGATCGCGTCTGCCGATATCCTACGTTGTATTCGATATCCTACATTATGATGGAGTTGACCTTAGAGGGCTCACGTTAATGGAACGCAAAGCTGTCCTGGACCGGGCAATAACGGACACTCCGACCATGAGCAAAATTGCGTACATTGACGGACGCGGTGAGGACTTATGGGACGCAATTGTCAATCGGAACATGGAGGGTATAGTCGCCAAGAAAAAGGATGGGCGATACCATGCTGATAAGCGGACAGACGACTTCTTAAAGATCATCAACTATAGCTATGTTGATGTTCATATTGCCGGATGGCGAAAAGGTGACTTCGGATGGTTGGCACATTACAACGGTCGACCAGCAGGTGTTATTGAGCTCGGCGTTCCTCCTGCTCACAAGCAGGCGTTTTATGGGGTGGCGAAACAGTTGATTACTGGTGAGGATCGCGATTATGTTTACATCCAGCCGCAGATAAAAGCACGAGTTAAAATACGAAACTGGACAAAGAGTGGCATGCTACGCTCACCAGTATTCGTCGAATTTATCCTAGCAGCATAGAACGGTCCTGTCTCCATATTGAGGGGGCAGGTATTTTTTATATGCTTTTTCCGATTTGCTCTAGCACCTTAATGAACAGGGGAGAGAGTTGAATAAGCAGATATCCCAATCCGGAATTTTGGATTGTTGACCAAGCCCGTTCGGACTGACCAAACATAAAGAAGAAGCATCCGCCTATCATGACTACTGAAGCTACTGGCAGAGAAATGGCCACAAGTATTTGTGTTAACGGATCAAGCGCATGAGCTAGGACCTGTAATGTTGCACCGGCTACGACTTGTGTAGCGGTAGTTGGGATGCTTTCAGCTGCACTCGCGTGCAATGCAGGGGCTAGAGCGAGCGGAACCATGGCACCTGTTTTAATCAGCGCATCTGTGATCCTCTTCACATCACGTTTTTTAGGCTTTGGTATATTCCAAGTACCATCCATAAAATCACGGAATTTGATAACTTCTGTCCTCGCCATCTTGACCACTCCTCACATGATGTCGTTTATCTGGCACACCTCAACAGGCAATCCCTCGCACAGCTCCGTAAAGCGTCTGACTCTACTTCTGCTGACCGTTACAATATGCAGGGTAGGAAAGTACCCAAACTCCTTCTGAAACAATCCTCGATCAAGCATTTCCCTGTAGCGTTTTATCTTTGCGCTGTTCTCAGCCATACTTTGTGTGTTGTCGACTTCAAGGAAGTTGTGGCGTTTATTCTTCGTAAATAAAGCATCGGTTACAAGCGTTGTTTTGCCGTCTGTCACCTTAATCTCATTCCGCCAATTGACGGGGCAGCCCATGTAAAAGTAATAATCGTTACGCATAAGTGTGTGTTTGGTTTGCAAATTGCGCCGCACAACCTTTTGCGATCCGATCATTTGCCGTCCAACTCGACTGAGGTAGTACACTGTGCCGTATTCCTCTTCGCGGAAAGATTGGATATACTCTTCCATTTGCTTGAGAACCTTTTGAGCGTTCCTGTCGCCTCCTAGACGGTGTAGCCGTTGGATATGTGACCTACTCAAAAAACCGAATCTGTCCAGACTGTGCAGGATTTGTTCTTGCCTCTCTATGCGTTTCACAGCTGTTGTCTGCATCATGCGGCTCCTTTCTGGATTTGATGGTGATATGAGGCTGCACCACCTTGCGAGTGATCTGTGGATCAATAAAAGGAGTCTGAACGATTTGTCTCTTATCGGCTGTCTGGTATATCGCGCGGCCCTTTATTTCAGGAAGAGTTTCAGCTCCAGTTTCATCCAGGACAACTCGGGAGGCGGTGGCTGTCTGCACACGGAAACATAGCTTGGCGTCACTATTTTGCTTGCATTGGCGCGGAATTACATCGCCAGTAGGGTATTGAGTGGCAAGTATTTGCCTATATCCTAAACCTGCTCCCAGTCTTGCTATCTGGCTTAGGTATGTTTGGCAACGTTCCTTGAGTGCGCGTTCCTCTTTGGTGACGGCTTCATCCGGATTCAGTTCCCCAACCTCATCCACTATGATGAAGTGCCTAACCTTCTCTCTGGCATCCTGAACGTTCCTGTAGCCATTCTGTTTAAGGGCCGATTGTTTATTCCTCATATCCTCGACAAGCGTGCGCAGAGCCTTCTCAGCCTCTTCTGGTTCTTCTGCGTAGTTGATCACTTGTCTTGCGTTTCGGAAGTCCGAAAACTCCACGCCGCCTTTCAAATCGACCAACGTGAATTGTACGCTGTCCGGCTGTTGAGTTAGTAGAGTGGTGATGATCAGATTCAAAAAGTTACTCTTCCCATACCGCGTTGCGCCGCCAACAACCATGTGGGGAATCTGTTCGAAATCATGATGGATAATCGAGTTGCCTTCTCTGATCAAGCCGACAGGCACCTTCCAATTGCCAGCGGCGAGTACTTCTTCGAATCTGACTAGGGATGGCATCGGTTGACTGTAAACCTTCACCTTGAGAAACCCATCATACGAAAGCTCGACTTCCTTTTTGGCAGTCTTTTTCTTCGAAAGGAGGGCTTTAAGTTGGGGGAGTAGGGGACTAGTGTGATCGATGGTTTTTATGTCAGTAAAGGAAAATGACAACGTGGTTTTGCGGTTGTTCAACCCATCTTGAATGTGGGCAAACTTTGCCTGGTAATCCTCAAAGCTGCGGCCCAACGGAATGCGATAACGGTACTCAGTTCCCCAAGAGTGATTTACTTTTTTGACGAGCTGCGCGGTATAGGTTTTGTCTTTGTCCTTTACATTCAATCCGGTCAGCGAAAAAATCTTGTTCAACTTCTCACTGTCATTTGTGACTCCAGACTTTTGCAAATGAGCATACAGTGCAACACCTCCCAGCACAGTAGACGAGATCACTTCCAAAAACATCTGTAATCAACTCCTTTCACGCCACCTCGTTGTTGTTTCGATAGAAACAGTTGTGATTAAAACGAACAAGTGAATGTTCAATAATCATTGCCAGCGCTACATATTGTCTTTCGTTTTGTCATTCAAAAGGTCCGCTAAACAAACGAATGGGGTAACGAACTCACTCTGGTACAATTGATGCGGTATAAATTGTCCAATATTCCGATTTACACCGGAAAAAATGACTAAAATTGTTCGGTCTTGTCCAAACTTGATTACTGAGGTGATCAGAATGTTTGGACTGGGTAAACCCGAAACAAAAGTAAAAAAGTTCTTGAAAAGGCATGGAAAGAATCAACAATGGCTATGTGCGGCTGCGCCGGTTAATAAAGACACGGCAACAAAACTCTGTACAGATGAGGACTATTATCCTCCGCCAATAGTCGGGAGAAAGGTATTGAAGGCCCTGAGATTGCTCGACAAAGACGTACAGGAAAGTGACTTTTGGACAATGTGAAAAGCCCTTCTCATTAGAGTGGGCTTTTGTTTTTTGTAAAATCTTGATAATTAGTAAGAGTAGGGATATTGTAGGAGAGAATAGTCTGCAAAAGGGGACATGTGAGTGAACACGATATTATATCTTTTACTTGGAGTCGCAGATATCATTGTTGTACTGGCATTCATTTTTAAGTTGTTCAGATTCCCTTTTTGGGACTATAAAAGAGAGTTTTTAATCATGGGCATTACCTTGTCGGTAACTTCCTACCTAATCAGAGTTATTTTCAAAATTCCTGTAATTGATCTAGGTGTTCAATATGTATTGTTTATATTATTTTTTCGGTATCTAATAAAATTCCGGATATGGGAATCAACAATGTTAACGGCAATCGGCATCTTAGCATTTGATCTATGTCAATTAATCCTTATACCAACCCTCATCTCTTTAGATATAGCAACTATTGGTGATGTTTTCAAATCAACAGGTATGGGTACATTCTTAATACAACTGGTAAATGATGTCGTAATGGTCTTAATCAGTTATCTAATTTATAGGTTTAACTGGGGCTTCTCATTTGTTATGCAACCCCCGCATGAATTGAAATGGAAACCCTCATTAAATGGCATAAACTTCATAGTGCTAATGATGGTGATAGTAGCATCTAAGGCAATTTTTGTAACGTTATACGTATTACTAAACTACTTTAACGAGATTAAATATGTTGCTATGGCAGTTGTGGTCTCGTTTCTAATTTTTATGATTACTTCTCATGTGAAGGAATTGGAGGATATTAAAAGGAATGATTGAAAAGGCAGCGGAACGTATGGCGAAGGCGATCAAAGCTGCAAATCCAGAAGAAACGTCGAGTGTCAAGGCGATGCAATACCCTATAGCCATGACAATAAACTTACTTGGGGTTGTGCTTGGATGTCTAATAATAGGTGTAATGACAGGTAGACTGAGCGAAACGTTCACAGCATTCATTTCATTCGCTTTACTACGGAGATTTTCTGGGGGCTACCATGCTCATTCATTGACCGTCTGTGTTATTATTTCTGTTTTGATTTTCACTGTTATCCCGTTTGTACCTTTAACCACCACAGCTCAGTGGATACTAAAATCTATATCTTGTTTGTTGGTGTTATTTCTTTCTCCAGCTAATTGCGAAGAGAACGAAATTAGAGATAGCATTAAGAAGTATTTTAGAATAATTTCGATATTGTTAGTAGTAGCCCACTTATTCACTGACTCAACAATTATTATATTATCGTTTTTTGTACAAGCATTACTCCTGATTGATGCAAGGCGGTTAAAGGAGGTGATAATAAAATGAAACCAGTAACTGCTAAAGTTCTTTCTAAAGTATTATCAGGTATCTCCTTCGTATTTGTTTTTGCCGCAGCTAAACTTGTAGTGGGTAGCATGGAGACACCACAAGAACTCCGTAAGAAATAAGTGATGATACGATGACATCTCCACGAATCTTTTGTGTTAGAGTTGATAAGAAGGGCGACGAATTTGATTACATGGAATTTGATCTAACTGAAGACATATTCTATGTGTCCATTTATCGACCGAAGAAAAACAAAGATGGCATTTTTGTTTTGCACACTCGATATGGAATGTACCATTGGGTGAATACACTTGAAGGTGCAAAAAGACAATGGCGCAATTATGGTTTTGTATCTCTTGACAGCGTAAATGTTGTTAATGTGAACAAAATCAGCTTTGTTGATCCTGTTGCTTACAAAGTATATTTTGAGGATGGATCATCAACAACTGTATCCAGTAATAGAATGGAATTAATCGAACATCTACCACAAAAGACAGCCCAGTAATAATGGCTGTCTTTTGTTTTTTGAAAAATGATATATTACACGATAATCTGACATTAGTCAACAAAAATTGACCCCCCCTTCTAAAGGAGATTTCCAAACTCGAATTCAGTGTTATTATTTTCCACATATAGGGATAAAAAGGCAAGAGGGGATGGATGTTCATGAACAAATCGAGGGGTTTTACCATATTTGTAGATAAAGGTTTTATTGAGCAACATGTTTTCGAAAGCATGCAGAACACCTGTTTATGCAAGTCGGCACATCACAAAACTTGACTATATGTCAAGTTTTACCCCAGAGGAGGAGCTTGAAAGCTCACTGCCGATTGCCTTTTTTTACATCGATCCATTCGTAAAAATCCTCAGCATGACAGTCGAGGATACGAGCAGCCAGAACAGCATTTTCATAACTCATCTCGCGCTCTTCAGAAATCCAGCGACTTACAATGGACTCAGTCACACCCATGCGACGAGAGAATTCAGCAGGTTTCATCATTCGGCTTCTTAGGATTTCAGGCAGTCGGCATCTCCCTTTCTGGAGAGCCATATTTTCAGTCCTTTGTTTAAAGCTAAACTTGCATTTCTTAGCATCATAACATAATTAACAAATTTATGAGATTCATGTTGTTAAAAAGAACAATCATTTCAATGAAAGGTGGTATAATGATCCTGTACATTTATTGTTTTGTACAAAAATGTTGTACATATTAACAAACGGAAAAAAAGTGTGCAGTTTTCCTGTGAATGCGAAAAGGAGGTATGATGATGTTGAAGTGGTTAGAACCAGCTATTGAACAGAGGATCTTAGAAGTTTCTGATGCCTGTGAGGAGCAAACAAACCAGTTATATGAAGAGTTGCTTGGACTATTAAAACAGCTTGAATCAACAAATTCAATATCTTTAGACCTCATATCTAAAATTGAAAATGTATATGTTTTAAAAACAAATATTGTTGTAAAACATGCATATAAAGCGGGATTTGATGATGGGATGTATGTGGGAAGCAAAATAAAATAAACACGTCTATGCTTATGATGTAAATGAAATCACCTTAATCGACGTCCTTGGCACAGAAACCGACGAAGTGGTCGACGCTGTGCAGCTCAAGTTAGAGTCCAGTAAAATTTACCAGCACATACACATCCTCGATGAGCGCGAAAAAGAAGTGATCATCGGCAGGTTTGGGCTGGATCAGGACAAAGAAAAGACACAGCGTGAAATTGCACGTGAGCTGGGCATATCTCGTTCGTATGTATCCCGTATCGAAAAGCGAGCGTTGATGAAGTTGTTTAATGAGTTCTATCGAACGAAACAGCCGCAGGGAAGATAAAAAGATAAGGGAATAAAGGAAAATCATTTGGGAAGATCACCCGTAAGAGAGGCATTCTTTCAGCCATCCGTCTTACGGGTGATTGCTGTGCGAATAACTCAAGTATGATTGTATCCGCATAGAGTTTTTCAAGAGTAACGATAGTTACCCTTCCCATCTATGGTTTTTTGTCTGAAGTAAAGAAACAGAGGAAAAGCAAATGATAGCCCAACAGTTAAAGTTGCGAATATGTAAATCCACCAATGCTTAATGTGATGCTTTCGAACTTCTTGAAAAAGGAATACCCAGAAAATTAAGCATGAGATAAGAAAATCGGTTGCAAAAAAGAAGAAATGTCGTTTGCAAAAAGTTCCGATGTAAAGAGCTTGACAAGTTGCGACGAGCGTAGCAGGGAACCATGCAATTATTTCTTTTTTGCATTGTCTTACAGTGGTTTTCAATTTTCGGGAATCTCTCTCGGAACGCCCCTTCTTCAGTATCTCTCATATTCGTATAGTCAATTCTGTCTCAAGTGTGCCGAATTACCTGCTGCACCACCTCCACAGCCTGTGACCGCAGTAGGCGTAAGGATTATCTTGCGGCGGAGGCCTCTGCCGAAAGAGTGGAGTTTTTGATATAGACAAGCGCCTGCCATTACCTCAGAATGGAAGTATAGGGGGTGATATTTTGCCAGAAGTTTATCTTGGAATTTCAATACCTGAAATTGTTGTTAGTTCGAAAATTATTCTTCCAAGTATCGCAGGGGTTTTTGTCACAGCGATACTAATAAGAAATAGTTTAAATTAAGCACCTACGCGGTGCTTTTTCTTTTCAAAACCAAGTTCAATATGGTGGGCTTACTAGGTTGACAATTAATCACATAAGTTTACGGTACAGTATTATTCTGTAAGCTAACAAAACTCTTTGATAAAATGGGGACAAGCAAATAAGAAAAGTTATTGAAGATAAAAGGTAAGGGAATAAAGGAAAATCACTTGGGAAAATCACCCGTAAAAGAGGCATTCTTTCAGCCAGCCGTCTTACGGGTGATTGCTGTGCGAATAACTCAAGTATGATTGTATCCGCACAGAGTTTTTCAAGAGGAACGATAACTATCCTTCCCATCTATGGTTTTTTGTCTGAAGTAAAGAAACAGAGGAAAAGCAAATGATAGCCCAACAGTTAAAGTTGCGACTATGTAAATCCACCAATGCTTAATGTGATGCTTTCGAACTTCTTGAAAAAGGAATACCCAGAAAATTAGGCATGAGATAAGAAAATCGGTTGCAAAAAACGAAGAAATGTCGTTTGCAAAAAGTTCCGATGTAAAGAGCTTGATATCTAATCCATTTGCACGAAGAAACGGAATGAAATAACTGTAAGGCAAGACAGCTCCCAAAATTGCCAGTAACAAATATAGGTTTTTCATTCTTTACCTCCCCCTTTATTTTTGGGGATATTATACAGTCAATAAAGAGTCAACTTCAATTCGTTTTAGAGTTATTTTTTTACAATTTAAGGAATATTCGCATTGCTCAAAATACTAAATACCATGGTGAACAATTATGTAGTTAACATGAAAATCTTGAAGGGATCCAACGAAGAGAGTATGAACAAAATGTGTACTTAGTCAATAACGAAGAATTTTCAGGGAAATAGAGAGCGGCAAAACTATCTTGCCGCCCTGGTAGAATGCGAATGCATGCTTACTGGAGATTGGTTGGGTGTGGATTTTGATGTCCATATTTAATCTCTGAAAAAATGTTATTGGGTACAAAGGGTTCTGTATGTGGAATTCGGTTCTCAAGAACATCAATTAACCTTTGGATGTCTTCTTTCGTAGAAGGTTGCTTTTCCAATTTAAGTTGATATCCTAAGTTCCCACTAACTTTAATTGTAGCCCACTCAACATCAGAGATACTTGATATTCCAGCTTGTCGTAGTCTCATTTCAAGCTTATCAGCTGTTAGCCTGAGTTTGCGCATGTTACTTTCAACCAATTGCCCATTTTCAATTACATGAACTGCCTTGCCCGTAATAAAAGTTTCGAATCCGTTAGACTTAATCTCCAGGTATTCCATCAACATCATGACCACGACCAAAACTGCTGCTAATAGAAAAGTTAATACCTCCGCATTCATGATGGTATAGGTTGCCCAATTGACAGGAAGAATTTTCAAACCACACGATTTACTAAAAGGGGGGAAGACGATGAAACTCTGTAGCAAGGAGACGAGTAGGCAACAAAACAATCGAAACGATAACGGCAGGCAATGAAAGAGGCGCTAAGCTTTTATACGCTTAGCGCCTCTAGGGTTAGTTATTTCAGTACATTCAAAGCACGTCGTAGCTTCTTTGCAAACTCTATGGGGGGTTCAACTGATTCAATATGCAAATACATGAGACGTGGCTTATCAAAGAGCCAGTGATTGTGCAGGGCAGAAACGATAAACCCTTCCTTACGAACAGCGTCAATAAATTTTTGGACTTCGTTTTGCAGGAGTGTAAATTCCCCCGTATTCAAGGTATTTCCTTCTTTATCGAGGGATTCAATGGTAATTTCATGCTCAGTATCATATGGTTTGCCCAAGATTGTTGCATTGAGATTACGCTGAATCGTGATAGAACAAGTATCATTTGACATGCCTGTCCCACCCAGAATTTTGGCTATACGATCGCATAAACTTTTCGGTATCTTCAAGTGTGATCCTCCTTTTCTTGATTTAATGCATTCTATGTAGAAGAGAATAAGAGGTTCTGGACAGAGGTAAAAAAGGGTGCATGTACAAAGTGATATTAGCAAAGAGATTACTACAAATGGTTACACGACAGACAAATTGCTCGTCGTATGCGAGAAGTGGCGTATGACACGCAGCAAAAAATAAGATAGCCACCACCTACCTAACTTTTGTGAGGTGTACGGCTATCTTCTTGTGTTTTGAACTGCCGCTATCATCAAAGCTTGCTCATGCACGGTCAGGCAACCTACAATAGCGAAGCCCTATACCCGTTTCGATCAGTAGTCGAGTTAGGTGAGTTATGTTTTTGGGGGTAAATATAAACATTTTGCTCAGGATTGAATGTAAAAACGCCATTTTATAAATACCATCCGAAAACATCCGATTTTAAACCTTCATCCGTTAAAGGTTCAGATGATATTGAACAAAAAAAGGCCAAACTATTTTTAGAGAAGAGAACTGACAAAGCGATGTGAGAAAAGGAGGGGGCAACATGGCTGGAATATAGCGATGTGGGATTCAGTGGAGGTTGAATATGATGAGCGAAGACCGGGGATAATACGAATTTAACTTAACTTTACAATTGTAAAGTTGGAAAGCAAGTGATTTAGAGGACTGCTTGTCCCATGTTTTAGCAGCCCTCTAAATCTTGCTACAATTCTACCACCAAGGACGCTCACTCAAGGCAATGATATATTTCACATTGGGGTCAACTCTTATTGCATCTTGGGCAGCAACATGTATTTTAATTTTTTCGCCAGCGTGCAAATATACATACCAGGTTTCACGTCCCGTATCCTTAAACACACGGTTTGCTGTACCACCAACACTCATATCACGAATCATATAGTCTAGGCTACGATTTTGATAGGTGTCGAAATTTATATAAAATGCTTTTCCTTGCCCAGTGTCGTTTGTCCATTGAAAATAGTCATGATCCATTCCGTATTCTGGTTTGGAAAGAGTGCCCTCAAAACTATCCATGATTCCTTGAAAATGATTCGGTGAGTCAAAACTATCAGGCTCTCGTGCATCACCCATAGCGAATGCTGAAGATGACATCGAAAGTAGGCAGGTCGTAAGTGCAAGCGTTGAAATCAGTTTCTTTAATTTCATAAATGAAACCTCCTAAATTTTGTTAAATGCCATTTGTATGCCTTATTTATTCACAAAAAAATGAAAGTTGCAGTTGCAGGTGATTGCTGCCCCTCCGGAACTATTTCATCGAAAAACACTCCTTCTTACTCTTATTTTTACCCGCCCTCAGAAGAGAAGCAGTTAACGGGATAGTGGACTAAATGTTACCAATAATGTTTATTTTCCACGTTTTCCCATTTATTACAAAAACATCATAACATGCATTTTTAAATAATACAATCGTATTGTTTAATGTTATTCTATGTTTTTTTTCGGCAGCGGTCTTCGCCTGAAGCCAAACCTTACTATAAGGTCGGGCAGGATCAGCGTAACGGATTATGAGAAGTACTGGACAGGGGCGAGTGCCAGGAGCCCTTTTTCGATTGAAAAATTAACTTATCAGCAACGGATCCAGTCCTGCCGCTTGTCCACTGCTTCTCCCATTCGAATACGCCGCTCCTGTCACAAGTGAACAGATTTCCTCTCTAAAGCTTGTGGCCGCAATAGGTATAAGGATTGGCTTGCGGCGGAGACTTCTGCCCGGAGGTTAGATATCTTCGGGGAATTATGGGTGCGATGTAACTTTATTCAAGAAAGGTGCGTCTAACAAATGTATTTTACAAACACCCTTGAAGCAAATTCCGATACCCTTGCCCCAATGAGGAGGTAACAAATACATGAAAAAGGTTGTGTTCATCGCTGCAATCGCAGCCGTTCTGTCTGTCGGACAGATCGCCTATCCAATTCAAGAGGCAGCAGCGGCAACGGTGGCCTCTTATCGCATTGCCTACAAAATGCCAACGGTCAATACGCTGGAAGAAAAAGAAGTTTTTCATTATCTCCTAAAAGGAGCGCTCAAGATCAAAAATCCGCATCCGGCCAGCATCCTGGACAAAAACAGAAGAGACCTCACGGAAATCGTCGGCGATCTAAACGGTACAGACACGCCGCGCGGTTTCATGATCGATGAATTCAGCGTTTCTAAAGATGGGTATTTACTTGCCCTGTACAATGAAATCGGGATATTGGATCCCGTCTATCCCCAAGGATATGATCCGGCCGCCATCAGCAAGCAAATATTGGACCAGCAAGCATCTGGTCAATGGGGAGGCGAGTTGCGGCAAAAGCGGGGGGAAATAGAATTAAAAGCGCGGATAAACGCACTTGTCCAGGCGGGGTACGTACAGCCTGAGGAACTGAAAGATCAGCGGCTTACGAAGCAATTTGTTGCGGAGACGTTGTACCGCATGTACAAGAAAGCGAGGCCTTATAAGGGGAGTGTAGCTCCCAAGGACAGCCAAAGTGAAGCGGTTCGCTGGGCAGTAGAGGTGGGAGTGCCGGGATTCCAGGTCGATGCAAAAGGGTATGTGTATCCGCAATCACAGCCGTACTACACAAATATGCTCGACTTCATCCATCTGTTTTTGCCTAGCAAAAAAACGGCGACTGGATGGGAGTATTTTCAATACGAAGTCAATCAAGACTTATTGCTAGAGGTTGTGCACAACTCTTCAGGCGAATTGTTGCATATAAACAACAAGCCGTTGTCTTCCCTACCCAACTATGTGATGCTATCTGATCTTCCAGAGAAGAAAAAAGCCGAAGAACAGCTCAGCGCCTCTCTTGCACCAAAAGTAATAGAGATGGTGGAACAGGTCCGGCGAGAAGTCCAAAAACCGCGCGTGTGGGACTGGCGAACAGACGTAATCCGGCATCCTTCCTTCACCAAACTTGTGAGTGAGTACCGGAAAACGAAGAGCCAAAAAGCGCTGAATCAGGTGTATCAAACAGTCAAGGCCCGTTACAATTTATTCGATCGGCAGGACTCGCCGCAGGTCATGAAAAGCGTCCTGGATCATATTCGGTGAGCTTTCGACGCATCTAGAAACTTTATCTTAAAAACATTATTATCTGTACCATTATCAAACAAAAGCACCCGTGTGGTGCTTTTTTCATGTTTCCTTCCTACTTTTTACAAGCCGTATGAGCGGAGGAGGATGGACAAAAAAAGACCCACCCTATAGCACTTCACTATGGGTGGGAGTGGGAAGTGTTACTCTGCCTATGGCTCACTCTTTAGGGATTCGATCCAGTCAGCATGACAGGTATCGCATAATAGTTCATCGCGATCCTGCTTACCTTGGAAAAACGTGATTTGGCGAACGCTGTCGGTTTCACGTTCACAGTAATAACAGCGATATTTCCCCAATTCGTTCCCTCCTTGAAGAGTTTTTCAAGAGTAACGATAGTTATCTTCTCCATCTGTGGTGTAATCTAACACACTTGGGATTTTTCAAATGATCACAAACTCACGGTTTAACGACGCTTTTTAACTTTCTCGGGAGTCTTGTTAAATGTAAAAAGGGAGAAGGATAAGATGTTGAGAGGCAAATTTAAAAATACTCTGTTATGTGCTGTTGCTGCTTCCGCTTTAACGATTGGTACTCAAGCTGCATTTGCGAGTGATAGCACACAGAATTCGATCCAGAAACTCAGTCAAGAGAAAGTCCAAGCCAATGCCCAAGGTCAGGTTCTTATTTCTTTTGATATTTCTAGAGTAGATCGTTGGCACAACTCAGAAACATTTACGGTAGACTCTACAAAATCAGTAAAGTTGAAAGTCAATACAGCTAATATCGTTTGGGCTCCGGTTTATCCAGATTCAAAGGTAAGTATCATTAGACTCGGTGACAGAAAAAGTGTGTCTATGTCGATAGTTGCAAGAGATTATAAGGAGGAGGACTTTATTCTGGAGCCCGGGACATATTACCTGGAGTTTGCTAATTATGCAAGTGTTCCGGTTTATATGAGGGGTTCTGTAGTTGAAAATTAATTTTGGGTGACATGGAGTATGTCAGTATGCTCACTCAGCGACAGGGGAAATTTACAACACTGATGAAGTGCTTCGTCGGTCAGGTAAAGCAACTGGGCAGCTGATTGGATCAAGGGAGAGGGCCTCGAACGTGTAGTTAATGGAATCGGAAATAAATGAGGATTTTAAAAAACAAAGGAGGCACGTAGTTTGGGTATGCCGCCTTTGTTTTTTTAATGATTGTGATGTTGTTTTTTCTAAATGTAGGTGCTAAGTCAATCAATAGTCCAAACACGAAGTAAGTAATGACATGCAGTAAGTAGGAAGAATGGTACTATTAGCATCCTGATGCACTTCCATTATCCAAAGGACGTGCAAATAGGAGGTTAGACTGAGAACCTCGAGGAGATATCACTCTCGAAATTTTAAAACGTTATGATGTCGCGAAGATGCAATAGAGAGATATATATTCGTATCCGGAATTTGCGGGCAACTTTATTTGACCAAGATTTCAACCTTGGTTCCGTCTGGAAAATCCTCTAGTTGATTGGAAATCCACGATCCAGCTCCGCGATTATCTGAAGGAGATATGTATTCGATATGTGCCCCTGTTCCACCCTCAGCACACATTGCCATCGGCCATTCGTCTCGATCGAACCCCTTTTTTGTAGGAATGCCCTTGAGGGATTGTTCGCGATTTTCATCTGCCCCACGACGGTCAATTGTGCATACGGCTGATTTCCCAGAGGCAACCGCTTCTTTAATATGCTTTGCAGTCTGAGGGTATCGATCAGACGGAAAAACAATCGTATGGTCTACGTTCCCGTTGCTGACTGTTTTGTTCTCTATTGGCACAAGTCCAAAGAAATAGGCGGCACCGATCAGTAACGCCACAATCAACATCAGCATTTTTTTCTGTGTCATGCTTTTGTCCTCCAATGTAAGTTCTTTATCAATAATAACACCGCCAAACATTATATCGAAGTGTTGTGAATGCTTAAAACCCTCTGTTAACCTTTATCAGAGGTGGGAAGTGTTAGGGTTACTTGAGCTATCGTGTGTACTTTTCATTAAGGAAAAAGCTTATTCAAAAAACAGATAAAGACGTATGGTGAATGAAATCACCTTAATCGACGTCCTTGGCACAGAAACCCACGAAGTGGTAGACGCTGTGCAGCTCAAACTGGGGTCCAATAAAAGTGCGCAGAACTCCATCGTCAACGTGGAGTTATTTAAAGGGGGTCCGATCACCGTGGGGATTACAAAAACAGGAGCAGCAGATTTTACGAAAGAAGTTAACACGGGGGAATCGATCAAAGAATCGATAAATACAAAAGAAGGCATAGATTACACGAAGTATATTCGCTTGTTGTATCGTTTCGAAGAGGATATGGCAGAAGATGTCGCGCGTTTTTTGGAGCGAGGAAAGTTAGCAACCGAACAATATGTGGGGATTACCGGTGAAGGATACGAAGCATCCGTAGTTGATCAGCAGGTTGTCGGATAGTCAAACGGATGCTCGAAATAAACTTTGTAATCGATCAAATCCCAAGGAACAATACTTGAAACATCTTGCTGAATAAAAGGAAATGGCGCTCCCATAAGTACATGGTCATGTTGCTTAACGTCAGTAATGGTGACTGGAAAACTAAGTGGAGTGAAAGCGACTAAATCACAAGAAAACCTTGTGAATAGTATTTCAACAAAAAGTTATTTTGTAGCGGTGACATAAAACATCTCTGCCAACACGAAAACCTGAAAAGCAGCCACACCAAACAGAGCAAAGGCCATCTTACGGTTTTTCTTCAGTTCAAATGATCCTAAAGAGGCCATGACAACGGCAAGGCATATCATCGTTACTATTCTTAAAAAAGCCACATGTGTAAAAATATTCACTACTGCAATAGAGAAGGCAACTACTGAAAAGATATGGAACCAAAGAGGTCTATTTTTCATAAAGAATCACCAATAATTCCCTTTTTACAACAATTTTAACAGATAGTCTGATTAAGTCCACTTAACACAGGGGTAATTATAAATTTTGTCATAGTGAATGCCATTAGACCGATCCATTTAGCAGGTGGATCTGGAAACATAGAAACATGAAAATGTCTCCGAGAATGGTAAAAAGAAAAACTCCCTAACAAACAGGGAGTGGTAATAATACAACCAGTTAGGATGGTGTTTATTGGAGCAGGCTCACATTACATCTCGCGTTCTGGACACCACCAACCGCACCCATGACGCATGCAAATCCAGATACACCCTCCAGCTTGAGCTGGATAATAAGATGAATATTGCACCAATTGACCATTTACTTTCTTGAATTTCTTAGAATTAACTTTCTTTTTTTTCATGGGATATGTCCTCCTTTAGGATGGGTCTAAAATAAGGTATTAACATAATTTTCCTTTTGACTGTACGAGTGTTCTCAAGTGACAAAAATGGACGGAATAAACCGTTTTAAGTAATTTGGATCTTTGTAGTAACGGGCATTATGTATTCAATACAATGAGGCACCATCCTGTCTGATAGGAGGTGCCTCTTCGTGTTTTTTGGTATAGTCCATCACTTCGTATACTTTCCCGCTCCTGTTTTTAGGAGACGGGTTCAAAAGTATTCTATATATCGAAAAGCGAGCGTTAAAGACGTGCTCGTAAGATACACTTTTCATTAATTGACAAGCTTACGGGTGAATTTTATTTAGATTGAAGATGTTCCTCTTGTTTCACTATTTTGCGTGTGTAAGGGATACTTCAAAGGCATCTAAAATCTCTAAAAAATGCGAGGCTTCTCTAAATACATGGTCAGCGAGCAATGGGGGGATTATGCTCTTTATTTTGCATTCCTCAATGAGATCACGAGCTGTTTTTTTGAAGTCACGCAATTGGCGGACAGATACACGATTTTGATCGACAAATTGATTCAGTAACGGTTTCGTTTGAGACTGGGGACGCATGGAATCAAGATCCTGAGCTTGGAACAATAATTGATCAAAATCATGGCTGAATTCTCTAGCTTGATCCACTAGCTTTCTTTCGGAAGGATCGAGCAAATGGTTAATAAATTTCGCATGGTCAGCCATGATTCGTAGGAAAAAGACATTTTCATTAATCACCGCATCTGGTAAGGGATCAAGGTTTCCCGTATTCAATTGTTCTAATCGATTCCGAAAATAGGCAGCTTCCCTGCTCACATGATCGACCAACAGCGGAAAGTTGTTACCACCGATTTTGCAATGAATAATAAGTCCGAGTACTTTGCGTTTGAAAGCCCAAATATAGGAAACGGCATTGTGAACGAGCTGATTAAAGTCATAGATTCGTTGAGGGTCGATGTCAGAAGAAAAGGCAAGTGATTGGTTTTCAATTTCTTCAAAAATACTGTAAAAGCGATTCGCTTCTTCAATCAATTTTGTGTCTTCGCAGTTAAAGCCCAATTTGAGAAACAGGGAGTGTTCTTTCATGATACGAGACCAAAAACGTATTTCCTCTAATGATCGATCAACAAAAACATTTGTCATGTAGTACCTCCGCATAGGATTTGAGCAGTTCATAGCCCATTTTCCACTTTTGATCACACATAATGTATGTCTATGCGTTTACCCAGTTTCGTGAATGGGCAGGAGCACAGAATTAAAAAAATTCTGGTGTTTTCTGGCTTGTCCCACGAAAAAAACTCCCTGTAACGGGAGTTTTCCATGTCAAAAACGACGCATCGAATGCATTTGCGTTCTGTGGTGATGGGCCCTCATGCGATGGAAGTGTTCTCTTTCTCGAAAGGTATGATGACGCAGTCGATCATGACGATGTTCAAAAGCTAGAGAGCGAAAACGTTCTGCTTGCCGCATGTGGTGATGCATACGCTGTCTATGATGCTCAATTGGATCCATGACACTACCCCCTTAACGTTGGTACTAATAGGATATGAGGACAGCTTCCTGCTTGCTTATGCATAAGTGGATATCGTAAAGAAAGAATGAAAAAGAGGCGTAAAGCCTTTCGCTTTCGCCTGGTGATGAACAAGGTTAATCTTTTACTCGATTCGCGGTCTGGTGGGGAAACAGTCTGGTGACGGCACGTCGGAAACCTCAGATAGCTTCATCAAATAGTAGCATTCTTCTCGAGACATATGGTCGGCCATGAGCGGGGATAAAACTCCAAGCAATTCATCACGCATCCGCATCTCTTCCAATTCATGCAAAAATACCTGAAAAAGCTTCATTTCCATTTCTGCTTGATGGTTAAAACGGCGTAATGCCGGGAAGTTATTCAAGTTTGTTCGGAGATACCCGGCTAATTCCACCGCTTTTAGGTAAAAATGCTCGAACTGCTTGGTAAACTGTTCACTTTTAAGCTGATAATCTTTTTCCACCATATCCAAAAGGGAAGTGATGGTGGCTGCATGCCCGACCGCATCGGATAGCCACAAAAGATGGAGCTCTACCGGGTGATTGGCAGGTGGCAAGCCTCCGGAGAGAAAAGCATGCAAAATTCGTTCATACTCTTCTAGTTCATTGACCATGTGGTTCATAAACGTTGGGGGAAGACTGATCGATATTGTACTGACGAGGTGCCTTTCCAGAATGTGGAGTTTATACTCACGCAGTTGTTGCGTGAGTTCACTTGCCTGCTGGTTGAGTGTGTGCAGTTCATCGGAAGACAGCTTCTGCCTGGCGTTATCCAGCAAGTTATCGAATGACATGATAAAGTATACGGCCCTTTCAATTTCCTGCTCTTCATTCGGAGCGAGTGATTGAAAAATAAAGCGGGCATGATCGCCCAGAATTTGTAGCCAGAAACGATGCTCAAACAACATACTTTCTCTTAAAGGTTCATTCACTGTTGTTCCCTCCTTACTCCCCATCAAGATATGTAAAAGCGCCCAGAAGTGTGTGACGGATTGACCTTGACTCTCAAATGGACATAAATGGTAAAATACTTGTAGGAGGAGCAGCGGTAAGGGGGGAGAATATGAAGAGACCAATCAAAAATATACCAAAGACAGGCAGCGAATGGTTGTGGGATGTAGTTGGTTGTTTATTTTTCGTAGGATCGCTATTCTTTTTAGTCTTTGTATGGAATAAGCTTCCTGACGAGGTGCCTGCCCATTATAATGCTTTGGGGGAAGTAGATCGCTGGGGCTCCAAATGGGAACTGCTTCTTTTACCCGGGATTGGCGTCTTTATTGTTTTCCTCATGAAGGTGCTCGAAAAACATCCAGAGCTCCATAACTATCCGGCACGCTTCTCTGAATCGAATGCCGAGCAGTTTTATTTGCACAGTCGAAAAATCGTGAACCAAATAAAAAATAGTTGCTTAATCATTTTTTCCGTAATCCTGTTGGAGTCAGTTTCCATTGCTCAAGGATGGGGAGGCGGCTTTGGGAAGTGGTTTCTGCCGATCACCATCATTGGGATGATCGTTCTGCTTGTAATAGGAATCGTGAAACAAAAAAAGATTCAATGAGAAGCATGAGCGAGGGGGCCTTCTAACGGAAAGGGCCTCTTCTTGGTTTTTAAAACGAAAATCATGAGGACATATGTCCTTCCCTATCCACCTCGCCATCCTTTTTAATTAGGAACAGATCAGTGTGAGGTGAGAGGATGAAAGGAATTATTTTTGCTATTTTGGGCGGTGTTTTCATTACCTTGCAAGGTGTCGCGAACGCAAGAATCAGTCAAGATATTGGTACATGGCAGACCGCGACACTTACGCAGTTAACGGGGTTCCTCACGGCTTTACTACTCCTGTTGTTTTTTCGAGACGGAAAATGGCAGGCATACAGGCGAGTGAAACCGTTATATTTGACAGGTGGGGCATTCGCTGCGTTTATCATTTTTAGCAATGTTACGGCTATCCAGCATATCGGGGTAACTATGACGATTTCAGCTCTCTTGATTGCGCAGTTAAGCCTGACTTTTCTCATTGATAGCAATGGGTGGTTTGGTGTCCAGCAACAAAAGATGAGGCTGCCGCATTTTATCGGGATCGGGATGATGATTCTGGGTGTGTTGATTCTGAGGGCCTGATAGCGAGAGGATGAAACAGAGGGATGAAGGAAATCGAAAATCTTGAGCTTTTGCAACAATATCTCCATGACCATCAGTTAGCGACTGTCTTTCATGAGCCTTTTCTGCCGCATTTGTCCTTGTACCAATTTGATCAAGGAGAGCTCATTTGTGCCCAGGGTGAAGCGACCTGTCACCTGTATGTTTTGGTGAAGGGCAAAGTAAAGATTTTTACGACTTCCCCTGAAGGAAAAACACTGATCCTTTCCTTTAAAAAGCCGCTTGAAGTGATCGGAGATATTGAGTATGTCCGAGGGATTTCTTATCTTAATTCGGTTGAAGCGGCCTCGTCTGTTCAGATGATCGGGATTCATTATCGCTGGTTGAAAAAATACGGGACAGACTACGCTCCACTCCTGCAATTTTTACTGCAAATCATTACGAATAAATTTTGTGTGAAGTCCAATACATTAAGCATCAACCTTCTGTACCCAGTAGAAGTACGTTTCGCTCGTTATTTGTTGTCCGTTTCGATTGAGGAGTGGAATCCTGCCAACAAAGAGCAGATCTGTACAAGCAATCTCTTGGATGCAGCGAATATGATTGGAACGAGCTATAGACATTTGAATCGGGTCATTCAACAGTTCTGCAAGGAGGGACTGATTGAGCGTGCCAATGGATTCCTTCTGATCAAGGATAGGGAAGGTTTAGCTAAAATGGCGAGCGAGACTTCGAACGAATAAGGAGACAGGAGTGTCAAAATCATGGTAGTCGGGCTATTCTTCGCGTTACTGGCTGGCTTGTTGGTCAGCCTGCAAAATATTTTCAACAGGAAAGTAAGTGAACAGGCAGGAACGTGGTCTACGACGACTCTCGTGCTTGGGATGGGATTTCTGTCGTCTTTGACGATGGGTCTTATTTTTGAAGGCAATCAGTTGTTTTCGTTTCGAGCTATGCAGACGTGGTACTGGTTCAGTGGCATGATCGGCGTTGGGGTGGTCTTTTGCCTGGTACAAGGAATGAGACTGCTTGGCCCAACGTATGCTATTTCCATTGTTCTCACTGCCCAGCTCGGTTTTGCTTTGTGGTCGGATTCAATCGGCTGGCTAGGGTTGGTTCAAGTGCCGATGACATTTACGCAATTGTTTGGAGTTTTGGTCATTGTCGGGGGTGTCATTGTATTTAAACTAGGTGGCGAATGGCAACAGAAACGCTCCATAAGTAAGATGTAAATTTATTGTTGACTTAATTTTAAACGTCATGTTAAAATAAAAAATTTTAAATTCGATTTTTATGTTATAATGGTTATAGATTGCTTTGAAGGAGGTGGACGTATGTTTCAAGTTGGAGACAAGGTTTTTTATCCGATGCACGGGGCAGGCGTAATCGAGGCGATGGAGGAGAAAGAGTTTCTGGGTGAAAAACACCTCTATTATGTGCTCAACATGATGCTGAAAGAGTTAAACATCATGGTCCCGGTTGAAAAGATGTCCGCTCTTGGTATTCGAAAGGTGGTTGAAGCCAACATTCTCGAGAATGTTTTGGCCGCCATACGAGAGGGGCAACGCGACACCGCCTTGAATGCAGCGCAGCGCTACAAGCTTCATACAGAAAAAATGAAGAGTGGCGATATTTACGAGCAATCTGAGGTCATCCGCGATTTGTTTGGAATGAGTAAAGAAAAAGTATTGGGAACGAGTGACAAAGTGATGCTGGATAATGCGCAGCAGCTCTTCATTAGTGAGATTGAACTGGTAAAAGACGTAGATACGGAACAGGCAACAGAAATGCTAAAGCAAGCTATTTGCCCAGAAGAAATGTCTGAGATTGTCCCATAAATACCATACAAGGGAAGTAAGGGGAGTGATTGTTATTGCAATCGCCCCCCTTTTTTGTATATCCGTCAGAGCAACAGGCCACGATCCAGGGTAAATTCTTGGCGACTGGCAAACTGGTGGTATCCAGCACGTAAAAAGGCTTTGGCCATTGGCGTGTTTTTTATATCGGTATCCGCGCGGATGTAAGTTTCGCCAGCTTGTACAAGAACGTCTGTGGCCTGTTTCAGCAATTGATCAATATAACCGTGTCCTCTTTGCTCGGGGAGAACACCGATGTATCCAATCGTAGCAAAGGCAGGGCTGACCGTAGGCATCAAAAATCCAATGAGCTCATTTTTTGCCGTATAGGCAAGTTGCCACCATTCCGGTTCGTATTTCATTTGTTGCAAATCTTGGAACATTTCCTGTGCCTGGGCTCGAGGGCCTTTTTTCAAGCGCTCCTCTGTTATTTGTTGATCATGGGTGAATTGCGAGACACGCAAGATGGCATCCACAAATGCAGCCTCGCCAACCTCAGGAAGAGTGCGGTACACAATCGGATCATGCGTTTTGTTTGACGGTATAGCAGTTGCCTCAATCGGAGCATGCCATTCGAATCGGTTTGTTTCCCGGCTAATCCGAAAGCCAAGCGCGTCCAGAACATTTCTTTGCTCTTGGTGATCCGTTTGCCATTGGGGAGAGGAGGAAGGTGAATCCAGAACATAGCCGATTTTCTCCGTGAGGTTTCCTGCCATGAGTGTGAAGACTTCGCGTAAGAAATGAGCTGCGAGCGAAGGGCATTCTGTCTCTTTCCATGGAAGCTCCCACAATACCAAATCAGTCGCTTGCTTACTGCCAGGCAATGTCCAGAAAGCAAGACGACCAGCGATCTCACCTTGTACCTCCAGAACAAAGCACCAGTCCTGACGCATGGCTCCTTGTGCGAACATTTTATCGAGGTAAGCAGCGATATCATCCCGCACGGATGCAGGGTGATCCGGGAAGGCTAGAAATGCAGGTAAATCCTCCGGGTGGATACGGCGAACGGTGGTCAAGCAGTCATCTCTCCTTTGTAACCATCTAAAGTGAAGTGGTTAGTTACAAGTGGATTTTACCAAAATGTTCTGTCAATCGTCAATCGTCGCCTATGTAGAAAAGAGGAAGGGTAGGGAGCATCCTGCCGGCTCCCTCGTTTGCTCCTGTTGTTATTCAATCAATACGCCCCGCGCCCTACCTATGATGCGGGTGGCGCGACTCCATAGCAACTGGAGCTTTTTTCTCTGCAGGGGGCGCACATACAGATCAGGGCTTTTCAGGTAGGAACGCATGGGGATGACGCGAAAGCATACACGTCCTTGACTTACATACCGTTGCGAAAACGTCGGAATGACCGAAATTTGCTCGAGTGAAACCTGATTCCTCTCATCTTTTTCGACGGTAAATCGCAGGATTGCTCCGCACTGGGATTGATCAAACGAGAGCATTTTCTCTGATGTAAAATTGCCCAAAGAATACGCGACTAGTGTTTGTCTCTTTGTCCCGTGAGGAGTCATGATACTCGGGGTGACGACAGGCTGCAGAACATGTGGGTGAGCCCCGAGGATGACATCAGCACCGTTGTCGAGCAGTCTTTGTACGAGCTGACGCTGGCGAGTCGTTGGAGTATAGCGGAATTCAATCCCAAAATGAAGGGAGATGATCACAACATCGACGAGAGGACGGACTTTTCTCAGGTCGGATAATATTGTGTCAAGATGAAGAAGTCGGACGATCCATGGTGTATGAGCGGGGATCACCTGCTTGTTTGTCCCGTAGGTGTAAGCAAGCAGGGCGATGCGAATGCCGTTTACCTCCTTGATCAGGTAGGTATTTGCCTCCTCAAGGCTTCGATAGGTTCCGGTATGGGCAAGCTTGTATCGATCCAAAACATCAAGGGTTCGGCATAGTCCGGTTACCCCGCCATCCAGACAGTGATTATTCACTGTAGTCAATACGTCAAATCCAGATGCTTTCAAGTCCCGAGCCAATTCATCTGGACAGTTGAAGCGAGGGTAACCGGTTCGTGCCGAACCGATTTGATAGGGCTGTGTTTTCCCGGAAAAAGTGGTTTCTAAATTGCCTATTGTGAGATCTGCCGCTGAGAGAATCGGTGTCACGGGGTGAAACATATCTGTAAAAGAGAATTGATCTGTACCAGGCAGTCTGGCAGTTGCCACCTGCTCTTTCCACATCAGGATGTCGCCTACAGCGGCGATGGTGGCCTTCTTTTTCATGCGCTTCACCTCCCCTCCTACTCTATTCCAGAAGTCGTCCGTCTGATTTGGATAGTAGCGGAACGTTTTCATAGATAATGGTCTATACAGGCTGTCTATGTCGTTCATACAATAGGAAAGCTGATCGAGAGAAGAAGAACGAGGCAAAGGGGTGATACCCGTGAAAAAGAAGAGAAGAGCTGTAGCACCTGTAAAGACGCTGATTCTCGACAAGCCAGTTATCGCTGTGACGGGAAGCGCAGGGAAGACTACGACAAAGGAAATGATCTACACCATCCTGAATCTGCGCATGCCCACATATAAATCGATGTACAACAAGAACTTCCTGGGAAATACAAGAGCGCATACCAAAAGAATTCGGGACGAGCACAAGGCCGTTGTGCTTGAGTATGGAATTTATCGAAGCGGTCATTTGCGACAGCACTGCAAAATCATCCAGCCGTCGATGGGAGTCATCACGAATATTGGCACGGCTCATATCGGAAATTTTGGCGGAGATGCCAGGCGGCTGGCATTAGCAAAAACGGAGTTAATTCGCCATATGAAACCCACGGGAACCATTTTTCTGAATTGGGATTGTCCTTATTCTCGCGAGTTTATTCAACAGCCTTACCTAGGGTCGTTCACGGGAAAAATCGTGACATTTGGCAAGGAGCAGGAGGCGGACTATAAGGCGGGGCGAACGAAAATAGAAGGCAATGGGTTTCGATTCGAATGTTCTTTGCGTGGAGAAAAGGAGTCATTTTTTGTTCCTATTCCTGGCGAGCATAATTTATACAACGCATTGGCTGCTATCGCAGTTGCACATACGATGGGGATTCCCGTCGATGACATTCGTCGCGGGTTGAGTCAGTTTCGCGGACAGCGAAAACGTCTTACCAGCTATCGGCTCGCGAATAACATTCAGGTGCTGGATGATACCTTTAGCTCGAATCCGGATGCGGCCAAGGCAGCGATTGATGTGCTAAGCCAGGTCGGGCATACCACAAAGATCGCCGTGCTCGCCAGCATGCTGGAAATGGGCAAATACGACGTAAAAGGTCATGAGGATGTCGGGAAATATTTGAGTCAAAAAAATGTAGACTATTTATATACGCTGGGAAGTAGTGCTAGGTATATTGCAAGAGCAGCGATTCGCTCTGGATTTCCGGCAAATCGGGTGAGGCATTGCTTGAGTAAGGCAGGCTTGCATCGCCGTCTAGCAAAACAGCTGAAGCCAAATACAGCCTTTCTCGTAAAAGGTTCAAATCGGTTGAAAATGGGAGAGACTGTACAATTTTTGTGCAGGGTAACTGCCAATCAAAGCATTGGGAAAGAGTGAATGCGGGAGCTGACAAGGATTTATATACAGGCTATTGCGGAAAAAATAGGTGAATGACGGCGGGCAAACGCACATACCATCTGTGCGTTTGCTGCATTTCCTATAGGGAGACTAGTAGGAGGTGACACGTCATGTCATATCAATTTCCCCCTGGCGGCCGAGATGGTTCCCCAGGTTTTCCAGGCTCCCCTGGTTCCCCCGGATCACCGGGAGGATTTCCCCCTCCACCACCAGGTCCTCCACCGAGCAGGACGCCAAGTGCACCGGGAGCAAGAGGCTATGGCGGAACACGCCGGATTGATGCTGGCGGATTCTATCCCTGTTTATATCGTTACACGTACGTGTGGTTGCGAAATGGTCGTTCTTTTTGGTTTTACCCCGTCTATGTCAGTCGGCATTCTGTATCCGGTTATCGCTGGAGAGGATATCGATGGGAGTATTACGGGACAGACTTGGATCGAATCGCTTATTTTACATGTTAACTCCATTCACGAGCAAAAAGGCCATTCCCTGAGAGGATGGCCTTTTTATTTTGGAGGACTTATTTTATGGAGAGTGAGAAATCCTTGTGATCATGAATGTCTCCTTTTTCCACATGGACCTTCACTGTATAATCCCCTGCAGCAGGGAATTGTGCGCTGGCTTCATACTGGCCTGCCGCAGTTTCCGTTGCATCAACAAAGCTGTGCTTCTCGGCATTTCCCAGCCAGAACTCGAATTTGACTGTCGCTTTGTCCAACGCTTTGTTGTCTTTCATCAGATGAACAGTGAGAGCAGATGGTGTTGCGACTTGAATATTGTTGGCTGGAGAGAAATGATAATCAACGGTCTCACCATTCGCGTGACCTGCCGCCCCATGATCGTGTGACTGACCTGCGTCAGCTTGAGGGGAAGATGGCGTCGCCCCAGTCTTGCTGTTTACGGTAAACGGGGTCTTCTGCATGTTGTGGAAATCTCGTGCTGTTACATGGTAGTAGACAAAATAAGAGCCTGGCTCACTAATGGTTTGTTGGGCCGTGTAGACACCGTCTCCTTGCAGAGAAGCCGGGATCGTTTCGTGCTTTTCTTGCCCATCTTTCCACCATTCGAATTTTACTTCCTTGGCATCATCCACGGGTTGGCCATCTTGTGTGACTTTAACGGAGAAGGTAACTGTGTCGCCCGCTACGAGCTCCTTTGGTTCCAATGTAAAGGCAGCCTTAACGGGAGCTCCGGGTTGAAAAGCTTGTTGCTCGTTTTCTTTTCCACAAGCGGCCAAAAGGAGCATAAGCATGGATAAGAGCAAAATCATCGTTCGTTTCATGTTGGATTACCCCTCCTTTTTCAATTTCAACAATTCCTGATAAATTTGTTCGGGATCGAAGTCGTCGCCCATGCCAAATTTTTGAATGACGGAATTGTTATCATCTACGAGATACGTACTCGATGTATGAGAGATAAACCCATCATCCATCTTATTGGCAAAAAAGCCAAGCGAATTTGTAACCGTTTTGATCGTTTCGTCATCACCCCGAAGCAAGGTCCAGCCTTGTTCTTGAATCCCCAACTGCTTGGCATAGTAGCGCATGACATCAGGGGTGTCGTTTTGCGGATCAATCGTGATGGTCAAAAACTCAACGTCTTGCCCCATCAGGTTTGCTTCGAGCAAACGCTTTTGCAGTTGAACCATTTTTACCGTTGTCGTGGGACAAATATCCGGGCAACGGGTATAAATCAGCTCCACCAAGCGAAATGTTTTCTTTTGCGGTGCTAGCGAATAGGATTGTCCATCGATGGTTTGCAGAGTCACATCATCAGGCAATTTCGCCTGGGCGTTTTTGGGCCCGAACCAAACCCAAGAAGCGACAAGAGCAACAAGGACAAGGACGGGTAACAACAAGAGCAGCCGTCTGATTCGGATAGCGGTAGCAGGGGCGATATTCACGTGTGTGTAACGCCTCCTTTCTGATTCTTTTGGCTATGGCGTTATGAGGCCGTCCTCTTCCTGATTCTTTTCTTTTCGATACCAGGTAGAGAAAATGTAAGCCAGGACGACTCCGTACGTCAGCTCCTGCATGAGCTTCATCACGATTCCACCCAGCCGTTGATCGTCCAGCGGGAGCAGTGGAACGGCAAACATCGATTTATCGATCGGCGTGGAAAAGAATGGAGCGCAGAGCATGGAAGGACCGTCTACATATGTTGCATACAAAGGTGTTGCTGAAAAAATAATCAGAGCGCATGCAGGAGTAATCAAAACGCCGTTGGCAAAAATGTAGGCAAGCTTCTGCAGTTCCGACATACGGTGAATTTCCGGTATCGGTGCGACAACAGGCATCCACATCAAAATCGCAGTCACCAAAAGCAGTAAATGAATCAAATTATGCAGGGCCAGATTGTTCATTGCCAGGTCTAAAATAACAGGCATATGGTAAAACGAGAACAGGGCATTGAACATGAGAATAGCAGGTATCGGGTGACTCGCTATTCTCATGAAAAGCTTGAGCCCCCGGCGATAGAACAGGGAACGGATCAACCAAGACGGGGTCCCTGCCAAGAGCAGCAAGGGCATGACAAGATAAAGCAACGATTGCTGCAGCATATGGGCGCTAAACAAAAAATGCCCGGCTACGTTCAAGGGACTCCCCATACTAAAGTAAAAACCAAGTAAGCCGAGCGTGAAAAAAGTCTTTTGCTTGCGTGTGACAGGTGTGGAGTCTTGAAAAGTTTGGCGTAATGGTCCGGTCAGCGAAAAATATGCCAGACCGATCAAGAAAGTCAAAACAATCAGCTCTGGATTCCATGTCGCCCGAAAGCCAAAGGTTTCAGTGAAATAAGTGAGGGTCATGCGATTACCTCCGTTTTCAAGGATTATCCCCAGTACTCATTATAGGCAAATAACTGGAAAAGCCTAATGACTCGTTCGGGCTATTTCTTCCACGGGAACGGAATTCTTCACATATTTGTCACGTATGTCCAATATGAAAAGAGCCTCCCGCAAATCAAGGGAGGCTGCTATCGTTATGATTTTTTCTGTTCTTCCAACCAAGCTTTCCATTCGCTTGCTTCGCGTCCACCGACGAGTCGAGCTACTTCCTTGCCGCCCTTGTAATGAACGAGGGTCGGGGTAAACTCGATCTGATAATCCTGGTAGCTGGCATTGAATTCGAGCAGGTTGTGCTTTTTCATGTCGATATCCAGGCTTTTGACAATCGGCACCAAGACAGGCGTAGTTGCTTTGCAGTGCACGCAGAGTGGACTGTAGAAGTATACAAACATGTCTTCCTGATTATCGAGCTTGGCTTTGAGCTCATCAGGCATAATGAGATTATCGTACAGAGGGTCACTCAATTGTTCGATAGTAGCCGGGTTCAAATTGGCTTTGCCGTATGGGTTTCCTTCCGCGAGCTGACGGTTCGAAATGTCAGCGTACACGATTGCACCGATCAGGAGCGCAGCCACAAGGATGGATAGAAAGATGACTTTCTTCATGAATCATTTCTCCTTTGCATTTTTCATTACGATGACAAGCAGGATGCTGATCAAGGTGAAGGCAATGAGAGCAAGGAACGGAATCGTGATAAATCCTAGCCAGTTAATATAGTCCGTGTTGCATGGCACAATGCCGCAAGCGCTGCCCAGATCTTGCAGGGCAGGTATTTTTTGAATCGAGTAATGATACAGCGATGTGAGTCCTCCGATAATGGAGAGAATCAGGGCGTACGACGCGATCTTGTCATCTTTCTTCGCGGAGGCAACCCCGAGCAAGATGACGAGCGGGTACATCAAGATTCGCTGGTACCAGCACAGGTCACACGGTATGTACTTTAACACCTCTGAAAAAAACAAACTGCCTCCTGTTGCGATGAGAGAGACTCCCCATGCGGCAAACATGGCTTGTTCCACGATTTGCTGACGTTTCATATAAACACCTCGTCCATATCTTAACATATTACAAATCGAAAGTAGATTATAAAAAGTAATAATTTATTGAACGAATGGGCTTGTCTCCTGCACCAGACTGGATGCACTACCCGATGCGCTTGCAGCAGGTAGGAACCAGTGCGAAAGCTCCCAGTTTTCCCGAGCATGATCAGTAGACCCGTACTTGTGGAGAGGATTGCCTATCCCGAATCGGTACGAACATGGTTTGAAGAGATGGCCATTCGACGAGCATGACGCCTCGCCAGTATCCCGCGCCACCATCAATGCCGATCATATTGTCTCTGCGCCAAGGACCGTTGCCTGCGTATTGAGGCAATCCTGGAACAGGGGTATGGCCAAAGATGACAGGGAGGTCTCCATCATAATAAAGGTAGAAAGGCTCGCGAATCCATAGTAAATCTTGCGGATTTTGTTCCTGCAAGGGGATGCCGGGTCGAATGCCTGCGTGTACCAAAAGTGCGGCTGGAGCTCCTGTTCGCGGATCGGCTGGCAGCTCAATATACAAAGGAAGAGACGACAAGGCTGGCAAAATTGTTGGATAGCGAGAAAGGATGAATTGCCGGGCTTCTTCTTGCTCCTCCAAAGAAGGCATCCGATTAAGAAAAGCTCGCCGAAGCGGGTGATTTCCTAAGAAAGATCGAATGGTGGCATCGCCGCCGTTGTAGCGCAGGTATAACTCCGGATTGCCGTTGCCGGATAGCCAATCTGCAAGCATTTGCTCGTGGTTGCCTTTTAGGAGATAGACTTGGTTCGGATACGCCTGCCGAAGGGCGAGTAAATCGAGCAATACTTCCTTTGATTCCGGTCCTCGATCGATCATGTCCCCCAATACGAACAGACGATCACCAGCTTGGGGGGAGAAGGAAACGTCCCGCAGCGCCTTTTGAAAAGCCTGATTCTGACCATGTATGTCCGAGACCAAATAAGTAGCCAAACAAAATCACCCTCCTCGATTACCCGTTATGCCTTTTAGTAGGATATGTTTGTGCAAAGTAGAGGGTGAAAGGGTGTGTCTCTTTCTCCGGCGTACAAATGGGTGCACATCTTTTGTGAATGGGAATAGAGATGCAGAATGAGTCAAATACCCATAAGGTGGGAGGATCAAACGACAGATGGCTACTTCCTATCGAGACTATACATCGCCGAATACTCAGTTCACGTACGATATGAGAAATAATCTGTTTTTCAAAAAGGACGATCGGAATTTTATCGATGCCTTGGGGATTGCACAATTAAATACATTGGGAAATAGCTCGCTGCTGGATATTTTCCTGACAACCGGAAATGTTGTCGAGCCGCACATACACCAAAATGCAGCAGAACTGGTGTATTGCATCGCTGGTGAGGCCATTGTTTCCCTGATTAATCCTTTTACGAATCAATTGCTTAACTACCATATTAAACCGAGACAAGTTGCCAATATCCCGCAGGGCTGGTGGCATTATGAAATGGCTTTGACAGACGATACGCATCTACTGGCTATTTTTGACGCGCCTGTTCCTGAGGTGATCTTTGGCTCCGATATTTTGCGTCTGACTCCTGCGAGTGTGTGGGCACATACGTATTGTTTAGACGAAGCAAAGGTAAAAGAAACATTTGCGCCTATTACCAAAACAGTTGTGATTGGCCCGCCAGTAGGATGTCAGCAACAGGGGCAGATGCCAGATCGAGCTGCTTCAAGCCAGTACCCGTACTATGGCTATTCGAGTCAGTTGCCAAATAGTTACGGTTATTACGATGCCAACTATGTGCAGCAGGGTGGGTATGGACAGCACCCAGTCTATCAACAGCCGACTGGTTATTTGCAATATGGCATGGACACTTACCATACCGGATATCCGCCACAACCCATTTATCCATCCTATTGAAGTGAAAGATCGTATCCTGATGAGCAGGTCTCCCAAATCCGGCATTCTTCTATTACAATCAGGAGAAGTACATTTTCAAAGAAGAAGGGGAGACCATGATGGATCATCTGGCATACTGGTTGCGGACATCTTCCTTTACCGTTGTATTCACCGGAGCAGGCATGTCGACAGAGAGTGGCTTGCCTGATTTTCGCTCGCAGTTTGGACTATGGCGCGGCAAAGATCCGATGCAACTCGCGAGTACGCGCGCGATGATGGAAAATCGGGAAGCATTTGTAGAGTTTTATCAGATGCGCATTCAAGGACTGTTGTCTTGCAAGCCACACGCCGGACACGAATGGTTAGCAGAGTGGGAGCGTCGTGGATTGGTTCATGGGATCATTACACAAAATGTAGATGGCTTTCATCAAGAGGCGGGAAGCTTGGCTGTAGCCGAACTCCATGGCTCTCTTGCGAAAATCCGCTGTCTAGCCTGTGGGACCGAGTATGCCCATACACGTTATCTGGAGGATCAAGGGACGATTTGTGCATGCGGAGGATTTTTGCGTCCAGGTGTTGTCCTGTTTGGCGAATCATTGCCGCAATCGCAAGTCGATCAGGCCATCTCGTGGACGGAACAAGCCGATTTGTTCATCGTATTAGGCTCTTCACTTACTGTGAGTCCAGCCAATTGGTTTCCGCAGCATGCAAAAGAAAGAGGAGCCAAACTGGTCATTGTCAATCAGGAACGAACCCCATTGGATGCGTGGGCAGATGAGGTCATCCAAAAGGAGCGGATCGGCGACGTGCTGCAAAAAATAGGACAGTCGTTAGGAGAATAAAAGCAGGCGTGCTCGATGGAAAGAGTACGCCTCTTCTGTTTGGGCCGGTTGACCTGCCTGATTGCTGGTGACGCTTCCTATTTTATTTTTGTACATGCGCCAATATTACTTACTATTCAATATTTTACCATTAATGAGATGATATTCCAATATTTGCTACATCCAGTTGAATCACCCTAGAGCTTGCGCGAAAAACATGATACCATCGAGTGTAAGATTCATATGGCTTCTCGATAAGCAAATAGAAAAGTACAGGTGACGTTCATGCAAATATTATCAGTAGAAAACCTCTCCAAAGGCTATGGAGAAAAAGTATTGTTCGATAACATTTCCTTCCATATTGCAGAGCAAGAGCGCATTGGTCTGATCGGGGTAAATGGGACGGGAAAATCCTCGCTCTTAAAAATCGTGGCGGGCTTGGATACAGCGGATAGCGGGAAAATTGTTCACGCGAATCATTTTCACGTGGAGTATTTGCCGCAAAATCCCGATTTTGACGAAAACTCCACGGTACTGGAACAAGTATTTTACGGTGATTCTCCGCTCATTCAGCTTTTGCGTGATTATGAAACAGCGCTAGAGGCTGTTCAGGAATCGCCTGACGACGAGAAAAAGCAGGCGCGATTGTTTGCTGTTCAAAACAGGATGGATGCGGCTGATGCGTGGGAGAGCAACACGCAAGCCAAAATGATCCTGACCAAGCTTGGCCTACACAATTTTTCGCAAAAGGTAGGAGATCTCTCAGGTGGACAAAAAAAGCGGGTAGCAATGGCACGTGCTTTGATTCAACCAGCAGACCTGCTCATTTTGGATGAGCCTACGAACCATATTGACAATGAGACAGTCGAGTGGCTGGAAGAGTATTTGTCCCGCTACAAGGGCGCTTTGCTGCTCGTCACCCATGATCGTTACTTCCTGGATCGCGTGACGAACCGCACGTTTGAGCTGGATCGCGGCAAACTCTACAGCTATGAAGGCAACTACGCGATGTTCCTGGAGAAAAAGGCGGATCGTGAAGAAAACGAAGCGGCTGTAGAGAGCAAGCGGCAAAATTTGCTTCGACGCGAGCTGGCATGGCTGCGTCGCGGTGCAAAAGCACGGACGACTAAACAAAAGGCACGTGTGCAACGGGCTGAGGAGTTGCGAGATAAAGTCGTAGATGGACCTGCTGCCAAGATGGAGATGGCACTCGGGGCCAGCCGTCTCGGCAAAAAGGTGATCGAGCTTACAAACATCCATAAAGCGTACGGTGAGCGCAAACTGATCAACGATTTCAGCTACATTGTCCTGCCGGGTGATCGAGTGGGGATTATCGGGCCAAACGGAAGCGGAAAAACGACGCTCTTGAACATGCTTGCAGGAAGAATTCAACCGGATAGCGGTTCATTGGAAATTGGGACGACCGTTAAAATCGCCTACTACACGCAGGATAACGTCGAGATGGATGAAAAGCTGCGCGTCATCGAATATGTAAAGGAAGCCGCAGAGGTTATTCAGACGAGCAACGGAGAGTCGATCACGGCCTCGCAAATGCTGGAGCGGTTCCTGTTCTCGCCGCATATGCAATGGACACCGATTTCCCGTCTGTCTGGGGGAGAGCGGAGACGTCTGTATCTGCTTCGTACGCTCATGGGAGAGCCAAATGTGCTGTTTTTAGATGAGCCTACGAATGATTTGGATATTCAAACGCTCAGTATTTTGGAGGATTATCTCGAGCAGTTCCCTGGCGCAGTCATCACGGTATCGCATGACCGGTATTTCCTTGATCGTACCGTAGACCATTTGTTTGCTTTTGAGGGGCAAGGAAACATCCGTCACTACTACGGCAACTACTCCGAGTACCTGGAAGAAAGACGCCAGGAAAAAGCAACACAGGTGCAAGAAGCGGATCAACAGGCAGAAAAGGCGCAAAGCAACAGCGGGGCTAATCGCGGCAACAACCGCACACGCAAACTGTCTTACAAGGATCAGAAGGAATGGGATGCGATTGAAGGCAAGATCGCGGCTTTGGAAGAGCGCAGCGTCAAGCTGAAGCAAGAGATTGCAGCGTCAGGCAGCGATTACGGCAAAATTGAAAAGCTCTACGCAGAAGAACAGCAAGTGGCGGCAGAGCTCGAAGCCACCATTGAGCGTTGGGCGGAATTATCTGCACTGGTAGAGGAATTGGAGCAAGGGAAATAATTAGTGACGTAGCCAGTAATTGAGGGCTGGGAATGCGACGCATCCACCTGTAGACTAGAGTAGATTACTAGAGTAGAGGAGTCGCTGTCGTTGCCTGCCTATAAGTTAGACCCGGAATGGGTTATGTCTTACCTAGAACTGCAAGAACATCAGCTCTCTTCCGAAATGCATCCAGAGGATAAAGAAGTGATCATGAACAAGATCAGGGAAATGACGTTATCGATCATGTACAAGCAAGCGAGAAGATTTCTTGTATACTTGGAATCGGATGAAACGGAAGCAGATAGAACGAAAAAGACTCATCTTATGTAAAGAAGACCCGCCTTGGATAAAAAAGAGGCGGGTCTTTTCATGTTTATGTTTATTGCTGTCTGATTCGAACGGGCGTACCAATGGGCACGATTTTTGCCAGAGCATTCACGTCCTCATTGTACATGCGAATACAGCCGTGAGATACATACTTGCCGATAGAGGAAGGATTGTTCGTGCCGTGAATGCCGTAGTGTGGCTTGCTCAGTCCCATCCAGATGGTGCCGAATACACTTAAAGGACCTCCTGGATAGGAGTTCGGATAGGGGACTTTGTTGATGATGGTAAAATCCCCTCGTGGTGTCGATGTGGCAATTTTGCCCAAGGCAACAGGATAAGAGCGGATGAGTTGGTTCCCATCGAATAGATCGAGACGTAACCTCGCAATCGAGATGCGGATGTTGTAGGACGGCAGCTTCTTCACCTCCCAGCACAAACGATACGAAATGCCGCTCTTACCATCTTATGAAAACCAACGGAACCGGTACCTTTTCTCTCGTGATTAATGTAGCTTGAAATCTAACGAAAACGTATCCGGATAGCGCAGACCGTCACTATAGAACAAGGTTCGCACCCAGACGTACATCCGTAAAGGAATGGAAGGAAAGACGATGGCGAGCTTTCCTTCCTCCAGGACAGGCAAATCGAGTGGGGATTGAATTTCATAGGGGACACCTTCTTGATCAAGCAACGTTTTGTAATGTTGGGCCTCGCTCCAGCTAACAGGATAATAAAATGATTTCTCCATCCAATTCCAACACCTTTCCAGGTTTCACTGCTTCCCATTGTATGTAAAACATTTGAGATAAAAAAAGAAACAAACGCCACAGGCATTGAAAAATAGGCAGTCCAATTATGTTTGTAAAGTGTTGACTGGGCAAAAAACGTCATGATTTTCCCAGAAAATGCGTGTAAAGTGGAAGTAAGCACAAACTGGAGGGACAAGGGAATGAAGCAGACGCACTTGCACTTTAACATGCAAATGGGCAGAAAAAAGCCAGTGAGTGTAAACAACACAGAAACGGCCTGTCCTTTTTGTGATCGAAACAGTCTCACCGATGTTTTGGCGCAGCGGGGCTCCATGATTTGGCTCATGAACAAATTCCCTGTTCTGGAGGATACACATCAAACTGTTTTGATTGAGTCGGATGAATGCCAAGGGGATTGGTCTGTTTACTCCAAAGAACATGTACGTGCATTGCTGGCATTCGGGGTAGAGAAGTGGCTTGAAATGGAGCAAAGCAAGTCTTATCGTTCCGTTCTGTTTTTCAAAAACCACGGCCCGTATTCCGGAGGGAGCATCCGTCATCCGCACATGCAGATCGTCGGACTAAACGACTACAACTATCTGGATCAAGTAAAAGACAGTGATTTTATGGGCATGATTATCGATCAAGAGGCTGGGGTTGAATGCAATCTGTCTACGCATCCGCGTGCAGGTTTTTTTGAATACAATGTCATTCTATCGGACTTTGATCGATTGCCGAAAATGGCAGACTACTTACAAATTTTAGCACATTGGATACTGACTCATGTCAATCCGCGTAACCAAAGCTACAATTTTTTCTTTTACCATTGGGGAGAAAAGCTGATCGCCAAAGTGGTTCCGAGGTTTGTTACCTCGCCTCTTTACGTAGGCTATTCGATTCCGCAGGTCGCCAATAATTTGGAAGATATGGTCGCCCAATTGCAACGACGATACTTCTAATCATAGAAAGGGTGCTTACGCTATGACGTATACGATCACGGCAAAAAAAACACTCACCTCAGAGGAACTGGCACAGATTAAAGAGCTGGTTGCGATTTGCAATGAACAGGATGGGATTGATCTCAAAGTAAACCCGGGGATGCTGGAAAAGCGTTCAGGAGAGCATGAAGAAGACTTTGTCTGTTATGCGGATGGAAAGCTGGTTGGCTTTTTAGGGCTCTACGTGTTTCATGGCGGTGAGGCAGAAGTGAGCGGTATGGTCCATCCAGCCTACAGAAGAAAAGGCATATTTACAGCGTTGCAAGCACAAGCCGCAGACGCATGCAGACGAAGAGGGATTCCGGCGCAGTTGTTTATCGTTCAGCGAGATTCGGAAAACGGTAAGTCATATATGGAGCGAATCGGCGGGGAATATCAATTCTCGGAATACTGGATGGATTTAGGGGACAAGCAAAGAGCAACGGTTTCTGGAAACGTGCTGCTTCGACCTGAGATCGCCAGTGACTACGAAACATTGATTTGGCTGAACGTCCATGGTTTTCAAATGGAAGAAGAACGCGCAAGGGAAATGGCCGAGAACATGGCGGGTGATCCCAAGGCTACCACACATTTGATGATAGTCGATGATAAGGCCGTTGGCAAAATAAGCGTAAACAAGGATGAGGGCAAGGCGTTTATTTATGGATTTTGTGTCCACCCAGATTACCAAGGGAAAGGATATGGACGCCAGGCATTGGCACAAACAATCGAGATGCTGGTGAAAGAGGGATATCAGCACGTATCACTGGAAGTAGCCTGTGAAAACAGCAATGCCTTAGGGTTGTATGAATCATGCGGCTTTTTTGTAAAGTCGGCCAATGATTACTACAAGCTGGCATTGTAGCGCGCAAACTGCTTTTGAACATCTCCCAGGTTGGAAAACGCAATAGCTTCCATGCTACGATAAGAGAGAAGCATGGAGCGTTGTAAAAAGGAGTGACTCACTATGAAACTGTTGTCCATCGAACCGACGCCCAGTCCAAACGTCATGAAGCTGAATGTCGACGAGCGTTTGCCGGATGGGGTCCAACATGTCTATACAAAAAAAGATGCGAGTAAAGCACCAGAACTCATGAACAAGCTCTTGGAGATCGAAGGGGTAACCTCGATTTTTCATACGGCAGACTTTCTCGCGCTGGAGCGAAAGTCCAATGCAGATTGGCAGCGTATTTTGACTGTCGCCCGCGAGGTTTTGCAAGCAGGTGGAGGAGCGGCTGTTCCTGATATGTCTGCGGAGGATGCGGGGGCATTTGGAGAGGCGCAAGTATATATTCAAATGTTCCGCGGTGTACCGATGCAGGTCAAGGTGACCATGGGGACAGAGCAGATTCGTGCAGCGCTGCCAGAGCGTTTTGGACAGGCAGCCGTGCGGGCGGGATCTGCGTCGCCCAACCTTATCATGGAGCGAAAATGGGTCGAGCATGGCGTGCGCTATGGCGATTTGCGCGAGATTGGCGAGGAGGTCGCATTGGAAGTCGATGCCTCCTATCCAGAGAGCCGTGTGGAAGAACTCGTGCAACAGGCCATGGCGCTTGGTCCAGGGGAAACTCCAGAGCCCGTCGTGCGTGAAAAGAAAGTCGTTACGCTGGAGATGCTCGATGATCCAGATTGGCAAAAAAGATATGAAGTGCTGGATCGGATGGAGCCTACCGAAGAGGATTTGCCTGTTTTGGAAAAAGCGCTTCGTGACGGCAAACCGTCGATTCGCAGGCTGGCGGTTGTGTATCTGGGCATGATTGGCGGCGATGATGTTTTCCCGCTGCTGTTTGAAGCGCTCCGAGATGATTCCGTCTCTGTACGACGTACAGCAGGCGATACCTTGTCTGACTTGGGTGACACCCGCGCAATTCTGCCGATGTGTGAGGCGTTGAAGGATAAAAACAAGCTGGTACGCTGGCGTGCTGCTCGCTACTTGTTTGAGGTGGGGGATGAAACCGCCTTGGACGCTTTGCGTGCCGCACAGAACGATCCCGAGTTCGAGGTCAGCTTGCAAGTCCAAATGGCCGTCCAGCGTATTGAAAGCGGCGAGGCGGCTAGCGGTACCGTTTGGCAGCAAATGACTCGCCGAAACGATTAGTCGCTGTTTCCAGTTGCATAAGAGCCCTCTATCAAGCAGGCTGAAGTGAAGTGCCCCCTGCTAAGAGGGCTTTTTTGTTCGTGTGTTCGTTGGTTGGATATACGGCGAATAGCGGGGCATACTGCTTCAAGAAGAGTGGTAAACAAGTTGGTTTATTAGGTAAATATTGGTATAAGTCAGTATAAAAATAGACACAGTTCAATAATAGTTGACTTCCACCTTATCCATCCCTTAGACTAGGAAAGGGTTTAGCTTATGTTATCAACATCGCTAGTGCGTAGGGGAGATTGTGTATGACAACCAATCACTATGACGTTGTTATTGTAGGTGGGGGACTTGCTGGTCTTTCCAGTGCCGCCTACCTGTCGTCGAAAGGCAAAAAAGTTGCAGTTTTGGAACGCGGTCAATTGGGTGGACGTGCCGTTACACTGAAGATCAAAGGATTTAACTTCAACTTCGGTGCCCACGCCATTTATGCTCGCGACAGCTCCGTTTTGAGAACGTTTGAAAAAGAATTGGGTCTGAGCATCGATTGGCAGGATTTCAATCCGACAAAAGCCAAGTACGATATTGGTAGCGATCTGACTGCAGTTCCGGCGAATGTACAAGGACTTTTCCAAACGAAGCTCTTAAAAGGCATGGACAAAGTATTGTTTACGTTTGAGATTTTGAAAACGATGCTAAAAATGGAGAAAGGCCATCCACATATGTCGATTCAAAAGTGGATGGAGAAAAAGCAAGTCAACGAAGAAGTGCGAGAAATGATGTTGACGCTTGCTTCTTCCAACTTCTTCACACGTGAACCTGAAAAGATTCCTTCTGACGTCTTCTTTTCTTACTACAGCCGTTTGTTTACAACGAATAAACCGGTAGCGTATATCGGTGGTGGCTGGCAAGCATTGATCAATGAATTCGTGCGTGTGATTGAAGCAAATCAGGGTACGATTCTGATCAAAACCAAAGTAGAAAAGTTCCAAGTAGAGAATGATCGTGTGGTTGGAGTGGTGACACCGGAGGGCGAATTTACGGCGGATGAATTTATTTGCTGTATTCCGCCGAAGGAGATGGCGAAAGTCTTTGCAGAGACTCGCCTGGAACATGCAATTGCACAGCATGCTGAATACGAGCCAACGGTTGTTATGGTGTATGACATTGGCTTGAAAGAGCGAATTGACGTACCGTTCTCCTACATCTACGAAAAAGCAAACAATATTTTCATTACCGATATCTCGTATTATGACCGCACTTGTGTACCTGAAGGCGGGCAGCTGCTGCAGGCGACTGCTTACATGCGTCAGGATGAAGTAGGAAACAAGGAAGCGGCCGAAATCCGCAAACAAGAGATTGAAAACCTGTATGACAAGCATTTCCCGGGCTGGCGTGAACAACTGGTTGTGCCACGCGTTTCTGCTCGTGCAGTCGTACAGGAGATCAAATGGACCATGAATCAGAAGCCAATGCCGATTTTCATGCCGGATTACCGCAACCTGTTCTTCGCGGGTGACTGGTGTGAAGGACAAGGCCAGCTGTCTGAGCTGTCTTTCTCTAGCGCGATGAACGTTGCCAAGCTGATTTTGGAAAAAGAATAAGTCAAAGACGAGCGGGTGTTCCTTGGAGAAGGGAATGCCTGCTTGTTTTTTCTCAGTCAACGTTTCAAAAGGAAAAGCCCGCCAATGGAGATGGCAGGCAAACATGGATTACGCTTTCTGACTATATACGTGATAAACGAGATTGCCGATTTGCGCCATGACGTTTGCAGCATCCTTTTGTTCGAGTCCCTTGTTTAAAATGGACAAAGTGACAGCATGAAAACCGGTGTAGAGGATGCCGACATCATGCGTGATTTTGGTCACAGAACCAGTCTTGTTGGCGAATTCCCATTTCGGAATCATCCCGATCACATCGCCGTCTGGGTCAGGCAAAAGGAAGGGAATGCGGTCACGGTGCTGCTGAGCCTTCAAGATGGCGACCATTTTTAAACAGCTGTCGTAGGAGATGACTTTTCCTGTTGCCACGTATCGGAGGTGGCTTCCCATGTCTTTTGCCGTTACCTCATTGTATCCTTCCAATTCGGCTGGGACGACCATGAGCTTGTTGTAGAAGTGACTGTTTGTCATTTCAGTTTTTTGCATCGCGTTGCGGATGCTCTCTGTTCCGACGAGATCAATCATCATGTTCGTAGCTGTATTGTCGCTTTGGATGATCATCAGGGTAACCAGGTCGCGAATCGTAAATTCAGTGCCGGGAGTCATATGCTGAAGAACACCTGCACCGCCAACGAGATCCTCTGCACGCAGTTTCATTTTGTCCTCTAAGGCAAACTTGCCTGCATACGCCTCTGCAAAAACAGCTGTCATGATCGGGACTTTGATTACACTGGCTGCATAAAAGCGTTGATCTTCGTTGATGGATAATGTTTCACCGGTTTGCAAATCTTCGAAAAAGATTCCCCATTCTCCTCCAGCGTCCTTGATCAGACTGGATATTTGGGCAAAAAGATTGGATAACATGTAGACCCATCTCCTTTTGTTTCGATGTAGACAAAATTTTCTCAAGATAATATTATTTAGTCATGCTCCTAACAATCAAGAAGAATTATTCCTAAGATGGGGGTTTTGCTGTTGCATAAGTGGAAGAAACTATCATTTTGTGCTGTTCTGTTAACCAGTTTAGCGTTCGCTGGCTGTGGAACACCGCAAGCAAGCACCACGGGGGAGACGACAGGTGCGAAGCAGGAGCAGAGTAGCGCCCCCCAAGTGATGCAGGTCAACCTGAACACTGGTGAGCCAAGCACGATCGACCCTGGACTGGCAGAAGATATCCCTTCGATGTCTGTTGCCCGTGCAGCATTTGATGGCCTCCTGCGCTTGAATGAAAAAGGCGAGCTGAAAGAGGCGGTCGCAGAGAAGTATGAGGTCTCCGCTGATGGTCTCACGTACACCTTCCATCTGCGGGAGTCCAAATGGACCAATGGAGATCCGGTTACGGCTCATGACTTCGAGTACGCATGGAAACGGGTTCTCGACCCGAAAACCGCTTCCAGTTACGCGTATCAGATGTACTATTTGAAAAATGGGCAAGCTTTTAACGCCAACAAGGCAAAAGCCGAAGATGTCGGCGTGAAGGCAACTGACGACAAGACACTGGTTGTTACACTGGAAAACCCGGCACCGTTTTTCCCGGAACTGGTTGCGTCTGTCACCTATTTCCCAGTCAACAAAAAAGCGGTTGAGGCCGACAAAGAGTGGGCTTCGAAGCCAGAGACGTACATTACAAACGGGCCATTCAGCTTGAAAAATTGGGAGCACAAATCAAAGATTGAGTTCGAAAAGAGCGATTCTTACTGGGATAAGGACGCTGTCAAATTGTCCAAGCTGACGTTGAACATGATCGAGGATGCCAATACAGAGCTGTCGATGTTTGAAAAAGGTGATCTGGACTGGGCGGGCTCGCCACTGGGCGATTTGCCACTGGATGCATTGGATGCTCTAAAACAATCCGGAAAGATGCAAGCTCAAGCGACAGCGGGTACGTACTGGTACATTTTCAATACGACGCAAAAGCCGTTTGACAACAAAAAGATTCGTCAGGCATTTGCTACGGCAGTCAATCGTCAGGAAATTTCCGATAATGTCGTACCATACAAGAGCACGCCAGCGACGGGTATTCTCCCGCCGACCATGGCACTCACGCCAGAGGGCTACATCAAAGACGGCGATGTAGAGACCGCGAAGAAGCTATTGGTAGAAGGTATGAAAGAAGCGGGGATCAAAGAGTTGCCGCCGATCACGATTGCATACAATACATCAGAGGTCAATTCACGTATTGCGACAGTCATTCAGGATCAATGGCGCAAAGCGTTTGGTATCGAAGTCAAACTGGTTAACAAAGAGAACAAGGTTCACCGTGAAGACATGAAGCAAGGAAACTTCACCATCGGTCGTGGTAGCTGGATTGGCGATTTCAACGATCCGATCAACTTCCTGGAAGTATTCAAGGGTGGACTGAATACATCCAAATGGGAAAACAAGGAGTTCCTCGATTTGCTCGCGCAATCTGCCAAAGAAGGGGATGCAGCGAAGCGTAAGGAAATCCTCAAGAAAGCTGAACAAATCGTCATGGATGAAATGCCTGCGTTGCCAATCTACTATTTCACCTATGCGTGGGTGAAGCAGGATAGCGTAAAAGATGTGGTAGTAGATGCACTCGGGTTCATCGACTTCAAGTATGCTTCCAATCAAAAGTAATCATGAGTCTGTGAGGGAGTGACTGGCGTGCGTCCGATCATTGGTGTGGCATGTACGAAAATGTATTTTCCGAAGAACGATCTCGACCAGTTTTTCTATGTAGGTTCAGGCTATGTGAACGGAATTGCGCGCAGTGGCGGTACTCCACTGATCTTGCCACTGCTGACGATTCAGGATGCTCCGTTTCGTGAGATGATCGAATCCCTGGACGGCTTGATTTTGTCCGGCGGTGAAGATCCTGCGCCGCATTTGTACGGCGAAGACCCGCTGCAAGGGCTGGGCGATATTAATTACGAAAGAGACATCACAGAGCTTGAGATTATCAAGATTGCGCTGGAGCTGAAAAAGCCAATCCTGGGCATTTGCCGCGGAATGCAAATTTTGAATGTGGCGTGTGGCGGCACCCTCATTCAAGATATCCCGAGCCAAGTACCAGGAGCATTACAGCATGCGCAGAAGGGTTCACGGCAATACGGGGCGCACAAGATTACGCTGCAACCTGGCTTTGTAGCGGATGCCCTCGGAAAGACAGAGGTGCTCGTGAACACCTCTCACCACCAAGCAGTCAAAGACATAGCACCGGGCTTTAAAGTCACAGGATGCGCGGCTGATGGTGTGATTGAGGCGATGGAAAGCCTCGACGGGCTACATGTAGGCGTACAGTGGCATCCAGAACGGATGTGGGCACACGACGACGACATGTTGAAGATTGCCGAGGCATTTGTTGCTCGGGCAAAGCAGTTGAAGCTGCAAACGACTAATTAGAGTCGTAATGAGAGAAACCGTTCTGGGTTTGCCCAGAGCGGTTTTTTTGCGTGCGGGAGGGCTTCCCCGTAGAAGTGTAGTGAAACAAGGATAAATGACAGGCAGAATCGAACTTCACGTAAGAGAGTGGATTTTGACATTCCGGAAGCCCTTGTATACTGAGCATAGAGGTGAGAGAAATGTTAAAGGTCGGAGACTCGGCTCCCGTCTTTACTGCGGCGAGCACAAAAGGAACCGTTGATCTTAGGGATCACATCGGCAAAGAAAATATCGTCCTCATTTTCTATCCGGGAGATGACACCCCGATTTGCACGAAGCAGCTATGTGCGGTTCAGGATCACTACACCAAAATCCAACGAGCAAACACAGTCGTTTTTGGCGTCAATCCAGGTGGCATGGACAAAAAGCGCTTATTCGCCGATAAGTTCCGCTATGAATTTCCATTGATCATAGATGAAGATGAATCCATTCGAAAAGCGTACGATGTTGGAAAAGTTCTCGGGCTGTTTTTCCAACAACGCATCGTGTACATCATCGGAAAAAACGGAACAATCTTATATGCCAAAAAAGGAAATCCTCCAGTATCAGAGCTGCTACAGGTAATCGAAAACTAAACCTAGGACGTTCTCGCTTGCGTCAATGGAACAAAACAGGGATAATAGAAATGAGAATGTATGTTTGGTGGGTATCCCTATGAAAAAAATTCTTCACTTGGATATTGACGCATTTTTTGCGAGTGTAGAGCAGTTAGATCGTCCAGAACTGCGGGGGAAGCCGGTCATTGTCGGGGGAACTGGCAATCGAGGTGTGGTATCGACCTGCAGCTACGAGGCACGCAAATACGGTGTTCGCTCCGCAATGCCAATCGCCATGGCGAGGAAAAAATGTCCGCAAGGCTTTTATTTGCCTGTCCGCTATAGCCGTTATATCGAAAAATCTGTTGAAGTCAGACAGATATTTACTTCTTATACAGAGCGTTATCAAACAGTAGGTTTAGACGAGGCTTATTTAGACGTGTCCCATTATGAAAATGCGGTACCTATTGCCCGTGATATCAAGAGGCGAATCAAACGAGAGACCGGACTTACTTGCAGCATCGGACTTTCCTACAATATGTCGTTGGCGAAAATCGCCAGTGATTTGAAAAAGCCGGATGCCTTTGTCATCATCCGACCAGAGCAGGCTTTGGATGTGCTGCGTTCGTTGCCAATTGGTACCTTGCATGGAGTTGGTAAAAAGTCACAAGAGCTGCTCGCGAAAAAGGGGATTGAGACGGTAGAGGATTTTTGGCGGCTTTCACTTGATGAGGCCACTACGTTATTTGGGAAGTTTGGTCGTTCTCTCTATTACCGGGCGAGAGGAGAAGACAATCGCGAAATCGAAATGGACCGCGCTCCGAAATCATTGAGCCGTGAAACGACACTGCCATTTGATTTGTTTGACAGGGATGCGATTGCTCCGATTGCCATCTCCCTCTTGCGTGAGGTCGAAGAGGACATCCGCGAAGAAGGGGTTGAACCCCAGACGATAACGCTCAAAATCAGGTACGCGGACTTTACCCAGCGGACCAAGCAGCACAAGGCTGTGGCAGGGGCTAACTGGCAGGAGCTGTTGGACGATTTGCTCGACGCTTTTGACTATACAGCGGGCGTTCGATTAGTTGGCGTAGGGTTTTCGAATTTTGCCGAGCAACAAGGGGAGCGGTACGAGCAGCTATCGATGTTTTCGTGGAAGCTCGGAAAGTAAGGGAGGGAGAACGGTGGAGACAGAGAATGCCTTTCATTGCTGTGCGACCTGTATTCATTTTCGTGTGGAAAAAGGGACGGGAGGAGTCAGCTATCGATGCTCTCGTCTAACCTATGAGACACGTCCGGACTATCGATTTCAATGCTGGACTCCGACAGAGAAGGTCAAGCGACTGATGGAAGCACGGAAAAGTCAACGATAGTGACAAAAAGAGGCACCCCCTTCGTTCTGATCGACAAAGGAGGTGCCTTTTCTATTCATTTGTCAGGTCGAGAGGACCATCACTTCCTCCGAACCATCCATTTCGCCATTTGAGATAAAGCCGAACGACTCATACAGCTTGCGAGCGAACTCGTTTTCAGGATGAATACTCAAGTAAATGCGCGTACAGCTGTAGCGTCTGCACATTTCTTCAACGAGCATGTTCAAAAATTGTTTGGCGTAACCCTTACCCTGATGGCGAACATCAATCATAAAGCGGTCCAGCCAAATTCGGCCATTCTCTCCTTCGATTCCGTGCATGGCATAACCGACAGCGATGTCTTTGTCATACAGACCGCATGATATCCATTCCGGTTCAAAACCTGATTGGGCGATGGAAAAAGCGTTGCTCTCGATGAAGGAGTGTTGACCTTCCTTTACAGTCAAGCAGGCAATTTGGCGCCAATTTTCTTTCGTAATTTCACGAATAGACAAGCTCAAAATTTCATCTCGCTTTCCTTTGTGCCAAGACTGGCAGAATTGCTTGCTTTTAATTGGACAAAAAGGAAAATGCCGAAGCCAAGGATGGATGCTGCCACAATCAGGAGGGCAGAGGATACAGGAAGTAAATCCGTCAATATTCCCCCTGCCAGTGGGCCTGCCACCATTCCGATTCCGTGAAACATATTAAAGAGAGAGTACGCCGTGCCGTATGCGCCGCTTCCACCTTGGTCAATGATGGCTCCCAATGTAGCCAAGGTTGGCGATAAGGTAAAACCAATGCTCGCTCCAACCAGGGCCATTGCGAGCATTGCTTGCCAGAGGGAGTCCGCCCACGCCAAAAATGGCAGAAACACAGCCAGCGTCAAGATTCCGCCAAACATGAGTTTATACGGATTCATGCGGCTGGAAAGGGAGCCGGCAACTGGAGCGATCAGTCCGTATGCGAGTGTCATGACCCCAAACAAAAGACCAATCGATGTCGGCGTCATGCTGAGTTTCTCTGTAAAAAATACGGGCAACGTCGGTTCCAGCAAACAAAGGGAAATCTCAGCCAACAGGACGATTCCAGCGATAAAAATGACTTGCGGATTGCGGATGAATCCACCGACATGAAGCTTTTCACTGACACTTCTCGTCGTGTCTTCCTTCAAGAACAAGTAAACCAGCACAATGTTGATCACGGTAAAGGCTGCTGCTGCCAGGAAAGGCATACGATGGTCACTGATTTCAAACAACCATCCGCCAATCGGCGCTCCGAGCAAGGTACCGGTCGAAATCGCCGTCAATGCAATTCCCATAACAGCTCCGCGCATTTTGGATGGGAACAAATCCGCCAGGAGGGCAAGGGCAGTTGGCCAAGTAGCCGCAGCAGCAATGCCTTGAACAAACCGTGCGGTAATCAACAAGGCCATTGTGTCAGAGAAAGCAAACAATAACGTGGAAGCGGCGAGACCGAGCAACCCGATCAAAAGCATGGTCCGTCTGCCGATCCGATCAGATATCGGCCCGAAAATAGGGGTGGCAATGAGCATCGCGACCGCATAGCTGCTAAACAGCACGCCCATCATCGTGGAGGATGGCTGCAGATTTTCCGTAAAATAAGGAACAATCGGAATCAACAAGCTGTACAGCAGCATGTCGATGAAAAGGATCAGGATGACAAACAGTAGTCCGATTCGTTGTTGTTTGGTCATTTGTGTAAAAATAGACATGATGGAACACCTCTCAACTATAAAAACTATTTTTGTTTTATTGGTTTTCTTGCATAGAACAATATCGTGGTCTTCCAAAGGTAGCGGGATGACCACGAATCATTTGTTATCTTTTATCTGCTGGTACCAATCCAAACAAGAGGACATCTACAATAGCGGAAAGCGCCTCTGAGACAGTAATCTGGTTTTTCATGTAAAAGCGCTGGTCGAGTGTAGAATTCAGCGCATCGACAATAACCTTCAGCATGAGGGTGACGTCCATATTGACGATGAGCCCTTCTCGAATCGCTTGCTCGAGAAGAACGCGCAGGGTTTGCCAATCCTCGGATAAAGAAGCCTCGACTTGGGCATATTGCTCAGGATAATATCGCTTCATCTGTTCGAGGATGCGCAAATCATAAAATTCATAGTGTGTCGGTAAAACCATCATGACGCCTTTGATTTTATCGATAAGAGAGAGACTGTCGTCTGCGAGAATTTGCTGTGTTTTTTCATCGCCCTCTTCAAAGGACTGTTGAATGATTGTTTCCAGAATTTCCACCTTGGATGAGAAGTGCTCGTACAACGTGCGTTTGCTGATCCCGAGTCGCTTCGCCAAATCATCCATGGAGAATTTCATGCCTTTATCGCGAATCTCTTCAATAAAACCTTTCATGATCCGGTTTTTAATTGCAATCAACCCCCCAGCTCAGCATAAAATAAAACTGTAAAAACAAAAATAGTTTTCTTGGTAACGTTATTTTACACAGGTTGGCAGAGCAATACAAGTGGTGATCATGCTTTTTGTTTTGCAACCAAGTGGTCGATTATGGTATAGTAGGTGCCGAAATCGCGGTTGATTGCTTCACATCATTTGGAGGTGCCCCGTGTTTTTAGAGAAGCTGATGCCTAGTCAGTTCGTCGAATCAATCCATCACATTGACATAGATCAATTGAAACGAAATAACATCCGTGCGGTGATTACAGACTTGGATAATACCTTGGTGGAATGGGACAGGCCACATGCAACCCAGGAGGTCATTAATTGGCTTGCTCGCATGCATGAGGCAGGTATACAGGTCACTGTTGTCTCCAATAACAACAAGGAGCGTGTAGATCGCTTCTGTGCCCCATTAAATCTCGGGTTTATTTATGCGGCTAAAAAGCCGACAAACCGTGCCTTTTTGCAGGCAGTGCGGCAGATGAATGTAACCATCGCTGAGACTGTTGTCATTGGCGATCAATTGTTTACCGATGTGCTGGGAGGAAATCGATTAGGATTTCATACGATCCTGGTTGTTCCTGTAGCCCAGACGGATGGTTTTTGGACGCGCTTTAATCGTCAGATGGAGCGTGTGGCCCTTATTTGGATGGAGAGGAAAGGAATGGTTTCGTGGAGGAGAAAAGCATGACGGAACAAACGCATGGCTCCTGTGCTGGATGTGGGATTGCCATTCAGACAGCAGATGCAAAAAAGCCTGGCTATGCACCTGAATCCGCGCTCGGCAGAAAGGTAGTCATTTGCCAGCGGTGTTATCGCATCAAGCATTATAATGAAGTAGCTCCTGTAGGAATGGGCGATGACGACTTCCTCAAGATTTTGGATGGCATCGGTTCTACGGAGTCGCTTGTCGTGATGGTGGTCGATATCTTTGATTTCCAGGGCTCCTGGCTCAAGGGTTTGCCACGATTTGTCGGGAAAAATCCGATTTTGCTCGTGGGTAACAAGGTCGATCTGCTGCCGAGAAACATCAACCTGAACCGCGTACGCAACTGGATGCAGCACGAAGCAAAAGAGCGCGGACTGCGCCCAGAGGATGTCGTACTGATCAGTGCGCAAAAAGGGCTTCATATCGATGAACTGTTGAATCGCATTGGAGAGCTGCGCAAAGGCCGAGATGTTTACATTGTCGGTGTGACCAACGTAGGAAAGTCGACCATGATCAACCGCATCTTGCATGACTACGGTGCGGCTGAGCTGGAGATTACGACTTCGCCATTCCCTGGTACAACACTGGACAAAATCGAGATTCCGCTCGAGGATGGCCGCTCCATTTTCGATACGCCGGGAATTATTAATCGCGACCAGATTGGACATATGGTATCCCCAACTGATCTGAGAAAGATTACCCCGACTAGCCGGATCAACTCCAAAGTGTATCAGCTCGATAATGGACAATCACTCTTTTTGGGTGGTTTGGCCCGTATCGACTTCGTACGCGGGGAGAGACAGCCGTTCATCATCTATGTGGACAACGACCTGTACATTCACCGGACGAAGCTGGAGAAAGCAGACGAAGTAATGCAAAAGCACCATGGAACCTTGCTGGTACCGCCAACAGGGGAGGAAGCTGCGAAAGCACTTCCGCCATTTGTGAAGCACACCTTTAAAATCAACAAGTCCACCACGACAACTGACATCGTAATTTCCGGTTTGGGCTGGGTCAGCATCCAAGGAAAACACGAAGCGAGTGTTGTCGTGCATGCACCTAAAGGCGTAAGTGTTGGGATGCGCAAAGGGCTGATCTAGCTTACACAAGAAAAGTCGAGATAGCCTTGCCCCTTGCCATATGCTATAGAGAGACGTCCGGGGAGGAAGAGCTCCATGATTACAAGCAAAACACAACTGGTTGGCCTGTTTGGGCATCCAGTTTCCCACTCGCAATCACCGATGATGCACAATACAGCTTTTTCCGAGACCGGGTTGGGGTTTGCCTATGCTGCGTTCGATGTAGAACCGGAAAATCTGGAAGATGCAGTCGCGGGTATTCGCGCGTTAGGCTTGAAAGGGATTAACGTCACGATCCCCCACAAGGTTGCGATCATGCCGATGCTGGATGAAATCGATCCGCTTGCCAAGCGAATCGGTGCCGTCAATACCGTTGTTTCTCGTGATGGACGCTTGATCGGCTACAACACAGATGGTATGGGCTATGTTCGTTCGCTTGTGGAAGAGACGGGAATCGTTCTTGAAAAGCAAGTAGTAACCATGGTAGGGGCTGGAGGCGCTGCCCGTGCAGTCGCGTTTACCTTGGCTGAACATGGGGTCAAGGAAATTCGCATCATCAATCGTTCCAGGGAAAGAGCCGCGGTATTGGCTGAGCATGTCGGAACGATTGTACCTACGAAAATCGTAGAACAGGGCGAAGGGGAAGCAGCTATCGCGGACTCATCGCTGTTGATCAATACGACATCGATCGGAATGCTGCCAAACGTACAGGAGACCCCTGTGCCAGCAGAATGGCTTCATTCTGGTTTAACTGTTAGCGATCTGATTTATAACCCGCTCGAAACACGTCTGCTCAAAGAAGCGCGCGCCATCGGAGCCACTGTTCATTCCGGAATCGGCATGTTCGTGAATCAAGGTGCACTGGCATTCGAACTGTGGACGGGCGAACGAGCACCGACTGGGGTTATGCGTGAGGTCGTCTTGCAACAATTAAAGAAAACAACCTGATTGGCAGGATGTAAAAGGAGGCATTGCCGATGTTGACTGGCAAGCAAAAGCGCTTTTTGCGCGCAGAAGCACATCATCTCACCCCTATTTTCCAAGTTGGAAAAGGCGGAGTAAATGAAAACATGATCACGCAGATCAAAGAAGCGTTAGAAGTACGTGAATTGATCAAGGTAGCGATTTTGCAAAACAATAATGACGATAAACATCAAGTGGCAGAAGATCTGGCAGCAGGTGCTGGAGCAGAGCTTGTGCAGTTGATTGGCCATACAGTTGTCTTGTACAAAGAGTCCCGGGAGAACAAGACGATCAAGCTGCCATAAGTGACCTGCATGCGATGAGACAGCCAATCAAGCAAGTAGGGATCATGGGAGGAACGTTTGACCCGATTCATTGCGGGCACTTGCTGGCGGCTGAACAAGCCAGAGAGCAAGCGGGGCTGGATGAAGTCTGGTTTATGCCTACACACGTTCCACCGCACAAAAAGAGAGAGAGTCTGACGCTGGCGCATCACCGCTTGCAAATGGTTCAGCTTGCCGTGTCTGATCATGAAGTGTTTCGTGTAACAGATGTGGAGTTCGAAAGAAAAGGCCCATCGTACACGTATGATACGATGGCTCAGCTCATCAGGCAGTTCCCGGATTGCCGGTTTTCCTTTATCATGGGGGGAGATATGGTAAAAATCTTGCCCAAATGGTACCAGTACCAAGAGCTGATTCATATGGTACGCTTTATAGGTCTGGCGAGGCCAGGAACCGAACTGGACCTGAAATCGAGCGAGGACGTCACATTTGTGGAGATGCCTGTTTGGGACATTTCCTCCACGATGATTCGCGAGAAGGTAGCTGCCAGGAAAAGCATCCGTTATCTTGTACCTGATGCCGTGGAGCGCTATATAAAGGAGAACCGAATCTATGAGACTTTTGGATAATCGGGAAGAGCTTCTCGTTCGCGTACGGCAACAAATGCATGAAAAACGCTACAAGCACACGCTAGGGGTCGCTGCGTCGGCTCGCGAACTGGCTGAGAGATTCGGGGCTGATCCCGACAAAGCCGAGCTTGCTGGACTGTTGCACGATTACTGTAAGTGCTGGCCAGTGGAAAAAATGTTTGAGATACTCGTTCGCCACGATATGCCTACAGAGCTTTTGGAAGGGGAAAAAGAGCTGTGGCACGCCTTTGCAGCAGCGATTGTGATCCAGACAGATCTAGGCGTAACGGATGCAGATATTTTACAAGCCGTTCGCTACCATACAACGGGTCGGGCTGGCATGTCCCTGTTAGAAAAAGTCGTTTGTGTGGCAGACTATATAGAACCGAACCGAGTTTACCCTGGTGTCGATTTTATTCGCGCCAAAGCCATGTATGATTTGGATGCCGCCCTGGCCCTCGCCTTGGGAGGCACGATTCAATTTTTGATAGAGAAGCAAAAGACGGTTTTCCCGTTGACATTGACGGCATATAACGATTTGGTTTCCCGCAAAGGGAGAGAAGGAGGGTTTTGATGGTTAAAACAGTAGAAGATTTGGCCCAATTGGTTGTGAAGGCAGCGGAGGACAAGAAAGCAGAGAACTTGAAGGTGCTCGATATTAAAAAGCTGTCCGTGATCGCAGACTATTTCATGATTTGCCACGGAAACAACGAGCGTCAAGTACAGGCAATTGTTCGCGAAATCCGTGACCAAGCCCACAAAAACGGCTTTGACGTCCGCGGTATCGAGGGAGCGGATGAAGGTCGCTGGGTACTGGTTGATCTGGGCGATATCGTCATTCATGTTTTCCATCGCGAAGATCGCGAGTTTTACAATCTGGAGCGCCTGTGGAAGGACGCAGAGGAAGTTTCCTTCAGCGAGCAAGGGTAAGGTCAGATGGCATACGCACACATGGCCGCTGTATATGACAGGCTGATGGCGGATACTCCTTATGACCAGTGGCTCGACTGGGTCGAGCGTCATTGGGCAAAGGGAGAGAAGCCTGTGCGGGTCATTGATCTTGGCTGTGGGACGGGCACGATTGCGATCCCACTCGCCAAGCGGGGATACCGCGTTACTGGAGTGGATCTCTCTACAGAAATGCTTGCGATTGCCTATGACAAAATGAGGCAGGAGCAAGTGGATGTAGCGTGGGTGGAGCAGGATATGCGGGAGCTGTCCTTGCCGGAAGCGGATGCGGTCATCTCCTTGTGTGATTCATTGAGCTATCTTACAGAGGAAGCGGATGTGCAGGAAACGTTCAAGCGCGTTTTCGCTCATCTCGCGCCTGGTGGGAGCTTTCTGTTTGATGTGCACAGTCCGTACAAGATGCTGCACATTTTCGGAGACGAGACGTTCACACATGTAGAAGATGAAGTTTCGTACATTTGGCAATGTTTTTGCGACCCACTGCGTTTGGAGGTAGAGCATCAGTTAACGTTTTTCATTCGTCAGCCAAACGGATTGTACGAGCGGATGGAAGAAGAGCATTGGCAACGGGCTTATCAGCCTGTCCAACTGATGCGCTGGCTGACAGATGCCGGCTTCACAGACATCGTCATCACTGCTGATTACTCGGATATGCCGCCACAAGAAGCGAGTGAGCGCCTATTTTTCTCAGCCCGCAAGCCGAAAAGTTTGACATGATTGGTTCGGATTGACTATAATGGCGTTATAACTACAGATTTCGACGCGTTTAAGAGGAATAGTAGGTATAGGATTCGAGCACTCACAGAGAGTTGACGGATGGTGCAAGTCAACCCGAATCTATCTGAACTCACCTCCCAGCACTTGCCCCCAAGGTCATTTACGCCATGATTGTGTAAGGGTGAGCGGCTTATCCCCGATACGGATGAAACAAGTGGGTGAATGCTTGTCATTTGCCAATCTGGGTGGTACCGCGGGAATGTAAACAACCTCTCGTCCCTTTCGCAAGAGCGATCTGGGATGTGAGGTTTTTTTATAATATCGGAAAGTATATTATTCTTTGGGTTTCTTCCCGATATTACGGAAAACATTCCGCTCATACGCGATCGCTCAACCTTGAGCAATCCTCGATAGAGGTTTTCTTATTTTCACCTATTTTAAGATGGGAGTGCTTTACCATGGTATTCAGTCATCAAAATGTCGAAAAGAAGTGGCAGCAATATTGGGAGCAGAACAAGACCTTCAAAACCTCCGAGGATGAAGGCAAGAAAAAGTTTTACGCACTCGACATGTTCCCGTATCCATCTGGAGCTGGCCTGCACGTAGGACATCCAGAGGGCTATACGGCTACTGATATTTTGTCCCGCATGAAGCGGATGCAAGGATATAACGTTCTCCATCCAATGGGCTGGGATGCGTTTGGTTTGCCAGCGGAGCAATACGCGCTCGATACAGGAAACGATCCGGCGGAATTCACCGAGCACAATATTAACACCTTCCGCCGCCAAATTAAGTCGCTCGGATTTTCCTACGACTGGGATCGCGAAATCAATACGACCGATCCGAACTACTACAAGTGGACACAGTGGATTTTTACGAAGCTGTATGAGCACGGCTTGGCTTATATTGACGAAGTAGCTGTAAACTGGTGCCCTGCTTTGGGAACGGTTTTGGCAAACGAAGAAGTCATTGACGGAAAAAGTGAGCGTGGCGGACACCCAGTAGAACGCCGCCCAATGAAGCAATGGGTCCTGAAAATTACTGCATATGCGGAAAGACTGCTCGCTGACCTGGATGAACTGGATTGGCCAGAGAGCATCAAGGAAATGCAACGCAACTGGATCGGTCGTTCTGAAGGGGCAGAAGTAACCTTTGGTATCGAAGGTCATGACGAAACCTTTACCGTCTTTACGACTCGTCCAGACACTCTCTACGGAGCAACTTATGCGGTACTGGCTCCTGAGCACAAGCTGGTTGAGCAAATTACCGTACCAGCTCAAAAAGAAGCAGTGGACGCGTACCTGGATCAAGCGAAACGCAAGAGCGATCTGGAGCGTACTGATCTGGCGAAAGAAAAGACAGGAGTATTTACCGGAGCGTATGCGATCAACCCGGTTAACGGCGAGCGTCTGCCAATCTGGATTGCAGATTACGTGCTGATCAGCTACGGAACAGGCTCCATCATGGCCGTTCCAGCGCACGATGAACGCGATTATGAGTTCGCGAAAACATTTGATCTGCCAATCAAGCAAGTAATCGCTGGTGGAGATATCTCCAAGGAAGCATATACTGGCGACGGAGAGCACATCAACTCCGGCATGCTCGATGGTTTGAACAAAGAACAGGCTATCAGCAAAATGATCGAGTGGCTGGAAGCGGAAGGCAAAGGAAATCGCAAGGTAACGTACCGACTGCGCGACTGGCTGTTCAGCCGTCAACGCTACTGGGGTGAGCCAATTCCGATTCTCCATCTGGAAGACGGCACGATGAAAGTCGTTCCGGAATCCGAACTGCCAATCATGTTGCCAAAAACAAAAGAAATCAAACCATCCGGTACAGGTGAATCGCCATTGGCAAACATCTCGGAGTGGGTTAACACTATCGATCCGGAAACAGGCATGAAAGCACGTCGTGAGACAAACACGATGCCGCAATGGGCGGGTAGCTGCTGGTACTTCCTGCGCTTCATCGATCCACACAACGACAAGGCATTGGCTGATCCAGACAAACTGAAAGAATGGCTGCCAATCGACATTTACATTGGTGGTGCAGAGCACGCGGTATTGCACTTGCTCTACTCTCGCTTCTGGCACAAGTTCCTGTACGATATCGGTGTCGTACCAACCAAGGAACCATTCCAAAAGCTGTTTAACCAAGGGATGATCTTGGGTGAAAACAACGAGAAAATGAGTAAGTCCAAAGGCAACGTCGTAAATCCTGACGATATCATCAACAGCCATGGTGCCGACACACTGCGCATGTACGAAATGTTCATGGGACCACTGGATGCTTCGATCGCTTGGTCGACAAAAGGCTTGGATGGCGCACGCCGCTTCTTGGATCGCGTATATCGTCTGTTTGTGGGCGACAACGGTGAACTGAACGAAAAAATCGTGGAAACCTCCAACGTGGCTGGCATGGAGCGCGTGTACCACCAAACTGTGAAAAAAGTAACAGAAGACTACGAGGGCCTGCGATTCAATACAGGTATTTCTCAGTTGATGGTATTCGTCAACGAAGCATACAAAGCGGAAGTTCTGCCGAAGAAATTCATGGAGGACTTTGTGAAAATGCTATCTCCTATCGCTCCGCACTTGGGTGAAGAGCTATGGGAAAAACTCGGTCACAGCGAGAGTCTGGCTTACGCAGCATGGCCTACGTATGACGAAGCGAAGCTGGTTGAAGACGAGGTAGAAATCGTCCTGCAAATTAACGGCAAAAACAAAGAGAAGCTGCTCATCGCTTCTGATTCGACCAAAGAACAGATGGAAGAGATGGCGAAAAACAACGAGATGATTAAAGAGCTGATTGAAGGAAAAACGATCGTCAAAGTCATCGCTGTTCCAGGCAAACTGGTGAATATCGTCGTTCGTTAAGAAAAGGACGGCAAGAAAAAAGAAGAGGAGTGGGGCCTGCGAGTGACAGGTATCCACTCCTTTTTTTGTAAATTTCGCTTCTTCGTTTTGCGCTAATGCGGCTGATTGTTTAAATTTCGTGCAACCAGTTCCTGATCCTCGGCAAACTTCGCTTGTGTGCGGCGAAACACTTGGGCGAAAAGCCCGGGAATCCCGTCTTGCAAAGGAATCAGACCTTCCCCCGTAATTCCACCGGGCACGCAGACCCTCTTTTGCAAAGTAGGGAGGGTGAATGCTTCTTCGCGTAAAAGATCTGCCATTCCAATTAACATTTGCGTGGTCATGTAAGTAGCAGCTTCTGCGGAAATGCCAGTTTCTTCAACAGCTTCTTGAATCATTTGCTGCAAAATATAGCTGATAAACGCAGGACCACAACTGACAATGTCAGAAGTAATTCGTAAAAATGGCTCCGAAATCTCTACAGGGGAGCTAATGTGGGCAAACAGACTTCGTATAAAATGACGTTGTTCCTCTTGGATACGTGATCCAAATTCACATAAGCTGACTCCGCTCATTACAGCATTTGTTATTGAAGGAACAACTCTGGCAACGGCACAAGGAACTTGAGACTCCAAATCGGCCAGCTTGATCGGACTGGTGATCGTAATCAACAGGTGTTCCGGCGTTAGTGCGGGAGCAATTTGTTCGAGCATCACGCTATATTCCAGTGGCTTGACGCACAGAACGATTGTAGCAGCTTCTTTGACCAAATCGGCATTACTGTGCGCGACAATGAGCCCGGGATGTTTTTCTGCCAGTTGCTGCGCCTTCGCAGGGGTTCTGTTGCTGATAATGACATGACCAGGACTAAGCGCCTTGGCCGACAGCAATGATTCAATCAAGATACTGCCCATGCTGCCCGTACCAATGAACCCAATTCTATTCATGGGCATACCTCCCTCCAATATTCTTTTCCCATTCTATGTAGGAGTGTCTATGATCATGACCGGATCTCATTGTACCACCAGCCGATCCTTTATCCGTGTAAACATCTTGTCGCCAATTCCTTCAATCTGTTTCAGGTCATCCGCTGAACGAAATGGACCTTGTTTTGACCGGTAATCCACGATTGCCTTGGCACGCGCTTCTCCAATGCCGGGAAGGCTCATGAGCTCTTCTGCAGTTGCCGTGTTGAGATTAATGGCTGAGGAGGCACCAGTGGTGGATACGCTGGCAGCAGATTGTACAAGGCCAATGGATGTAGAGACTGGCTCACTTGCCCCTTTAGCGGGGATGACAAGAGCTGCTCCATCTGTGAGCGGCGCTGCCAAATTGATCTGGACAAGGTCAGCATCAGGTAGTGCTCCTCCTGCTTTTTCGATGGCATTTGCGACACGTGTACCTGGTTCAAATTGGTACAAACCGGGATTTTTTACTCGCCCTTTCACATCGACAAAGAGAGGAGGGGAGAGTTGTTTCTTATCCTTCTCTTTATCTGTTTCCCGTGTCGTTTTTACAGGCTTGGCAGGTTGAGCAATTGCTGAATCATCAGTCCCTTCTTTTGTTTCAACATCCGATGCCGCATAAGCAGGAGAATGCAACGGTAGTTCGCCAGTCTTATGCGATTGGTCGCGTTGATATAACCAAAAGCTACAACCGACAAACAGAAAAGCCGAAGTCAACAAGATGAAACGACGATAACGCTCCCACCACTCCAGCACCATAACAAAAAACCCTCCCGTCCTTCACATAGCAATACGTGCATAGAGAGAACTTGTTCTCTATTAACGATGCTACAAAAAGTAAGAGAGGGTCTGCAAATTTATTTATTGTGTTTGCGCTGTTTAGCCGATATGCTGCAGCGAATTTTTCTTGCGGCGAAGGTCTACATTCGGGCTGACATAAGGCTCAAAATTGTGCTTTTGCTCAATGAAGATTTGATGCCACAGCATGAAGACCAGGATCGTCCAGATTTTGCGGCTGTAATCCGCATTGCCTTCGCGGTGTTCATCGAGCATGTACAGCACATAGGCCTTATTGATCAAATTATCCACCTTGGATTCGAAAATGATCTCTTTTGCCCATTTGTAAAATTCGTTTTTGAGCCAATGACGAGTCGGAACAGGGAAGCCCAGTTTCTTTCTCGTTTGGATCTCAGGTGGCAAGAAGTCTTTCATCGCTTCACGAAGCACGTGCTTGGTCGTGCCGTTGGCAATTTTGTACTTTGTTGGAATGGTAGCGGCGAATTCAAACACCTTCAGATCAATGAAAGGCACTCGCAACTCCAAAGAATTGGCCATGGTCATCTTGTCGGCCTTCATCAAAATGTTGCCTCTGAGCCATGTATGAATGTCCAAGTATTGCATCTTGGTCACATCGTCGTATTCAGAAGCGCGTTTGTAAATCTCTTCAGTAATGGTGAAAGGAGATACATACGATTCCGAACGGGTAATATCTTCCATGACGACACGCTTTTTCATCTCTTCGCTGAAAATCAGTGCGTTTCCGAAGAAGCGTTGTTCAACCGTTTTCGATCCACGGATGAGGAAGTTTTTCCCTTTTACCTGATCGGGGAGGCGTTCTGCCATGTATCCGATGGATTGACGCATCCAGCCCGGCATCCCGGAAAACATTTTGAGAGAATGAGGCTCTCTGTAAATATTGTATCCGCCAAAAAATTCATCTGCACCTTCACCGGACAATACGACGGTTACGTGTTCACTTGCCATCTGTGCTACGAAATAGAGCAGGATGGCAGATGGGTCCGCTACCGGTTCGTCTTGATGCCAGATCAGTCGTGGCAATTCATCCATGTACTGCTTGGCGTTTATCACGCGCTCGAAATGCTCCGATCCCAAATATGCTGCGGTTCGCTTCGCATAATCGAGCTCGCTATAACCAGGAATATCTGAGCCGACAGAAAAAGATTTGACTGGCTCGAATGTACGCAGCATCCCAACGATACTGCTAGAGTCAACACCACTAGACAAGAAAGCACCACGAGAAACTTCGCTAATCCGGTGTTTGTCGACAGATTCGAGCATGACACTGCGCGTACCCTCAACAAAATAAGAGAACGGCTTGCTTTCATCAGGCTTGAATTCTACATCCCAGTACCTTTCCAGCTTGATCTGGTCGTTTTCAATTACGAACGAGTGTGCAGGCGGTATACGGTAAATGCCAGCAAACATCGTTTCAGGATCAGGTACATATTGGAACGTCAAATAGTGATAAAAAGCGGTTGGATTCACTTCACGCTTGAATCCTGGGAGCTCCAGCAAACTCTTAATCTCGCTGGCAACCCCGATCGAATCATTCGTCTCGACATAGTAGAGAGGCTTGATTCCAAAATGGTCGCGTGCCCCAAACAGACGTTTTTTACGGGAGTCGTAGATTGTAAAGCCAAACATCCCGCGTAAATGCTTAGGTGCATCTGTTCCTACCTCTTCATAAAGGTGGAGGATGGTTTCAATATCAGAATCGGTATGGAAAACGTGACCGATGTCCTTTAACCATTGCTGTAACTCTTTGTAATTGTAGATTTCGCCGTTACCAATAATCCAGATGTCACGTGTTTCGTTAAACAGCGGTTGATGTCCGCCTTCCACGTCAATGATGCTTAAACGACGAAAGCCCAGGGCGATGTTGTCTTCAAGGTGAAAACCATCGTCATCTGGACCACGGTGCAGGATGACACCCGTCATTGCACTAATCGCTTCTTGTTGAACAGGCTTTTGCCGCTTGTTATAGAGTGATACGATTCCGCACATAAGAAATGACTCTTCCTCTCACTGGATTGCTCCTGCTAACTCTATCATGTATCGACCATCAGCGCAATCTCTTATGAGTGCCAGTGATTGACCTCGAAAACGCTGATTCTACAAGGGAATTAGCCTTTCTTCTTTTCTATTTTTGTCCCCATTCGGTTAGATATACTCCCTGAAGAGACCATGAATCGTTCGACAAAACGGTTCATGAAAGAACAGGACGGGGGATTGCAGTGTCAGTATGGATAGCAAGCCTAGCGATGATGATTGGTCTTATTCTGTCCGCCTATTTGCATCCTGCTTGGCTGCTGTTGGCTGCGGGCGTATCATGGGCACTCGTTGCATGTATCCCGTTACCGTACCGCAAATACGTCGCATACTACTCACTGATTTCTATTCTAGCAGGTCTCTTTTTTTATGGGTACGAGAATCTCCACAGCTCTGAAGTGAAACCATTGGCAGAAAGGGAGCAGAGCATCTGGATAGAAGGAGTCATCGATTCTCCTGTGAGACGGGACGGGGATGTAGCACGTTTTTTTGTCACGATAACATCCTGGGGTGAAAACGAGCGTGATCAAAACGAGCATCGGTCTTTCGAAAAAATCGCGCTTCGTGTTAAACTTGCTTCTTTCCAGGAAGCTGTACAAATAGAGCAGTGGAGACGTGGCAGTGTTGTCGTGGCACCGATTCGACTATCCTTACCGGCTCCCGCGCGCAATCCTTATGCGTTCGACTACGCTAGCTACTTGTATTGGCAAGGTATCCATGTCACAGGGGAAACAAGCTTTCAAGCGGTAGCGATGACACCTGCTTTTTCCGTGTGGGCGAGCTTCCAAGAATGGCAGGACTCGGGTGCCAAGCGAATTGAATCATTATTTACAGATACAGAAACGGCTGGTTACATGAAGTCGCTCCTGCTTGGTCTAGGACAAGAGGTGAACCCTGAGCTTGCGGCGATGTATTCGAAGTTGGGCTTAAGTCATATCCTGGCGATTTCCGGTTTGCATGTGACATTGGTCAGTTCCATGTTTATGTGGTGTTTGGAGCGGATTGGAATCAGACGCAGACTGGCATTTGTCGTAACGATTTTGTTCTTGATCGGGTATGTTCTCCTGGTGGGAGCAAGCGCGTCCGCGATTCGATCTGGATTGATGGGAAGTGTAGGTCTTCTCTGTCAAGTAATTGGAAAGAGGCTGGATGGCAAGGACGTTTGGGCTGGGGCACTTATTCTGATGCTGGTGGTAAATCCGTATCAGCTGTGGCATGTCGGTTTTCAGCTTTCTTTTGCGGTGACACTTGGTCTGATTATTTTTGTTCCATATAGCTTGCATGTGTTTGTCCGGGTACCCGTCTGGATTCGTACACTTGTGGCGGTTACTTTGTCAGCCCAGCTCGTTTCTTTTCCATTTCTCATCTACCATTTTCATCTGTTTTCACCTGTGTCATGGCTAGTCAATTTGGTGGTGACACCGATTCTTTCGGCCATAGCGCTACCATTCGGGTATATCGCGATTGTCCTCGATTTCGTCCACCCGTTTTTGGCGGTGCTCCCTGTTTGGATATCGACGGCAATGTTGAAATGGATTCATCTCCCGTTGTTTGCTATTGAAAAAATAAGGCTCCCCTTCACTTATTGGCCGCATCCTTCGTGGTGGTGGCTTGCTTTGTATACCTGCTTTTTGGGTGTTCTGCCCATTGCATGGAGGTTGGGCTATCATCGAAAGCGTGATATAATGCTTACTTTCGTTATATTTCTCTCGTTCATAGTAGCGGCCAGACAGCCGTTTTCAGGAGTCGAAGAAGTGCGAATTACCTTCCTTGATGTCGGACAAGGGGATTCCATCGTTGTCGAAATTGGTGATCAGAAGGTATACTTAATGGATGCGGGTGGGACAATGCGGTTCCCAGCTGCTGAACCATGGATGGAAAAGCGTGACCCATTTGAGGTGGGGAAAGACGTCGTTCTGCCGTTTTTGATGGCCAAAGGAATCGAGAAAATCGATCGTGTCATCATGACGCATGGCGATCTGGATCACATCGGGGGATTCAAATCGCTTGTTCCTCATTTTTCTTTTGGAGAGGTATTGGTGAATGGAACAGTACCTTCGAAATTGGAGGGCGAGATTGTCCGGCTTTTCCAACAGGAAGGAGTTCCGATACTAACCGGGCTTCCGGGTCAATCATGGTCAGATGGACCGGGAATCGAGTGGAAGTGGCTGCACCCAGGCGAATCGACCTTCTCAGGAAATAATGCATCCGTAGTACTCCAGCTGACTGCTTTCAACAAGACTGTATTGTTTACGGGTGATATTGAAAAGGATGGAGAAAGTCAGCTTGTTCAAAACGGTTTGACTTCTGTGGATGTTTTGAAAGTAGCCCATCATGGAAGCAATACATCGAGTACCGAAGAGCTCCTTGCAGTCATAGCACCAAAAGCTGCTGTCATCTCTGCCGGGGTGAAAAATCGATACGGGCATCCTTCGTCCGAAGTGCTGCATCGCTTAAAAAAATCGGGTTCTGCTGTGTACAGAACGGATGCTCATGGAGCGATTACGCTGGTTATTACACCTGCGGGATTGTATTGGCAGACCCAAATAATGGATACATAATCTGTTTGCAACTTTTTCAATGAGCGAACCGTCTGTAGGGGGGAGAAGCGAATATGCATGAGGCAGAGTTGATCAGGATGGCGCAATCCGGGGATCATGACGCGCTAGTCGAACTGCTTCGATCTATTGAGACCTCCGTTTACCGAAGCGCTTATTATATTCTAGGGAACGAACAAGACGCGCTTGATGCCTCCCAGGAAGTCCTCATTCGAATTTATCGAAAGTTGGACACCTATCAGGAAAAAGCAAAGTTCTCTACCTGGGTACAACGCATTGTCAGCAACGTCTGTATGGATAAATTTCGCGCGAAGAAGGAAACGGTCTCAATTGACGAGCACGAGTTGATCATTCCTGATCGTAACAACGTAGAAGAAGAAATCCTTCTCACCGGGCTGTCGAATGACATTCAGGAAGCCATCGGAAGATTGCCAAAGCAATATCGGATGGTTGTAGTACTCCGCTATCTGGAGGATTTGTCCTATCAAGAAATAGCGGAGGCGCTAGATTTGCCGCTTAACACGGTAAAGTCGTACTTATTTCGGGCTAGGCAACAGTTACAGGAGCTGTTGTACGACTACCAGAAAGGGGGGATCGGTTGATGACCAACGAAGAGATTTTTGAACTCATGCAGCGGGATCTGGATGGAGATCTGTCGGAGTCCGAGCAAGAACTGCTCCTACGTTTGATCCAGAAAGATGCTGATCTGCAGCTTATGTACAACCGTTTAAAAGATGTGTCACAACAATTAGAACATCTGCCCCCTGTCGTACCTCCGATCAGCATCGTAGATTCTATCCTGCCCAAGCTGGAGTTAGCCGCTGCAAAGCCTGCTGCGGTGAAATCTACGGTGAACGAGGAAATCCTGCCCACTCTGGAAGTTAAGCGCGAGTCGTCTTCGCTGCCGGAATCAAAAAAGTGGAAGCGGATGAAAGTATGGATGGCCAGTCTTGGTAGTACGGCCGTCGCTGCTAGCTTATTGGTTGGCGTGCTGTTTTCGGGCGGTGATGGTAAGAAGCAAGAAGTCGATTCGTTCCAGAACGGAACGGACATGACGCCAGCGGTCGTGGAACAACCCAAAGTTCCAGTCGATCCTACTCCTCAAAGCAATAATCCAATACCTTCAAATCCAAAAGAGGAAGAGGGCAAGGCTAAAAAGTCTACTGGAGCGGCTACTCAGACAAAGAGTAAAAAGCCACCGGCAAAGAACGTTCAAAAGCAAACACAGCCACCGAAGAAAACGAATCCGACACCACCACCAAAGAAAGCTGTACCTCCAACTCCAGTAGTTACAGAGGATCAACCAACGGGATGGCCGATCGGACTGGACGAGAATCCGGACAGAGAAGACAAAGAACCTGCTAATGACGATAAGGACGACGGCGGGGACAAGCAAGAGGAGAAAGACAAGGGAAAAAATAAAGAGAAGAAAAAAAATAAAGATAATGACTAACTTTTTTCCGCGTATGGACCGGCACCGCTTGCGGGGATTTTGCGTATAGTACATTATCAAGCACCCCCTGCTTACCGTTTGGGGAGGAGGAATCCCGGGGCTTTTCCCTAAACGTTTACATAGAGGTGCCAACGGATGAAAAAACCGCTACTGATTCACTGGTGGCGGTTTTTTTTCGCTTTGCCCTGATCAACATGTGCTATAATAACGCAGGTAAGAAGGAAGGAAAGGGGAGAAAACGTATGCCACTCCTATCGGCTATTCGCGAAATACGGCAAAAACAATTCTCGCCGATCTACGTCTTATACGGTCCAGAGTCTTTTATGGCCGAAGATTTATTGGCGTTGGCTCGCAAAGAAATGATTGATCCAGAATTTACGGATTTGAATTTGAGTGTGTACGATTGTACGGAAACAGGATTGAGTGAAATTTTGCAGGATGCGGAGACCTTGCCGTTTATGGGTGAGCATCGATTGGTGATTGCCAGACAAGCCTACTTTTTAACAGGAAGTAAGCCTTCGACCAAGGTAGAAAGCGATCCTGATGCTCTGCTCGATTATTTGCAAAATCCACCTCCGTATACCACACTTATTCTACATACAGAAGCTGACAAGCTCGATGAAAGAAAAAAGCTGGTCAAAACACTGCAACAAAAGGCGAAAGTGATCCCATTTCCGTTGCTAAAAGACGGAGATTTGTACGGCTGGGTGGAGAGGCAAGCAGGTAAATACCAGGCGAAAATCGATCGTCAGCAAGCCATGAAGCTTGTGGAGCGAGTGGGAGCCGAGCTGCGTCTTCTGGACAAGGAAATCGAAAAGATGGCTCTGTTTGTCGGGGTGGGTGAAAGCATCACGGACGACGTCATCGAGCTGCTCGGGGCACGTACGCTGGAGCAGGATGTATTCGCCCTGATTGAACAGGTCGCTTCGGGGAGATTGGACAAGGCACTCCGGATGATGTACGACTGCATGAAAACAGGAGAGGAGCCGATCAAGCTGCTGGCACTCTTGGCGAGACAGTTCCGCATGCTGTTGCATGTCAAGCAATTGGCTCCACGAGGTTATTCGCAGCAACAAATGGCAGGCATGATTAAAATGCATCCTTACGCGGTGAAAAAAGCAATGGAGCAAGCGCGTCATTTTTCCGAGGAGTCGTTGAAAAAACTGTTGGGCATTCTGGCAGAAGAAGATTTTCGGATGAAGTCAGGGCAAGTGGACAAGCGTCTCGCCCTCGAATTATTCGTTGCACGTGCACACGACGAACGAACAAAACGGTCGTGATATTTTTACAGTAAAAAACCCCTAGAACTAGATGTTCGCGGGGTTTTTTGCGCTTGGTCTCTTACGCTACAGGAGCGCTCAGAACGTTAAGCTTTTTCATCAAACGAGACTTTTGACGGTTTGCTGCGTTTTTATGAATGAGACCTTTCGAAGCGGCCTTGTCCAGCTTTTTCACAGCCACCAGAAGAGTAGATTTCGCTAATGCTACATCGGAAGCAGCGACAGCTTTCTCAAAGCTCTTGATGGAAGTACGCAGATCAGACTTTTGAGAAGCACGGTGTGCGCGACGCTTTTCGATTGTTTTGGTGCGTTTAATCGCGGATTTAATGTTTGGCATGTGTGTCACCTCCTTAATACGACCATAGACATACAGTCATACAACAAAGTAATTCTAGCATGGGGCGAACCCATTTGCAAGAAAGGATTCGGAATAAAAATGAAGGATTCAAGCAAGCTAGTAGCAGGAACAAAATGGTCAGTACTTTTTTCACTTCGGATCAAAGGAGCTGAAGAACATGGCACATAACATTGACATGTCTGGTTATTCCATTCGAACGGATCTGGCTTTGGAGGCCCACGAGCTTGCCCAGCAGAAAAACCAGAGTGATATTGAGGGGATTTGGCTGCAAGCTGACGACAGCGAGCCGAATTTGAAAGTAACGAGATTGCATGTGGAAACAGAGGAAGCGGGGAAGGAAATCGGCAAGCTCCCGGGGCATTACCTTACGATTGAAGTGCCCAAGCTGCGGGATAACGATACATCGATCGAGGAGCAGGTGGCCAAGCGATTCTCCGTCGAATTTGCAATGTTCCTCAAGCAACTGGGAATCACCCCAGACAAAAAGGCTCTCGTCGTTGGTTTAGGTAACTGGAATGTGACTCCCGATGCGCTTGGACCAATGGTTGTAGAAAATTTGTTGATTACACGCCATCTATACACGCTGGCGCCTGAAACCGTTGGAGAAGGGTATCGGGAAGTCAGTGCGCTATCACCGGGTGTCCTTGGGATAACAGGTATAGAAACGAGTGAGATTATTTTTGGTGTCGTGGAAAAAAGCAAACCCGATTTTGTCATCTGTATCGATGCTCTTGCGTCCCGCGCCTTGCACCGGGTCAACACGACAATTCAAATATCGGATACAGGGATTCATCCCGGATCAGGGGTCGGAAACAAGCGCAAAGCGATTGATCAGAAGACACTTGGTGTGCCTGTGATTGCGATAGGAGTCCCTACGGTCGTTTTTGCCTCCACGATTGTAAATGATGCGATTACATATTTGCTGGGGCATTTTGGACAATCGATGGTGGAGAGCAAGCGGGCGTTTAACAAACTGGCATTGAGTACGCTGCCCGAGCGGAAGGAACCGTATACGGAAGAGGATTTGCCTGACTTGGAATCCCGAAAGACATTCATGGGATTGGTAGGTTCACTGCCGGAAGAAGAGAAACGGCAACTGATTCATGAGGTCCTCCGACCGCTGGGACAGGATCTGGTCGTCACCCCAAAAGAAATTGATGATTTTATTGAAGGCGTGGCGAATGTGATCGCAACAGGTCTGAATCGCGCCTTGCACAGTGCCGTAAATGCAGAAAATAGCGGCTCGTATACCCACTAAGCCGTGAAAAGCTAGAGTGAGAGAGAAAAGCTAGAAAAGGGTTCTATCGTCTCTATGAGCCTCATAAGCTAAAGCATAGACAAGCGCGAGGGAAAGTTCTCCCGACGTGCAACCATGCTACAGCTAGAGGAGTGAGACAGATGGCGACCCTCATTCAACGCCAATTCGTTGTTCTTTCATTTATAACCGCCTTCCTGTTTGTCATGACAGGAGTGCTTTCGCTCGGCGGTAACCGAATCGCAATTTCGTCCTCAGCCATTCAACAGGCCGCTTCTCATATTTCCAGTCTGGCGATTTTGGGATGGATGGGGCAGGAGATTCCGGTTTTGTCCGAAACCGTGCAAGCACAGACTGATGATCGCACGAATAGCGTAACCGGTTTTCTCTTTCGCTTGGCAACCAATATACAGCCGGGAGACTTGCGTAGCCTGTTAGGCAGGGAATTGCCTGGGATGGTGACGACAGAGGATGCCAGATTTGTCGTACAGGGAAAGGGAGCTTCTCTCGCAGATTTTTACCTGGAGTATCCCGCCCATCCGGGACAGGTAGCAGATCAATCGCAAGTAGTTCCAATCGTAGAGCCAAAGCCGGAGGATACCACAAAGTCAGGCGAAGCAAAGCCAGCACCTGTTCCCAATTCAATCACGGATGGCAAGAAAATCGTGTACATCTACAACTCGCACAACCGGGAATCGTGGTTTAGTGAGACGAAGTCAGTGGGAACCTCGGTCGATCATCCTACGAGAAATATATCGTTAATCAGCAAGCATTTATCAGAAGCGTTGAATGACAGAGGAATTGGTTCCGATGTGAGCACCGACGACATCTATCAGCAGCTGTTGAACAAAAAAATGCATTACTCTTTCTCCTACGCGGAATCTTTGCAAGTGGTCAAAGCCGCAACGGAGAAAAACAAGGAACTGTACTACTTCTTTGATTTGCATCGAGACACAGCGCCACGAGAGCGTACGACGGTCACAATCAAAGGAAAAACGTATGGAAGAGTATTGTTTGTCATCGGAAAAAGGAACAAAAGCTACGAGAAAAATGAGGCGTTTGCGACTGAACTACATGAGTTGATGGAAAAAATGTACCCAGAGCTTTCGCGTGGCGTAATGGAAAAAGGCGCAAAAACGGATCATGGCGAGTATAATCAGTCCCTCTCCCCGGGAAGCCTGTTAATAGAAATAGGTGGTACGGAAAACAGCGTGCAGGAAAGCAAGAATACGGCAGAGGCACTGGCTGACGTTTTCGCAGCCTATTATCAGCAAGCTGAAAAAGTAGGCAAAACAGTTTCTGACGAGCCTGCAAAGAGGTGACGGGCATGAACGTGACGATGAAGCTGACTGGACTGTTAATCATCTTGCTGGTCGGGGTAGTTTTGGGATTGCAAACGGCTGAGCGCGGAATATCCAAGGTGAGTGGAGTACCTGAGGGGCAAGCGCAAACCTTTTCCATCAAAAAAGTGGACCAAGGTCAAGTGGAGATTGCGGTAATGGGAAAGCAGGTTCAGACTGCTAATCCGAAGGAAATGGTCAACTACGTCAGTCGGATCGGTTTGACTTTGGGCGGAAGCATTAAAAGTGGGGCGCAGAGTTTTGTCGATTGGGTCGGGAGTTTTTTTGAACCGTGAAAATGGTTTATGCGCAAAAAGAAGGGGTGCAGAAAGCCCCAGTGACAAAAGACCCGTACAGGCGGGTCTTTTGCATGCGACCACAAATGCATCATACGATCTGCTAAAACAGTGCAAGTGAGGCTACATCAACAATGAAAGGGCTATCATAAAATTCCCCTAGATCATTTTTAAGTGCAAGCAAAATATTCTTTTTAGTCAGTAAAGAGCTAATAGTTTGAATTTATTGTGTTGCGAAAAAATTGAATAAATGTCATAATGTCTATTGATAGGGCTATTTTGGAAGTATATATCGGTGAGAGAGGTGAGCCACGTGTCACATCCTGTCCTGCAAATCGAAAACCTGCAAACGCACTTTTTCACGGACCGCGGCCAAATCCCTGCCGTTGATGGCGTGACGATCACGGTACAAAAAGGAGAAGTAGTCGGTATCGTAGGCGAATCCGGCTGCGGAAAGAGCGTTACCTCCCTTTCCGTTATGAAGCTAGTACCCAACCCCCCAGGGAGAATCGTGGGAGGCTCGATTAAATTCAAGGGGGAGGACCTCGTATCTGTCGACGAAAAGCGAATGAGAGACATCCGCGGAAATGAAATTGCGATGATCTTCCAGGAGCCGATGACGTCTTTAAATCCGGTGTTTACGATTGGAGACCAGATAGGAGAATCAGTCCGATTACATACGAAGGCGAGCAAAAAGGACGCAAGAGCACGTGCTATTGAGATGTTGAAAAAAGTCGGAATTCCTCGAGCGGAAGCGATTGTCGATGAATACCCGCACCAGCTTTCCGGAGGCATGCGGCAGCGTGTCATGATTGCGATGGCAATGGCCTGCAATCCAGTGCTTCTGATTGCAGACGAGCCTACTACTGCGCTCGACGTGACGATTCAAGCGCAGATTTTGGACCTGATGCGCCAACTCAACCGGGAAGCTGACACAGCCATTCTCCTCATCACCCACGATCTTGGGGTCGTCGCGGAAATGTGTCACCGCGTCGTGGTGATGTACGCAGGGAACGTGATTGAACAAGGAGATGTTCGTACGATTTTAAAAAATCCGAAGCATCCTTATACGATCGGCTTGTTGAATTCGTTGCCGAAGCTGGAAGGATCACAGGAGCGTCTCTATTCGATTCCAGGCAACGTCCCGATTCCGGGTTCGCTTACTGTCGGATGCCGTTTTGCACCTAGATGCGATAAAGTATCAGACCGATGCCGCAGTGAGATGCCAGAATTAAAAGTGGTAGGGGACAATCACCTTTCCCGTTGCTGGCTGACCGAATAACCCGAGAGGAGCATGCAGGTGGCTGAAGATCTTCTGATTGTAAAAAATTTAAAAAAATACTATCCAATCACAGGCGGTGTTCTTGGAGGGGAAATAGGTGTAGTAAAGGCGGTAGATGACGTATCGTTTACCGTTAAGAGTGGCGAAACTTTGGGGCTGGTAGGGGAGAGCGGCTGTGGAAAGTCCACGACGGGGCGTTCCTTGCTGCGACTGATTGAACCGACCTCAGGTGAAATCAACTTTGACGGGATAAATGTCATGTCACTTTCCACAGATGCAATGAGAAAGATGAGACGTGACATGCAAATTGTTTTTCAGGATCCGTTTGCTTCACTTAATCCTAGACATAATATTGAGAAGATTTTGGAAGAGCCTCTGATTGTACATGGTTTGGGTTCTTCGGCAGAGCGAAAAAAGCGCGTGCAGGAAATGCTGGAGATCGTTGGTCTGAGCAGCTATCACGCGAGCCGCTATCCGCATCAATTCAGTGGAGGACAGAGGCAGCGGATCGGCATTGCGAGAGCACTGATGCTCAAACCCAAATTGATCGTTGCGGATGAGCCTGTGTCTGCACTGGACGTGTCGATTCAGTCGCAGGTGCTCAATCTCATGCAGGATTTGCAACGCGAATTCGGCCTTACATACTTGTTCATTGCCCACGATTTGAGTGTAGTGCGTCATATCAGTGATCGGGTAGGCGTAATGTACCTCGGCAGAATTGTCGAACTGACGACGAGCAGTCAATTGTACTCAAATCCGCTCCATCCGTACACGAAAGCATTACTGTCGGCGGTACCTTCGCCAGACCCTGATGCAGTACGTGAAAGAGTTATCCTCCAGGGAGATGTGCCGAGCCCTGCAAAGCCTCCGAGTGGCTGTACATTCCATACGAGGTGTCCCCATGTGACAGAGGAGTGTCGTACTGTCCGACCAGAATTTGCGGATACAGGCGACGGTCACTTTGTTGCTTGTCACTTATACAAGTCCTAATCGACAAAAGGGAGTTTGCCTGCCGAATAGGAAGTCTTGTAAAGGGGGGATGCAAAGCAGGAGGTATTGTATCGACCATCTACCATCTACCAAAAAGAAACATGCGACCATTCATTAGAAAAAGGGGGATGTTTTCATGAAGAAGAGGGTTCTCTCCGCAACCATGACCAGCCTGGTGGCGCTGGCCATGCTGATTGCTGGATGCTCTAGCACTTCTACGACACAAGCGCCGGCAGAACAACCAAAGACAGAAACTCCGGCACCTGCAACTGAGCCTGCAAAAACTGGACCGAAGCAATTAATCGTCGGTCGCGGTGCAGACACAAAAGGGCTTGACCCAATCACGCAAACAGATGGTGAAACATTTAAGGTAACCGAGAACGTTATGGATACATTGATTGGCTTCGCGGATGGCTCAACAGAGCTCGCTCCATCGTTGGCTGAGAAATGGGAAGTAACTCCTGATGGTCTCGTTTATACGCTGAAACTGAGATCAGGCGTGAAATTCCACGATGGAACTGATTTCAATGCAGAGGCGGTCAAATACAACTTTGAACGCTGGAGCGACAAGAGCCATCCACAGCATTCCCCAGAGGGCTTCGAGTACTACGTAAGCCAATTTGGTGGTTACAAGGGTGACGCGACTCATATCATCAAATCCGTGGAAGCAGTCGATCCGACCACTGTAAAATTCACGTTGAATCGTCCACTGGCTCCATTCCTTGCCAACCTGGCAATGTCTCCTTTCGCGATTGGCTCGCCTGAGGCATTGAAAAAGGATGTTAAGAAATTCAATGAGCATCCAATCGGTACAGGACCTTTCAAATTCGTAGAGTGGAAGCGCAACGACACCATCACACTCGAGAAAAACCCTGATTACTGGAACCCAGGATATCCGAAGCTGGATAAATTGGTGTTCAAGGTCATCCCAGAAAACACTGCACGTCTGACTGCATTGGCATCTGGTGAAATTGACTTGATGGATGGTCTAAACACAGACGATATCCCGGCAGTAAAAGACAATAAAGACTTGCAACTCTTCCTTCGTCCTACTAATAACATTGGATACATCGGCTTTAACGTAGAGAAGAAGCCACTCGACAATCCAAAAGTTCGTGAAGCTATTGCTTATGCGATTAACAAACCTGAAATCGTAACTGCCTTTTTCGATGGGGTTGGAGAACCAGCAGTCAACCCAATGCCAAAAACAATGTGGGGACATAACAACGATATTAAAGATCGTGAGTTCAACCTCGATAAAGCAAAACAATTGCTGGCCGAAGCAGGACATCCAAACGGCTTAAAAATCAAGTTTTGGGCAATGCCAGTTCCACGTCCGTACATGCCAGAGGGTGTGAAGATTGCAGAAGCAATCCAGCAAGACCTGAAGAAAATCGGGGTTGATGCCGAGATCGTGACGATGGAATGGGCTACGTATTTGGAAAAGACTCGTTTGGGTGAGCAAGAAATGTTCATGCTTGGTTGGACAGGTGACAATGGCGACCCTGACAACTTCTTGGCCGTCTTGCTCGACAAAAACAACATCGGAAGCAACAACTATACACGCTGGGCAAACGAAGAAGCACATCAATTGATGATGAAAGCACAGTCCACTCCAGACCAAGCAGAGCGCGAAAAAATGTACAAACAAGTACAAGAGATCATCTTCAAAGATGTGCCAATGGTTCCGCTGGCACACTCTACACCAGCATTGGCAGGAAAAGCGAATATCATAGATTACAACCCGCATCCAAAAGGGTCTGAAAGTTTGGAAAAGGTAGATTTCAAGTAAGCTGATTCATCGTAAAAGGGTAAGAGGAGTGCATACCTCTTCTTACCCTTCTCTCATTATTTGGCGATTATTTTATGCAGGAAGGCGAGGAGATGGCATTGCTAGCTTACAGCATTCGAAGAATTTTAATGCTCATTCCTGTCTTAGTGGGCATGTCAATCATCGTTTTTTCCATTATTCGTGCCATCCCTGGTGATCCGGCTTTGACGATTTTGGGAGAAAAGGCAACACCACAAGCGATTGCAGACATACGAGAAGCGTTGGGATTGAATAATCCGTGGTACATACAGTATTTCGATTATATGAAAGATATTTTGAGCGGAAATCTTGGGGAATCGTTACAAACGAATGCGCCGATTTCAGATGAAATCATGCCTTATTTGGCGGCGACGACTGAACTTACGATTGTGAGTATGCTGATTGCGGTGTTTATCGGTGTAAATGCAGGGATTCTTTCTGCGTGGAAGCAAAACTCCTGGTTTGACTACTGTGCGATGTTGATCGCCTTGGTTGGTGTATCCATGCCAATTTTTTGGCTAGGTTTGATGGAGCAGTGGGTGTTTGCCCAAGAGCTGAAATGGCTGCCATCAGTTGGTCGCGACGATTCGCGTAATCCCGTAGAGGCCATTACGCACTTTTATATACTGGATACGATGATGGCTGGTCGCTGGGATCAGCTATGGGAAGTTATCAAGCATTTGATCCTGCCAGGCATTGCATTAGGTACGATCCCGATGGCGATCATTGCACGTATCACTCGTTCGAGCATGCTGGAAGTCATGCGTGCCGACTATGTCAGAACCGCTCGTGCAAAAGGGCTGACACAGTTTTGGGTCGTGTACAAGCATGCGCTGAAAAATGCAATGATCCCTGTTTTGACGGTAATTGGTTTGCAAACAGGGTTGCTGTTGGGTGGAGCTGTTTTGACAGAGACGATCTTCGGATGGCCAGGTGTCGGTCGTTATATTGTGACCGCCATTGGAAACCGTGACTATCCGGTTATCCAATCCGGTATCCTTGTGATCGCGACGATTTTCGTCCTGATCAATCTCTTGGTCGACCTTCTGTATGCCTATATCGATCCTCGCATCAAATATCGCTAAGGAGGGACGAAGAGACATGGCACAACCACAATTACAACCACAAGATCAGGTAGTACCTTTAAAAGTGAAGCAAGAAGAAGTAGTCTCTCCTTGGAAGGATGCATGGAGGACACTACGAAAAAACAAGCTGGCGTTGGTGGGCTTCGGGATTATTTTGTTTTTCATTGTTGTGGCGGTATTAGCTCCATGGATTGCTCCGTATCCGTACGACGAAGGTCAGCTCGTAATGAAAAACAAGCCACCTTCCGAAGAGCATTGGTTTGGAACAGATTACAATGGTCGTGATGTATTTAGTCGCGTTATTTATGGGGCACAAATCTCCCTGTGGGTAGGGACGTTCTCTGTCATTGGCTCCGTTCTCGCAGGGACCTTGCTCGGTCTTTTGGCAGGATATTATGGCAGATGGATTGATACGATCATTTCGCGTCTCTTTGATATTATGCTTGCATTTCCAAGTATTCTTTTGGCAATCGCTGTCGTTGCCATCTTGGGGCCTTCTTTGCAAAACGCCTTGATTGCCATTGCGATTATTAACATTCCGACATTTGGACGGCTAGTACGTGCCCGTGTATTGAGTTTGAAGGAAGAAGAATTCGTCATGGCGGCACGGGCAATCGGAATGAAAAATTCCCGGATTATCATGCAGCATATTTTGCCGAACAGTCTCGCACCAATCATTGTGACAGGGACAATGGGGATCGCAACAGCGATTATCGAAGCAGCTGCACTTGGCTTTCTTGGGCTGGGAGCACAAGCACCAGAACCAGAATGGGGAAAAATGCTCGCTGATTCACGTCAGTACATTCAGAAAGCACCATGGACCGTTATTTTTCCGGGGCTCTCTATCATGCTGACCGTTCTCGGCTTTAACTTGATTGGGGACGGCCTGCGCGATGCACTTGACCCGCGGATGAAAAGCTAGTCCAATCGCAAAAAAGACAGAAGGGAATGTGATGCCGTCCTTCTGTCTTTTCTTGTTTATCCTTCTTCCATGAAGGTGCGGCACAACTGATTGAAAGCAGGAGCAGCTTTCGTGATGACTTGATGCTTTACGTTCGGGATCATTTCGAGTCTTGCTTTTGGCAATTTCATGCTAAGCGTCTGCGCATAATGGTGCATCCGTTGATCACGTTCGCCATAGGCAAGTAAAATCGGAAGCTGGATGTTGCTCAGGCGCTCTGTACATTGATATCGATGTCCGGCAGCGTAAAGGTATTTCAGGCTAGTAGGATCTGTTTTGGAGGCGTGTGCCGTCCATTTTTCGCGCATTTCTGGGTTATCGACATGTGAGGAAGCAATGGAACGGGCAAGAAGAGGAACGCCGTGAAGCATCGACAACGCCTGGGCCATCCAAAATCGTCCATGTAAATACAGGTCATTCACTTCGGAAAACCCGCTCACGAGTATACCGCCTTGTGCATGATCAGGATAGCGAAGACAATATTCAAGGGCGATAGAGGCACCTTGGGAGTAGCCCAAAATAAAGGGACGCTCAATGCCGAGTGCCGGGATCAGCTTATGGAGCCGTTCTGCCAGCTCCCCAATGGAAAAGGGCTTCTCCATCGGAGAACTGTCGCCATGTCCGGGTAAATCAGGGACAATGAGCTGATATGTATCTGCGAGTGTTTGCTGATAAACAAAATTGATAGAGCCGATACATGGCGCATGGATACACAATAACGGCTGGCCTTTTCCTGATATGTGAAAAGCAAACTGTTTGCCATCCTGATGGACGAGTATTTGTTCCATTTTCATTTTCACCCCACCTATAGGTTGTCCGATCCAAGGGAGATTTTTCAATTGAACTCTTCTTTTTTTGATGGGGAAGTGGTATTCTCGCAATAGAATAATTGGTGAAAGCAGGGTGAAGAAGTTGTTTCAAGAGCGCATTTCGAAGCTCCACACGTTTTTGACAGAGCAAGAGCTGAACGCGGTGTTGATTACCTCTCCCAAGCACGTCTACTATTTGACCGGATTTTTTACTGACCCGCATGAACGTTTTATGGGTCTTGTTATTCCTGCTGAGGGAAAGCCTTCCTTGATTGTACCTGCTCTTGATCGTGAAGCAGCGGCAGAAGCTTCGTTCGTTCAAGATATCCATACACATACGGATATCCAAAACCCGTATGAAATTCTCAAGCAAGTGTTGCCAGCGAACTTGGCGAAGCTCGGCATTGAGAAAAGTCATATGACTGTCGAGCGCTATGAAGCACTTGGACAAGTTGTTCTGGCGTCAAGCTATGTGGACGTGGAAGAGCCACTCCGTGAAATGCGTTTGATCAAATCCGCGGATGAAGTGGATCGTCTGAAACACGCTGTTCAGTTGGTCGAGGATTCCTTGCGGGAGACCCTGAAAAAAGTTCAGAAAGGCATGACCGAGACAGAAATCGTAGCTGAGCTGGAATTCCAGATGAAGCGCTTGGGCGCAGAAGGCCCATCCTTTACGTCCATGGTATTGGCAGGGGAGAAGTCGGCACTTCCACACGGAAAGCCAGGAACCCGCCAGGTGCAAGAAGGCGACTTGCTTTTGTTTGATATCGGAGTAGCTGCAAACGGATATGTATCCGATATTACTCGTACCTTTGCTGTAGGCGAGATCAGTGCCCAGCTGCAAGAGATTTACGAGACGGTATTGGCGGCCAACGAAGCGGCAATTGCTGAGATTCGTCCCGGTGTGACCTTTGCGCATTTGGATAAAACCGCTCGCGATGTCATCACTGCAAAAGGCTACGGTGAATACTTCATGCACCGTCTTGGGCACGGACTTGGGATGGACGTACATGAATATCCGTCTGTTCACAGCCAGAACCAAGAAGTGCTTCGACCAGGGATGGTTTTTACGATCGAGCCGGGCATCTATTTGCCAGGTGTAGGCGGCGTGCGGATTGAAGACGATGTATTGGTTACGGAAACGGGCGTTGAAATACTCACGCAGTTCCCGAAAAAACTGACTTCCATCAACTAATGAAGAAATCATAAAAATTGAATACGTATCGAATGGTGCTGGATGGCATATGCCGTCAGCTTAAAAGGGAAGTCCGGTGAGAAACCGGCGCGGTCCCGCCACTGTAACGAGGAGTGCCTAGCAAATAGCCACTGTTTTTTGGAAGACAAAAAATGGGAAGGTAGCTGGGTGTGTTGATCCGTAAGCCAGGAGACCTGCCATGCGATCCTATACAATCGACCCACGAGGATGGGGCAGATGTGGAAGCAGTCTATAAAAGGGCGCCTTTATGCCTGCTTATAGTTATATCTACGTTTGTCATGCACCTCCCGATTGAAATGGGGGGTGCTTTTTTGTGGAGGATTTGGTTCAAGCCATCATTTCCAAACAGAAAAGAGGATTACAGATGATGAAGGCAAACAAAACGCATACAGTAATAAAAGGACTAGCTTTCGGTATTATGACAGCTGCCATGCTTTTGGTTTCGGCATGCGGCTCCACTACGACAACACAGGCTCCAGCCAAAACAGAACAAACAGCTGCTCCAGCAGCAGAAGGCAAGCCTGTAACACTAACCAATAATGGTATCGAAATGACTTATCCAACAGCACCTGAGCGTGCAGTGACTTTGAACCAGCACGTCACCGAAATCATGCTGGCATTGGGCCTTGCTGATAAAATGGTCGGAACTGCTTACCTGGATGATGAAATCCTTCCTGAGTTAAAAGCAGATTACGACAAGATTCCGGTACTGTCTGACAAGTATCCTACGAAAGAAGTGCTGCTGGCAGCGAACCCAGACTTTGTCTACGCCGGATGGAAAAGTGGATTCGGCGAAAAGGGTGTAGGATCGATGCAAGATTTGGAAAAGGTCGGCATCAAATCGTATCTGCAATCGTCATCTAGCATGCCTGGCCCGACTATCGACGATGTGTTTGCGGACATTACGAACATTGGACGCATTTTCCGTGTGGAGGACAAAGCCAATGATTTGATCCATAAAATGAAGAGTGAAATGGATCAAACAATGAGTAAAATTGGCAAGATTGACGAGCCACTAAAAGTGTTCGTGTACGACAACGGGGAAGATAAACCATTCACAGCAGCCAACAACTACATGACATCCTTAATCAAGAATGCAGGTGGTAAGAACATTTTTGACGATATTCAAAAGGGTTGGGCAGAGGTAAGTTGGGAACAAGTAGTAAGTCGCAATCCAGACGTGATTATTATCGTAGATTACGGGGACAGAACCGTCGAGCAAAAACGCAATTTCCTTTTGAGTAAAAAAGAATTGGCGGATATCCCTGCGATTAAAAATCAACGACTAATGGTATTGCCTTTGTCCGCAGCTTCTGAAGGTGTTCGAGCATCGATTGCACTGAAAATTTTGGCGGAAGGACTCTACCCGGATAAATTCAAATAGAGTACGCCCCTTTTAAGGGAGGGAATAGCACTGCAACAGATCAAGTTACCTTATATCATCCTTACTTTACTGGTCGGACTTTTCCTCTCGATTACGTTCGCAGTTACCCTGGGATCAGTAGAGATTAAGCCGACTACGGTATGGAAAATCGCCTTATCAAAAATTCCGATGTTGGCCCAATTGATCGAAGTGGATTGGTCCAAAGGTGAGCAAACGATTATTTGGGATATTCGCTTTCCTCGTGTACTCTTGGGGGCAATCGTCGGCGCAGGTCTGTCTGTCGTGGGAGTAGCGATTCAATCGTTGGTTCGCAACTCCCTGGCTGACCCGTATGTGTTAGGCGTATCTTCAGGTGCTTCGGTTGGCGCTACCTCTGTAATTATTTTTGGAGCATTCAGCATGTACGGGCAGTATGCGCTATCCTTTGGCGCTTTTACAGGCTCCCTTGTGTCCATCATTCTTATTTTTACGCTATCCCGTATTGGTGGACAAAACTCGACGGTACGCCTGCTCATGGCTGGAATTGCGATATCTGCGATCTTGTCGGCCATTACCAGTCTGCTTGTTTTTTCAGCGCCAAATGAGCATGGAATTGGGACGGTCCTGTTTTGGTTAAGTGGCAGTCTGGCTGGCGGGAAATGGGAGTACCTGACGATCCCTACAATGATTGTCGTCATCTGTCTCATCGTCTTAATGGCCCAATACCGCTCGCTCAATGCGATGCTGATGGGCGAAGAGTCAGCGGGGACATTGGGGGTGAATACGGTACAATTCCGCAAGCTTCTCCTGGTAATCACGGCACTGCTCACGGGGGTGATCGTGTCCATCGCGGGATCAATCGGTTTTGTCGGATTAATGATGCCCCACATCGTCCGTGTAATGGTTGGATCAGATCACAGACGTGTCCTGCCTGTCAGCGCTTTGTTTGGCGCGATCTTTCTCATCTGGGTTGATGTAGTTGCCAGGCTTGCCTTTGCACCGGAAGAGCTGCCGATTGGTATTTTGACAGCACTGTGTGGAGGTCCATTCTTTATATGGTTGATGCTGCGGAGTTCTTATTCCTTTGGAGGTAGCGGACGATGAATTTGCAGGTTGAGAATATATCGGTCGAACTGGAGAAAAAGGGAATCCTGCACAACGTCAGTCTGGAGGTGCGCTCTGGAGAGTTTGTGGGGCTGATCGGGCCGAATGGCAGTGGGAAGTCCACGTTGCTAAAAAGCATTTATCGCGTACTGAAGCCGCGTTCGGGATGGATCTCACTCGATGGCGACGACGTATACAAGCTAACCTCACGCCAAAACGCTCAGCGAATGGCGGCAGTACGGCAGGAGACCTCTGTCGAATTCGATTTTTCGGTGACCGAAATCGTGAATATGGGACGTGCCCCGCATAAGCGACTATTTCAGTCCGATAACGCGGACGACGTTCGGATTTGTGAAGATGCACTACAGCGGGTAGGGATGCATACATACGCTGATCGCAGCTTTTTCAGTTTATCCGGTGGGGAGAAGCAGCGAGTGCTGATTGCCAGAGCTTTGGTGCAGCAAGCGCAGTTTCTTGTTCTTGATGAGCCGACGAATCATTTGGATGTTCGGTACCAGTTGCAGGTCATGGATCTCGTCAAAACGTTGGGGATTACGGTCTTGTCTTCGCTGCATGATCTCAATATCGCAGCGATGTACTGTGATCGGCTGTACGTAATCTGTGAGGGGGAAATCGTTACATCGGGGACACCAGAGGAGGTCTTGACACCCAATCTGATCCGGGATGTTTTCGGAGTAGAAACAGAAGTGACGACCCATCCCATTACAGGAAAAAAGCATGTGTATTTCTACTCGGAAGCGATCCGTGTCAAGCCACCTATCCAGAAGGTAATGAGTGGAGCCAATTAATAGGGTGCAAGTTGAGTTTCGTTGATTTTCATAAGAGGGGGATGCCTAGTCGGCGTCCTTTTTTGTTAAGCCGACGGCAGAAAATTCAATCTTTCCACCAGTTAGATGAAAGGGTCTCTTATTGATCAAAGGAGCCGTGCAATACGTCGCGAATTTGTTGGATATAGCCAAATTTATTTCGATCAGAAAATTCATGGAACAAGATGGGAGATGACCCGTATGACGGAAGTAACGAGAGAACAGGCGCGCAAATTTCACGACGGTGTTCACGTTCTGGATGGGCATTTTGATCTGCTGATGGATGTGGAGATTCAGCGTGGATATGGTCGAACCAAAATGATCGAGACGGAGTACTTGCCACGGTTCCAGCAGGGTGGCGTGCATTCCATTGTGGCAGCCGTGTTCGTCGAGGATGCTTTTGTACCAGAGATGAGTCTTCGCAAGGCGCTCAATCAGATCAGTGCTTTGCATGCAGAGGCGGCAGAGTCTCCCGAGCACATCGTCATCGTCAAAAATCTGGGTGATTTGCAACGGGCAAGAGCGGAGCATAAAGTATCGTTCATTCTGTCGTTGGAAGGGGCAGAGCCGCTGCATAACGATTTGAGTCTCTTGCGTGTCTTTTATGAGCTCGGAGTACGGATGATGGGGCTGGTTTGGAGTCGGCGCAACTTTGCTGGGGACGGCAGCTTTTTTGCACCGGTTCGTGAAGGGAAAAAAGGAGGCATCACCGATTTCGGTGTTCGTCTTATCGAGGAAGCGGAAAAACTGGGTATCGTCATCGATGTGAGCCATTTGAATGACGAAGGGTTCTGGGACGTGATGGAGATCGCAGAAAAACCGGTGATCGCTTCTCACTCCAACAGTCGAACAATCGTGCCGACAATGCGCAATCTGACAGATGAACAGATCAAAGCAATTGCGGAAAAGGACGGACTAGTCGGGTTGAATGCGTGTAGCATGTTTACAGCGACTAACAGTGCCGACTCAACTATCGAGAGACTGATTGATCATGTTGACTATATGAAAAAGCTTGTCGGAGCAAGGTACATCGGTATTGGCTTAGACCTGTGCGATGATTTGACGAAATATTTGCCCTTGGACAAGATTGCCAAAACGAAAGAGATGCCATTTGACGTAGTAAAAGGCCATGCGTCACTGCCGGAAATTACGCGTGAGCTATTGAAGCGCAGATACACCGATGCAGAGATCGAAGGAATCTTGGGTGGCAATTTCCTCAGAGTGTATCAGCAAGTGTGGAAGTAGATCGGGTAACAGGAGGAATGACGGGTGGCACAGACTGGGCACAAACAAGCTTTTTTTGGCTATTATCAATCTGGCATCAAGGTAGCTGATATACGCTTTGAGGATGGGGAAGTTTGGCATCGGAGCACAGGTTGGGATACGGGTGGTACGGTTGACGGTCCATTTTTACTACTGGCTGAAGGGGAAGCAACCTACGAGTTGCCACTCCTTACCCTGGCACAGAAGCTGCCGGAATGGGAGCGAATTGACTGGGAGAGCGAATCAGTCGTGTTTCCGGGAAGTGGAGGGCACTACCAACGCCATCTATCCATCGAAGGAACAGGTCCCACAGGGCAAAAGCAAGCTTGGGTCTGGGCGGTGCGCGAAGCAGCGCAGCCAATTGACTTGATCATTTGTGAGAACGAAGTCATCGCGTTGGTGCTGACAGGTCGTGGTGATAGTGTTGTATTGGTGAAAACAGGGTGGGAGGATTTGACTCCGCTTACGATGTGGCAAGACCCTACGCTGTCTGAAGTTAACTACGGCGTACATCATTTGGGTAGGCATGATGTAGCGATGAGAGATGGCGTTCGGCTGGCTACCGAGGTATGGCTACCCGCAGGCTTGGGGGAAGGACAGCGGGTTCCAACAATTTTCATGCGCACTCCCTATGGACGGATGGATGGCATTTTTCGCCGTTTGCCCTTTGTAGCTCGTGGATATGCGCTGGTTGTTCAGGATACGCGCGGACGGGAAGATTCCGAAGGAGAGTGGATTCCACTCGTTCATGAGCGTAATGATGGAGATGACAGCCTCAACTGGATCGCGAGTCAGGAGTGGTCAGATGGCAACGTAGGGATGCTCGGTGGCTCCTATGTGGGGTACGTGCAATGGGCTGCGGCCGCAAGCGGAAATCCGCATCTGAAGGCGATTTTCAGCTACGTGACAGTAGGAACACCTTATGTGGACATCCCGCGCAAAGGGGGGACGATTCTTGGTGGCCTGTCATGGATTTTCATGATGGCTGAGAAGCGTCGAAATGTCGCGGCTCTTTCCCGAGATGACTGGAGTGAGGTCATCAAAGTGCGTCCGATCAAGGACATCCCGCAAAAAGTGCTGGGGAAAGAAATCCCGTTTTGGACAAAATGGATGGAACACCCGAATGGAGACGAGTTCTGGACCATGTCGGACTGGAAGCGGCATGCGGATCAGGTAAAGGTGCCTGCTACCCTGGTATCTGGCTGGTATGACGACAACGGGATGGGGACGAGCGAATCATGGGAGGTTATCTCCCGAAATGTGCCAGAGCACGCCAGACTCATCTTGGGGCCATGGTATCACAAGGCGAATACGACACGGGAAATCCATCATGTGCCCTTTGGAAACAACGCCATCCGCTACGATCTGGATATAACGCAGCTACGGTGGTTTGACCGCTATCTAAAAGGAGTGGAAAATGGCGTCGATCAAGAGCCGCGGGTTGAGTACTACATGGTGGGAGAAAACGAATGGAAGACCTCGCAGACTTGGCCGCCAGCGGAGACGACGCTGACGAATCTGTATCTGAGCAGTGGGGGAAACGCCAATACGAGCGGCGGAGATGGAACACTGACCCTGTCTATCCCGGATGAACAAGCGGTGGATACATACAGTTATGATCCGCTAGACGCAGCACCGTATCTGTTGGATTTGTCCGAGAATGAAAATAGTGTTCCGGAAAACTATCGTGATGTGGAAGAACGAGCAGATGTACTTGTCTACACATCAGAGCCATTGGAAGAGGAAGTCGTCATCGCGGGAGAAATCTCGGCTATTATCTACGCATCCAGCTCGGCGCGGGATACTGATTGGCTGGTCCGGCTATGTGATGTAGACGAGGAAGGCAATTCGATTCGTCTATCGGACGGGATTATTTGTGCACGCTACCGACACTCATTCGCGGAGCCAGAGCTACTTGTTCCAGAACAAATCGAACGCTATGAGATTCGCATGACCAAGATCGCCAATGTCTTCCGAAAAGGTCACCGTATTCGCGTCTCCGTTACTTCTGGTGCCGAGAACTTCTCGTTCCCCAATCCGAATACAGGCAACGATCTGGCAACGGAAACCGAGACGGTCATTGCCTCGCAACGTATATATCATGACAGCCAGTATCCGAGTCATATCAAGCTCCCTCTCTTGCGTTCTGGGGGAAGCAAGCAATTTTCAGGAGGTATCTAAATCATAATGACTGTTTATAGTTGCAGAATATGCAAGTTCCGTTACGACGAGTGGCTAGGTGATACGAAAAATGGCGTCCCGCCCGGGGTGCCTTTTCCACATTTAGCAGGTTCTGTGTGTACTGATTGTGGGATGAATGAGGAAGGACGGCACTTGCCGCTTCCTGAAACGAAGTACACGAACGTAGAAGCAACGTATTACGATCAGTTTGCCGGGAAGGCTAGCATCGCTTTTTATCGAAACTGGTTGCTGCAGGAAGCGGAGCAATCTTCAGTCTCGGTGCTGGAGCTGGGGGTTGGAACAGGGAGAATTGCCATTGAGCTGGCACGGAATGGCTTGTCCGTCTGCGGGATTGATTGGAGCCCGGATATGCTTGCGATGGCCGCCAAAAAGAAACGGCGCATGTTAAAAGGGAAAGAAGAACTGCTGGAGCTGGTAGAACAAAATATGTGGGAGCTGGAGCTTGATCGGCAATTTACACATGCGCTACTTCCGGAAGGGATTTTTCAGCAGGCCACCTGTAGAGACAAGCAACGTCAATTGCTTTCGGTCATCCACGATTACATAATGGAGGACGGAACAGTGGCAATTGATTTACTCTTGCCGCCAGTAAAAAATCAATGGACAACGATGCAACGCAAATTCGTTTTCCCAGACCGTATGGTATATCAAAAGGTAGAAGGTGAAACCTCGCTCTTGGATCAAAAGTTCCGCTACACGCTTACTTATGAGACTTTTCTTGATCAGATCGAGCAGCCGAGGTATCGCGTAGAGCGAGAGATGGCGTTGCTTTTGCCTACAGAGCTTGAGCTGTTACTGGAAGGATCAGGCTTTCGCGTCACCTATAGCAAAGAGAATGTCTTCCACAAGCAAGACTTCGAGTCGAGTCAAGCGGACGAGGGCTATGATATGGATCGTTGGCAGCATGGGGGATATCCATTCGCTGAACCTGTCGGGAAACCGGGTGGAGCTACCCGCTGGACGATTTTGGCGAAAAAAATTTCTTCCTCCACTTTGTAACAAAAAGTTTGTAGCTGCATCTAACCAGTATGATAGCGAGTGAAGGAGGTCGCGCCCTTGGAAAAATTGCAGCAGACGACTGATGCTGCGTTTGAACAAATCATGAGGGAATATGGGACCCGTGTGCTTCGACTCGTCACCTTTCTGGTCAAGGATCGCAGCTTGGCGGAGGACATTACCCAAGATGTATTCGTTAAGGTGTACCGGCATCTTCCTCGCTTTCGGCAGGAGAGTAGTGTGCACACGTGGTTATATCGAATCGCGGTTAATGAGTGCAAAGGTTATTTGCGTTCTTGGTCGTTCCGTCATATCCTTCCCCGCTCGTGGATGAGACAGAATGGGGAGCTTTCTACAGAAAGTCTTGTTCTCGATCGAGCCGAGAGGGACCAACTCGTAGCAGAAGTGTTGCAGCTCCCTCCGCTCTATCGCCAAGTGATTGCCCTTCATTACTATGCGGATTTATCCATCGGAGAGGTGGCTGAGGTGCTAGGAGTAACGGAAGGAACAGTCAGAACCCGGTTGCATAGGGCCAGACAGCAACTACGGCAGAGTATGGGAGAGGGGAGGGACTGGGAATGGACGAAAACCGATGGCTCACGGGCTTAAAGGAACGGGCAGATCAGACCATTTTTCGTGATGTACAGTTCACTGCATCGATGGAAGAGCATGTACAGCAGAGGGTGAGATCTGGGACTAGGTGGATGACTGGCCGGAGGAAGCTAGCCTTGCCGGGCATTGTACTGACGGTGGGCTTGCTATTGTGGCTGGGGCTCCCCATTCAGGAGGAGAGACAATCTGCACAGCATGAGATGATACCTCCACAACAAGAGGCACGTATACCCTCCCTGTTGCCAGGGGGACAAATCGTCGAAGCGGATTTGTGGAAGCTGTCGCCTTCTTTGTCCTCCACTTACAACAATCAGTCCTTTTCTTATTTGGGAGAAAAACCTGTCCGGATCATGACAGATCAGGACGGTTTGTACGAAGGACAGACGCAGCGGGTGATATGGCTGTTGAATGGGGATTACGCACAAAAAGTAGAGATCGCAGCTTACAACACCGATGGGACCCGTTTGTCATTGGGCAGCTACGAGGTCATGGACCCGTTATACGATGCAGATGGTCATTTTCCTTCAGGGATCGTGTTGCCTGAACCGGGAAAGTGGAAGCTGGAAGTAAAATCAGGAGGCAAACATTTCGGACAAGTTTTTGTTGAGGTGAAAAAGGGGATAGCACCTGCGAATCGTCAGCTCGTCGGGTCTATCATTCAGCGGTATTTGGAGACGGAAAGCGATAAGTTGGGGTGGCTGGGAAAATATCGAGAGATGAACGTTGAGCTACTGGGAGTGGAAGCGCCAGACGCTGCAAAGCGAATTGTATACGCTTGGGTGAAAATAACGGGTAGCAATTCTTCCGCGCTCAGTGCACCGATGGTCTTTCAAATCGTCTACAATGGGAATGACTATCGGGTAACGGACTTCCAAATGCCCGAGGAAGGCAGCAACTACCAGAGCAGCCTGCAAAAACTGTTTCCACCTAAAGTGCTCGAGCAAGTTCACAATCGATCAAAAACAAAGTAAGGATGACAAAACGGACCTTAGCCTAAAAAAGGTCCGTTTTTCGCTTTTCATATCTATCCGTATATTTGAGCACCTATCGCCCAGTACGTCCCATTGCGGCGGGGCAGGTTACTAGCATTTGCAACCATCACTGGGGGATGAGAAACCTGAGTGAAGCCGTTTTGCTCCAAATAAGCGTGAAACGCTGCTTGTTCATCCGGTACGTCTATCCGTACGCGTCCGGTATGATATTGTGTCAGCTTGTACAGGATGTGTTCAGCTATGACGGCATTTTCTGCGACGATCGGTCCAGCGATAAGGTTGACGGGGCCTTGAACGGCAAAGCCATATCCAATGACCTTACCGGAGCGATTTTTGGCTACCAGACAGGTACTAGCTTGTTTCATGCGTTTCTCGAGAAAATGCGAGCGTTTACTACCCAGTGCTGCTTTGTCCAATTCAACCATACTCGAGAAATCGTCCAACTCCATTGACACAATTGCAAACTCATCATTGGCTTCGTTTTGCGGAGGAGCTTTAGGTACAAAGCGTTCAGCTATAAACTTTCGAATACGATCGACTGTCTGGAACCCGAGATTTTTGTACAATGGCTCTCCTTCTGGAGTTGCAATGAGCATAATGGTTGTATCGGTCGAAACAGACGCCATGCACGCCTTCATGACCTGGCGACCATAGCCTTTGCCTTGTGACAAGGGATGGACAATCACCATGCCAATGCTCGCAAGCTTGTCATCGTACGGGATGATCGCCGCACATGAAAGTAGGGTGCCACTCGCGTCTTTGTGACCAAAAACGGTCCCGATAGACAGAATTGTGTGAATTTCCGCTTCGTCGTAATCCCAGCCTACGGAATCAGATAAGGCAATGAGTCCGGGAATATCCGATATCGTTAAGGAATGCAAGCCAGAGTCAACGCTGTTCACTTTGATCATTCTCCGTTTCTTTCTTTGTGTTCGCGGCTGTGTTGCCGAAGAGATCGTTTCATGCTTCCGCCACCTTTTACCACTTTATCACAGGGAAAGTTTGGATTCGAGAAAAAGGAGGCAAATGCCTGATTCTCTTTGGTTGCTCTTTATATCATCGGTTTGTTATAATTACCGTTAGTGTATTTTTTGCGAGGCGCAATCTGAACGTTTGAATGGATTCGCGTGGGAGGGAACGAACAACACATGGATCGTCGTGAAAGACAAAAAAGGATACGAAATTTTTCCATCATCGCCCACATTGACCATGGAAAGTCGACGCTGGCAGACCGCATTTTGGAGCTGACCGGTGCTTTGACTGCACGTGAGATGGAAGCCCAGTTTCTTGACACGATGGAGCTGGAAAAAGAGCGCGGGATTACAATTAAGCTGAATGCCGTGCGTTTGAACTATAAAGCAGATGACGGTGAGGAATACATTCTCCACCTGATTGACACTCCTGGGCACGTCGACTTTACGTATGAAGTATCCCGCAGTTTGGCTGCCTGTGAAGGGGCTATTCTCGTCGTGGATGCGGCACAAGGGATCGAAGCCCAGACATTGGCTAACGTGTATTTAGCGTTGGACAGCAATCTGGAGATCATTCCAGTTATTAACAAGATCGACCTGCCGAGCGCAGAGCCTGAGCGCGTGAAGCAAGAGGTTGAGGACGTGATCGGTCTGGATGCCAGCGATGCGGTTTTGACTTCTGCCAAAGCGGGTATCGGGATTAAGGAAGTACTGGAAGCTGTTGTGCAAAAAGTACCTGCTCCAGAGGGAGATCCGGATGCACCTCTCCAAGCTTTGATTTTCGACTCCTATTTTGATGCGTATCGCGGCGTTATTGCCTCCATTCGTGTCATTAACGGAACCTTGAAAAAAGGTATGAAGATCAAGATGATGGCGACAGGCAAGTCGTTCGAGGTAACCGAAATCGGTACATCGACTCCACGCCAAACGCAAGTAGAAGAATTAACCGTTGGAGATGTAGGCTACGTAGCTGCTTCCATTAAAACAGTGGGAGACACCAGTGTGGGGGATACCATTACAGATGCAAATCGCCCTGCACCTGAACCGCTACCAGGTTATCGCAAAATCAACCCGATGGTTTTCTGCGGTTTGTACCCAATCGAAACGAACGAGTACAACGATCTGCGTGATGCATTGGAAAAGCTTCAGCTAAACGATGCGTCCTTGCAGTTTGAACCGGAGACTTCCCAAGCGCTTGGCTTTGGTTTCCGTTGCGGTTTCTTGGGTCTTCTGCACATGGAGATCATTCAAGAGCGCATCGAACGGGAATTCAACATTAACTTGATTACGACAGCGCCGAGCGTTATTTACCGCATTACCAAAACGAACGGCGAAGTATTCGAAATCGACAACCCGTCCAAAATGCCGGAAGCGCAAAAGATCGAAATGGTCGAGGAGCCTTACGTTACGGCGACTGTTATGGTACCGAAAGAATACGTCGGTGATGTTATGCAGTTGTGCCAAGGTAAACGCGGTGAGTTTCTTGACATGCAGTATATGGGTGAGAACCGTGTGCAGCTGAAGTACGACATGCCTTTGTCGGAGATCGTTTACGATTTCTTTGACATGCTGAAGTCGGGTACAAAAGGCTACGCATCCTTTGACTACGAGCTAGGTGGGTACAAAGCATCCAAGCTGGTGAAAATGGATATTCTCCTCAACGGCGAAGTGGTGGATGCTCTGTCGTTTATCGTTCACAAAGACACGGCTTATCCTCGTGGAAAAGTCATCTGCGAAAAGCTGAAGGAATTGATTCCGCGTCAGCAATTCGAGGTGCCGATTCAAGCGACCATCGGACACAAGGTTGTTGCTCGTGAAACGATCAGTGCGTTGCGTAAAAACGTTCTTGCTAAATGTTACGGCGGGGACATCTCACGTAAACGTAAGCTGCTCGAAAAGCAAAAAGAAGGAAAGAAGCGCATGAAGTCTGTTGGTTCCGTAGAGGTACCGCAAGAAGCATTTATGGCTGTATTGCGCATGGATGATAAGAAGTAGGCCTGACCTTGTGTCAGGTCTTTTCCATTAAAAGCGGTGGTCAAAAAGTCGGCTTTTGATCACGAAGTAGAAAAGAAAGTTGATTCGGCGTCGAAACTGGCATTCACCTTCGAAGTCCGGTGCTCATGTAGGTCCCCTACACTCCGCTCCTCCTTCTTCAGGTTCTCGCCATTTTCTCGGTGCTGAAAAGCCGACTTTTTGACTTTTTATTTTATCAATTTAGGAGGGAAGGGACATGATGCCACAATCGGTTTACATTCACATTCCCTTTTGTACGAATAAATGTTACTACTGTGACTTCAACTCATTTGTGACGAACAATCCGCAGCTCATTTGGGATTACTTAGACGCATTGAAAAGCGAAATGGAGATCACCTTCAGTCAGCAGCCGATCGAGCAGGTGAAAACGATTTTTGTCGGCGGAGGGACACCTACGTTTCTCGATCATGCCCAAATGCGCGCGTTTTTGGAAATGGTACAAAAGCAATTGGGCAAGTACTTGGCGGATGATATCGAGTTTTCGATGGAAGCGAATCCAGGAACGACAGACGTGGAAAAGCTGCGGATCATGCGTGAACTGGGTGTCAATCGGCTGAGCTTTGGTGTGCAGTCCTTTGACGACGCGCTCTTAAAACGACTAGGACGAATCCATGACCAGGAAGCCGTGTACCGCAGTATCGACAATGCGAAAATAGTAGGCTTCGACAACTTCAGCATCGACCTGATGTTTGGATTGCCGGATCAGACACTCGACATTTTCCGTCAAACATTGGACAAGGCATTTGGGCTAGGCACCACCCATTTCTCCGCGTACAGTCTCAAGGTGGAGGAGAACACGCTGTTCCACACCCTTTACCAAAAGGATCAGCTGCCACTGCCATCTGAAGAGACGGAGCTCGAGATGTACATGATATTAATAGAAGAGATGGAGCGGCATGGGTACAAGCAGTATGAAATCAGCAATTTTGCAAAACCGGGCTTTGAGAGCAAACATAATAAAACCTATTGGCTCAATCGTGAATACTATGGGTTGGGTGCAGGTGCCCACGGCTATGTGTGCGGTCACCGACACGTGAATGCAGGCCCGCTTGCGATTTACTTGCAGAAGTGCAAGGAAGGGCTGCCGCGTGTAGAACAATTCGAGGTACCGCGCGAGGATGCCATGGAGGAACAGATGATTTTGGGACTGCGGTTGAGAGAAGGAGTTGATCTTTCGGCGTTTGCTTCCCGTTTTGGGGCAACTGTTCATGATGTTTTTGGGACAATAATAAAAGAAGAGGTAGCCAAAGGAATGCTGGAAGAACAGGACGGGTTTTTGAAGCTGACGAAGCAGGGGCTTCCGCTCGGAAATGAGGTATTTGCGCGCTTTCTCCGTTGAGGATAAAGCGAAACTCGCGAAAAATGAGATTTTTTGTCTCTGGAACTAGCTCAAGTTCGTTGACAAATCCTTCTACTATTGATACCTTAGTATATAGATTTAGCACTCGATAAGCATGAGTGCTAACAATCCAACAGGAGGCGAGCGACATCCATGTTATCAGACCGTCAACAAATGATTTTAAATGCGATTGTCGATAATTACATTCATTCTGCCGAACCTGTTGGCTCCCGAACCATTTCCAAACGGGACGACATCGGATTCTCTTCGGCAACGATCCGCAACGAGATGTCTGACTTGGAGGAGCTGGGATACTTAGAACAGCCCCACACATCGGCCGGACGTGTTCCTTCTACAAAAGGATATCGCTTCTACGTCGATAACCTGATTCAGCCTCATCTTTTGGAGGAAGCTGAGTTGGGTAAACTAAAACAGTTGTTTGCCGAACGTATTCTCCACGCAGAACAAGTGGTAGAGTACACCGCCCAAATTCTCTCTCAGTTGACAAACTACACGGCGATTGTCTTGGGTCCAGAGATTTTTGAGCATCGGTTAAAACATATTCAAATCGTTCCTCTCAATGCTGAACAGGCTGTCGCGATTGTGGTGACACATACCGGACGAGTGGAGAACAAGCTGATCGATCTTCCAGAAGGCATAGGAGCCGGGGAAATCGAGAGACTCGTCAATCTGTTGAATGCAAAGCTGACCGACGTGCCGCTATGGCAGCTTCGGCAACGTCTTTATCAAGAGATCTCCGGTGAAATGCAACGTCATACCGAGCAGTATGAAGAAATCCTTCAGCTCCTCAACAACTCGCTGACACAAGAAGAAGAACGGGTATACTTACGCGGTGCGACCAAGATCATGAACCAGCCGGAATTCCGAGACGTGGATAAGGTCAAGGATATTCTCGAGCTATTAGAGCAGCACGATCAATTGATGAATGTGATCGGCATGCAAGGTGATGGTCTCACGGTACGCATCGGCCAGGAAAACCAGCTAGACGCGATTAAGCAATGCAGTATTATTACCACTTCTTATTCGCTTGGAGGCAAGCCGGTAGGAATGGTGGGGATACTTGGTCCGACGCGGATGGAATACGGCAAGGTCATTACTGTGCTCAACCATTTGGCGGAAGGACTATCGCGCATGCTGACTTCGCAGTTTGAGAAATAAATGGAGTGAATGGCTAAACAGTCTTTTGACTGGGGAAATGCCGCCAGGAGGTAGTGACGTTGAGCGAGGAAAAAGTAACGCAAGACCCGACTCTCGAGGAAGAACAAGTAGCAAAGGATGCAGACCAAGCGGAAGCAACCGAGATGAACTGGGAGCAAGAGGCTGCTCACTGGAAGGCTCAGGCTGAGGATCACCAAAACCGCATGCTGCGCGCCATGGCTGATATGGATAACCTCCGCCGCCGTGTTCGCAAAGAGCAGGAAGATCTGGCGAAGTACGCTTCACTTAAAATCGTGGAAGAGCTTCTGCCAGTTCTCGATAACTTCGAGCGAGCACTTGCCGCTGACAAGGAATCCATGACAGTAGACTCTCTTTTAGAGGGGGTAAACATGGTATATCGTCAGATGGTCCAAGTTTTCGATAAAGAAGGCTTGGCTGCAATCGAAGCACAAGGAAAACCATTTGACCCACACATCCACCAGGCGGTTATGCAAACACAAAACCCTGAGTTTGAATCAGGCGTTGTGGTAGCCGAGCTGCAAAAAGGATATATGTTCAAAGACCGCGTCGTTCGTCCGGCGATGGTTCAAGTGAACGAGTAATTTCAAAAAACGTAAATTCACTAGACGTAAAGTGTTAGGAGGACATTTTGTATGAGTCGCGTAATCGGAATTGACTTGGGAACAACCAACTCTTGTGTAGCAGTAATGGAAGGCGGCGAGCCAGTCGTTATTGCCAATGCGGAAGGTAACCGCACCACACCATCCGTAGTAGCATTCAAAAACGGCGAGCGCATCGTTGGGGAAGCGGCAAAACGCCAAGCGATCACCAATCCAGACAATACCGTAATCTCCATCAAGCGCCACATGGGTAGCACCTATAAAGAAACGCTGGAAGGCAACCAGTACACACCTGAACAAATCTCTGCTATGATCCTGCAAAAGCTGAAAGCAGACGCTGAAGCCTACCTTGGTCAATCTGTGACGCAGGCAGTGATTACGGTTCCAGCTTACTTCAATGACAGCCAACGCCAAGCAACAAAAGATGCGGGTAAAATTGCTGGCTTGGAAGTACTGCGTATCGTGAACGAACCAACCGCAGCGGCACTTGCATACGGTATGGAGAAAACAGAAGATCAAACCGTTCTCGTATTCGACTTGGGCGGCGGAACCTTTGACGTATCCATTCTCGAATTGTCCGATGGCTTCTTCGAAGTAAAAGCGACTTCCGGAGATAACAAGCTGGGCGGAGACGACTTCGACGATGTCATCATGAACTACCTGGTGAGCGAATTCAAAAAAGAGCATGGCATCGACCTGTCCAAGGATCGCATGGCTCAACAACGTTTGAAAGATGCTGCGGAAAAAGCGAAGAAAGACCTCTCTGGTGTATTGACTACGACCATTTCCCTGCCGTTCATTACAGCAGATGCAACAGGTCCAAAGCACTTGGAGATGAACCTGACTCGTGCGAAATTCGAAGAGTTGTCTGCTGAGCTGGTTGAGCGTACAATGGGCCCAACTCGTCAAGCACTGAAAGACGCTGGTCTGACTCCAAGCGAACTGGATCGCGTTATCCTGGTGGGTGGTTCTACTCGTATCCCAGCGGTACAAGAAGCAATCAAGAAATTTACAGGAAAAGAACCACATAAAGGCGTAAACCCGGACGAAGTAGTAGCACTGGGAGCAGCTGTTCAAGCGGGCGTACTGACTGGTGACGTGAAAGACGTCGTTCTTCTCGACGTAACGCCACTGTCCCTTGGTATCGAGACATTGGGTGGTGTATTCACCAAGCTGATCGATCGTAACACGACGATCCCAACAAGCAAATCCCAAGTGTTCTCTACAGCTGCGGACAACCAAACATCAGTAGAAATTCACGTTCTCCAAGGGGAGCGTCAAATGGCAGCCGACAACAAATCGCTCGGACGCTTCAACTTGTCTGATATCCCGCCAGCGCCACGCGGCATCCCGCAAATCGAAGTATCCTTCGATATTGACGCGAACGGTATCGTAAACGTACGTGCAAAAGACCTGGGTACAGGTAAAGAACAACGTATCACGATCACTTCTAACTCCGGTCTGTCCGACGACGAGATCGATCGCATGGTAAAAGATGCTGAGTTGAATGCAGAAGCGGACAAACAACGCAAAGAGCAAGTAGAAGTTCGCAACGAAGCAGACCAACTCGTGTTCACTACCGAGAAAACATTGAAAGAAGTAGAAGGCAAGATCGACCAGGCTGAAATCGATCGCGCTAACGCTGCGAAAGATAAAGTGAAAGCTGCTCTGGAGGGTGGCAACATCGAAGAGATCAAGACAGCGAAAGATGAACTGTCCGAGATCATCCAACAAATTTCGGTGAAGCTCTATGAGCAGGCTGCTCAAGCGCAAGCAGCACAAGGCGGCGGCGCTGAAGGTCAAGAGCCAAAGAAAGACAATGTCGTTGATGCTGACTACGAAGTGGTAGACGATAAAAAGTAACACGCTGGAATTGTGAGGGGAGAGATTTCTTCCCTCACTTCCCACGATGTGACCCATGAAAGTCAAAGTCACGGAATGCTGACTTTGACTTTTTTTCAAGTCTGTCACATGCTATGATAACAGTTGACTGTCATGGGAGTGATGTAGGAGATGAAACGTGATTTATACGAGGTTCTGGGCGTAGCAAAGGATGCGGACGCTGATGAAATCAAAAAAGCGTATCGCAAACTGGCACGTCAGTACCATCCCGATGTAAATAAAGAGGCTGACGCGGAAGAAAAGTTCAAAGAAGTTAAGGATGCGTACGACATCCTGTCCGAGCCACAAAAACGTGCGCAATATGACCGTTTTGGTCATCAAGATCCGAATCAGGGCTTCGGTGGCGGAGGTTTTGATGGATCAGGCATGGGCGGCTTCGGAGATATTTTTGATATGTTCTTCGGTGGTGGCGGCAGACGTTCGAATCCAAATGCACCTCGCAAAGGATCTGATCTGCAATTTGGCCTCAGCATTGACTTTATCGACGCGATTTTTGGAAAAGAAACGGACGTGGAAATTCCAAAAGAAGCAGAATGTGATACATGCCTTGGTTCCGGTGCAAAGCCTGGTTCCGGTGTCGATACTTGTAAGACTTGTAATGGTACAGGACAACAAGAAGTGGTGGCGAACACGCCATTCGGTCGAATCGTCAATCGCCGTGTTTGCTCGACTTGCGAAGGCAAAGGGAAAGTTGTCAAAGAAAAATGTTCAACTTGCCGTGGAAGTGGACGTGTCAAGGTACGCCGCAAAATTCATCTCAACATCCCAGCAGGTGTGGATGATGGAGCACAATTGCGCGTAACAGGCGAAGGTGAACCGGGCGCAAACGGTGGACCTCCTGGAGATTTGTACGTCGTTTTGCGCGTAAAGAGTCATGAGTTTTTTGAGCGAGAAGGAAATGATATTTACTGTGAGGTTCCGCTTACTTACGCACAGGCAGCACTTGGAGATGAGATCGAAGTGCCGACTGTCGATGGTCGCGTGAAGTTGAAGATCCCGGCGGGTACCCAAACAGAAACATTCTTCCGCTTGCGTGGAAAAGGTGTTCCGCATTTGCGAGGAAACGGCCGCGGTGATCAGCATGTGAAAGTGCGCGTCATTACGCCGACCAAGCTGAGCGATAAACAAAAGGAATTGTTGCGTGAGCTCGCCGAACTGTCTGGAGAAAAGCCAGGACAGCATGGAGGAGAAGACGAAAGCTTTTTCGAAAAAATGAAACGGGCATTCCGCGGCGAGTAATCCGTCGCGGTTTTGTCCGCTTTTTGCCTAAAGTTTCATGTAGCGAAGTCGATTAAATGAAAAGCCCGAATGGGAGCTTATGTGGGGAGTGGTAGATTCGTGAAATGGTCAGAAATCAGTATCCATACTACAGCGGAGGCTACGGAGGCGGTGTCAAGCCTCTTGTATGAATTGGGTGCAAATGGTGTCGTAATTGAAGACCCGGAGGTGCTCTATCGTGAGTGGGATACCCCTTTTGGCGAAATCTACCAGCTTTCTCCTGATGATTTTCCGGCCGAGGGCGTATTCGTTAAAGCATACCTGCCGGTTGACAGCAGCGAACTGCTAGACGTTGTAGAAGAGCTGAAAGAGCAATTGGCGCAGTTGATCGAGTACGGTTTGGACATCGGCAAGGCATCGATTGCTGTAAACGATGTCCATGAAGATGAATGGGCCCACGCCTGGAAAAAATACTACAAACCGGTTCATGTGTCTGAACGCATGACCATCAAACCAGTATGGGAAGAGTACGAGCCAAAGCATCCAGATGAGATCATTATTGAGATGGACCCAGGCATGGCTTTTGGAACAGGTACACATCCGACGACCATTCTTTGTCTGCGTGCACTTGAGAAGTATCTTGCCAAAGGCGATCAGGTGTATGATGTTGGGACAGGCACAGCTATTTTGAGTATTGCTGCCATCAAGCTCGGAGCAAAAGATGTGCTGGCGATGGATTTGGATGAAGTAGCCGTTCGCTCTGCGCAGGCCAATACCGAACTGAATGGTGTGCACGAGCATATTAACGTGAGACAAAACAACTTGCTTGACGGCATCGAGGAGCAGGTAGAAGTGGTCGTGGCCAACATTTTGGCAGAGGTCATCGTGCGTTTCACCGACGATGTATTCCGCGTGTTGAAGCCAGGTGGAACCTTCATCTCGTCGGGTATTATTGCTGCACGCGAAGCGGATGTGAAAGCGGCGTTGGCGGCTTCAGACCTTGAGGTCGTGGAAACCATTTTCATCGATGACTGGGTAGCAATTGTAGCAAAAAAACGATAGAATAGTGGGGTTGGCGAGATGCAACGATATTTTGTCGAGCCACATTCCTTTACTGAGAATGAGCTAACGATTGTCGGAGACGATGTACACCATATCGTAAATGTAATGCGTGCTCGGGAAGGCGAAGAAATCATTGTTTCTGATGGAGCGGGCAGGTCTGCAAGAGCCAAGCTGGTCTATCTTTCTGCCAAGGAAGTACGGGCAGAAGTAGTGGAAATGCTTCAAGAAGAACGAGAATTGCCGATCCGGGTCACAATTGGTCAGGGGCTTCCAAAAGGCGAGAAGCTGGAGTGGATTTTGCAAAAGGGGACGGAACTTGGGGCGTACTCCTTTTTCCCGTTTTCTTCTGAGCGAACCATTGTAAAGCTAGACGCCAAAAAAGAAGCGAAAAAACTGGAGCGTTGGCGCAAAATTGTCAAGGAGGCTGCTGAACAGTCTCATCGTGCTGTTTTGCCAGAACTTTTATCTCCTGTTTCATTTCGTGAGATACTTGAAGCTGGCCAATCGTATACGCATTGCGCAATTGCCTATGAAAAAGAAGGCAGTACCACGATTCATCACGTGCTAGAAGAGATGACTGCGGGAGATTCACTTCTCGTCCTCGTTGGACCGGAGGGAGGCTTCTCTCCAGAGGAAGTGGCTCAGGCAGAGAGCAAAGGGTTCCTGACGGTTTCCCTCGGCCCGCGTATTTTGCGCACGGAAACAGCAAGCCAGTACGTCTTGGCCTGCGCTTCCTATCAATTTGAACGAAAGGCTTCATCACTTCGCTAAGGATGAGCAGGAACGAAACGGTCATGATCGTTTCGTTGACCGCAAGCGGTCGCATCCACTTTTATGAAAAACGTTGAGACGTTTTTCACGGAAAAGGAGGAATGGCAATGTCTACCGTTGCTTTTCATACATTAGGCTGCAAAGTAAACAGCTATGAGACAGAGGCCATCTGGCAATTGTTCAAGGCAGACGGCTATGAGAGAGTCGACTTTGAACAAGATGATGCAGATGTTTATGTGATTAATACTTGTACGGTTACGAACACCGGAGATAAGAAGAGCCGCCAAGTGATTCGTCGTGCGATTCGCCGGAATCCTGAGGCGATCGTAGCCGTAACTGGCTGCTATGCGCAAACCTCTCCAAGTGAGATTGCGCAAATTCCCGGTGTAGATATCGTAGTTGGTACACAAGGACGCGAGAAGCTGATCGAGTACGTGGATCAAATTCGTGCAGAACGCAAGCCGATCAACGCAGTGGGCAACATTATGAAAGCTCGCGAATTCGAAGAGCTGGATGTTCCTAACTTCACGGATCGCACACGTGCTTCCCTCAAGATTCAAGAAGGCTGCAACAACTTTTGTACGTTTTGTATTATTCCGTGGGCACGCGGTCTGATGCGTTCCCGCAAACCGGAAAGCGTCGTCGAACAGGCCCAAAAGCTGGTGGAAGCGGGCTATCTGGAAATCGTTTTGACTGGGATTCATACAGGTGGTTACGGCGAGGATCTGGAAGACTACAATTTGGCCAAGCTGTTGCTTGACCTTCACCAAGTGGAGGGACTCAAGCGCATCCGCATCAGTTCAATCGAAGCGAGCCAAATCACCGATGAAGTGATCGAGGTCATCAACAACTCCGATCGAGTCGTGCGCCATCTGCATGTACCGCTGCAAGCGGGCGATGATGAAGTGTTGAAGCGCATGCGCCGCAAGTATACCACTGCTGAGTTTTACGAAAGAATGGTCAAAGTACGCGAAGCATTGCCAGGAGCAGCGATTACAACAGACGTTATCGTAGGCTTCCCAGGTGAGACCGAAGAGCAATTCTGGAACGGATACGAGTTTATGAAGAAAATCGGTTTTGCCGAGATGCACGTATTCCCGTATTCTATGCGTACAGGTACACCAGCAGCGCGTATGACGGATCAAATTCCGGAAGAGGAAAAGAACGAGCGCGTAGCGAAGCTCCTGGAGCTTAATCAGGAATTGACCTTGGCATACTCCAAAAAATTCGTAGGAGATGTACTGGAAGTCATTCCGGAGCGTCCGTTTAAAGAAGCACCAGATAGCGGTCTTCTGATGGGCTATTCGGACAACTACCTGAACGTCGTCTTCCCTGGCGATGAGAGCATGATCGGCAAGATTTGCAAGGTCAGACTGGATGAACCAGGCTCGGAATACTGCAAAGGAACTTTTGTTCGCGTAGTGGAAACAGAGGCGCTGCCTTACCTGAAGGAGCGTGCTATATGAGGGAGATATCGGCAGGAGGCGTTGTATACCAGAAGCAAGATACAGAGTACATGCTCCTATTGATTGAAGACCGCTATGGCAAAGTAACACTCGCAAAAGGGAAGCAGGAGATAGGCGAGACTATCGAAGAAACGGCTCTGCGCGAGGTTTTGGAAGAAACAGGCGTAGCAGGACGCTTGGGGTCCAAGCTCGATATGATCACCTACGTGTATACGCATCCGGTAACGGGCGAATCCATCGACAAAGAAGTCCATTATTATTTGGTGGAAGCCTACAACACAGAGATCACTGTGCAGCTAGAAGAAATCAATGATGTTCATTGGCATTCTGCAAAGGAAGCATGGGATTTGCAGCTGCAACGAGGATACCGTAACAATGACAGCATTTTTCGCCTTGCATTCGAACAATTAGGGATAGAGGTGTAGTTCTATGAACATGAACAAATATATCGACCACACGCTATTGAAGCCTGATGCTACACAAGAGATGATTGACAAGCTGTGCGCTGAAGCAAGAGAGCACGACTTCATGTCTGTTTGCGTAAACCCTTATTGGGTAAAACGCTCTGCAGAACTCTTGGCAGGCTCCGATGTGAAAGTGTGCACAGTTATCGGATTCCCTCTGGGAGCGAGCACGATTGAGTCCAAAGCAGCCGAAACCCGCGATGCGATTGCAAGCGGAGCGACTGAGGTAGATATGGTACTGAACGTAGGTGCCTTGAAATCCGGCGACTTGGAAACTGTCAAAAAAGACATCGCTGCTGTGAAGCAAGCTGCTGGCGATATTCTCTTGAAAGTGATTCTGGAAACTTGCCTCTTGACCGAAGAAGAAAAAGTAGTTGCGTGCAAGCTCTCCGTAGAGGCTGGTGCTGATTACGTAAAAACCTCCACAGGATTCTCAACAGGTGGAGCAACGGTTGAAGATATCGCCCTGATGCGTAAAACCGTAGGACCAAATGTAGGCGTAAAAGCGTCTGGTGGCGTTCGTGACGGCGAGACAGCAGTTGCGATGATCGAAGCAGGCGCGAGCCGCATCGGTACAAGCTCCGGTGTTTCCATTGTAACTGGAGCAAAAACAACAGGCAGCGGATACTAATACGAAAGAAAGCCTGGCCGAGGTAAGGCCGGGCTTTTTCCGTCCTGCATGCTGATGTTCCTATAGAGAGAGGATAGGGAGCGGGGAGGAGATTAGCAAAATGAAATTTGTTAAAGGAATCGTCATCCTGTTGGCTTTTTATGGGGTAGGCGTAGCTGCGAGCAAATGGCTGCATATTCCCCTGCCCGGTAACCTGGTGGGAATGCTGCTGTTAACACTGGGACTGTGTATGGGATGGATACGAATGGACTGGGTAGAACAAGCGGGTACTTTTTTAATTAGGCATATGTTGCTCTTTTTCGTACCGATCATCGTCGGAGTTGCTTCCTATTTAAATGTATTCACGCAAAACCCATTGCCAATCATACTGTCGATGGTTCTCGGTCCTTTGCTCGTCATGCTTGTAACTGGCGTGGTTGTGCAATGGTATTTGAAGCATCATAAACAAAAATCAGAATCGTCCTTGCCGCAAGAGGGGAGGACTCTGGATGCTTAGTCAATTTTTCGCCATTTTGGTATCGATAGCAGGGTACAAAGGCGCAACCATGATCAACGCTCGATTCCAACGGTTGCAGCCTCTTTTGGTGGCTGTGATCTTGGTCTGGACCATGTGGTGGGCGTTTAGCGGCGATTGGGATGCGTTTGCTGCCGGAGGATCGTGGATTTCCTTTTGGCTCGGTCCTGCTACGGTGGCACTCGCTATTCCGCTGGCTAAACAGATCAAGGAGTTTGCCCATATTTGGCGCGGTGTTTTGCTTGGTGTATGTGCAGGCTGTGCAGTTGCGATCTTTGTCGTTATGGGGGTTCATTGGTGCTTGGGTTCAGATGAACTCGTATACAAAAGCATGCTCAGTAAATCCGTGACGACCCCGATTGCGTTGGAGCTAAGTCGTTCCATAGGTGGGGAACCTGCACTTGCAGCCTTTTTTACCGCATTAACGGGGATGGCCGGTGTCATGATTGCCCGTCCTGTTCTCAAATGGGGAAAAATTACCGATGATTGGGCAATCGGGATCGCCATCGGTACGAGTGCACATGCCATTGGTACGGCCAGCTTAAACCGCGTTTCTCCTGTTCAAACGGCAGCGTCCAGTGTCGCAATGATCGTGGCGGGTGTTATTACTTCCATCTACTTGATACCATTTTCTTTCTAATAGTGAGGTCAGTAGGACGACGCTTATCGGGGATCAGCCATTGAATAAACCGGGCTATTTGCGGGACGAATGGCAGCGCGACCAGGGAGCAGACGAGATTGAAGATCGTCTGCGAATGGGCGATCTGCATAGAAGGACTATCCGTTAAAAATGCACTAACGAGGGCAAGCTGGGAAAGAAACGGTAAAAAAACAATCGCGCCTGCGACGTTGAAGAGCGTATGGCACCATGCGACCTGCTTGGATGCCGTATTCGTCCCAATAGCAGCAATGACAGCGGTAAAGCAAGTTCCAACATTCGCGCCCAATACGATGGCAAGTGCCGTTTCCATCGAAAGAATTTGATGATTGAGCAGGCCCATCGTGATCACGGTCGTAGCGGAACCGCTATGAATGAGAGCGGTGAAAATAATCCCGGTAATCAAACCGATCCAGATGGAATGGCTGCTCTCCAGAAAAAGCGATCGAAACGTCTCAGACTGCTCCAGAGGCTTCGCCATGACTTTTAATGTATCGATTCCAAGGAAGATCAGTCCGAAGCCGGCGACGACGAGACCAATGCAACGAATATTGCGGCGCGGCATCAGCCAAAGAGCGACTCCGATAAGAAGCATGGGGATGGCAAAAGACTCAAGCTTGAGCGCAACCAGCTCCGTTGTCACAGTCGTGCCCAGATTGGTTCCCAATATGATGCCGACGGTTTGTGTGAACTGAATGATGCCTGCATTCGTCAGCCCAATCGTCAGGACGGTTACCGCACTGGAGCTTTGCAAGACAAAAGTAGCGAGTAGACCAACCCAGAAGCTATGGAGTGGGGTACGAGTAAAGCGCCCCATCCATTCTTCCATTTTTTTGCCGGCAAGGTTTTGAAAGCCGGAGCGCATGGCATACATACCGAAAAGAAAAAACGTGAGCCCAAAGGCAAAAGGGGCGAGGATGGAGACTATCACAAGATACGTTCCTCCCTGTCCATTTTTAGCAAGTTACTATAACGCTATGCCTGTACAAGGGCAAGCATGACAAGAGGAGGAATAACTGCATGGCACGTGTGCTATTGAATCAACATCGGAAAAAGCGGCTAGAAGTTGGACATCCGTGGATTTTTCAATCAGAGGTATTAGAAATTCAAGGGGATGTAGAGCCAGGTGAAATCGTCGAGGTCACGAATCACAAAGGACATTTTTTGGCAAAGGGCTACATCAATCCAGCTTCACAAATGATCGTGCGCATTTTGAGCTACGACCAAAAGGAAGAGATCAACTACGACTTTTTCTTGCGCAAAATCAAGGAAGCGGCAGAATTCCGGACGAGATTTGTAGACAATCCGCGGGCTTGCCGTGTCATTTACGGGGAAGCTGACTTTTTGCCAGGATTGATCGTTGATCGCTACGAAGATACATTGGTTGTCCAAGTCCTCTCATTGGGGATAGAGAAGCGCATCGATTGGATTCGGGATGCATTGGTAGAGGTATTTGCACCGACCGGTATTTATTTGCGCAATGATGTGCCTGTCCGTGAACTGGAAGGGCTGACACAGGGCAAAGAAGTCCTGTATGGAGAGTGTCCGCGTGAGGTTTTGATCGAAGAAAACGGATTGAAATACTATGTGGATATCGTAGAGGGGCAAAAGACAGGCTTTTTCTATGATCAGCGGGAAAACCGTGCCTCCATCGCGCCTTTGATGAAGGGCTGGGGCGAAAAGCACGGCATTACCCTGACGAGCATGGAAGTAGACGGCGAGACAAAGCAGATGCCTGTAGACAAGCGCGGTAAAGCCGTCAAAAATCCGTTTTGGGATGGCGCTGAGGTATTGGAATGCTTTACTCATACCGGTTCCTTTACGCTGAATGCTTGCAAGCACGGTGCGAAAAAAGTGACGGCCCTCGATATTTCCGATCACGCCATCGAAACAGCGAAGCGTAACATTACACTCAATGGCTTTTTGCATCGCGTTGATTTTGTGGTGGCCAATGCATTTGATTACTTGCGTGAAAATGTAGAGGCAGGAAAAAGCTGGGATGTGGTCATTCTTGACCCGCCAGCGTTCGCGAAATCCCGTGGAGCAGTGAAGGGCGCTTGCCGCGGTTACAAAGACATTAACTTAAACGGAATGAAGCTCGTCCGTCCGGGAGGATTTCTCGTTACCGCGTCTTGCTCGTACCATATGTCACCTGAGCTGTTCCTGCAAACGATCCAAGAAGCAGCGGTCGATGCGAAAAAGATATTGCGTCTGATTGAATGGCGAGGCGCGGGCAAGGATCATCCGCAAATCAGTGGGGCTGATGAGGCTCATTACTTGAAATTTGCCATCTTTGAAGTGAGAGATCGTCGATAGAGAAAAAGAAAAACAGCGTCCGCTTAAGAACGGCGCTGTTTTTCTTTTTCGGCTTTCAGTCTGATTTAAGAGGTTGGTTTTTCGAAAATCAATTCGAAGTATTTGGCCATACCGTCGCCCCCGATGCTTGGCGCAAAGATTTGCACCAAACGCCAGCCTTCCTTGGCGTGCTCGTGGACAACGGTCCGATAATCTTCTTTTGGTTGGCGTCGAAAAGAGGACAGCTCAACTCGGACGAATTTGTATTCAAACATGTTCTTTCCCCCCGCTTGTATCGTCTCTCTTTTTATACGCGCGACGTGCGGAAAGAGTTGCACAAAGAATGTGAATCATTTCGAATAAAGAAATAAGTGCTCATGACAATTGCTTGTCATTTTTTACACGCCTGACGAGATCGAGAGCCTGCTTGAACCCCAGTTCTTTGCCTAAAAAGACTTGTCCTTCGGCGGGGGTAGAAGCGCGGGCCTGGCTTAAGTTTTGAAGCTCGTGGGTCAAGAGATGCTCGACTAGATATAGCTGTACCTGACCAATTTCCCGTTCGCTTTTCCGATCACGCTCCTTGAACTTAGCCCGCTGCTGACTTTCCTCCACATACTTGTCGATATCATCCTCTAAAAAATGTGAGGCATTGGAGATGATATGGCGGTAGTCATCCGTCTTAGAGGGAATGGTACGGATGGTGTGACCGAGATGGGCGAGGAGAAATTTGTTCAAGACGATTGGGTCACGGGTGTAGTTGTTATGCAGCAGGGAGTATTCCCCCAAGAATGAACCGCTGTCCTTATCATAGCTGTGCAATAACGTGTAAGAAGAGCAGTACGTGCAGTACAGTAAATAATCTCTCATGGAAATCCCTCCAAAAAATAGCTCCATGACAGGAATTTTATTTATATGGTATGAGAAAAAACGTGAGCAGGTGATACTTGCTTCTCTTGTTTTTGGCGTTTGGTTTGTGTATGCTAAATGACGGGCTCGGCCCGGTAAATAGAGCAGATGTTGGGCTTTTGCATAGCATAAGAGAGAGTAGAAACTGGGTAGACTCTCCGGGTATCGTACGGAGGGGAAAGGAGCATGACACAGATGGGAAATCAAAAGATTCGACTGGGCATTATTTATGGAGGAAAATCCTCAGAGCATGAAGTTTCATTGCGTACGGCCATGTCCATTATGCAGGCTGTAGATGCAAATAAATATGAGGTAACCCCTGTGTACGTTCAATTGGATGGCTCTTGGGTGACTGGAGAAACACTGGCAGGTCAACTGCCGGATAAGATCGAAGCGTTGCGCTTATCAGCAAAAACACCAGCGATTACCGAGGCAGCAGAGACAGGGCAAGAGCTGGCAGTAACAAGCAAGTCGGGGGCGTTGTTTGCCATGAATGAGCAAATGGATGTTGTTTTCCCTGTGGTTCACGGACCATTTGGGGAAGATGGGACGATTCAGGGGCTGCTGGAATTGGCGAATATCCCGTACGTGGGAACCGGAGTAATGGCTTCCGCTGTCGGAATGGATAAATGGATGATGAAGACCGTCTTTGCACAGGCTGGACTTCCGCAAGTGAAATATGTAGGCTTGCTGCGCTCGCAATGGGAAAAAGGCCAGGACGATGTCATGGATCGGATCGAGCGTGAACTCGGCTATCCGTGTTTCGTCAAACCGGCGAATATGGGATCCAGCGTAGGGATTAACAAAGCGAAAAATCGTGAGGAGCTCGAGCACGCATTAGATGTCGCTGCCAAATTCGACCGCAGATTGATTGTGGAAGAGTTCGTTCAAGTCCGTGAGTTGGAGATTGGCGTTTTGGGGAATGAAGAGCTGATGACTTCTGTCGTTGGGGAAGTCATTGCCGCTAAAGAATTTTACGATTACGAAGCCAAGTACAAGGGGGCGGGAACAGAGCTCTCCATTCCTGCCATCGTTCCCGAGCATGTATCCGAACAAATTGCGGAAATAGCCAAGCAGGCATTCCAAGCACTCGATGGCTCTGGCCTTTCCCGCGTAGATTTTTTCTGGGATGAGAAAAACGACAAGCTCTATATCAACGAAGTGAATACGATGCCAGGCTTTACGCCGTTTAGCATGTATCCAATGCTTTTCCAAGCAGCGGGTGTGAGCTACAGCGAGCTGATCGATCGTCTGGTGCAACTCGCTATCGATCGACATGCAGATAAAGGTCGCAACGTTGTAGATGCGGAAGAGTTGGATTAATCATGAGAAAAAAGATGCTGATGAATCGGCATCTTTTTTCTTTTTATGTAGGAGGGAGGAACTAATTTCGGTCAGCGCATCTCTTTGAATTGTATAAGACGAATTTTATTGCTTGAAATGAGAATGATAATCGTTTACATTATACATGGGACGTTTTACCAGTTATGTAAGTTGCAATGCTTGAAATAAAAAAATTGGATCAAGCAAGAGGAGAGGTAACATGTTCGTAGTCAAGCATATCGCAGAGCATGCAACGATGCAGAGCTTTCTCAATTGTTATCTCCGAGAAACAGGTAGGGGCGAGTGGATCAATCGGAAAGACGAGATTACCAAGCAGCTAACGAAAATCATACAGCCGAGTACAACAGGTACGTACCTTCATTGCGAACTCCCGCATCAGGGGATTTCCCTCTATGTCGGTGTCAAATATCATTCGGTGACAGGTAGGCATCTGTTTCATTATCCAGCTTGTTATCGAAGTGGTGACTGTACTCGATTCGTCAAAGCGGACTATTTGACATTAGCGGTTCTTTTGATTAAAGAGCTAACGCTTCAGCATGGGGAAAATGCAGTTCCAGATGAATTGGTCTTGCGTATGATTCAAAGCTGCCAAAGCATTGAGAAGTTTGTTCGGACTCGCCAAAGTAATGCGGAGATTTTATATGGCGTAGAACAAAGCTTCATCGAAGCAGAACAGGCACTTTTGTTCGGTCACTTGTTTCATCCAACCCCGAAGAGTCAGCAAGGAATTCCTGAGGCCAAGCAAGCGTTGTATGCACCGGAGTGTTGCGGGAAGTTTCAACTCCACCTGTTTGCTGCCCATCCGTCGATTGTTCACGAAAAATCTGGACTAACAAAATCCGCTACGCAATTACTGAAGGATGAGTTTCCTTCGATATCTGATGTCGATCCGTCATTTTCAATCGTCCCGATTCATCCGCTTCAAGCAGAATGGTTGCTCGAACAGGTAGCCGTACAGTCCTTGATCGGGAAAGGGTTGATTCTATACCTGGGGCCAGCGGGTGAGGAGTATATGGCGACATCTTCTCTTCGAACGGTTTATCATCCTGAGAAGAAATACATGCTCAAGCTGTCCGTCCCAATCAAAGTTACGAATTCATTACGGATCAACAAGTTAAGTGAGATGGAGATCGGTTTAGAGGCGAAGCAACTTTTTGAAACAGGGATCGGTGAAGTGAGTCGCAAGTATCCAGGCTTTGGCTTTATCTCTGATCCGGCTTACATCACGATCACGTTGGATCAGGCGAAAGAATCCGGATTTGAAGTGATCCTGCGTGATAATCCCTTTATGGGGAGGAATGCAGAGCAAGTCACGCAAATCGCGGCACTCGTTCAAGATCCACTTCCCGGTTACAAGAGTAGGTTGGCAACGATCATTCACCATCTGGCACAAAAAGAAGGGAAGTCACCGGAAGTAGTTAGTTTGGAATGGTTTAAGCGGTATGTAGATATTTCTTTGAAGCCAATGGTATGGCTTTATCTAAAATACGGAATCGGCTTGGAAGCCCATCAACAGAATAGTGTTGTCATGCTTAAAGACGGATACCCCGATCAGTTCTTTTATCGTGATAATCAAGGCTACTATTTCTCAGAATCGATGCAAGAAGTATTAGAGGCAGAATTGCCTGGGGTTGGCAAGGCGAGCAGGAACATTTACAAAGACCATCTAGTAGATGAGCGAATCACTTATTACATGATTTTTAACCATATGTTTGGACTCATTAATGGATTTGGAACGGAAGGATTAATTGACGAACAAATCTTATTGGCAGAGATGCATGAGGTTTTGACGGAGTTTTTACCGATGAATCGAGAAGCGTCGAAGTTTCTGGAGAATCTACTCACGCGCGAACAGCTTCCGTGTAAGGCGAATTTGCTCACGCGCTTCTATGATTTGGATGAATTAACCCAACCGGAAGAGAGATCATCTGTTTTTGTTTACATAGATAATCCTTTAGCAAAAGTAAAACAGACCGAAAAGGCAGGGCTGCATGCTTTTGGATAGCTTACTAGCATCTAGCTTGAAGAGACTTGGAGGATAACGTATGGAGTTAACAATACAAGATTTCTCGATTGAAGAGGCACTTCACTCGACCCAGTATGTGCAGGTGAGAAGAAGGGTGTTTCGACAATGCATCGAGTCTTTGTTATATGAGGGAATTTTGATCCCTGAGACCCTTCAAGAGGGAGACGAAACAATTTACACCCTGCATGGGCTTGATGAGGGTGAACTGCCTGTTCGCTATCTTTGCCGAGGGCGGAAAAGTGCCAGTTTTGGGCTTGTTCGTTTAGGGAAGGACCCCGTTACCCGTGTTGTTTACGATCAAAACGGGGTTGCAAAGCAAGAATCTGAAGCGGTATCCCTCACTCGTTTTTTAGTGGAAGTCTTTCGAATGAATACGGTAGATGAACAAAGACTGAAGCTATTTGCCAATGACTTGGAACAAACGCTGTTAAAGGATACATTGTCCCAATACTATCGGATACAAAATGATATTCGGATGCAGGGCAAATCGTACGATGAGCTGGAAGGTGATCTGATGGATGGTCACCCTTACCATCCTAGCTATAAATCACGTGTTGGCTTTAGCTATGTAGATCATTTTGCCTATGGTCCTGAATTTAAGCAGGAAGTTCATTTTCTTTGGTTAGCAATACATAAGCAATATTCTCAAGTGTCCATTGATCAAGGAAGGAATTTCGATGACCTTCTTTTGGATGAAATAGGGCTAGAGCAAAAAGAAGCCTTTCAACAAATCATCGTCAATCATGGATGCGATCCTGATCAGTATGCCTTCGTGCCTGTCCACCCTTGGCAGTGGCGCAATCATATCGTGCCTGGGTTCCAAGACGATATCCATCGCAAACAGATTATTGTGCTAGGTGCAGGCTCTGATGGTCATCGTCCACAACAATCCATCCGCACATTTGCTAACAAAAGTAATCCGCATAAACCGTATCTGAAACTCTCGATGAACGTAGTGAATACTTCAGCTCCACGTCATCTCACGCCGCACTCACTGGCTAGTGCCCCCATTGTTTCGAGGTGGCTCAAGGGTATTACGGACGCAGATGCGTATTTGCGAGATGTGCAAAAGGTGATCATGCTCCAGGAGTTTGCGGCAGTGGCATACGATCCTCCACCTGCTTCTGAACTAGTGGAAATGGTTACATTCGGGGTAATTGGGTGCATGTGGAGAGAAAGTCTCATCCCTCATCTCGAAGCCGGAGAAGAGGCGGTTCCTTATAACGCATTAGCGGCAGTAGAGGTGGATGGGATGCCATTCATTGACCCTTGGGTTCGTAAGCAAGGGCTAGAAAATTGGCTTGTGCGATTATTGGAAAGCAGTGTATTGCCAGTCGTTCATATTCTTGTGAAACACGGAATTGCAATGGAAACCCACGCGCAGAATATGGTCTTGGTGCATCGGGATGGTGTCCCTACTCGGGTAGCATTGAAGGATTTTCATGAAGATTTGATTTTTTGCCAACCGTTCTTGAGTGAGCCAGACAAATGCCCGAACTTCGCGGAAGTGCACGAATATTACGCAACAAAGCCCGATGATGTGATGTTTCACATGAATGAAACATCAATAGTCAGGGATTTGACATTGGAGACTTTATTTATGATCAATCTGGGGCAACTTGCACGGCTATTAGAGGAGCATTACAGCTATGCCGAAGAGAACTTCTGGGAGATGGCCGTTCAGGTATTGGAGGGTCACCAACAACGATTCCCGGAATTGGCGGAGCGATTTAAGCGATTTGATCTGTTTGTTCCAAGCGTGCAAGTAGAGAAATTGACCAAGAAAAAGCTATATACAACGAACGATAACTATCATTTACATGAAGTTCCCAATCCTTTGTTCGAGGCAAGGAAAAGGCTTCATTCCATGGCTGTGGGAGGTTACTAGCATGTTCATTGTAAATCAAAACGAGATTTCTGTGCATGAATTGGAGAGACATAAGCAAGGGTTCGAAAGCATGGATCATTTTCGGCAGCCAGAAGGAAAGAGGTATGCAGTCTGCTTGGCTGACCCACTTGACGTGATTAGTCTTGTTCAATATTTACGTGAGCATAATGGCTCGGTGTTGTTAATTCATGGGGAAACCCCGATGGAAACAGCCTATCAAATGGCAGTGAAGGCAAGATGTTATGGGCTTGTCTATCAAGAGACGAAGCACTTCATGTCCATCACGGATAAACAACAGAGCGAAAAACCATCGCTCTACCAATATAGCTCAGGTACGACGGGAGACGCGAAGCTAATCGGAAGAAGCTGGGAAGATATCCAAACAGAAATTCATGCTTACAACCAGTTATTCCAAGGTGAGGAGGCGTTAACCCCGATCGTGCTGGCATCTGTGACACATTCGTATGGATTGATATGTGGAGTATTGGCAGCCCTGGAACGGGGAAGTAAGCCTTCGATTGTGACGCACAAAAATCCGAAGTTTGCTTTGCAAGTGATTCAAGATACTCCCCAGCATATTGTTTATGGTCTGCCAGTCTTTTATCACATCTTATCCAGCTTTACGCGAGAGCAGGTACGCTTTCACCGGTTAATGACATCAGGAGCCCCCATGCCAGAAGGCTTGTTTCTAAAGCTGCAAGGCATGAGCGACATCTTGATGCAACAATATGGTTGCTCTGAGGCGGGGTGCGTCAGTATGAGCAAACAGATGCGGTCGCATACAGATCTGGGGGTTCCCCTTTCCCATGTAACCATGACAACAGGCGAAAAGGAAGACCAACCTGATGAAATTAAGATTTGGAATGGACAGAACGAAATAGCGACGCAGGATTTAGGTTTTTGGACAGGAGAAGGACACATTCAATTTGTATCAAGGATGGATGATGTAATAAACGTCTCTGGCTTAAAGGTATTTCCTTTAGAGGTCGAGGATGTCATTTTGAAAATGAATGGGACAAAAGAAGTGGTCGTGTATCGTGGACGTCATCCAGTCATGGGAGAGATTGTGAAGGCGCAAGTTATTACTGAGGGAGGAACGACTCCTGAACAAATCAGGGAATGGTGCCAAGATCGTTTACCAGGCTATAAAGTCCCATTTGACATCCAATGTGTGACGAGCATTCCTAAGACAGCCACCGGAAAAATCAGCCGTCGATTAGTAGAAATGGAGACGATCAGCAAATGACACGAACAGAAAGAATCGAGCAAATTCATACGATCATGACCGAAAAATTAAAATTATCGCATATCGTCAAGCTAGAGGAGTCCATGCGATTGAATGAGGATCTACATATTGATTCGATCATGCTATTGCAACTGATTGTGTATATCGAGGAAGATTTGAAATTGGTCGTACCTGCTCATGAGTTGGATCCACGAATCTTCCAAACGGTCGGATCACTGCTTACTTTTGTTGAACAGCTGGAACCGCAGCATGTATCGAATTAGCGTCTATACAAACATCGAGTGGGGGATACAGAATGGTTAAGGTTCATTGCATTATTTCATGCCTATGCGAAGTGATAAAGCGCCGCACAAAAATTGATTATCGTCCCTATTATTTTGGCATATGGGATGCCGAGTACTCCATTACGGATCAAGGTGTGGTCACCTATTACATTGATAACCATGAGGAGATCATCAAGGGATATGAGCGACTTTTCCGAGCGCAAGTAACGGAATGGTATGATCATTCCCGAGATAAAGCCTCCAATTTGGACATGTTCTTAGAGTTAATTGATAAGCGTACCGAGGATCAGTTTGTCCTTGTTCAGATAGACATGTCGCTGGTTCCAGAACGAGATAATAAATTTGCATTGAAGCCATTCCCGCATTTTTTGATGATTTCAAAGACGGAGAATGAAGATGAGTGGTTTATGTTTGACCCGGATTTTCGTTGGGAGGGCAATGTGAGGAAGGAGACGGTGATCAAAGCCTTCTTGGAAAATCCGTTTGGTGGCGGCTTTATGGTGGATGCGAGTGAAATTAAGGAACCAACCTATGAAATGATCCATGACTATTTCTACGACACACTCAAGCGTGATCATAACCCATTTACCCTTGAGTTGAAGCAATTGATTACAGACATGGCAGAAGGGCGCAATGGATACAACTTGGACATGTTGCTTGCGGCAGTGACTCAGGTAAAAGTGATTGCGATCCGTAAATACAGCTACGAGTATGCATTTCTCTATCTGCAAGATTACCTGCAATACCATCGTGATGAGTTTTTGCGTATCGCCTATAAAGTGGAGGACATCTACCAAGGGTTTACAACAGCTCAGTACTTGTCTGTCAAGATGGCGATGACCAAGAATCTGGCGTTGTTGCCTCCGATTATCGAGGCGTTAGAAGAGATTGATCTGATTGAACTAGAAGTGAAAAAAGAGCTGGAACGTCAGTTTGTACTGTGGACCCAAATGGATAAAAGTCTCGTCACTGTAGATGAAAAAGGGTGGAGGTAAAGATCAAATGAAACTCTCATTGTGCACAATTACTTTTCGCCACCAGTTGATTTCGTTTGAACAGATTGTTCGGTTTGCTCATCGTCATCATTTTGATGGAATAGAGTTATGGGGAACCCACGCTCAACATCTGTACGATCATGATCGATTAGAGATGGAGGAGCAGGTAAGGTCGGTCAGGGATCAGGGCATGAGTATCTCCATGCTTAGCGATTATCTGGATATTGCTACTTCATCTGGATTTCAGCGTACGCTGGAAAAAGCAAAAAGACTCATTTCACTGGCAAATTGGCTACATGTGAAGCAAATCAGGACGTTTGCCGGACAGAAGGCAAGTCAAGAAGTTGGGCCAGAAGAGCGTGCACGCTATGTGCATCATTTGCAAATCTTATGTAAGCTGTGTCAAGAGCACGGGATTCAGCTTTTGGTCGAAACACATCCGAACACGCTTACAGATTCGCTGAGTTCTACACTTGCTTTGTTGCGGGAAGTCAATCATCCTGCACTAAAAGTGAATCTTGATTTTCTTCATGTCTGGGAATCCGGTGCTGATCCGATCGATGCGTACGAGCAATTGAAACCGTGGGTAGCTCATTATCATTTGAAAAATATTTCTTCATCGAATCATCTGCCGGTATTCGCTCCGCATAATGTATATGCCCCTAACGGCGATCGTGAGGGAATGGTACTGCTCGGTGAAGGTGTTGTAGACTATGGGCCAATTTTAGAAAAGATTGCGGATACGGATTATTTTGCATCTATTGAATGGTTTGGTCAGAGTCCGCAGCGTGTATTAGTGGAAGAGATAGAGTGGTTGCGAAAGGCAATGATGGTTAGTGCGTAAGTGAAAAAAGGTCGGAGGCGCAGGGGTGCTTCCGATTTTTTTTATGTAAAAGGAAACCAAGTGCTCCCAGCGAGCGTCTATGTATTGATTACTTATTCGGGAGGACCCTTGATGAAAAAACACCTATTGCTCTCATGTTTGCTGATTTCCTTGCTGGGCATCCTTGTTCCTGGACAAATCAATGCTTCTGCTCCTGCAAAGGCAGACCCTCGCAAACCAGAGCCGGTCGTCATCTATAAAGTCACAGTAGATGGAAAAGTGACAAAAACAGTGACGAACATGCCCTTGATTCACCGGGCGAACATGTCGCCATCGGGGCGGTTTGTATACGGGGAGCGAATCGGATACGGAAAGGCAGACCGAACCATACCGTACTTGTACGATATGCAAACAAAAAAGATGACGCAGCTATCCGGCTATGGCAAATGGTCGCCAAAGCAAGACGTACTCTACGTTCGTGAAAATGGCGGTATCGTAAAGCTCAGTCTGCCAGACGGCAAAAAAACGGTACTCGTCCCGGCAGCAGCTCAGTATCCTGTCCTTGATTTTTCCGTTTCACCGGATGAACAGTACATGGCGTTCACCCGTATGGACATGCTCTCTTCCAATTCCAAAGTAAGCGGCCACTTGTACTTGCAGCACCTGCCAACATTCAAAATGAAAAAGAATGACCAATATGAGTGGAAGGAAGACCTATACGCACCACAAGAGAAGTTTTATTGGATGCCAAATTCCAAAAAGCTGTTTTACCGGACGAAAACAGCCTTCAAAGAGCTTGATTTGCCAACAGGGTTAAAATATGAACACAAAATGACCGACTTTCCTTCTTATTCGAATGATATGAAGTACCGGTATATGCGAACGGAAAAAGAAGAATACATGCTGGATCTGCCAGCGGGGAAAAAATTGATTTTGAAGTCGTCCTTTTATCCTGATAACGATTTGAAACAGATTTTCTGGTCACCGGGAGGGAATCAGTTTGCAGCAGAAGTATATGTACATCCATCAAATTCACAAGACTCGTACGGGGCCATCCGCTTTTGCAAGCAGGTGAAAAATTGCAACGATCCATTCAGTGATCCGAAGAAAGGCTTACCAAACCCGTATTTGAGCTCTGCTGATAACTATCGCATCATTGGCTGGGCAAAGGATGGGAAATCGTACTACGTAGCCGATCTTGCTTCTACTCACTATACTGCTTTCGCGCTTGATAAGCTCGATATTTACAACGAAATCTATGAGCAGCGCTAACCAACAAATCCGGCTAATCTTCAGGTTCGCTTTCGCAGGGGGAGAATCCAATGCAGTAGCGGGGGAAAGAGGAATCGCTGCCTTTCAGGAAGTTTTGGATCACCATCAAGGCAAAAAAGTCGCGATGGACCTCCATGGAAACATCATGACGATCATTATGAATCACTACGATCCATCATACGATTTCTCCTTTTGGAAAAAGACCTCGATGCCCGATATTATCATCTAAGCTTTGAGGAAGATCGATTAATCCAGGTAGAACGTCTGTGGAATGATAATGACAGGCGCTAAAAAAAACCGTCTCCCGTATGATACGAGAGGCGGCTGTTCTCTTTCTATTATTCGTGACCTTCGAGATCAGTAATAAGCGTCCATAAAGACATACCTTTGGAAGCCTTGAACAAAAAGGCATGCTTTTCATCCCGTAACGGCAGCAGAGCAGCCAATGCCTCTGCTTTGGTCGAGAAATGCAGCTTTTTCCCCGAATAAGCATCATGGAGATGACGTGAATCCTCACCGATTGTCACGAGCAGCTCGAAGCGCTCAGCGATGTCTTGAAGCGAGGCTCCGACGCCTGCGTGCATAGCCGCACTTTCTGGACCGAGCTCATACATGTCACCTAACACGACGACTCTCGCGCGCTCAGGGTACAGCTCAGCAAAGGTCCGTACGGCGGCCTCCATGGAGACGGGGCTGGCATTGTACGCATCACTGATGTACACAGTACCATGCTTCCCGTTCATTTGCTCAAACCGCATGGCGGAGAGCTGAACGGTGGACAAGGCGTGAACAATTTGCTCCGTATCCATTCCGAGTCTCTTGGCAATCGCGACAGCAGGCAGTGCATTCAGGACACTGTGGCGGCCATGCAACGGCAGGAATACCTCGAAATGCTCCCCGGAGGCTAAGCATACTTTGAAACGAGTCCCGCTTTCAACCGTTTCGATTTGCTCCGCCCAAATATCCGCCTTTTCATTAACAGAGTAGTACATGATTTCACCCGGATACAGATGGGCTATCATCCGTAGATACTCCGAATCCTTGTTGAGCAGCACGAGACCGTCCAGAGCGGTATGAGGAAGCAGCTCCGCCTTTGCGAGAGCAATTTTTTCACGCGTGCCAAAATACTCAATATGAGACTCTCCGATAAATGTAATCACGCTAATATCTGGCTGAACCAGCGATGCGAGCAGATCGATTTCACCGGCGTGGTTCATCCCGAGCTCCAGTACAGCAGCTTGATGTTTTTCTTCCATCTGCAATAATGACAAAGGTACACCGATGTGGTTGTTAAAGTTTTTATACGTCTTGTATACGGGCGAACGGCTGGCAAGTACGTGTGCCACGATGTCCTTTACGGTTGTTTTCCCGATACTTCCTGTAATGGCGATGCGAGGGAACGAAAAGCTTTTCCGATAAGCGGCAGCCAGCTTTTGAAAGCCACGCAGTGTATCGTTGACGAGAATTAATCCAAAATCGTTTGGCAAGTTCCCAGGAATCTTATCCTGATTCGAAACGAGAGCAGCTACAGCTCCGTGTTCAGCGGCTTGTAACAAAAAATCATGTCCATCCCGTGCGCCGCCTGTCAGCGCTACAAACAAAGATCCCGCAGTCAGCTCGCGGGTATCAAAGTGAACGGATGACAAGGCAAGCCCTGGGGAACCAGCGAGCAAAATCCCTTCTGCGTTGATTGCTGCCTGATCCAGTGCAATTGGTTTCATCTGCACGAACTCCTTTGATCCGTAGTAACCTCGAAGTCATGCTACCATGCGTTAGGTAGCGCCGCAAGACAAAAGTGAGGGAATGTGATACGATCAATTCTTGCATACATAACGATCCACATACAAAAAAAGAAAGGAGTCTCCCATGGAAAAAAGTATTTTTACCAAAATCATGGACGGTGAAATTCCTGCTCGTATCGAGTATGAGGACGAGCACGTCATTGTCATCCACGATATTGCACCAAAAGCACGCGTTCACTTGTTGATTATCCCGCGTAAGCCGATTCCCACGCTCATGGATGTAAGCGCCGAGGATCTGACGCTGATCGGGCATATCCACCATGTAGCGCAACTCTTGGCGAAAAAGCTGGAGCTGCCAGGTTTTCGCCTGATTAACAACTGCGGCAAAGAGGGTGGACAAGAGGTTTTCCACATCCATTATCACCTGTTGTCCGGTTTTTACGAATAAAATTGAAGTAAAGGTTGACCTTCTTTAGTCAATTATCCTATAATGAAGTGTGACAGTCTGTTCGTACGTTCGACTCAGGCGTCCCACGGTTTTAGCGGAGGGAGGGAAGACAAATGGCAGAAATTCGAGTCAAGAAAAACGAGTCTTTGGATAGCGCACTTCGCCGCTTCAAGCGTGAAAGCGCAAAATCCGGGGTGATGGCGGAACTGCGTAAACGTCGCCACTTTGAGAAGCCTAGCATTAAGCGCAAGAAGAAATCCGAAGCAGCTCGCAAACGCAAGTTTTAATTGACGGAGGGCTCATCATGAGTGTAATGGAGCGACTCGATCAAGATATGAAGCAAGCAATGAAGGACAGAGCTGCTCTAAAACTCTCTGTTATTCGCATGGTGAAAGCCGCATTAAAGAACGAAGAGATTAACAAGGGCAGACTTTTGTCTGAAGACGAAGTGCTGACCATCTTGACTCGTGAGTTAAAACAACGCCGTGAATCCCTCCACGAATTTGAGAAGGCAGGCCGCGTGGAACTTGCCTCGAAAACGCGCGAAGAGATCGACGTGCTCTCCGCTTACTTACCCGCTCAGCTTAGCGAAGACGAAATTCGTGATATCGTTCGGGAAGGTATCGCAGCTACAAATGCCTCCTCCAAAAAGGAGATGGGCAAAGTGATGGGTGCGATCATGCCGAAAGTGAAAGGCAGAGCAGACGGAAACCTCGTGCAAAAGATTGTATCTGAGGAACTACCATCGTAGACGAGAGTAACACCTCATATAGATACGAACAGAAAAACTCAACCTGTAAAGGTTGGGTTTTTCTTTTTTTCCAAATGTAAAATAAATATGAAACGATTGCCAACCTTTTTCGTATACCTTATTGCACACACGTTGAAGCTGATAGAAGGAAAGGAGGTACATGCAATGAGTGCAACAAGGCTAGTAAAAAGCCGCGTGCGATTGCTTTTTTCACTTCTTTGCCTGATTATGGGAATGACCATGCTTCTTGCTCCCGTGTCCACAACAGCCAAGACCTATCAAAAAGCTGTCTGGATTCCAGTAGATAGCACCATCGAGCGAGGGCTGGAGAGCTTTTTACACAGAGCATTTGCTGACGCACAGAAGCAGCAGGCAGACCTTGTTATCTTGCATATCAATACGCCAGGTGGAGAAGTTAACGCTGCCGACCAGATTGGGCAGTTGATCCGTCAGGCTCCCATGCATGTGATAGCCTACATTGATAACCAGGCTTTTTCAGCGGGAACTTACATCGCCCTGAATGCAAATGAAATTATTATGACTCCAGGTAGTAGCATGGGGGCAGCCGCACCGATTGACATGGCAGGGAATGCGGCAGACATTAAGTTCATTTCCGGTTGGAGCAATAAAATGAAGGCGGCAGCTGAGCTGAACAATCGCAATCCTGACGTTGCTCGCGCGATGGTGGAAATCGATACAGAATTCCCGGGATTAAAGCCAAAAGGCACGGTGCTTTCTCTTGATGCCCAACAAGCGAAGCAGTTGGGTTATGCAGATGATGTGGTGTCCAATAAGGAAGAACTGCTCAAAAAGCTCGGCATTCAGCCAGATTCCCTCCAGGCGATTGAGCCAACCGGTGGAGAACTGGTAGCAAGATGGGTAACGAGTCCCATTGTGATGAGCCTTTTGCTCATTATTGGTTTGGGAGGAATTGTAGTAGAACTGTTTGCCCCTGGCTTTGGTGTTGCGGGGACGATTTCGCTCTTCGCGTTTAGTCTGTATTTCTTCGGGCATTATGTAGCGGGATTTGCCAACTGGTTGCACATAGGATTGTTTGTCATCGGAATCTTACTGATGCTTCTGGAAATTTTTCTTCCGGGCGGCATTGTCGGTGCGATTGGCTTCCTGAGCATTGTGACTGGTCTCGTGATGGCAGCCTACGACACGAAGCAAGGGCTGGCATCCCTGGGTGTGGCTGCTTTGATCACGGCAATTGTTACGTTCCTGTTAGTGAAGAAATACGGGGTCAAAGGTCTATTCAGCAAGTTTGTCTTGGGTGAGACGCAAAGCAATGAAGAAGGTTACGTAGCTCCGCGCGATCAGCGTGAGCTGGAAGGAAAATCAGGCATCGCCCTGACACCATTGCGCCCGGCAGGGGTCGTCAAGGTGGAAGGAAAACGTGTGGATGCTGTATCGGTTGGTGGTTTCATTGAAGCAGGTACCGCCATCACCGTTGTGCAAGTAGAAGGCACGCGTATCGTCGTTGCCGAACTAGAACAAAAGGAGTGAGCTCTACATGTTTGAAAGTGGTTTGATTCCCCTTATTTTTATGGTGGCAGTAGCCATCGTTGTACTTTCAGTTTTCTTCTCATTCGTACCAGTCATGCTCTGGATTTCTGCACTGGCTTCCGGTGTGAATATCGGGATTATTACCCTCGTCGCAATGCGCTTGCGTCGTGTTATACCATCCCGTATCGTGAATCCGTTGATTAAAGCGCGTAAAGCGGGCTTGCAGCTGGATACAAATCAATTGGAGAGCCATTATCTCGCAGGCGGTAACGTAGACCGTGTAGTAGATGCGCTCGTAGCAGCACAACGCGCAGATATTCCACTTGGCTTCGAACGCGCTGCAGCCATTGATTTGGCTGGTCGTGATGTTTTGGAAGCGGTACAGATGAGTGTTAACCCAAAAGTGATTGAAACACCTGTGGTAGCAGCCATGGCAAAGGACGGTATCGAGCTGCGCACTCGTGCCAAAGTAACGGTTCGTGCCAACATCGATCGATTGGTCGGTGGTGCTGGTGAAGAAACAATTATCGCCCGTGTAGGTGAGGGGATCGTATCGACTATTGGTTCGTCAAAAGGACATAAGGATGTATTGGAAAATCCGGATCTGATCTCCAAGACGGTATTGAACAAAGGTCTGGATGCCGGAACCGCTTTTGAAATTCTCTCGATTGATATTGCGGACGTAGATGTAGGGAAGAACATCGGGGCACAATTGCAAACCGACCAAGCAGAAGCAGATAAACGTATTGCCCAAGCGAAAGCGGAAGAGCGTCGTGCCATGGCGGTAGCCCAAGAGCAGGAAATGATCGCGCGCGTACAAGAAATGAAGGCAAAAGTAGTAGAAGCCGAAGCGCAAGTACCACTCGCTTTGTCCGAAGCATTGAAAAGCGGTAAAATGGGCGTAATGGATTATTACAACATGCAAAACATTGCTGCTGATACACAAATGCGTCAATCTTTCGGGCATGCAGGTGACAAACAAGATCCTGCTACGCCAGACGAGAAAGAATAAGGGCGATTGCCATGGAAGATCTTATGGATCTCGTCGTAGATTTACTGGATTTAGTCGAGTGGATCATCCCGCTCATCGGCAAGTTCTGGTTTGTCATCCTTGGTTACTTAGGATATAAAGCTCTTGGAAAAGCCGGAAAGAAGAAGATGTCTCAAGGCAAGAAGATGCCTCCGCTTACCCCGGCTACAACGTCGGATATCCCGAAGGAAACAGAGGATTATGGCAGGGAGACGGTGCGAGCATCCTCCAAATACGAGCCACTTCAGCAAGAATCGATGGAAGGGATTGGAGTCGAGCAGGAATGGGCATTTTCCAGTCCAGCTCGTGCTTCAACGGGTCCGACCATCACAGTGAAGCAATCGGAATCAATGAAGGTTGCTGATTTAGACCGAGCGAAAACACTCACATCAAAACACGGCAATCCCCGTGATGGCATGAAATGGGCGCTCGTTTTTGGAGAGCCGCGCTCAAAGGCCCCGTACGCTAAGCAGGTTCGGCAAAGAAAGATTTTATAAATAGTAGCTAGTCAAACAGGTGAACTTCGGTTCGCCTGTTTTTCATTGATTGATACGCAATGTTTTCATGTCGAAATATATCGAATAACTTGTCTTGTTTCTCATATCCTTGTTGACTATCCTGAATGTAAAGAAAATTCCTCCAAATAGAAGAAGGGACAGAGGTCAAGCGATGAATCAACAAATTTTTGAGCAAATGGGGCGGTTTCGTCAAAAAGTGATTCGGCTTGCCATCTTCGAAAACAAATCAGTATATGAAACAGCGATCGCATGCGGTTGTTCAGCTGAGAAAGTAAAGCGAGTCATGAAAAAATGGAAGGCGCTTACAAAAGAAAGCAAATAATCAATAGGTTTTGTGGAATGTATTTCAAAGTATGAGTCCTCATCTGCTTGCTAAATCGCGAGCGATGAGGGCTCTTTTTTTGTGACTGTTTTTGATGAATGCCACTTTATGCTCGCGCATACGCATAGATAAGAATGGTTTTGCACCTGCAAACAGATGAGATCGTCATATTCGCCAATATATAGAACGAGAAGGGGGGCTAATCCATGAAGCGTTGGAGCCGCCGTCTGCGCCAGCTGGCCGGAGGGGTGTTGGATCTGCCGCAAGATGTAGTCCTGGAAGTCCCGCGCATCACGATGATCGGTCATTTGCAAATGTATATAGAGAATCATCGAGGAGTCTTGCATTTTAGCGAAAAAGAGCTTCGTCTGTTGTTGACGAACGGTCAAATGATTGTTTCAGGTGAACAGCTTGTCATCCGAGCGATTTTGCCTGAGGAGGTTCTGTTAGAAGGCAGAATCGGTGGTGTGAAATTTTTGGAGACAGGACCACAGAGCTCGTAATCTTGGTATAGGTAGGGGGCGGCACGTATGCGGTATGGAATCAAGGAGTGGGTGGATGGACATGTAACCATTACCGTTCGGGGAAAACGGTTTGAGCGGATGCTGAATATGGCCGTACGGGATGGAATTCGAATCTGGAATATTCGCAGGGTAGGAGAAGAGGTGACTCGCTGCGATATTTTGATTCGGGATTATTTTCGTTTACGTCCGCTTTTAAAAGAGACAGGCTGTCGCAGTCACGTGGAGGCAAGAGACGGGCTGCCTTTCTGGCTGCTGCGTGTACGTAGACGATCTGGATTGGCAATTGGGGCTGCCCTTTTTTTCATTGGATTGTACATGCTCTCCTCCTTTGTCTGGAGTGTTGAAGTAAGCGGGACGAAAATGGTTGATCCGCGACGAGTGATTCAAGCTGCCGAACAAGTGGGGATTAAAGAAGGGGCATGGAAGGTCAAACTAAAAGAACCGTTGGTATTGCAAAAAGAGCTGTTGAGTCTGCTGCCTGAAGCGTCCTGGGTTGGAATTGAGATTCAAGGAACCAAGGTCATGCTTCAAGTGGTTGAAAAAGAGGCTCCCGTAAAGCCGCTTGCAACAGGTCCTCGTCATCTTGTAGCGAAAAAGAGGGCTGTCGTCCATAAAATTCTCCCAGAGGTTGGTCGCAGTCAGGTTGTGAGCAATCAATTGGTAGAAAAAGGCCAAGTTCTCATTTCCGGGATCATTGGCAATGATACCCGACAACAAGCCGTATCAGCGCGAGGCAAGGTGCAAGGGGAAGTGTGGTATATGAGCAACACATCTGTCCCGCTAAAACAAACGATGCACCGTTTGACGGGAGAAAAGCTGCAGCATCAATACCTGCTCGTAGGACCCTATGCGGTATACGTGTGGCCATTTGAAAAACAGTCCTTTGCACAAGCCGAAATGGCAGAACAACGGTATTTGCCCTCGTATGCGGGATATACTTCACCACTTGGCTGGAAGACAGTAACGTACGCGCAAACAGAACCCGTTCAAACAGAAATGAGCGTGGAGGAAGCGACGGAACTGGCTAAAAAATTCGCCAGGGAGGATATCTTGAAAAAAGCTGGAAAAGATGCGTTCATTCAGGACGAAAAAGTTTTGCACGTCACAACAGAGAATGGTAAAGTTTACGTAAGCATTCATTTTTCCGTCATTGAAGATATTGCCATTGAACAGCCTCTCGTTGGGCAGTGAGGGATGGCAAGCAAATGACGCATTGCTGATTACCGTTGCAAGGAGATGGAAGCCTGTTGCACGTACAAGATGAGGTAAGAATCCCGTTTTCAGACGCATCTGAGGCCTTGCTGTTGTTCGGACCACATGACGCGTACCTAACACTGATCGAGCAAAGAAGTTCCGCCAAAATTATGACCCGAGAAGGCGAACTGGTTATTAGCGGGGATAAGCCGGAAGTGGACAAACTGACAGCGTTGATTGAAACTCTGCTACAGTTGATTCGCAGAGGGATTGCCCTGTCCGAGCGAGACATCTCTTATGCGATGTCGTTGATTGAACGGGGAGAAGGTGCCCAACTGCTCGATGTGTATGATGAAGAAGTCGCTCGTACCCAACGTGGCAAAGTAATCAGGGCAAAGACTTTGGGCCAGCGTCACTACTTGTCTGCGATCAAGAAGCATGACATTGTGTTTGGAATTGGACCAGCTGGTACCGGAAAAACGTATTTGGCTGTTGTCACAGCAGTAAATGCGTTGAAAAATGGGCGTGTCAAACGGATCGTTCTTACCAGACCGGCCGTAGAAGCGGGGGAGAGCCTTGGATTTTTGCCAGGAGATTTGCAGGAAAAAGTAGACCCTTACCTGCGTCCGCTCTATGATGCCTTGTACGACATGCTGGGCAACGAACAAGTCGCCAAAATGATGGAACGCGGACTCATAGAGGTTGCACCTTTGGCGTACATGCGTGGTCGTACGCTCGAAGATTCCTTCGTTATTTTGGATGAAGCCCAGAACACGACTCCCGAGCAAATGAAAATGTTTTTGACTAGGCTTGGCTTTGGTTCCAAAATGGTCATTACGGGTGATGTAACCCAGGTGGATTTGCCAAAAGGCAAGAAATCCGGATTGCGAGAAGCACAGCGCATCTTAAGTCCGATTTCAGATGTAGCCTTTATTCATTTCCAAGAGGGAGACGTCGTTCGCCACAGTCTGGTACAAAAAATCATTGCTGCATATGCCAAGGAAGAAGTAGAACACGGCTATTAATAAATGGCGTCACAAAAAGGAGATCGTTTACCTGTGTTATCTGTAGAAATCCTACATGAAGAAATCGATCCGATCGATGAGAATTTGCAAAACCTGCTCGTTCGTTGCCTGGAAGCAGCGGCAAAGCTGGAAGACGTACAAGGAGAAGTAGTTGTCACACTGGTGAACAACGAGCGCATCCACGAGTTGAATCGCGATTATCGTGGCGTTGATCGGCCTACGGATGTTCTGTCCTTTGCGATGAACGAACCGGGTGAAGGAGAAATGGAAATCTTCATCGATGAGGAAGAGGCGAGCGAGTTTCCGAATATGCTTGGAGATATCATTATCTCAGTGCCAAAAGCACATGAGCAGGCCGAAGACTATGGCCATTCACTCGAACGCGAACTCGGATTTCTCACGGTTCATGGTTTTCTTCACCTTCTGGGTTATGATCATGGAACACCAGAAGAAGAGAAGGAAATGTTTTCACGTCAAGAAAAGGTGCTGGAACAAATCGGCTTGACGAGGTAGGAGATTACGTTGAAGGAATGGCGACGATTGATTCGCAGCTTCGCCTACGCTCTGCAAGGAATTTCCTATACCGTACGGACACAGCGAAACATGCAAATCCACGTAGCCGCAGCCATTTTGGTGCTGGCGGCAGCGTGGTGGCTGCAGATACCCCGCAGCGATGTTTTGCTGGTCCTTTTTTCTATCGGTCTGGTCTTCTCCTTGGAGCTGGTAAATACCGCGATTGAAGCAGTCGTTGATTTAGCTTCCCCGGAATGGCACGCCAAGGCAAAGATTGCCAAAGATGTGGGAGCAGGAGCTGTGCTTGTGGCGGCAATCCTGTCCCTCATCATCGGAGTCCTCGTATTTGGACAGCCACTGTTGCAAAAAGTATGGGGATAGTTTTTACTAGTGGTACCGGACGGGTCATTCCAGTTGACCTTTCAGTCTGGTTTCTTCGTGTCTCTTTGGACACATCTTGCTATGAAATGATGTTAAAGATCAATCATATGAGGAATGATGAGAATGGATAAACAATCATTGTTAGCACAAGCAATCGAAGCCAGAAAGCTTGCTTATGTACCGTACTCCAAGTTTCAGGTAGGTGCAGCTCTTTTAGCTGAGAGTGGCAAGGTTTATTTGGGAGGCAATATTGAAAATGCAGCGTACTCGCTGTGCAACTGTGCAGAGCGTACGGCTCTTTTCAAAGCGTATTCGGAAGGTGATCGGACTTACAAGGCTTTAGCTGTCGCTGCCGATACTCCGCAAGCTGTATCACCGTGCGGGGCTTGCCGACAAGTCATCGCGGAGCTGTGCCCGCCGGACATGCCTGTATTTTTGACGAATCTCAAAGGCGACCTTTGGGAAACGACAGTATCTGCCCTGCTTCCAGGCGCATTCACCAAGGAGGATTTACGTGGATAATCGCAAGACCAAGCAATCGTTTAAATCTGGCTTTGTCTCCATTGTGGGACGTCCAAATGTTGGAAAATCAACCCTGTTGAATCATATTGTGGGACATAAAATCGCCATCATGTCGAATAAGCCGCAAACGACACGCAACAAAATTACGGCGGTTCATACGACAGAAGAAGGACAAATTATTTTCTTGGATACACCTGGGATTCACAAGCCCCAATCCAAACTCGGAAACTATATGGTTTCGGTTGCCGAAAATACATTGAACGAAGTAGACCTCGTTTTGTTTGTTGTCGATGCAACAGAAAAACGCGGAGCTGGGGACGACTACATCATCGAGCGGTTGAAGCAGGTCAAAACGCCAGTATTTTTGGTCATCAACAAAATTGACAAGGTGCACCCGGAAGCACTGCTGCCAATTATTGACGATTACCGCAAATTGTATGATTTCAAGCAAATTGTTCCAATCTCTGCTCTGGAAGGTAACAATACAGGATCATTGCAGCAGGCTATTTTGGGTGAAATGGAAGAAGGTCCGATGTATTACCCTGCCGACCAAGTGACAGACCATCCGGAACGCTTTGTAGCAGCCGAGTTGATTCGGGAAAAAGTTCTGCATTTGACCAGAGAAGAAGTACCTCACTCCATTGCGGTCGTCATTGAAGAAATGAAGCGAGGCGAAAATGGCAAGACGCTTTACATTTATGCGGCTATTTACGTTGAGCGGGATTCCCAGCGGGGTATTTTGATCGGGCAAAAAGGCCAGATGCTCAAAGAAATTGGTCAACGCGCGCGCAAGGATATCGAGCGACTGATGGGGGACCAGGTATTTTTGGAGCTCTGGATCAAAGTGAAAAAGGATTGGCGCAACCAAGAACGGATGCTGCGTAACTTCGGTTTCTACGACGAGCAATAATATTCCCAACGCGATGTGTTAATTTTTCCAAGGCATAGAATAACGGGCAAAGGTGATTCTAAAAAGGAAGTGGATAGACCCGATATAGGAAAGGATGATGCTCCTTGCTTCGTGACTTTTCTTGGAGAGTTTTCGCTTCAACCGGTGACATCCATGCTTACCTTCTCTACCGTGATCACCATCAAACGGATGTTTCCAGTGAGGAGACCTCGTTTGATCTCGCCCAGGAAGAATTGGGTGACACGCAGGCATGCTTGTAAAGTGGGAAGGGATTGTCATTCGCAGTGTGGACTATGGCGAGTCCAGTAAAGTGATGACATTGTTTACCCGGGAGAACGGCAAATTAGGCGTGATGGCCCGTGGTGCCAAAAAGACCAAAAGCCGTCTTGCCGCCGTCTCCCAGTTGTTTTCGCATAGTTATTATCTATGCAAGGCAGGACCCGGTACGGGAATGCCTGATCTCTCTCAGGGAGATATGCTGGATTCGTTCCGGGATATGCGGCAAAGCCTGACTGCTACGGCTTATGCCGCATACATAGCAGAGCTTTTGGATCGACTGACGCAGGAAAGGGAGCCGAATCCCTACTTGTTTCAGCTACTCCTTCATACGTTCCGCTATTTGGATGAAGGACGAGATGCTGAGATCCTGTGTCGGATTTTTGAGACCAAGATGCTAATGGTAGCGGGTATCTCCCCGCAGCTCACGGCGTGTGCAAACTGTGGCGAACAGCGCGAGCCCTATGCGATCAGTGTAGGACAGGGCGGCTTGTTGTGCCCAGTTTGCCTGCCTTCCGATCCATACGCTATGGCAGTGACACCCTCGACCTGGAAGCTCTTACGGCTGTTCCAGGTATTTGATTTGGAGCGTCTTGGTGACATTGAAGTAAAACCGGCTACACGCAACCAGCTCAAGCATGTGCTGCGGAGTTTCATGGACGAGTATCTGGATCTCAGGCTGAAAAGTCGAGCATTTCTGGAACAACTGGAGCGTATGGAAAGAATGACACAAACAGATCAGGACTAATTGACATACGAATTTGTTTTCGTTATGATAAGAACCAAACTTGTATACCGAATGTTGCCATGAAGGAAAAGAGTAGTCGGCCACTGGCTGTGAATAGCGAATCGGGGATAGTGGGAGCCCGGTCACCATGCTGATGAAGGGCGTTCTGGAGCAATTTAATTGTAAGGTGGGCGAAGAAGTCATTCGCCAAGTAGGGTGGAACCGCGAGAATCCTCTCGTCCCTACACTGTCGCATCAGGCAGTGTAGAGGCGGGAGGTTTTTTTAGTTTCGACTTAAAGCCTAGTAAATCATTTAGAGGAGGAAAAAGCATGAAAATGACATTTCAAGACATCATTTTGACGCTGCAAAACTTTTGGGCAAAGCAAAACTGTCTCATTGTCCAGCCGTATGACGTTGAAAAAGGGGCAGGTACGCTAAACCCAATGACCTTCCTTCGTTCCATTGGACCTGAGCCATGGAATGTGGCATACGTGGAGCCTTCCCGCCGCCCGGCAGACGGACGTTATGGGGAAAACCCGAACCGTCTGTATCAGCATCACCAGTTCCAAGTAATCATGAAGCCATCTCCGGACAACATTCAGGAGCTGTACCTGGAGAGTTTGCGTGAACTCGGAATCGAGCCACTGGAGCATGATATACGATTTGTAGAGGACAACTGGGAGCACCCAGGGCTTGGCGCGTGGGGTTTAGGCTGGGAAGTTTGGCTGGACGGTATGGAGATCACACAGTTCACGTACTTCCAGCAAGTGGGCGGTCTGGAATGTAAACCAGTAGCAGTCGAGCTGACTTACGGACTGGAGCGTTTGGCCTCCTATATTCAGGAAAAAGAAAATGTATTCGATCTGGAATGGTGCAACGGGTATACGTACGGAGATGTATTCCTGCAACCAGAATACGAGCATTCCAAATACACATTCGAGCTGTCTGATGTCGATATGCTGTTCTCTCTTTACAATACGTATGAGGCTGAAGCAAAAAGACTGATGGCGGAGCGACTGGTTTACCCAGCATATGACTACGTACTGAAATGCTCCCACACCTTCAACTTGCTGGATGCGCGTGGAGCCATCAGTGTGACGGAGCGTACAGGTTACATCGCTCGTGTACGCAATCTGTCTCGTGAAGTAGCACAAACCTATTATAAAGAGCGTGAGCGCCTCGGTTTCCCGCTTTTGCAAAAAGGCAACGCAGACGCTGCGGATCAAGTGAATCAGGTGAAGGGAGAGGATACAAATGAGTAAGCGCGATCTACTCGTAGAGGTTGGTTTGGAAGAAATGCCTGCTCGTTTTGTCGCACAGGCAGCGGCACAATTCAAGGAAAAAGTAGAAAAGTGGCTGACTGCTGAACGCGTGCCGTTTGATCAAATTACGGCATTGGAGACACCTCGTCGTTTTGCCCTTTTGATCAATGGACTTGCAGAAAAGCAACCTGACCGCAATGATGAAGCGAAAGGTCCTGCACGCAAAATCGCACAAGATGAAGCGGGTAACTGGTCTAAGGCAGCACTCGGTTTTGCACGAAGCAACAATGTTGAGCCTGACCAACTGTATTATAAAGAAGTAAACGGGATCGAGTATGTTCATGCTCGCAAATCCGAAGCGGGAAAACCAACTACCGAGCTTTTGCCGCAACTGGCTGAAGTGATCACTGGTATGAGCTTCCCGAAAAACATGCGCTGGGGCGCACGCGATTTGAAATACGTTCGTCCGATTCGTTGGCTGGTTGCTTTGTTCGGTGATGAATTGATCGATCTGGAGATTGCTGGCGTAAAAAGCGGACGCGTTTCTCGTGGACACCGCTTCTTGGGAACAGAGGTTACGTTAAATCACCCAAGCGAATACGTGAGCAAGCTGGCTGAGCAATTTGTCATGGTGAATCCCGACGAGCGCAGAGCAGCCATTGTAGAACAAATTCATCGCTTGGAGAAGGAAAATGGCTGGACAATTCCAATGGACGAAGGGCTTCTGGATGAGGTAGTCCATCTTGTAGAATATCCGACCGCTCTTTACGGTACGTTCGAGCAAGAATTCCTTTCCATTCCACGTGAGGTTTTGGTTACCTCCATGCGTGAGCACCAGCGTTATTTCCCTGTTGAAAACGCACAGGGTCAATTGCTGAATCATTTTGTGACAGTGCGAAATGGAGACAGCCGCGCTCTGGAAAACGTAGCGAAAGGGAATGAAAAAGTTCTTCGCGCACGCTTGTCTGATGCTCGTTTCTTCTATGTAGAGGACCAAAAGCTGTCCATTGAAAGCTGCCTGAAACGCTTGGAGACAATCGTTTACCACGAAGAGCTGGGAACAATCGGTGATAAAGTTCGCCGTGTACGCAAAACCGCTGCGCAAATGGCAAGCAAGCTGGGTGTGAGCGCGGAAGAAACCAAACAAGTAGACCGCATTGCCGAAATCGCAAAATTTGACCTCGTTACCAACATGGTAGGCGAGTTCCCTGAACTGCAAGGGATCATGGGTGAAGATTATGCGCGCAAAGCGGGTGAGTCCGACCTCGTTGCGAGTGGTGTATTTGAGCATTACCTCCCGCGTTTTGCAGGGGACAAAATGCCTGCTTCTGCTCAAGGCGCTATCGTCAGTTTGGCTGACAAGATGGACACGATCGTAGGCTGCTTCTCTATCGGTATTGTGCCTACTGGCTCTCAGGACCCGTATGGTCTGCGCCGTATGGCAGCGGGAATCGTTACGATTTTGGTTGAGCGCGACTGGCAAATTTCTCTTGCTGATCTGTGGAATGCTGCGATGGAAGGCTATGTAGCACAAGGCGTAAACAAGAGAGTGGCAGAAGACGTGAAAAAAGACCTCGTAGACTTCTTCGCACTCCGTCTGAAAAATGTCTTGCAGGATCATGGCGTTCGTTACGATGTCATCGACGCCGTTCTTGCTGCCGACCTGACACTGGTTCCAGAGGTGCTGGCAAAAGCAAAAGCACTGATGGGAGCGGTACAAACAGAAGAATTCAAGCTGATTGTGGAGCAGTTTAACCGGGTGAACAACCTGGCGCAAAAAGCGGAAGCAGACCAGGTCAGTGAAGCTCTGTTCGCTGAAGATGTGGAGCGTGCCTTGTATCAGGCATTCCAAGCTGTTCAGAAGGACGTAGACAGTCTGAAGGATCAAGAGAAGGTGCTCGCAACCTTGTCAACCTTGCGCCAGCCGATCAACGCATTTTTTGATAAAGTAATGGTCATGGCAGAAGATCAGGCAGTTCGTGCGAATCGTCTGGGGCTTCTCTTGCAACTTTCTCGTGTGCTTTATCGATATGCGGATTTTTCCAAAGTTGTATTCGCGTAAACAAAATAAAACCGGTGCCTTCGTCTGAAAATCAGGCGGGGGCACCTTTTTTCCGCGTGAAAGAAGGAATATCCCGTCGAATAGAGTAATACTAGGAAGAGGTAAAGACAGAACCGGGGTGATTGGTCATCGAGCTTACCAAACGACAAGAGCACATCTTACAGATAGTGAAGGATGACGGACCGATAACAGGAGAACATATCGCGGAGCGACTGAATTTGACTCGCGCGACGCTGCGCCCTGATTTATCCATCCTCACAATGTCAGGATATTTAGAAGCCAGACCTCGCGTCGGGTATTTTTATGCCGGCAGACCCGCAAGCTCAGTCATAAGTGAACGGCTTCACAAGCTTCTCGTCAATGACTACAAGGCGGTACCGATTGTGGTTTCCGAATCCGCCTCGGCTTACGACGCTATCGTTACCCTCTTTTTGGAGGATGTTGGCACGTTATTCGTCGTCAATCAAAAAGGATACTTGGCTGGCGTGATCTCTCGAAAAGACCTCCTGCGGGCTTCTTTAGGGAATAAGACGCTGGAGGATGTGCCGGTCAGCATTATCATGTCTAGGATGCCGAATATCATTACATGTGCACCTGATGAGACCTTGTACGCAGCCGCCAAAAAGCTGATTGATTTTCAGATCGATTCTCTGCCTGTCGTGAGGCCGAGCGAGGAAGATCCGAAGCATATGGAGCTGTTGGGGCGCGTCACCAAGACGACGATCGCGAAAGCATTTGTAGAATTGGGTAGCGAACCGAAAGTGTAGGAGGAGAAGCGATGCAAGGTAATCAGCGAGGACAGCTCATCTATGTAGTCTCAGACTCCATCGGCGAAACGGCCGAACTTGTCGTTCGCGCAGGAGCTAGTCAGTTTGATCGTTTTTTGTTTGATGTACAAAAGTATCCGTATATTGAAGACAAGGAATCGATTGACGAAATCATTGCTTCGGCAAAAGAATCGGGGGCAATGATCGTATTTACTCTGGTCATTCCGGAGCTGAATGCGTATATTACAAAACAAGCTGCTCTTCACGGAATTCCGGCTCTTGATGTTATGGGGCCTTTGATGAATACATTGCAGGGCATGTTGAAAGAGCCGCCAACAGGAAAACCGGGCTTGGTACGCCGCCTGGATGAAGAGTATTTCCGCAAAGTAGACGCCATCGAGTTTGCCGTCAAATACGACGATGGTCGGGACCCACGCGGCCTGTTGCGAGCAGATGTGGTTTTGATTGGCGTTTCGCGTACTTCCAAGACGCCTCTTTCCATGTATTTGGCTAACAAACGACTTAAGGTTGCCAATGTTCCGCTTGTCCCGGAGGTAGAGCCACCGGAAGAATTGTTCCAACTGCCAGTAGAGCGGTGTATCGGTCTTACCATCAATCCGGAGCAATTGAACGGCATTCGGACAGAGCGTCTGAAGGCACTGGGATTGACTGCACAAGCAAATTACGCCAATCTCGAGCGGATTGCCGAAGAACTGGCTTATTCCAAACGGATTATTGAGCGCCTCGGATGTACTGTTATCGATGTTTCCAACAAGGCAGTAGAAGAAACGGCAAACATCATTTTGGAGATGATTCGAAAAAACAATCTCCGCAATGAAAGGAAATAGGCCAAAAGAAGGATTTTGGCGTTTTTTGTAGAAAATCAATTAGCCGGGATACTTATCATCCGTGAGTTTCTCAGCGTTTATTGCCCTAAGAAATGTGGAAAAGTAGAAAAGAAGAAAAGAAGTTTGATGCAAAGAAGGAAATTGACGAATTTTGACGAACTAAATATTCTCACGTGCGATTCTCCTTATAAAGGTGGAAAGACATGACTGGTCCCACTTCAGATGAATTTGTAAATCAAGTGCGTGCCGCTGTCGACATCGTAGACGTTGTAGGAGAGTACGTTCAACTGAGAAAAAGCGGTCGTGCATTTCTCGGTCTATGTCCGTTTCACTCTGAAAAGAGCCCTTCCTTCAACGTAAATGCAGAGCGACAGTTTTTTCATTGCTTTGGCTGTGGAGCAGGTGGGGATATCTTTTCCTTTTTAATGAAACTGGAGCAATTGACTTTTCCAGAGGCACTGCACAAATTGGCGGAGCGTGCCGGAATAGCTGTGCCCCAGCCGCAGCAAGTAGAGGATTCACCTGAAAAACGGATGAAGCATGCGATGCAGGAAGCGCATACGTTCGTTTCACGCCTCTACCACTACGTGCTAACGAAAACCCCCTATGGCGCAGAAGCGATGAAGTATCTCGCAAAGCGCGGAATGTCTGAGGCGACAATAGCCGAATACCAAATCGGATTCGCCCCGGATTCCTGGGATTTCGTGACGCAGCAGTTGACAAAGCGGGGATTTTCACAGGAATTGATGGTGGAAGCAGGGCTTTTGGCCAGGAGCGATGCAGGAAAAATCTTTGATCGCTTTCGAGGTCGCATCATGTTTCCGATTCAGGATTCCCAAGGTAACGTCATCGGATTTGGAGGGCGCTTACTGCAAGGATCGAAGCCCAATTCCAACCAAAAGTCTCAACCCAAGTATCTGAATAGCCCGGAAAGCCTTTTGTTCAACAAAAGTGCTACGCTGTTTAATCTTCATCGTGCGCGCCCCATTATTAGAAAGAGAAAAGAGGCGCTGTTGTTTGAAGGATATGTCGATGTCATATCGGCATGGCAGGCGGGTTTTATGCAAGGTATTGCCACTTTGGGAACAGCCTTGACGGAGCAGCAGGCCAGAATTCTTCGTCGCAATACAGAGTCAGTCGTACTTTGTTATGACGGAGATGCTGCAGGACAAGAAGCAACGAGCAAAGCGATTCACGTTTTGCAGCAAGCCGGTTTGATCGTTCGAGTAGCTCCACTTCCACAAGGAGTGGACCCGGATGATTACATCCGACAGCATGGGGCTGAAGCTTTTTCCCAGCAGGTATTGTTACAGGCGATGCCGATTACGGCTTTCCGTCTGAAACATTTGCGCAGTCAGTTCGTAATAAAAGATGAGACGGACAAAGCCCGCTTAATCGCGAAGGCGGTCGAGATCATCAACGAGCTTAGCAGCCCGGTGGAACGGGACATGTACCAACGGCAATTGGCTGAAGAATACTCCCTTACTCTCGGTGATCTCAAATGGGAGTCCAAACGCGCCTACAATCAGCAAAAAAGTGAGCGCCAAAGGGATAAAGTGACGCCAGCATGGAATAATAGTATAAATAATGGCAAAGTTACGCTCGCGAAATCACTGCCACCCGCTTATCACACGGCTGAGCGCATGCTGCTTTACTACATGATGCGGAACGTAGAAATCGCTGCCCGCGTCCAACAAGAGTGCAGCGCCCACTTTCAGGTGGATGAACACGATGCGCTGGCTGCCTACCTGTACGCCTACTATGCAGAGGGAAACCCGGAAGACCCTGGAAAGTTTATACATTATGTGCAAGACGATTTGTTAAAGCAATTAGCCTCGGGATTGGCCATGATGGAGTGCAACAACGACGTATCTGAGTTGGAGATCGGTGACTACATCAAACAAGTGAATAACTACCCGAAGCGTGCCGAGTTGGAACGATTGCGCGATGAGCAGCGGAGCTTACACCTCCAAGCGGCCGCAGCGGACAGCGAGGATGCGCGCAAACAACTTGAACTTCAAGCAGCCGTTACAGGGATGAAGATTCTTGAATTGGAAAATGCTTTAAAAGAAGGGTAGCTTCAGATCATTCCCGGGGAAGGAGGGAAAGTAGATGAACAAGCAAAATATCACTTCCGACATGGAAGCAATGTCCATCGAACAAGTGAAGGAACAGTTGGTCGAATTAGGCAAGAAACGCGGCGTGTTGTCGTATAAAGAAATTACGGATCGCCTGGCAGGTTTTGAGCAGGATTCTGATCAAATGGATGAGTTTTTTGAATATCTTGGTGATCAAGGCATTGAGATTAACAACAATGAGAATGAAGATGACGATGATGAAGTCGATCAAATGATCATCAAGGACGAGGACAACGAAGAATTTGATTTTGACGATCTCTCCGTTCCGCCTGGAATCAAGATCAATGACCCTGTACGGATGTATCTGAAGGAAATTGGTCGAGTTCCTCTGCTCTCCGCAGAAGAGGAGATTAAACTGGCACAGCGAATTGAACAAGGTGATGAGGAAGCCAAAAGACGTTTGGCTGAGGCGAACTTGCGATTGGTTGTATCGATCGCGAAGCGTTATGTAGGACGCGGTATGCTATTCCTCGACTTGATTCAAGAAGGGAACATGGGCCTGATTAAAGCGGTGGAAAAGTTTGACTATCGCAAAGGCTACAAGTTCAGTACGTATGCGACCTGGTGGATTCGCCAAGCGATTACCCGTGCTATTGCAGACCAGGCTAGAACGATCCGGATTCCGGTTCACATGGTGGAAACGATCAATAAATTAATCCGCGTTTCCCGTCAGCTTCTGCAAGAGCTAGGTCGTGAACCTATGCCAGAAGAAATCGCTGAAAAAATGGATCTTACTCCGGAAAAAGTTCGGGAAATCATGAAGATTGCTCAAGAACCAGTATCCCTGGAGACTCCAATTGGGGAAGAAGACGATTCCCACTTAGGTGATTTCATTGAGGATCAGGATGCATTGGAGCCATCTGATGCCGCTGCCTATGAACTTTTGAAAGAACAGTTGGAAGACGTTTTGGATACATTAACAGACCGGGAAGAGAATGTACTGCGTCTGCGTTTTGGGCTAGATGACGGACGTACACGGACGTTAGAAGAAGTAGGCAAAGTGTTTGGCGTAACCCGTGAACGGATTCGTCAGATTGAAGCAAAAGCTCTTCGCAAATTGCGTCATCCGAGTAGAAGTAAACGCTTAAAAGATTTCTTGGAATAACCGATATAAGAAGTATGTGGCCTACGTTAGCCGACGTAGGCTTTTCTTATTCATGAAGGAAAACACTTTTTGTCGTAGTTAGGAGGGGCCGCGTTGGACGACCAGCGCAAGCGCACGATCATCGCCGAAATTGAAAACTGGCGGCGCAACCATTTACTGCCTGAACATTACTGCATCTTCTTGTTAAACCTGTATACAGAAGGGGATCGGCCAAATACACCGGCGTCCGCAGGCGGGAATGAGCGAATGGGAACGGCACCGGGTGTGCTGTCAGGAAAAGTCAATTCAACATCATCTGTCACAAATACATATGCACCTAGAACTGTCTCTCCAGTGACGGGGAAAATGGTAGTGGCATGGCTCCTTGGTGCCTTTGTCATTGCTGGTTTGATCTTACTTGCTTTTCATTTTAACCGTTTTCAAACCCCAATGCAAATTACCATCTTTGCCTGTTTCGCACTCGTTTTCTATATTCTGGGACTCGTATATCGAAGGTCGGCCCCGCCATTGACGCATTTATTCCTGGCTTTGTCTTTTCTGATCTTGATCGCGGGAGGCGTTTATTGTATCCAAAAATTGGATGGTAGCATGCCGTTCGTTCTGTTCTATTTAGGCTTTGTTTGCATGTTACTGTGCATCAGTGCTATTGTTTTTGGTTATGCTTATTTGCTCTATGCAGGGTTACTGGGTTTGGCCATCTTGTATGGCATTACAACCGTTCATCGGGTAGGGATAGACTATACTTGGTGGACATCGGAGTTGTACTGGGTACCGCTTGCGTGCTTGCTCACGGGTATGGGCTTCTTGATGAATAAGGCTAATTCGAAATGGGCGGGAGTATTTGCCGTATGTGGACTTGCCTTTTTCTTTGGTGCAGAGATACAGGCTCTGTATATTCCAGCAGCGAAGCGGGATATGATTCAATTGCTGTTGTTCATCAAGGTGTTCATCGCGTCCATTTTGTTTTTCTTCACGCGTGGATATTGGTATGCGTGGTTGCGGCTGTAAGACTCGTTTTCCTCTCGCTGCTTATTTGTTACAATTTCAGAAGAGCGCAAACGGGGTGAATAGATGAACAACAAGTGGAAAGTATTAATCGGTATTTTGCTGGCGGCTTTTTTTCTGGGTGGAGAAACAGTAGCCAAATTTATGGGTGTACATACATACAGCATCGGATTCATAGCAGCATCTGTATCTTTTTTGGGAGCGATTTTATTAGGAGCACGCCGATCTTAGGCGTGTTTTTTTTTAGAAATTACCACATGAATCCAAAATCGTGGTGTATAATGGTAAGAGTATTCTGAACAAACGCTCAGTCAAAATTGTGTGTTTCTTGATAGTTCTTAACTAAAGCGTTTTCAAGGGGGCAGCGATTATGAACTTCGATTTGACTTCAGAACAACAAATGTTGAAAAAAATGATACGCGAATTTGCTGATGAGGTAGTGGCACCAGGAGCAGATGAACGCGATCAAACTAAACAATTTCCTGTCGAAATATTCAAGCAGATGAGCGAGCTGAACTTGATGGGTCTTCCCTTCCCTGAAAAATACGGGGGTGCGGGAGCTGATTCCACGAGTTTTGCAATCGTTGTAGAAGAGCTAAGTCGTGCATGTGGTTCTACAGGAATCACGTATTCGGCGCATATCTCGTTAGGTGGCGCTCCACTGGCTTTGTTTGGAACGGAAGAGCAAAAGCTGAACTACTTAAGCAAAATCTGTTCCGGCGAGAGCTTTGGCGCATTTGGCTTGACGGAACCGAATGCAGGATCTGACGCAGGTGGAACGAAAACGAATGCGGTCTTGGCTGACGGGGAGTGGACGATTAACGGCTCCAAATGCTTCATAACCAATGCCTCCTATGCTTCATTTCTCGCCTTGACAGCCGTGACTGACAAAGATCAGGGCTCACGTGGTATTACTGCTTTTATCGTTCCGACAGATGCACCGGGTTTTCAAGTACTGGCGAATTATGAAAAGCTCGGATTGCACAGCTCTAATACGACCGAACTCGTTCTTGAAAATGTGAGGGTGCCAGAGGAAAACGTCCTTGGGAAGCGGGGCGAAGGCTTCAAGCAGTTCCTCATTACACTTGATGGTGGGCGAATTGGGATCGGAGCGATGGCAGTAGGAATTGCTCAGGCTGCCTACGACAAGGCACTGCAATACTCGAAGCAGCGTACAGCTTTTGGGAATTCCTTGAGTCATTTTCAAGCGATTCAGCACAAGCTGGCGGATATGGCGATGCAAATAGAGCTGGCGAGAACGATGGTGTATAAAGCAGCGTGGCTGAAGGATCATGGTCGCAAATTTACGAAAGAAGCGGCAATGGCAAAATTGTATGCTTCGGAGATTGCCATGTCTGCTACTCATCAGGCTATTCAGATTCACGGCGGCTATGGGTATATGCGGGAGTATCAGGTAGAACGATTTTTCCGCGATGCCCGACTGTTAGAGATCGGAGAGGGGACTTCAGAGATTCTGCGTAATGTCATCGCAAGAGAAATCGGTTGCTAACCTTTTTGTGTTTGAGAACAAAGAGCATGACTGCCAGTGTTAACTGACAGCCATGGCTCTTTTTTTGTTTTTTACTTTTTATTGATCGCCAGGCTGTACAGTTGGGAATCCAAATCCACTAGCAATATCGTCTCCTAAAGCAGCGTTGGAGCCACCTTTGATGTCATTTCCTTTCGCGCGTTTTTGCAATTCCACGCGAACATTTTGAGAGCTCCAGGATGGATTGGAAGCCCAGATTTTTGCAGCCAAACCTGAAATGTGTGGAGTTGCCATGGAGGTTCCGCTGATAGAATTATAGCCTCCGTTATTCCATGTAGACTGAATAGCGCGTCCTGGTGCTGATACTTCCACATCGCGCTCTTGAATCACGTAGTCTCCCGCCTGCCCGCTCTTGCCACGAGAAGAGAAGTCAGCCACACGGTAGGTACCGTTTTGTTGAACATTCTCTAACGCTGCTACGGCTACTGTATTCACTAATGCTCCAGGGTAGCCAATGCTATTCACTGTCGGTCCGGAGTTACCAGCCGCAGCGACGACTAATACACCTTTTTGGTTTGCATACGTGATGGCACTTTCCATAAGGGTGCTCTTACCGCTAGAGCCAAGAGACATAGAGACGATCGTTTTCACGCCTAATTGAGCGGACTGGTCAGCAGCATAACGAATAGCATAGGCAATGTCATCCTCATAGCCGGAGCCGGAGTCATCCAATACTTTATATGCCCATAGCTTTGCATCTGGCGCTACACCATAAATACCTGCGCCACCACCGCCGTTAGCGAGAACAGTCCCGGCGACGTGTGTTCCATGACCATGCGCATCATTGCAAGCGCCGGTAACAACAGGAGAAGAAGCTTGCGTGAAATCGTTGCATTGCTCTGCGTTAGCGGTTAGGTCCGGATGTTGCGTATACACGCCAGTATCCAGAACTGCAACACGAACATCTGCACCGCCAGTCGTAGAGGAGAGGGACTGGTTCTTATAGATTGCTTTAATTCCCCACGGAACGACTGCCGCAGGAGAGAACTCTGGCTCGCTTGCCTGATCTTCTTCTATATACTCAGCGATCTTTAATTTTTGCAATACTGTAATTTTTACATTGGGATCGCTTTTCAGTTGGTCAAGTTGATCGCTATTTACATCGAGGGTAAAGCCATCTTCGCCAAAATCATGGCGTACTTCCAAAGGTCCAGCAAAATAACCGGTTCTCAGATCCGAATCTGACTGAATTAATATCCGTTCAGTTCCAAATTCATTGAATGAATCGTTACTTGCTGCCCCCACACCTGTGAAGACACTCATCACTAGCGCCGATGAGAGTAATCCCATTCCCCACCACTTGCCGGTTCTTTTTTTCATACTGTTCTCCTCCTTAAAGATATTTTGTTTATGTAGTTCGTGATGTTCATGGCGTTAATATACATATCTGTAAAAAATTTGTAAATATTTATTTATTAAAATAAAGTTCACAATTTAATAAAAATTAAGTTAAATTACATAAAATACCAAAAAACAATACCATATTTAAAAAAATCGCTTGTAATTCCGAACATTACATCCAACGTAACAGTCACCTGAAGCTTCCTGACTGTCACACATAGTTCCCCCTTAGTTGCCATATCTTTTGTTGGGTGCAATAGCGAGGATTTTGTCGTTCTTTCTGAGCATCTGTTAGGGATTTAGCATTTCGCAATTGCTGCCAAATAGGGTAGAATAGAGGCAACGGAAGGTGAGTATACAGATGACATCAGTATCAATATCCAAGCGGCTACAAACGATTGCCCGCTATTGTCCAGAAGGAGCCCGCGTCGCCGACATCGGGTCGGATCATGCGTTGTTGGCTTCTTATTTGCTTGTAAAAGGAATTGCTTCTTTCGTAATCGCAGGCGAATTGAATGAAGGGCCTTTTCAAGCGGCACAAAAACAAATACATACATTGCAGGTAAAAGACCGCGCTTCGGTGCGTAAAGGAAACGGGCTCGCGGTATTACAACCAGGCGAAGCAGATGTGATCTGCATTGCTGGGATGGGCGGACAATTGATCGTTTCCATTTTGGAAGCAGGAAAAGACAAACTGGAAGGCGTGCAACGCCTGATTCTGCAACCAAACGTAGGAGAAGAAGCGGTTCGCCTGTGGATGATAGAGAACGGTTGGCAGTTAATTGCCGAGTCCATTTTGCAGGAAGACGGCGTGATTTATGAGATTCTCGTCGCAGAACGAGGCAATCCTACCTTGCCTTATGAGGGCAAAGATCGTACACAGCAAGAGCTCCTGCGCATTGGTCCATTTCTTTGGATGGAAAAATCAGAGGTATTACAAGAGAAGTGGCTGCATGAGCATGAAAAATGGCAAAAGATCATCGTTCAATTAAAGCGTTCGGACAAGCCGGAAGCAGCAGAACGAATAAAAGAAATCGAAGCAGAAGTAAAATGGATCGATGAGGTGATCGCATGCTTGCGCACGGACAAACAGTAATTCAATATATAGAACGTCTGGCACCTAAATCGTTGGCGATGGAAGGCGACAAGATTGGTCTTCATGTAGGCACCTTGCAAAAAAAGGTAAAAAAAGTGATGATCGCATTAGACGTACTGGAATCTGTGGTGGATGAAGCAATTGCAGAGGGTGTCGACCTGATTGTGGCTCACCACGCCGTCATATATCGACCACTGAAACACCTGAGGACGGATCTCGCCGCAGGACGCGTGTTCGAAAAGCTGATCAAGCATGACATTGCGGTATATACAGCCCATACCAATTTGGATGTTGCGTACGGGGGAATGAACGATTGGCTTGCAGAAGCGGTTGGACTCACTGACGTAGATGTACTGGATGTTCTTTCACGAGAGGCTTGGAAGAAGCTCGTCGTATTCGTACCTGCTACCCATAAGGAAGCAGTGTTTTCTGCACTTGCTGAAGCGGGTGCCGGGCATGTAGGAAACTATAGCCACTGTTCTTTTCAGACAGAAGGCACTGGAACCTTTTTGCCAGGGGAAGGAACGAATCCCCATATCGGTTCGAGAGGTCAACTGGAAAAAGTAGAGGAAGTTCGCATCGAGATGATTGTTCCTGCGTCCAGGCAATCGGCTGTGGTTAAAGCAATGCTTGCTGCCCATCCCTACGAAGAAGTCGCCTATGACATCATTCCACTAGAGCAATCAGGAACTGTGTACGGAATTGGGCGTATCGGCAGTCTGCCTACACCACTGACGCTCCGTGAGTTTGCTTTGCTCGTCAAAGAACGGTTTGCCCTACATGGTCTTCGCGTAGTTGGTGACTTGGATGCGACAGTCAAAAAAGTAGCGGTAGTAGGTGGAGACGGCAGCTCCTTTGTTTCCAAAGCCATTTTTAAAGGCGCGGATGTTTATTTAACAGGAGACATTGGTTATCACACCGCACACGATGCGCAAGCGGAAGGCTTGTCGATCGTAGATGCTGGTCACAATATCGAAAAAATCATGAAGGAAAAGCTGGCAACCATCTTGCTTGAGAAGTTGCAGGCAAATGGTTATGAGACAGAGGTTATTCCTTCGCGCGTGCACACAGATCCGTTCCAGTTTGTTTAAGACGTAGCAGGACCAACCTTTTGTTGCCTGCCAGATGAAGTGTAGGAGGATTTTATGTGCAAAAACTAATCCGGACGATTTCTTGTGGATTACTGACATTAAGCTTACTCTCCCCCGGCGTCGCATCAGCGGCTGGGGGCTTATTGCCATACAATGACATCAGCAAGCACTGGGCGAGAAAAGCAATCATTCAAGGTGTGCAGCTCGGTTTGTTTGAGGTTGGTCCCAATGTTCCGAAGTTTTACCCAAATCGTGACATGACGCGTGCGGAATTTCTTGTCATGGTCGATCGTCTTTATTACGGCGGGCAGTATCAGATCTATCCCCTTACTTTCTTATCCGAGCATTCGGAGTGGGCACGGGCAGAAGGTTTTCAGGAACCGTATTTGCCGTATAAAGATGTTGATCGCCTGACTTGGATGTACAAACCGACGTTGCGCATCTCCACGATCTTGGATAGACTGTACGGTCCAAATGCGATTCAGTATATTTTTCCTGGTGAGATGATGAATCCGAATCAACCAATCACCAACGAAGAAGCTGCCAAGATATTGCAAATGTTCACGATGTCTCCAGATAGTAAAAATGCTTGGGAAGAAGTGAGTTCCTGGGGATGGCTAAAGGGAGAAAAAACGGATCGGGTGAAGCGGGGAGATGCTGCAGTCGCTGCTGATCGCATGGTGGATTATTTCCTTCAGGATGGAATCATGCCTCTGCTGGATTACGACGGGAAAAAGTTCCCCATGGTCCCGGATATCGATGAGGTATTGCCGTTATTCGCAACCTATACAGATCCCAAAACAACAGAAGAACAGATTTATGTAGATGCGGCTGCCGCTATTCGCAGTAGAAATGATAGTGAAGAGACCTTCGAACAGTTACGAATGCTGGCGGATTCCTCCTTCCCTAATCAAGTTGGTGTTCACTATTTATTGAGCTGGAATCCTGAAACACCGATTGAAACCAATCTGGAGGAAGCTTTTCTTGCTATCGATGCTTACTTCGAAGACAAAATCATTCTCCCGGACACACTCGGGCTGTTGAGTGCCAATGTGTATGATATTTCCTTGCAGCTAGGGAACAAGGATCAAAGCCAATACAAAAAAGTGCTCGACCGACTTGGTGCTTATGAACAAAAAGTGAAGCAAGATTCCAAAGAATGGGAATCGCTCGCCATGTATTTGGGGGCAATGGAAATCAGGAGTGGTCAGGGAGACCTGGCGATGGCACGTTACAAGCGATTTGCCGACAGGAGCCCGGAGGCATTGTTGAATACTTCCTATTATTATTTGCAGGAAGGACGCATGCAGGAAGCAGAAGAAGTTCTTGCTACGATGAAACCGAAATCGTCAGACAGCAGAATGAATCAGCTGCACAAAATGTTGCGTCAAGAGTTCGCATCTTTAAAAGATCAGCCAGCTATTATTTCTGATTTGGGATACTCTTTGCGCCTGTTGGATAATGCCGACACCTACCAAGTGAAGGGTGAAGCGGTATTGAGTGGATTGACGTTCTCCTATACGCAGGATGTTAACAAGGAAAAACAAATAAGCAGAATATCCGGCTTTTATCAATCTCCGCAAAAACTAATATCAGACAAGCTGCTCTCCTATACAGATGGGAAAACAAACACGCAATACTCGTATGATACGGATCGGCAGACATGGGACAAGAGCAAAACGGACAAAGTTGACTTCTTGCACGAGTGGGTTGGTGCTGTCAAGGTAGCTGATCGGGCCAAGGAGCTTCATGCACGCTACTACAAACAATCATACGGGAAGTACGACGTCATTACGGAGTGGATTCCGGGCTCTATGCTGGTAGAGAAATCAAAGAAGGTTATGCTCGGACAAGGAAAAGTGAAAGAGGTTCCCTTGTTCATGAACAAGTATTATATTGATCGAGCTAGCGACCAGATTGTCAAACATACATGGCGTTATGAAGAAATTTATGAGGGCGACGAATACGTAGCCTATTCGGGTACCGACCAGTATGACTTTACAAGCAATGTTGAATTCTCGATACCTGATGATGTTCGAAAAGGGGTGGCGCCATGAAACGATTTAGTCAATGGGCAGTAGCAACAGTACTGCTATTCACAACTGTTCTTCCCGTGCAAGCGGCAGAGTATCCTTTCGAGGAAACAGAAGAAGTGTTCCAGCATGTCATAGAAAGCCACTTGAGCAAACCGACAGCCAAACAATTGGTAAAAGGAGCTTTAGAGGTGGTCAGTGAGCAGGCCAAAGAGAAAAAACAGCTTCAGTTCAAATTTTCAGAAGAAGATGACACCTGGGATGAGTTGGAATTGAGGCTCGAAGAATGGCAGAAGAAAGGCGGGTTTGATACGCCGACGATGAACACTTGGGCGATTGATGGAATGCTTTCCACGCTCAATGACCCACACAGCGTATTTTTTACCCAAGATGAATTGCGTCTGTTTCAATCTGACGTTGAAAATCAATTCGTTGGATTTGGCTTTCGTCTGCGGCGTCAAAATGATCATATTATCATCCGTGAAATCGTTCCGAATTCTCCAGCAGCCGCATCTTCTTTGCAACGAGGCGATCAATTGATCAAAGTCAATGAGACCTCGTTGGTCGGAAAGACTTTTGAAGAAGCGTATGCTTATTTGAAGGGCAACGAAGGGACTGAAGCCGTTCTTACAGTATATCGTCCATCTGACAAACGGGAGCACCAGGTAAAGTTGAAGCGTGTCTCCATGACCTTGCCGGAAGCGGAAGGACAGATGTTTACGAAAGGCGCGGTTGGCTATATCAGTCTTGAAACATTCGGATCAGAAGGAGCTATCCAGGTAAGGGATAAGCTTGCTGAACTTTCCCGTGTACAAAAGCCGTTGTCCGGGTTGGTGTTAGACCTGCGGGATAATGGCGGGGGATACTTGTCCACAGCGCGGGATATCGCGAGCCTCTTTATGGAAGAAGGCTTGCTCATGTATACCACGAATCGCAATGGGGTAGAGGTAGAGACGTGGGTACGAAATGGACAGGATATCGGCATTCCTGTGCGAATTTTGGTAAACGGTGGAACAGCTTCTGCATCTGAGCTGTTGTCGGGTGCGCTGCGTGATCATGGCATCGCCAAGCTTGTGGGTACCAAAACATTTGGAAAAGGAAGTGCCCAACAAGTTATTCCGTTATCGGACGGTGATGCACTGAAGCTAACACTGAACGAATATTTTACGCCTAAACATACTGTGGTGAATCACGTAGGCCTTCAACCTGATATGGTTGTGGAGGATTATGGAGCACAAGTGGTTGAAGCCCTCCATTCATTAAAGGTCAATACGTGGGAACTGAGTGACGCAGAAGGCGATACAGTCATCAATGGAATTCCTTTCCCGACGGTGGATCCTCTCTTTAAACAAACGCCTCAAGGGCTGCAAATTCGAGCTGCTGTACTATCGCATTTGCTGGGGGATTCGTCCATTGGGGAAAAAGATTACGTAGCACTAGCTCCGTTTTTGAAGAAGTATCCTGCACTGAAGCTGCAAACGAAAAATGGTGTCAACATCCTCACATTTACTTCGTGAGCATGGTCCCCTGTCGCTATTGGCGAACGGGGGCTTTTTCTTTTTCAGGCGTATACTCGGTCATGCAAATTCGAACACTATCAAGTGCGACTATGACTATTACGACGAGAAGGGTGGCAGCCGAATGAAAAAGGTCATACTTTTCCTGATCGACTCCATGATGCCTGATGTTCTGGAGCGATGCATTGCTGCCAATAAAGCACCGGCACTTCGGTTTTTCATGGAGCATAGCCAGTACATACCAGATTGTGTGACCGTGTTCCCTACAATGACGGCTTCGATAGATTGCTCCCTCATTACGGGGGTTTATCCCGATCAGCACAAAGTGCCGGGGTTAGTTTGGTATGATGCCGAACAGAAAAAAATGGTGAATTATATTAATGGGGCCGCTTCAATCCGAAAAATAGGCATTTCGAGCTGTGCGGGAAACGTCCTTTTTGATTTGAACGAACGTCATCTGAGCAAGGATGTAAAAACTATTCATGAGGTACTGGAAGAAAACAATCTCGTATCCGGTTCCATCAATGTGATCGCCCACCGCGGACATAAGCAGCATAAGGTGAAAATGCCGACCTTGCTGGATACAATTACATCCTTTTCCCTGCGCGAAAAAATGAGTGGTCCAACGATCATGAGTATGGGGACACTGGTGAGCCCGGCGTTATTTCGTACCGTCCCGTGGGATTTCTCCCAATCGGCTTTGGAAGGCTACGGAATTAATGATACGTATGCAATCGATGTTATGATTGAGGTGATTCGCAGCGGTCAGCAGCCACATTTTACGCTGGTCTATCTGCCGGAAAATGATCATAAACTCCATAATTCCCCGGAGGATGCCGTACAGCACTTGGCAGATGTAGACAAGCAGTTGGCTCGTTTGTTGGATAGCTTCGCATCATGGGAGCAAATGCTTGAGAGAAATGTATGCATTCTGATTAGTGATCATGGACAGACCGTCATCGGAGAAAGTGAGGACCACAATATACCGCTGGATCGTCTTTTGGCGAATTTTTCGATCCATGCGCTTGGTACTGATGTGACATCAGAAGTGGAAGTGGTCATTTGCAATAATGAGCGTATGACTTACTTGTATCCAGTGAATGAGACAGATCCGCTTTCTATTGTAAAAGCGGTTAGTGTGGAAGAAAGAATTGATTTGATTGCTTGGAAAGAGGGCGAGAAGGTAAAGGTGCGTCGGGGAGGAACACAACAGGAAATGTGTTTTTGGCGAAACGGGGAGTATCAAGATGCGTACGGTTCTTCTTGGTCAGTTGAAGGGGACGTTTCCGTGTTGGATGTGCAATATGATGGAGAAAGTCTTTCTTTTGATACATACCCGGATGCTTTTTCTCGACTATACGGGGCATTGTTCTCGCAGACCGGTGACGTGGTAGTTGTTACTGCGGCCAAGAGCTATGAATTTTTATCGGAATGTGCTCCCACGCATTTAGGTGGAGGAAGTCACGGATCACTGCATAAGCAAGATTCGCTAATTCCGTTAGTAATTGCAGGTGCTTCAGAGATGTTTCCACTTCCAGCAAGACTCGTAGATGTCAAAGACTTTATTCTCCGTGAGCTGGGGATTCTGTCAAACTCAAATCCACAATGACCGGGACATGATCGGACCAATTGACAGGTAGCAGCTCGTAATGCTCAATATTCCAGTGATGGGAAGCGAAAATATAGTCCAAACGTCGGCGGAAGGCAGGAAGCGTTGGCTTTTTTTCCTGACCTGAGACAGTAGCACAGTCCATCAGGTGTGGAGTAAAGGACACATTACTCGCGTTAAAATCCCCCATTAGGAGGAATGGGGCTTTTGCGTGTTGCTGTATCAATGACGACATGAGCTGTAGCTGGGCCAGTCTGCTTACTTGATTTAAGCTGCAGTGTGTAACGCAAAGCGTAATCGTACGGCCGAATCCTTGGAAGGATGCATACAGGAGGGTGCGTTGTTCTTTTCTGGCAGGTAAAACGATAGCGTCTACATTTTCAAGCGCATATTTCGATAGCAGCGCATTGCCGTAATACCCATCTCCTATCGAGATCGAAGGGGAGAAGGCTAGATGATATTGTAATTGATCAGCGATATAGCTCGCTTGATACCCGTACTTCCCGTTCTGATGAACTTCCTGAAGGCCGATGATATCTGGTTGCAAGTCCTTTAAAGTCAGAGTCATTTCGTTCAGACGTTTTCGCCACCAGAGGTCACGTCCGCTATGAATGTTGTAACTAACCACACGCACCTTATTCACTTCCTTTGTTTTGGCGTCATTTTTTAAACTTATTTAGTTTTCCCTATTGCATTAGGTTTTAGTCTATGCTATATTAAAAAACGTCGCCTCTGCTTGAGGCGCAGATAGAATGAAATGCTCCTTGAAAACCGGAATAGAATTAATCTGTGAAAATAAGCTTGTGTTTTACTTGAAGTCAGATTCATCTTCAAACTTTATTGGAGAGTTTGATCCTGGCTCAGGACGAACGCTGGCGGCGTGCCTAATACATGCAAGTCGAGCGAGTCTCTTCGGAGGCTAGCGGCGGACGGGTGAGTAACACGTAGGCAACCTGCCTCTCAGACTGGGATAACATAGGGAAACTTATGCTAATACCGGATAGGTTTTTGGATCGCATGATCCGAAAAGAAAAGATGGCTTCGGCTATCACTGGGAGATGGGCCTGCGGCGCATTAGCTAGTTGGTGGGGTAACGGCCTACCAAGGCGACGATGCGTAGCCGACCTGAGAGGGTGACCGGCCACACTGG